>CAZXIC010000005.1:0-84031 GCA_964640195.1 uncultured archaeon | reverse complement strand
CTCATAAACTCGTATTCCTGCTTTGTTGTCCCCTGAAAAGAGAAAATGATTGTGTCAAGCCCTGCATCAAATAGCTGCTGGATTTTCTGCTCGTTGAACAGCAAGCCGTTGGTTGTAATGTGGGTCAGCAGCCCTTTGCTGTTTGCATAGGAAACCATATCAAAAATGCGCTCGTTGAGAAGCGGTTCTCCAAATCTCATAAAGCGCACCCCCCTGCAATCTTCTTCTGCAGCCTCGTCAGCAATCCTTTTGAACACACTAAAGCGCATTTTCCCAACCTTCCTTTTCATAATCTGCCTCCAGCACATCAGGCAGTCAAGGTTGCAGCAGTTTGTGGGCTCTATATCCACTAAAAAGGGGAAATCCCTCAGCTTGTAACTGTAGGGATGCATGTACTGCCCTGACCTGTACACTTCCAAAAAGGAATTGCTAAAACGCATTAAAACACCCGAAAAAGCCCTTTTTGTCCCATAAATTGTTTAATTCCATGCTTATAAAGCGGTTTTGGTGCAATAAACGAATTTTCAGCATTTGTCTTCCTCTCCCAAAATCGTTTCAGCTTTTGCAAGCTCTTCAGCTGTGTCAATGTCAACTGAATAGCGCAGCGGCATCTTGAACAGAACTGTTTTCTTTCCAATTGGGTAGGCTCCGCCTGAGAATAATGTATTCCTGTCGTGGATGAAAACAGCGCCGTTCAACGCAAACAGCTGCCTGCCTTTCTTGCTTTTGCCCTTTGCAAAGTGCATCTTGCCCTTTTCCAAGTAAACCAAGTGCTTTGAATCCTTTGACGGCTTGGTTACAGAGAACAGGCTGTTTGCCCCACTTGCAAGGAACAAATCAATCGCCTTGTCAACGTGCTCTGCTTTCCTCAAGGGGGAAGTGGGCTGCAGCAATACAACGCAGTCAACCCTTTTGCCACTTAAGGATTCAAACCGCCTTACGGCATGCCTTGCTGCGTCAAAAGTGCTGCTGTTATCGCCTGCGAGCTGCTTTGGCCTCATGAATGGAATGCTTGCACCAAACCTTCTGCATATTCCAGCAATTCTCCTGCTGTCGGTGGAAACTACTGCTGCATCAAGCGCCTTTGCCTTAAGCGCCCCCTCGATTGTGTGCGCAACCAACGGCTTCCCGCAGAGTTCTCTGACATTCTTTTCCTTGAGCCTCTTTGAGCCGCTTCTTGCAGGAATAATGCCCAAGAAGAATTTTCTGCCAGCCATTGACTTGACCAGGGCAGCAATCCTTTTGAGCGCCTTGCCGTCCTGCTTGAATACGGCAGCGTAAACGAATTTTTGTATGCTTTTTTCCAATGCTTTGCCCTTTCTCTCGTTCAGCGCTTTGCCCAGTGTTTCTTCAAGCTCTTTTGCATTCCTTGCTCTCAAAACACTGCTGATTGCGTATGCCCTACCTGCCACTGCCTTACCAAAAGCAATCACTGGCTTTCCTCTGATTGTTGCCTCAAGAACGATTGTAGGGGAGTGTGTTATTAGCACATCGCAAGCGTTCAGCAATTCGTATAAATCAACGTCCTGCAGCGATACTGCTCCTGGGACAGCCAGCTTGCCTTGCCCTAGGACAGCAAGCCTTGTCAACGGAAATCTTTCCAGAATCCCGGGAAGCTCTTCCACTAGAGTTTTAAACTCATTCCTGTCAAAAGCCGATGAACAGGCGAGCCCTACAATTTTTTTCTCTGCCCCAATGCCGACCTTTCGCTTGAATGCTTTGGCGTCAAACTCTTTTTTGCGCAGCACATCCAACCTGGGCACGCCTGTGACAACAAGCCTGTTGGCAGGAACGCCGTGCTCTGCAAGAATTTCCTTGAACATCTCCCCCCATACAGCCATCTTGTCTGCTGTCAGCGGAGCATAGCCCCTAATCCAATTGCCTTCTGACATTGAAATGAACTGACCGTGCTGCATAACAAGGCTGCTTGTATGAGTTTGCTTTGCAAGCAGGGTGCAAATCCTCTCAAATGCGACAGTGTCCTCCCACACCACCAAGGCGTCTGGCTTTGCCGACTCAAACAACTCTGACAGCATGCCAATCAAGAAAACGAATTCAGGCCAGTGCCTTGCCACTACAGTGTCTATCTGCGGCTTAAGCGCTTTGCTGAAGTTTATTCCATCAAAAACGAATTTTTCAGTGAGGGCAGGGCTTGACATGTAATTGTCAAATATGTGCTGCAGCCTTTTCCTCATCGCCAGCCTTGTTGAAAGATACCTGCAAACAGTTAGCGGGTTCAGCAGTTTTTTCAGCAGGAATTCATCCAATGAAACAACATGCAGCGAGGAGTCTTTCTGCAGCTGTTCTTTCAGCTCCCCCAGATAGCCCCTACCTCTTATGAAAACCGTTTTTTTGCCCTTCTCATGTGTCTTTTCAAACAACCTTTTGCAGAGTTCAGGCAGCTTCTGTTTTACTTCCTTCAGCTTTTTCCTGTTAAGGTTCGGCAGCCTTGCGTAAACCTTTTCAGCAGGCGATTGCAGAGACACCATGTTTTCAAGACTCTTTGCCTCTGCAACAGCAACAGCAGCCATTCCAGCTAGCGAGTTCCTGTTGACAACTATACTGCGGTAACGCGCTCTTTCAAGCGCTTTTAAGACAGCCATAAGCGGCAGGAAAAGCCTTTCAAAAAACTGGTAGAAATCACTTTCGTTCACTACTCCCAGGTTTATGCCCTTAAATGTTACCTGCTCAGCAAAGCGCCTGTCAAACCTGTACCAGTTCATTGCAAAAAAGCCAGCTTTTTGGTCTATTTCCTCAAAGTCTTTTTTTGTCAGCAATTCTGCTGCGTTCTTTACAACAACGTTTTCCAAGCGCGTTTTATCTTCAGGCCAAAACCAAACGCACAGCACCAGCAGCTCATCTTTTTTCCCAAGGTTGCGTGCAGCGTACTGTTTTGCTGCAAGCAGCTCCTTCTCATCTGTCACAACAGCCAAGCATTTTGCCATTTTTCCACCACGCCCTGTTCTTACCTCAAAATCCCCCCATAGGCTAACTCTGTTTCAATTGCAGCATTTTCCCACAAAAAATTGAGTTCAACGTGCCTGCTCAACGCCTTGCTTCGTGGCTTGCGCAGCTCAATTGCAATCTTTTCCCCTATACCCCTAACGCTTGCAGGGTTAACATACGAAACAAAATCTTCAAAATACTCCCTGGTGCAGCCTTCGCTTGTAACAACAATGTTTGCCCCTGCCAACGCTGCTTCAAGCGCTGCTAGGCCAGGTGTTTCATACCAGCTCGGCAGGCAGAAGACCTTGCATGCAGCGTAAGCAGAGGCAAGCAGTTCGCTTTCGTGGGGCACTGGTTGAAGGAAAACAACATTCTTGCCAGCCTCGGCTTTGCACTTTTGGGAATAGCCTTCGCTGCCCTTCTTTGCGCTTCCAATCAAAACCAGCTCGCAGCCAAGCCTTTTCGCTGCCCTGATTAAACCCAGAACATTTTTCCTTTCCTCAATCCTGCCAAC
Source organism: uncultured archaeon (assembly GCA_964640195.1). Classification (GTDB taxonomy): domain Archaea; phylum Iainarchaeota; class Iainarchaeia; order Iainarchaeales; genus CAZXIC01. Next base: position 80,571 of record CAZXIC010000005.1, on the reverse strand, counting down.
GTACAAAACAAAGTCGCGCAACCCAAACTTTTTTTCAAACAAGTCCGGCTTGGCATTCTTGAACCTGCGCTCAACACCGTTTGGCACAACGTGAATCTTGCGCCTTGCAACCCTGAAATGCTTCTCAAGCACAGCTGCTTCAGCATTGCTGTTCGGCAAAAGCGCGTCTGCCTTTCTCAGCATCCTGCCTACAGCGCTCAAGCCGAGAAAATCCATTTTGTTAACAAGCTCCACAGCAAGCGCCTTTGCCTTTCTTCCTGTTCCAGGCTGCCAGAACAGCGTGCTGTGCAGCGAAGGCCAGTAGATTGTGCTTATTGCAACAGGCAAGCCAGCCTGCTTTGCCTTGGCAACCCATTTGCTGTTGTCCCTGTGGATGTTGAAGTTGTGGAAAACGTCAAAGCCCCAGAAGTCAACGCTGTAATTTTCCTTTTCCAGAATCTTTACGCTGTGCCCTCTTTTTTCCAGCTCTTTTTTTGTTGCAAGCAATTGCACTTCGCCGCCGCCTGCATCGCTGAAAGAACCTTGCGAAGTGTTGAAAAGTATTTTCAGCTTGCGCATTACCTTCCCACCGCCCTCTTTGCGCTTTTTTTCGCGAACCTTTTGAGTTCATCTGCAGCAGCGGCCTGCCCTGACTTGAAAACCCTGACAACAAGCCCTGAGCGCTGCACTGCGCCAAACCTTGCCTTGTATTCTGGGCCGCCTAGAAGCAAGTCAAAGAAGCGAATACCGTTATCGCAGCAGTACTCAATCGCTTTCAGGAAGAGCACTGTGCCAAGGCTCTGCCTGGCATCATAATCCTTGCTCGTCCCAATGTTCAGCACGCCGAACCATTGCCTGTGCATTATGGCAAGAAGGCTTCCTGCAAGCCTGCCGTTCAGTTTTAGGTTTACAAAGCGCAACTTTCCTTCCCTTGCAGCGCTCTCGCAGGCAGCGTAATAAATCTTCTGGAACCATTGTTGTTCCAGAATGCTCCTGCTCTGCTTCCTCTGCATGTTCTCAAAGTGAAGCTGCAAGAAGTTGCGCCAAGCCGAGGGCAGTTCTGTTGCATCTGCAATAACTTCTGTTTGCACCTTGAATTCCCTTGACAGCCTGCTCAAATCGTTCCTCAGGTTCTTCCTTTTCTTTTTCTTCAGCCCGGCAAAGTACTGAGTAAGTGAAGCAGGCAGTTCAACAACCGAGGCAGAATCTCCCTGCTCCTGTTGCAACACAAACCCATACTGTCTGCACTTTTTCTCCAAGGGAGAGAGAAAAGCAGGCCTGGCAACCAAGTGCTGGAAAGACACCCTATTCCATTTTCCTGCGTTTTCAAAAACCTGCCCGATAATCTTTTCAGCGGCAGCCTTCTCCTTTCCCTTCTCTGCCAGGAAATCCAGATGGCAGGAATACTGCTGACCCAAAAACTCAAGGCTTCTCCCCTTCAGCACCAGTGGTGCGATTCCAACAAGCTTTCCCTGCTCCCTTGCCTCAACGATGAATGGTTGTGCCCCCTGCTCCTCTGCCCTCGCCAGCCAGGGCGTAACCCAGCCAAGAGACAGGAAAAAGTTGTCATTGCCCAGTGCAATTTCATTCCATTCCTCTTCTGCTATCCTCTGAGCAGTGCTTGCTTTTCCTTCCCGCTTTTTCCCAAACTCTTCGCTGTTGTACAAGCGCCGTTTTGCAAGAATCTCAGGCAAATTCTTTATGTTCTGCCAGTAGGACTGCAGCAGCCAAATGAAGGGCCTGCTGAAAGCGCTCTTGACAATCCTTAAAGTTTCCCAGAAGAACGCTTTCAGCAGACGCTTTTTCGGGAAATGAATCAGCATAAACCTGCCCCTGTTCTTGTTCAAAGCAATAAACATCCACTTGCTTGGCTGTTTGGCTGTAGCAGCTGACTCGAAGTGAATTATTTTGCTTTTCGCAGTGAACCAGACCCTGAAGCCAGCCTTTCTTGCCCTCGCACAGTAGTCGCTTTCCTCGAAATATATCGGGAAGAATTTCTCATCCAGTAATCCAATCCTTTCAATCACCTCCCTTTTCACAAAGAAGGCGCCGCCTGAAACGATTTCCCCCTCACAGTCCCCTCTCTTGAAAGTGTTTCTTGATCTGCCCGCATTGTCAATGAAGCCAGGGCCAAAAATCGTGTCCTGGTTTTCTGCATTCGGAAACCACGGACCAATGATTCCAACATTGCGTCTTTCCCTTGCAATTTTTACAAGCGGTTCAAGCCACCCTCTTGTCACAGCAGTGTCATTGTTCAGCAAGAAAACGTATTCGCCTTTTGCCTGCCCTATGCCTTTGTTGTTGCCACCCGCAAACCCAAGGTTCTTGTTGTTCAAAACAATAGTGTGCACTTTTCCCTTGCTTTTCATTTCCTGCATTAGTTCAATGCTCCCGTCAGTGCTGCCGTTGTCTACAACAATTACTTCAAATTTCTTGTAAAGCGTGTTTTTCCAAAGCGCTGGGATGCACCTCTGCAAATCCTTTTTTCCGTTCCAGTTCAGGATAACGATTGAAACAAGGCCCTTACTCCCTGGCATCATCTGTGGTGCCTCAGCAACGGCTGAAGCAGCCCCCTTTTTCCAGCTCATCTGTGGTGCCTCCTTGCTATCTTTCGCTTCTCAACGCCGAGCAGCAAGCCTCTGTAAACCATTGCAGCTTTCCTTGCAGTTGAGCACCTGTTTTCAAAGAAAACAGCGTGGTTGCTCCAACCCATCCCTTTTGCCTTAAACCTTTTTCTCTTCCAAAACAGTGCATACTCAGTCAGCGTTGTGAACCACACATCGTCAAGCTCTTTTGCCTTGCTGAAAATTCTGTCAAGCACCTCAAGATTCTTCCCGAGCCTGCCAGTAGGGTGCCCGTAGAGGAAGATAGGAATCTGCTTGCGGTAGAACAAATCAATTACCTTGCCAAAATATTCCACTGCCTCTTTTGGGCTATAGCAGTTCTCAAGCAATTCCCCCAGGCAGATTGGATGGACTGGAACCTGCAGCACCTTCGACTTTTTCCCATTCACTGTTGGATAGAACGGGAGGATGTTTTTGCCTTCCCGGAACTCGCTGCTGTAGCTGTAACCTGTTTTTTGCAATGCTGCTCCAACGTAAGGGCCCCACTTTCCAAAGGGAGCCGCAAAGCCCATAGACTTTACTCCAATCTTCTGCAGCAGTTCATCGGCTTTTTTGATGCTTTCAAGCGCTTTTCCCTCGCTCTTGAATTGCTCGTGCAGAAAGCCGTGGTTTTGCACGTCCTGCGTTTCCGCAATCCTCTTTATTTCCTTTCCGTGGTACTGCCCAGTGTGCATGTTAATGAACCAACTCGTTTTGATGCCGTGCTTTTCTGCAACCCTCAGAGTATTCATTACATGCCCTGGATGGAAAAAGTCCAGGTCTATCCTGAAAGCGAAAACGCCCTTGTAGCCGTTGAATTCCTTCAGTGCTTTCATTTCCATAGTCTTTCACGCCTTAAGCAACATCTTTGCTCTTTTTAAGCAAAATCTTCACTATCCTTTTGCTTGCCTTGCCATCGCCGAAAGGGCAAGCTAGCCTTTTCAGCCTTTTCTTTGTTTTAGTGTAGTCCCTTATCACTCTGTTGGCTATCCTGACAATCTTTTTCTTGTCGTATCCTGCAAGGCGGCCGAACTTGCCAAGTATCTCAGGCCTTTCAGTGAAATCCCTCAGCACAATAACGTATTTCTTGTAAATGCTTGCCTCCTCCTGGATGCCGCCGCTGTCTGAAAGCAAAAACATGCTGTTGCATGCAAGCTGCAGGAAATCAAAGTAGCCGAGCGGCTCAACCAGGCGCAGGTTTTTGATCCTGTGTGCCTTTTTCCACAAGCCAAACCTTTTCAGGTTCTTCACTGTCCTCGGGTGGATTGGAAAAACTACCAGCAAATTTATTTTATCCGCCGCCTGCAGCAGTTCAACCAAGTTTTTCTTGCTGTCAACGTACTCCTGCCTGTGCCCTGTGAGCAAGGCATATCGCTCTGGCTGCAAGCCAAGCGACTGCAGGATTCTTGATTTTTTCGCTTTCCTAAGATTCTGCTGCACTGCCTCAACGATTGTGTTTCCCGTAAGCCGGATTGCCTCTTTTCTGCAGGCACCTTTCCTGAGGTTTCGCACAGCAGTCCTTGTCGGCGCGAACGCATAGTGCGAAAGCGAGTCTGCAACAATCCTGTTCGCTTCTTCCGGCATTCTCCAGTCATGGCTTCTCAGGCCTGCCTCAACATGGGCAAATTTTTTCCCGCAGTAAAACGCTGCAAGCGCTGCAGCCGCAACGCTGTTGGTGTCGCCCTGAGCAACAACAATATCAACATCATGCCTTGAAAGAAAGCTTGCCAGCTTCTGCAGCATTGACGCAACCTGCCCTGCATTTGTTCCACCGCTGACCCCAAGGTTTACATCCATCCTTGGCAGCTGCAGCTGCTGCATGAAAATCCTGAAAAGCGTGTAATCGTAGTGCTGCCCCGTGAAAATGATGCTTGTCTTTACGCTTTTTTCTTTTTTCAGCAGCCGCATTATCTCCGCAAGCTTGATTATCTCAGGCCTTGTCCCGAGGACAACTGCGATGTGCTTCATTTTGCCACGCCCCTGTAAGCAGCGAGGTATTCCTCTACCTTTTTCCCCCAGTCAAAAGCCGCAGCAAAGCGTTTCGCGTTCTTGCCCAAGCGCTTCCTTTCACTGTTCCTGAGCCCTGCCGCTACCTTCAGCTGTTCTGCCGCTTTTTCCGTGTCAGAAAACTCAACAAGAAACCCGTTTTCGCCGTGCCTTACGAACCTTTCAAACGAGTCAATCCTGCTCAGCACTGGCACAAGACCTGCAGCCATTGCCTCAACAGCGGCTATGCCAAAGCCCTCGTACTGCGAGGCGCTTACAAAAAACTCTGCCTTTGACAGCAACTGCTGCAGCTGATTGTCACTCACTTCACCAAGAAAGGAAACGTTTTTTTCAATGCCGAGCTGCCTTGCCTGCCGGCGCAAAGCCGGCAGCAAAGTATCAAAGTCCTGGCCTGCCAGCAGCAGCTTTGCGTCTTTCTTTTCCCTGCAGAGTAGTGCAAACGCGCCAATCAACTCGCGCAGCCCCTTGTTCCTGCTCAGCCTTCCAAAGTAGAGGAAGGCGTTACGCTGCACCTCTCTCTTCAGCCCCGAAAGCCCCTTCCAGTCAATCCCATTCTCTATAACAGCGATTTTCCTCTTTCCGGCGATTTTTGAGAAAAGCTCTTTATCTTGGCTGCTTACCGCGACAATTTTGCTGAATGCCTTCAGCACCAGCCTGCACCACGCCGAGAAATAAATTCCCTTCAAGAGGGAAATCCTGTTAGTATGGAAGATTCCGCCATGCGTTGAAAGTAGCAAACGCTTCCTGTGCAATGGCTTTGTCAGTGCGAGGTAATCAGAAAAGAAGCCTAAGCCGTGCACGTGGACGACGTCAAAGCCGCGCAGCTTGCCCAGTGAGAAGGGCGCAAGCTTGTAGCAGTGCAGGTCAAGGAAGGGAATCCTTTCAACGCTTGCTTCCTTGAACGTTTCCCTTGCCTTCAGCTTTTCCCTGCCCCTGGGGCAGCTGTTCAGGCAGAGGACGCTGCACTGGTGCCCTTTCCTGCTCAGCTGCCTGTTCAGTTCAAGTATGACGCTCTCAATGCCGCCCCTGCAGGGCTTGTAGTGGTGGAAGACGTGCAGTATTCTCATAAATTTTCCACCGCCTGCTTAATCGCTCCAGCCGTCAATCCAAAGCCAAACACAACTGTCCTTGCAGTAATCAGCAGCGGTGCTGCAAGCGCAACGCCCAAATCCCTTCTTGCAGCCCAGAGCGCGAAGGGCAGCGTTGTCAGCAACAGCAGCACGAAAAGAATTGATGCATAGTACAAGCCGCTGAATCCAGCTGCAATGGAAATCAGGCTCAGCCCTATCAGGTAGAAAAGCCCTGTCTGGACTTTAACGGTCTGGCTTGTGTAAGCATCTCTTAGAATCTTTCCCTTGTGCTTCCTGTAAACCCTTGTTCTCCAGAATGCCCTGAAGAACTTCACCTTCAGGTACTTGCCAAGGGAAACCGGATGGAAGTGGAAAACAACTGCTTTCGGGTTGAAAACCATCTTGTATCCTACCTTGCTTATCCTGAAGCTCAGGTCAGTGTCCTCGCCGCTTGCCATCGGAAAAGATGTGTCAAAGCCCTTCATCTGCCGGAAAACGCTTTTCCTGTAAGCTGCGCTGTAGCTGCCCATGAAGTCGATGAAGCGCTGCCTTGCCATCTTCTCGTGCCTCTGCTCTATTTCAAGGTGCGTAAACCTTGCAACAAGCTGCTGCTGCCTGTTCTCGTATTCGCCCTGCACTCCAACAACGCTCTTTTCATTAAAAGGCAGCAGCATTTCATGCAGCCAGTTTTTGCTTGCAACGCAGTCGCTGTCCAGGAAGACAAGGATGTCGCCCTTTGCCTTGCTCGCCCCGAGATTCCTTGCAACTGCAGGTCCTGCGTGCTTCTGCTGCAGCAGCTTTACGCCGCTGCTCCCTCTGGCAATTTCAGGCGTCCTGTCAGTGCTTCCGTCGTCCACAACAATTGCCTCAAAGTCCTTGAATGTTTGCTTTTGCAGCGCCTGCAGGCACTGCTTCATGGTCCTTTCAGCATTGTAAGCCGGGATAATGACGCTTGCCTTCATTTCACATCACTTTTTCCTTGCTGCGAAAATAAACTGGAATGCAAACGCATTCGGGTTGAGCCTTGCGAAAACACTCTTAAAAAAAGGAAAAGGGAAGCTTGGAACGAAATCGCTTTGCACAATCTCATAGCCGCAGCCCTCAAGCAATTCCCTTGCTGTTTTCCTCGTGAAAAAATGCAGGTGCGTTTTGTCCAGGATTCCCTCATCAGCGTAATCAAACTTTCCGAACAGCAGCCCGAGCCTTATCTTCCAGTTCGCGAGGTTCGGAATGCTCACAACGATTCTCCCGGAAGGGCGCAAAAACCGCTTCAATCCAACCAGCACTTTTGCAGGATTCTGCAAATGCTCCAAAACATCACCGAAAAGGATTGCGTCAAAGCTGTTCGGCTTCAAGCCCAAACCCATTTTTTCAACATCCCTCACAAGCACTTTTTCGCAGAACCTTTTTGCCCTCTCAGCGCTTTTTCTGTCCAGTTCAATTGCAGTAACAGCGCAGCCGTTGCGCTGCAGCCTCTCGGAAACAAAGCCACTACCGCAGCCGACCTCCAGAATGCGCTTGTTCTTGCCTACAAGCCCGAGCATCTTCTGGTGCGCTCCCTGCGCTCTTTCATCAAAGCCGCCAGTGTCACCGCTCATTTAGCTCACCTTGCAGAAAGGTATCTGAAAAATGTTTTGCCTGCCTTTGCGATTCTCGGGATTTCTCTTGGATGCGTTACAGCCTGCACTGCCTTGCCTGCAATGTAGCCAGGCCTCAGGTAGAATTCCTTCCTTGCCCTGTCGCACCACTCAACCATTTCCCTGCTGCTCAAGCTAGGCATGCTCACCATGCAGTTGTGCCAGCCTCTCTCATCCAGCCATTTGCTGTAGTCCTCTGTAATAAGCCAGCCCCTGCGCTTGAACTCACTGTAAGTTGCTGTCCCGGGGTAAACCATTATCGGGAAGAACTGCGCTGTATCGGGATTCAGCTGCTTCGCCAGTTCAATCGTTTTCCTAACCGTTTCAGCGCTTTCGCCTTGGTTGCCTACCATGAAGCAGCCGTGCACCAGAATTCCCGCATCCCTTGTGTCGTGCATGAACTGGTGCATCCTATTCAGCGTTGTCCCCTTGCGGACGTTATTCAGGATAAGCTGGCTGCCGCTTTCAAAGCCGACGCACAGCAGCCTGCAGTTCGCTGCCTTCATCTTCTGCAGTGTCTGCAGCGGAACATCAGCCCTTGCGTTGCAGCTCCAGGGAATTTTTATGCCCCCCTTTGCCTTTTCATCGCAGAACTGTTCCACTCTTTTTGGCAGCGCAGTGAAGGTGTCATCCTCCAGAAAAACCTCCTTTGCGGCAGGGAAATTGCTCTCAATGAATTCAAATTCCCTCATCACGTTCCCAACGCTCCTTGTCCTATAGCCATGAGTATTCAGAACGTGCGTCCAGTAGCAGAACTTGCATTTGAACGGGCAGCCCCTTCCTGTCACGATTGTAACCTCTGGATATAAATTCGCGCTGTAAAAATAGTCCTTGATGTTTAAGTGCCTCTTGTAGACTTGGCTCACAAACGGCAGCTCATCCAGGTTTTGAATCAGGGGCCTGTCAGGATTCCTAACCAATTTCTTCCTTTTCACATCGCCCCTGAATGCAATGCCCTTGACTTTCCGCAGATTTTTTGAATCAGTTTTTTTCCTTTCGACTTTCTCTGCCAGCTCCCTGACAGTGTAATCGTATTCGTGCACTGCCACTGCGTCAATCGCTTCACTCAACTGCAGCGTTTCCAAGGGCAGCGCGCTTGGGTGCGTCCCGACAAGCGCTGCAAAAAAATCCTGCCCTTTCTTCAGTTGCTCCACCACTTGCACATCGTTGTAGATGCTGGGCGTGCTTGTGTCGCAGACAAGCATTTCCGGCTTGAATCTTCTGGCAATTCTTTTCACTTCCTGCAGGTCCTTTCCTGATGCAGGTGCGTCAACCAGCCTGCAGTTGTGCCCTTCTTTTTCCAGAACGCCTGTTGCGTAAGCCAGCCAGAGTGGATAATAGATTGTCCCACCTTTTGTGACAGCAGGCGACCTAGAGGAACGGGAGTATTTCGGAAAAAATGGCGGGTTAAGCACCAGTATCCTCATCGCTCATCCCCCTTTTTTTGCAACAGCAAGGTAAACATCGCCAAAGGATACAATTGGAATGTTCCCCAAGTTTTTCATCCTGAGCACTGCAAAGCCGTGCTCTTCCAACAGTTGCCGCATTCTTGCAGGGGTGTAAAGGTGAACGTGCGACTCGTATGCAAGGAAGTCTGCCTTGCCGAACAGCAGCCTTATCCTGTGCTTGATGTATGCAGGGTTGTCTGTTGTAAGCAGCAGCATGCCGCCTTTTTTCAACACCCTCCCGCATTCCCTCAGGAAAACGCTTATCACAGGCAGGTGCTCAACCACTTCAGAGCAGAACACAACGTCAAAGCTGCTGTCCCTGAACGGAAGCCTTTTGTTCAAGTCAGCAACCTTGCCCTCCTGCTGCAAGCCGTTCTCTACTGCAAAATCAACAACCTTGCTGTCAAAGTCAATTCCTACAACATAATGGCCTGCCTTCCTGAATTCCTCTGAGTCAAAGCCGGGGCCGCAGCCGGCGTTCAGCACCCGCAAGTTTTCTCCCTGCACGAAGCGCAGGGCTTCCCTTGCCCTTTTCCGCGCCCAGCCATCATCATCTAATGTGATGTGGGTCGCGTGCCTTTTCAGCGCGCTGCCCATTGAGCTAATCCGCTTTTCATCCATTTTGCTTCTTCCCTTCTTTTGCAAGCCTCTGTGTTTCCAGGTTTGCGTGCATCAGGTCCTCAAAATCGCCGGCGTCAAGCCACCTTTTCCTGAGGAATTCCGCTCTCAGGCTGCCTTTTTTCAGGTAGTGCCGTTGCACTTCTGTTATCTCTGTTTCGCCCCTTGCGCTCGGCTTAAGCTCCCTGATTACATTGAAAACGCTTGGCTTCAGGAAGTAGATGCCAACGATTATATTGCTGCTCTTGGGCTCCTTAGGCTTTTCAATGACTTCAACAACCTTGTTTCCCTCTGTTACCGCTACTCCTGATTTCTGTGCCTCTTCTTTTGTGCCCCTGTACAAGAGTATCTGCATTTCTTCGCTGTTCTTTTCAAATTCTTCAGCAAACGGCTTCAAGGATTCAAAAATAATGTTGTCTCCGTTGATTGAAACGAAGTTGTCTTTTCCGACAAAGTCTTCTGCCAGTGCAATCGCGCTCGGGATTCCGCCTGCCTCATCCTGCACCCTGTAGGTGAACCTGACGCCAAAGTCCTTCCCCGAGCCAAGATGCGAAAAAATCTCTCCCGCATGGTACGTTCCGGTTATCACGAGAATGTCCTTCACGCCAGCGCTCTTCAGCGCCTCAATCGGATAGTAAATCATCGGCTTGTCGTAGACAGGCAGCAGGTGCTTATTCACCACCTTTGTCAGGGGCGACAGCCTGCTCCCAGTGCCGCCAGCCAAAATTACGCCACGCAGTGCCAAATAATCAACCTCCTTCTAGCATTTCTAAATATTAAACAAAGAGCCATGGCGATTACACAAATGCCAGCATACTTTTGCAAAAACCTAATCGCCAGACCAGTGAAAATATAAGCAGAATCAAGGAGAAGTCCTGGGGAAGCATTGAACCAATCTACAGCAGAGTACATACCTAATCCCATAAACACTAAACCAAAAACCACTAACAGAAATTTTTTAGGGTACTCCCTGAGCTCATCCAATTTTCCGAGATTATCCCTCAAAAGTCTCTTAATAAAGCTAATTGGTCTCATCTTCTCACCTCACCAGCGGCGTCCACCACTTTTCGTTGTTCCTGTACCATTCAACTGTTTCGTGCAAGCCTTTCTCAAAGCTTGTTTTCGGCTTCCAGCCAAGCTGTCTTTCAATCTTGCTGCAGTCAAGGCTGTACCTCAGGTCATGGCCAAGCCGGTCTGTAACGCGCTCTATCATATCATCGCCCTTGCCGAGCTCCCTGAGGATTGCTTTCGTCAGCTCAATGTTCCGCATCTCGTGTCCACCGCCAATATTGTATGTTTCTCCCGGCTTGCCCTTGCGCAGAACCAAGTCAATTGCTTCGCAGTTGTCCCTTACAAACAGCCAGTCCCTGATGTTCTTGCCTTCACCGTACAATGGCACTTTCTTGTTCTGCAGCAGGTTTGTGATGAAAAGCGGAATCACCTTTTCAGGGAACTGGAATGGCCCATAATTGTTGCTGCTCCGCGTTACAACAACAGGCAGCCTGTAAGTGTTGTAATAGCTCATTGCCAGCAATTCGCCTGCTGCCTTTGCAGCGCTGTAAGGGTTCCTCGGCTGCAGCGCATCGGTTTCCCTGCTGCTGCCTTTCACTACCTGCCCGTAAACCTCGTCGCTTGAAATCTGCACAAAGCGCTCAACGTTCTGCTTCCTTGCCCCATCCAGCAGAACCTTTACGCCGACAAAGTTTGTCTGCAGGAAGGCGCTGCTTTCCTCAATTGCCCTGTCAACGTGGGTTTCCGCTGCGAAGTTTATTACTGCATTGCAGCCCTTCATCGCGTTTGCAACATCGCCTGCATTGCAGATGTCGCCCTGGATGAAGGAGTAATTGCTGCTGCCCTCAATGTCACGCAGATTCTCTTTCCTGCCTGCGTATGTCAGTTTGTCAAGGTTTACGATGCTGTCACCTGGGTGCGCAGCAAGGTATTGCCTGACGAAATTGCTGCCAATGAATCCGCTTCCGCCTGTAACAAGCAGTTTTGCCATTAAAATCCCGAAAAAGCTGACTGCCTTCTCAATAAATTGTTTAATGAATTTATAAAGAGGCTTTTGGTACAATCCTGAAACGAGTTTTTTGCCCTATTTCAGGTATTTTTTGTACCAGTCAATTGTTTCCTGCAAGGCCTTCCCCAGTGTGTATTTGGGCTGCCACTGCAGCTCCCTTTTTGCCTTCCCAATCAGGAGGATTTCCTTTGCAGGCTTTTCTTCTCCGAAAAACTCCATTTCAGCCTTGCTTCCACTGAGCCTGATGATTTTTTCAACAACCTCCCTTACGCTGGCAGCCTGCCCTGTGCCTATGTTGAAGGGCTCTGCCACCATCCTCCTTTGCAGCATCCTTTCGCCTATTGCAGCCAGGGCATCGGCAACATCTCCAACAAAAACCCAGTCAAAGCTGCTTTCACCCTTTCCCTTGACCCTTGGCTTTTCTCCACTGAGAACCGCTTTTATTGCCCCTGGAACGAGCCTTTCAAAGCGCATGTCTCCCCATCCGAAGACGTTGCTAGGCCTTGCAATCGCAATGTCCATGCCCCTTTCTTCGGCGTACATCCTGCAGACCTCCTCGCCGCATATCTTTGAGGTTGCATAAGCGTTGCTCCCAAGCTGTGGCGCATCTTCCTTAAAACCGTTTTCCGTTCTTCCACCGTAGACCTTGACTGTTGAGGCAAAGCACACAGCTGTTCCAGCCTGCTTTGCTGCCTCCAGAACATTCAGTGTTGCGATTACATTTGTCTGGAATGTTGCGGCAAGGTCATTTGCAGCGTCCCTCGTAGAGGAAACCGCTGCAAGGTGGAAGCACAGTGCCGGTTTCTTTCCGCTGAAAACCCTGCTGAGTTCTGCTGCATTGTTTATGTCGCACTTCACTGCTTCAACGCTTTCACTGATGCCATGGACTGCCAGCCCTTCTGTTCCCCTGTGCACAAGCCCAATTACCTCTGCCTTCTCTTCAACCAGCCTTTTGCACAGCCAGCCGCCAATGAAGCCGCCTGCGCCTGTTACAAGAACCCTTTTTTCTTGCAGAGAACTGTGCATAGAAAAACCCGCTGGATTAGTTGTAAGGATTGCTCTAGCAAACATATTTTAAAACTTTAAAGGCACAGTTCAAGTGAGAGCATGCAGGGACAGGAAAAAAAGAAAGTGGTGATGCTGCTGCCCCAGCCAGGCCCGGGAAACATAAGCCCCGGGGCTCCGCTAACCCTCTTGGGCGTTTCCTCGCTTATTGACAGGAAGCGCTTTGACGTCAAGATTTTCGCTACCACGCCGAAATACGATTACATTGAGAGGGTCAAGAAACACCTTGATGGTGCGGTGTGCTTTGCTGTAAGCAGCCTCACAGGCTACCAGATAAAAAGCGCGATAGATGCTATAAAGGAGGTTAAGAGGAAAAGGCCTGGCTTGCCCATAGTGTGGGGCGGATGGCACGCTTCGATTCTCCCTGAACAGACGCTGCAGAGCGAATATGCTGACATTGTTGTGATAGGGCAGGGCGAGAGGACAATGAAAGAGCTGGTTGAAAGGCTTGCTGCCGGAAAGTCGCTGCACGGATTGCCAGGAATATACTTCAAGGACAGAGACGGGAAAATAGTGAAAAACGAGCCAAGGGATTTTGAGGACATAAACAACTTTCCAAGGATGCCATTTGACCTGATAAACGTTGAGGACTTCATAGTTGAGCTTGACGGAATGCGCGCCCTTTCCTATATGTCAAGCCAGGGGTGCCCATTCAACTGCGCCTTCTGCGCCGACCCCCTTGTTTACAGGAGAAGGTGGTTCGGCTTGAAGTCAAAGAGAGTGGGAACGGAGATTGAGGCGCTTGCAAAAAGGTACGGCGTTGAGCTATTTCTCATAATCGACGAGAACTTTTTCGTTGACAAGAACAGGGTAAAGGAGATATCGCGGGAGATATTAAAGAGAAAGCTGCGTATTCACTGGGGCAGGGTGAACGGCAGGACAAAGCAGCTGGCGGATCTGCCTGAAGAAACATGGCGGCTGATGAAGAAAAGTGGCTGCAAAGACCTCCTTGTTGGAGCGGAATCAGGCCTGCAGGAAGGCCTGGATTTGATTAACAAGATGGTTACTGTTGAGGACACCCAGCGCCTGATTGAGCTGGCGAGGAGGTACAATATTGAGATTACGCCCTCGCTCATGGTTGGGCTGCCGTTCGATGCCTACAAGAATGCAAAAAAAGAGAAAGAAAAAATGCGCATTGCTGAAAAGGAACTGGATGCAATACTTGACCTGCTTGACAAATGCTATCCGACAAAGGACTACTTTGAAATCCTGCTTTTCATCTACACCCCCTATCCAGGAAACCCGCTTTTTGAGAAAAGCAAGGCTCTCGGCTTCAGGCCGCCGAAGCGCCTTGAGGAATGGTCAAACTTTGACATCGTGCAGCAGAACCTGCCCTGGTATCCTGCAAAGATGTATGGAAGAGTACAGCATTTGATGGAATTCATTTTTCCCTACGCCTGCGACAAGTACTTGCTCAGGCACACAAAGCGCTTCAAGCTGGTGCACATGCTTTTCCACAGGACAGCATTGTTCAGGTGGAAGCACAGGTTCTATGCTTTCCCGATAGAGCACAAGGCGCTGAGGTTCTTCAAGGGAATCAGGGACAGGCTGAGGAAGCAGCAGCATTAAAGCAGGAATGTCTTGAATTTTATGCTGCCCAGCAGCCTGTTGAACTTCACAGCGAAAACGTATGCAATGCCAAGCATAATGATTGCGGTAGCGTGCAATGGGCTCTTATTCTCAATGAGTCGCATTCCCCTTGGGGAGCTGAAAACAAGCTTGTAAGGTTTCATCCATGTGCCTGTTACGACAGCAAAGTCTTTCCTCGGGTTTACAAGGAAGCCGAGCCTGACATCCAGGAACTTTGCTGCAAGCCTCCCGTGCTTCTTGAAAAGCAGCGCGTCGTTCATATGATAAGACAATCGCCTGAACAAGTAGCGCAGCATTTGCGCAGCGCCCTTCGGCTTTATCTCCCTGTGGTCATGGAAGTAGAACTGCTTCCGCAGGCGCCTGTACTTATAGCCAAGGTCCATGATGCTGAAAGTAAGGTCTGTGTCCTCCCTGTAGTAGCGGTATCTTTCGTCATAACCGCCTACCCTGTCAAGAAGCTCTTTCCTGAAAGCCGTTGACGTTCCCCCATAATCGCCGAAGCTGCTTACCACACCAATCTTTTCTGAATCAAAGCCCTTCACAATCTCACGCAACCATCTCTTCTCAGGAATGCAGTCGTGGTCCATGTTCACTACAATCGGATAGCGCGCAGCCTTAATCCCTGCGTTCCTTGCCCTGCAGACGCCCTGGTTGCGCTTGAAGGCGATAATCTTCACTGCCTTCTCTTTCCCGAATTCCCTGTGGAGCATCTCTGCTGTCCCGTCGCTGCTTCCGTCGTCAACTACAATGATTTCATATTCTGCGGGGTAATCCAGTCGCAGCATTGCTGAAAGAACCTTGCGCAGCACTTTTGCGTTGTTGTATGTCGCGATTACAACGCTTGCATTCGGAAAAGAGCCCTGCATGTCAAACCAGTTTTTTGCTTTTGTTTTGAAAAAAATTGCCCTGCATGCTGAATCAGATTTTTTTCTTTGTATATGTTTTGTGCGTGAGCTTCCCTATCTCAGTGTAGTCAAAGTACCTGAATTCTTTTGGCCCTTCAGCCTTTGCCCACTCAATCGTCCTGTCCAAGCCTTCGCTGAGCGAAACCTTTGCACTGTAGCCAAGCAGCTTTCTGGCCTTGCCCGTATCGCAGTAGGCAATCTTTACGTCGCTGCTCCGCCTGTCAACGAACTGCACTTCCTGAGCTGCCCGCATCTTTTCCTTGACCATTTCCGCAAGCTCCCTCACTGTGTGGACCTCTTCGCTCCCGATGTTTATTGGATTGTTGACAAGCTGATTTTTTCCGACAATGTCGCAGATTGGCTCAACCACGTCACTTATGTAAGTGAAAGCCCGCTTCTGTAGCCCGTCGCCGAAAATTACCGGCGCTTCGCCTTTCAGGAACTTGTTGATGGTGATTGGAACGACACCCCTGTAGGGGTCGTCCATCCTCTGCCTCGGGCCGTAAACGTTGAAAAACCTGACAATGTACGGCTTTATGCCTGTCAGCTCGTGGTAAACGCGCAGATAGTCCTCAAAAGCCTTCTTTGTCACAGCGTAAGGGTCATCCGGCAGCAAAGGCGCGCTCTCCTTAATCGGCATTTTCCTCTGCCTGCCGTAAACAGCGATGCTTGAGGTGAACACAAAGTTTTCAATGCCCTGGTTTATCGCCTCGCTCAGCACAGTGAGAGAGCCAAGCAGGTTAGTGTTTGCGTTGAAAACCGGGATGAAGACGCTCTGCCCTTCTGCCGCGTGCGCTGCCAGATGGAAAACAGTGTCAACCCCTTGCAAGGCTTTTTTGCACTGCTGCCTGTTGCAGCAGTCTCCCCTGATGAACTCAACCCCTTTGCCGAAATAGCGCAGGTTCTGCTCGCCGCCGACCAAATTGTCCAGCACTTTTACCTGCTTTTTTCTCTTCCTCAGCTCGTTTACAACGTGCGAGCCGATGAAGCCAGCCCCGCCTGTTACCAGAACACTTTCCATCCAAACACCGCTTCAGTCAATAAAGCCTGTTTTGAGGCAGTTGTCGCACACTGTTCCCGTTGCTTTGCGTGATGCAACGGCTTTCCTCGCTGCTCGGTATTTTTGGTTGTTCCAAACTGCTTTAAACCCATCTGTAAACGCGTTCCCGAAGTCAAGCTTTTCATTGTAGCTTGCGCAGCAGGGGCTCACGCTGCCGTTCCAGTTTATTACACTCACAAACCAGGGGAAGTGGCAGTAGCGTTTCTGCAGCTTGCGCTTTTTTAGCTTGTAATCGTACCTGCTCAGCTGCTCGTTTTTTGGGAGCCATTTCCTCACGCTTTCAATTTTCTCCCTGTCCGGAGTGAAAATCTCTTTGGCCATGTCGCTCCGCAGCAGGCCTATAATCACTTGGTCAATGCCCAAGTCTTTCCGCACCTGCTCCAGTCGTGGCAGTTCATGCTCGTTGAATTTGCTGACCAAAAACTGCCAGACAATCTTCGGATTCCGCTTTCCCAGCTGCCTTTTCTTATCCACAACCAGCCTGATGTTGTCCCAGACAATTTTCAGCTTTCCGCCCTTCCTGTACCTCTCATAAGTTTTTTGTATTACCCCATCCATTGAAACGTAGAGCACGTCAAGCCCTGCCTTAACAATTCCTGCAGCATCCTTTTCACTCAAGGCAACGTTCAGGTTTGTGTTAACGCTTGTCCTTATCTTTTTACCATGCGCATGCCCAACCATCTTTGCCAGTTCCTTGTTGAGAAAGGGTTCTCCCCAGTTGTTCAGGTCAATTTCATAAAGGTAAGGTGCCATTTCGTCAACAACTTTTTTGAATTCCGCAAATTTCATTATGCCCCTGCTCCTGCCCCTGCTGCCCTGGCCAGTCGGGCACAATGGGCAGTGCAGCTGGCAAATTGAAGTAGGGTCCAAGGACAGCTTCAGGGGATAGCCAAAAACCCTGCTGTTTTTGAACAGCCCGAACTGCAGGAACAGGGCTGCAGCGTTCAAAAGCTTTGTAAGCCCGAGGTAGGGCGTGAACACAAAGCGCTGCAGGCTCCTCTTTGCCTGCGAGATGTAATAACCCATCGAAAACCAGCTGCTATGGATTTATTTTTAAAAACACTTAAATAGTTGTTTGGTTCAAAACTCGAATTAACCGCTGAGAGAATGCAAAAGGCTTTTTATTTGTTCCAGGCAAGGAAGTGCTAGCATGAGAATATTTTTCATTACCCATACCTATGCGCTCGGCAGCCCTGGCGGCGGAGAGCAGTTCGTGAGCAGCT
Organism: uncultured archaeon; assembly: GCA_964640195.1. Taxonomy (GTDB): domain Archaea; phylum Iainarchaeota; class Iainarchaeia; order Iainarchaeales; genus CAZXIC01. The sequence continues at coordinate 63,346 of CAZXIC010000005.1, read as the reverse complement.
TCCTGCATGAGATGCTGCGGAGGGGTCACAAAATTTTTGTTTTCACGCCCGGCGGAAAGCAGTTTTCTGCACAAGAGAAAAAACTCGGCTTGCAGGTTTACCACTGCCCTGTTTTTGGGCACCACGCGCTGCACAAGTTCGAGTATGCAAAGGTCTGGCCAGTCGCAGTTTTAAAAGCCAGGAAATTCAAGCCGGACGTGATTCACGCGCAGAACGATGCATTCCCTGGCCTTATCGGGCATTTTGTCAAGTTGTTCACAGGCAAGCCCCTGGTTGTTGCAGTGGAATACCTCAGCGACCAGGCGGTCAGCCTGAACCTCAAACTCGTTTTTGCAATAAACAAGTTCTTGCTGCCAAAGCTGAATTACGACATGATTGTGAGCTGGAGCAGGTTTGTTGTGGAAAAATTTTTCCTACCCTGGGGCATTCCAAAGAAAAAAATTTCCGTTGTCCCTGGTGCGGTTGATGTGAAAAAGTTCCATGGCAAAAGCAAGCCGCATCCAGCGCTTGCAAGGCTTGGCAAAAATTTGATTGTGAGCGCAAAGCCGCTGCACAAGACAAACGCAGAGGGCATTTCCTATGTGATAAGGGCAATGGCAGTGGTTGCAAGAAAGCATCCAGGGTGGAAGTACGCGATAGTTGGAGACGGCCAGAGCAGGGGAATGCTTGAAAAGCTCGCAAGAGAGCTTGGGCTTGGGAAAAGTGTTTTTTTTATGGGAGAAATGCCAAACAGCGAAATGCCAAGAGTGTATGCTGCAGCCGAGATTGTTGCGCACAGCTTTGCATTCAAGGCAACGACATCAATTGCATTGATGGAGAGCATGGCTGCAGGCAAGGCGGTTGTTGCAACCGAATCAGGCGAGGTTAAGCCAACCGTTGCTGATGCAGCATTGCTTGCAAGGCAAAAGGAGGAGAAGAGCATTGCAACTGCGCTGATAAAGCTGATTGAAAGCCCTGAGCTGCGCAAGAGTCTCGGGAAAAAGGCAAGGCACAGGGCAGAAAAGCTTTACTCAATTGAGGCAGCTGCAGAAAAATTCGAGCAAATTTACAAAAGCCTAAAATAGCTTTGCTCCCCGCTTTTTCCTTTCCACTGCAATCTCCCTCCAGTTGCGCAGGTTGCTCCACCATGCCCTGAACAGCGAGCCGAGCAGCTCCTCAACCGTTGCCTCTGCAACAAGTGCAAGTAGCCCTGGAACGTAAGCCAGGAACCCAGGGATTGTGAGGTTGAAAAGCATTGCCTTCATCCTGTGGTTGTTCAGCAGCTCGAACGCATCAGCCTTTCCCCTTCCCTTCCTCGTGTCATGGCTGCCTAGGTGCACGACAATTGCCTTGTCTGTTTCCATTATCCTATAGCCTGCGTTCCTCGCCCTGAAACACCAGTCTGTTTCCTCGCCGTAGATTGGGGAGAAATGCTCAGCGTCCAGCGCACCAATTTTCTCAACTACTTTTTTCCTGATGAGCATTGCTGCGCCGCAGGTTGTTTTCACTTCCCTGTCTGGATAAAGCCTGTACTGTTTCCTCTTCCAGAAGGGCAAATCGATGAGCCTGCAGCCGACCGCAGCAATTGCCTCATCGCCCAGCATCAAGCGCATGCTGTTGCCAAGCCAGTTTTTTGTAACGGTTGTGTCGTTGTTCAGCATGAGGAAGAAGCTGCCCTTTGCAGCGGCAAAGCCCTGGTTGTTTCCTGCAGAAAAACCCTTGTTTTCCCTGTTCAGAACCAGTTCCTGCAGCAGCCCCTGCTTTTTCAGCTTTCGCAGGATTGCCACGCTGCCGTCAGTACTGCCGTTGTCTACAACAATAACCTCGTAATTCGGATAAGAGGTGTTTTTCTTGATAGAGCGCAGGCAGCCCTGTACAAAGCGCTTCCCGTTCCAGTTCAGGATGATGATTGAGACAAGCGGCGGTTTTCCCGGCATAAGATGAATTAATGAATGGAAACAATTTTAAAAACCATAACGGGATTTAGTTATAGCAAGGTTCTGGGAATGAATCTAAGTAAAGTAAATCTGAACAGCGAGCAGAAAATCCTGCTGGCATTTTCAGTAATCTTCATCGCAACCTTCTTTCTCTTTTACCCAAGCTTCTACTGGGCGCCTGATGAGGCCCAGTACTTGAGGAACGCTGGCCTTCTTCTCTCAGGAAACCTGAAAATAACTAATCCGTTGTACAGCTACGCCTACATTTTCAATGGCAGTGAGTATGTTACACAATACCCAATACTGCACTCTGTTTTCCTTGTGCCGTTTGCGCTGCTTGGCTGGCAGAACGTCTTCCTCTATGGGCTGTTCTTCCATTTCCTGAACCTTTTCATCTTCTGCAGGATTCTGAAGAAGCTGCAACTGCCACTGCTTTACTCCCTGCTTTTCCTGCTTTTCCCTGCATTTGTTTTCCTGAGCAAATCGCTTTTTGCAGACATGAGCTCGCTTACGCTGCTGCTGCTTGCCTACTTGTTTTACCTCAACCCCCGCAAGAAGAGCAATCTGCTGTCCGGAGCCTTTTTCGGGCTGTCTCTGCTGGCGCGCTACACAAATATTCTGGCACTTGCGGCTGTCGCACTAATTCTGCTATGCAGGGACAGGAAAAAGCTTGCCTTGCTTATGGCAGCAGCTGCGCCGTTTGCGATTGCTGCGCTGCTTTACAACAATTACATGTATGGCGGCTTTTTCACGACAGGCTATCATCTCTCAAGCCTGGCTGTTTTCAGTCTGGGAGAGTTGCCGAGCAGGTTTTTTTACTTTGTCCTGCTGCTTTCAGCGTTCTATCCCTTGATGTTCTTTTCACCGCTTTTTGCGCAAAAGAGGCTGAGGGCAGAGGCAGCCCTTTCCGCAATATTCTTTACATTCTTTTTCAGCGTTTACAGCTGGAGCTACTTCAATTTCAATGCAACAGACCTCGTTACAGGGATAAGCAAGCTGGTGCCAGTGATTTTTCTTTTGATTTTAACCTTCGCAAGCGCTTTTGAAAGAGCCCTTTCACGGGCAAACCTCGCAGCCCACAGGGCAAAGATTCTGGTAGCAGTGGCAATCCTGTTGCTTGTGCCCGCCGTGATTGTACAAGCGGAGTTGAAGGAAAGGCAGGATTTGAAGTACGCTGCTTTCCAAGAAATTTACAGCGAAACAAAGGCAGGCGCATTGATAGTAGCAGACGAGCAGTTCAGGCAGCTGCCAGCAATGAAGGAATCGCCTTTCACAGGAATGTTCTTTTCCGAAATGTTCGGCGACAGGAAGCTGACAACATTGAAGCAGCCCTACCAGCAGTACATCAGCAGCCTTGGGGAAGAAAACACCTACTACATGCGAATGTGGATTGAGGGAAGCAGGATAGAAACAGACATCATGCCCTGGACGCAGTTTGAGCAGGGCGGCTGAAGGCTGGTTGGATATCCTATCCCAAGGCAGTTGAAAGCCAACCAAAGAACAACCAGCGAAGGCAGTAAAACTAACCAAAAAACCTGCAGCGGAAAAGCGTTGCCAGGGCAATGATGCCGTCCTTTGCAGTTATCTTTTTGCCCTCGGCAAAAGTCCTTGCGTTGTATGTTATAGGCACTTCAAGGATTCTGCAGCCCCTTTTCAGGATTTTTGCGGTTATCTCCGGCTCAAAGTCAAAGCCCCTTGAGCGCATGCTCACGCCTTTTAACACGCTTCTCTTGAACGCCTTGTACCCTGTCTCCATGTCGCTGATTCCCGTGGAGAAAAGCAGCGCTGTTGCAAGCGACAGTACCTTGTTTCCAATCTGGTGCCAGAACAGTATCTTGCCCCTTATCCTGCCCTTGAACCTGCTTCCAAAAACAACATCTGTTTTTCCCTGCACGATTGGCGCAAGCACTTTTGGCAAATCCTTCAAATCGTATTCCAGGTCAGCGTCCTGTATTACAACCACTTCCCCGGAACTGTTTGCCAGGGCTGTCCTTACGGCAGCGCCCTTGCCCTGGTTTTGCCCGTGCCTGAGGAACTTTATCCCCTTCAACCCTCCTATAATCCTGCTGCTTCTGTCAGTGCTGCCGTCATCCACCACCACAATTTCCTTCCGCAGACCCAGCTGCCGCAAATCCAGCTTCTGCAAGCCCTTGATGACCTGCGCAACTGTTTTCTCCTCGTTGAAAACCGGTACGATTATTGTAAGCTTCACTTGCGCAGCGCCCCCGCTTCATTCAGAAAGCCCATGATTCTAGCCACAAGCCGCTCCCTTCCAGAGGCTGCTGAAGGCTTGAATTTTGCAGCCCTTTCAATCGCAGCTGCCAGCTGCCCCATCTCCTTTACGGCAATCACCTTGCCCTGTGCATCCAGGGCCTCTGCCAGGTCAACCTGGTGGTCGTCTGTGTGCTCCGCGAAGCGGAGCAGCCTCGGCACCACGATGAGCCTCTTGCGCTGCAGCATGCTGTTGATGATTGTTCCAGCGCCGGCATGGCTTATCACAAGGCTTGCTTCTCTTATCCGCCGCTTGTATTCCTGCTCGCCCAGAAAGGGCTTGCTTGGAAAATTTTTTGGCTTGTAGCTGCTGCTGCCTGTCTGGGCAAAAAAAGAAAAATTCTTTTTCCTTGCAGCAATCGAATCCAGTTCCCTCAACAACCTGTCAAACGGCTGTGGGTGTGTTCCAACACTCACGAACACCTTCATTCAGAAAACGCCCCCAGAGAATTCTGCCTTCGGGAAAAACCCCAAGTTCTGCTTCCACTGCACAAGGAAAAGGTCCGCTACCCTGTACATTATCCTTCCGCTGAGGCTCGGGGTTTTTACCCTGCAGAATGACTCAATGAAAACAACGCGCTTCCCGAACAGCTTTGCAACCAGGCATGTTGCAACCGCGGTGTCAGCGCCGATGCTCAAAACTACATCTGGCTTTTCCCGCAGAAATATCTGCAGAGACTGGAAAAAATTGATTGCAAGCAGCAGTGGGTTTCTCCTTGGACATTTCACAAAGTAAACCCGTTCCCTTTTGCTCAGCTCAATTGCGTTCAGCCTTTTGTCCGAGACAAAGTAATGATAGAAGCCCTGCCATGCCCTTTCAAGCTGCAGCAGCTCAGTCAGATGCCCGCCTGCGGAGCAGGCAAGGCAAACCTTTGCTTTCTTTCCCATGCCCAGCGCCTGTTTCACGAGAATAATTTAAAGAAACTCAAATAAAATACCGCAAGGCTGACAAGCAACTGCATGCCGAGGATTGCCAGAACAACCTGCTTTTCGCTGAATTTCCCAAGCCGCATTACAATATGGTTGATGCTTGCAGCAGGCCCGGCTGGTGCGAGCAGGGTTCCGTCTTTCTGCGGGATGCCGAAGCCCTCCCTCTGCATCCTGAAGCGCCCCTTCAAAAACAGCTCAACGAAGTAAAGGCTCATCAGCAGCACGCCGATTTTTTCAATGTTGCCCAGGATTGCAACAGTTGCAATGCTCGCCCCAATCATCAGGGTAAGGGAATCTCCGCCAAAAACCTTTGTGGGAAACCAGTTGAAGCGCAGGAACGCAAGCAATGCTGCGAGCATTGCTGCCGCAACTATTGCTGCCTCAACCTGTCCTGCATCGAGTGCGATTGCAAGCAGTGTTGCGAGGATTATGGAGCCAAGCCCTGCCTCCAGGCCGTTGAGCCCAGCCAGCATGTTTGCCGCGTTGCTCGCCCCTGTCACGCCGATTGGCACGAAGAAAAGGCTGTAAATCAAGCCAAAGCTCACAGTGCCAAGCAGCGGCAGGGCGTATTCTGCCGGAACAAGCCCAAGGAAGGGCAGCTTTATCGGCGGATTGCTTACCTTCACAGCCATCAGGGGAAGCGCTGCAAAAACAGGTATTAGGGCGTGCTGCCATTGCCTTATGCCGCTCTTCCAGCCAATCAAATCATCCAGTACGCCCAAAAAGCCAACCATTGCAATCGTTGTGAAGCCCGCAAGCAGCAGGGTCAGATTCAGCTCAACGAGGTGCAGGTAGCTGAAGCAGAAAATTGAAAGGATTATGCCAGCGCTGAAGCCAAGCCAGACGCAGACGCCGCCCATTTCCGCAACCTTTGGCTTGCCGAGCTTGTTTATATCTATCCCCACAATCCTTCTCTTTGCCATCCTCCCAATCCAGAGGGGCAGGAAGTAGGTTGTTACAGCGAAAGATGCTACAACGGCTATCAACAGTGTTGCAACCAACGGAAGCATACAAATAATCTCCTGCAAAAAAACGTTAAGATAATTTAATAATTAAAAAAAAGGTTTATATAAATGTTTAACACAGGACTGTTTCAAGATTGAACCACAGGCAGGAGCTAATGCCCGCTCTTTTATAAAAAATATCCTTGCCGAATAGAAATGGTTTTTTATATTCTTTTACCCTTCCCCATTGTATGTGGATTGATATTTTAGGGTACGCCGCAGGCATTTTTGTTGTAATCTCATTGCTTCCGCAGACAATAAAAAGCTGGAGAACAAAGTCCACAAAAGATTTGTCCTTTTGGAGATACATTATCTATACAATCGGTTTAGTTCTTTGGATAACGTATGCAGTCCTAATCCAAAACGGGCCCGTAGCCGCAATGAATACCGTCGGTTTGATACTTGCCCTCTCAATCCTGTTTCTAAAAATAAAGTATGAATATTTCAGTTAAATTCTACCTCGTTGAAAATTTGGGTTGCGCCGCGGCATTTACTCGCTACGCCGCCAGCTGCTCTTTCTTTACTTTGATTATCTTCATGCCCTCGCTGCCATACACTTCCTCAAAGTACTGCGCTGCCTCTGTTTGGTTAAACCACAGCTTTGCCAGCATGCTCTCATTGGTGGCAATGTTTAGGAAGTAAACGTTCATGTTGTCACTGTCCCTGTAAACAAAGTACGGCACGCTCTGCTCTGTTACGCCCAAAGCCTGGCTCTGCCAGTTAGTGGGAAGGCTGTTCATTTCAGCCTCGCTCCACCTGTTGCCGCCGCACTGGTAGTAGACAACGCCCTGTTCTGTTGTTCTGCCGCAGGGAATGGCATAGTGCGGCATAAAAAGGAAATTGATGATTCGGGGGTCGCTGCTGTTTGTCGTGTTGTAGGCGTAGTAGCCGAAGGAGCCAACTTTCAAAAACATGTCGTTGCTTAGGACAATGTAGTCGCTGTCATAGTTCTTGATTATTTCAACCGCTTCACCCAAGTCTTTTGTTAGGATGAATCTTGCGAAATCGCTGTCGCCCTCCCAGCTGAGGTTCCTGTTGTCAACAAGCACCGCCCTCTCGCCGATAAAGCTGATCCAGTGCCCTTCGTCCCACCAGTTGAACATCTTCGCATCAGGTGGAATGTTTTCCGGCTCCTGCATCCACTGCAGGGTTTTTTTCCACGTCGGGTTGTGGGTTTCTATGTGTGGAATCTTGTCGGGAACAAAAATCGTTGCAGCAGCAACGCCAGTCAACAGCATGAAGCCCAGGGCAAGTGCAACGCTTTTCACTTCAAGGCCGCTTCTGCCTTTCGTGTAATAGAACAGCTCGGTTGTAACAACGCCAACCGCCGCTGCTATGGGCAGTCCAAAAGTGTAAGTGAACTTCAGCTTGTACCACGCCATGAAATAAGTTATCAGAATCCAAAAGAAAATCATTGCGCTTAAATGCTCGTTTTTCTCCCTGTACATCCTGATTGGGATTAAGAGCATTGCAAGAGCTGGGAAAATGATTAAGGCGTTGTACTTTATTCCAAAAAACTGCTTGCCTGTGTTCTCTTCCCCTACACTCTGCCCCAAAACGCTGGTTTCAACGAAGAGGCTGTCAATTGACAGGAAGGTTATTACAAGCGCAAGGAGAACGCAGTAAAGCAGAACCATTGAAATCAGGTTGATTGTCTTTGCATTGCTGTCGTGCTTTGCAGGATTGCGCATCTCATACCCCAAGTAAACAAGAACTGCTGCAAGCAGCACTGCCCCAGCAAAAGCAAATATTTCCAGGTTTCCGGGAATTGACGCCAAGGCATAGTTTGCTGCACTGTTAACCCAGCCAAGCCCGTAATTCATTGTAGCTAGGCCTGCGAAAATCGCAAAGGAAATGGCAAACAGCTTTATGAAGTCAAGGAATTGCTGTGTGCCTCTCTTGCTGTAGATGTGCATTAACGCAAAAACCAGGTAGCCGCTCAGCACAAGCGGGATGAGCAGAAACATCTCCCAGGTCAGAGCCATCACCCCGAAGAAAAAGCCTGCTAGTACAGCGTTCTGGATGCCCTTCCTGTTGAAGACAGGGTCCTTGACAGCCCTAACGAAGAACACTAAGCCAATAAGCAGCCAGAGGAAGCCAAGGCAGTCCTCTTCAAAGAAGCCACCTAGAGTTCTGTAAACGAAAGAGGGCACAACAGCTGCAATGAATGCCATTGCATAGCCTGCCTTTTTGCCGTACACCTCCTTCCCGAAGAAGAACATTGCAACGCTGATTAGCGCGCCGAACAGGGCAGGCAGAACCTTTACAAACTGAATCCACAACGCTTTGTTATAGGCAGCGCCGAGGGTTGCAATTTTGTAGATTGCTGCAGTGAAATACCAGAAGAAAATGTTCTGCGGCGGCGGCGCGCCCCCCATGAAATAATAGGACATCATGTCATGTGCAGGCACGTAACCGTTCTGCAGCAGGAACCCAGTCATTCTCGCGTGGTAGTATGAGTCAAAGCCGAACATGTATTCGTAGACCAGCAAATGCCCCCTTGTTCCAAAGGCTAGCAGAAAAATCACTGCAAGCAGAAAAAGCTGTTTCTTGTCTGCTCTCTTAGCCCTCTCAAATATATTGGATAAATCCATGCTTTACTATGGTAAGAGCAATAAATTTAAATAACAAAACCGCCCTGCGGAGGGAAAGGCATTAAAAGAAAAAGCTTCTTAGGCAACTCTTTTAGCAGATGCCTGGCAAAAAACTAGGGCAACTGCGTCGGGAACACAAGGAAAAGAGGCGCGAGATACGCAAAAGGCTTGGGGAATTCAGCAGGACCTGGGAGAAGGGCAGCGAGGCAGTTTTTGCCGAGCTTGCATTCTGCCTATGCACCCCGCAGAGCAATGCACTGCAGTGCGACGCAGCTGTGAACGAAATGATTGCAAAACGCGTTTTGGACAAGGGGGACAAGACAGAGATTGCCAGAATTATTGCAAAAAAGGCCAGGTTCCACAGGAACAAGGCATCCTACATAGTTGCAGCCCACAATCTCATGATGCCAGGCATCAAGCAAAAGCTGCTGGGCCTCGGCATTGACAGGAACCAGAAAGCTGCAAGGGGCTGGCTGGCTGCCAACGTCAAAGGCATCGGGATGAAAGAGGCATCCCATTTTCTGCGCAACATCGGCTTTGGCTCCGATGTCGCAATCCTTGACAGGCACATACTGCGCAACCTGCTGCGTTACGGTGCAATCAGGGAAATGCCCCAAAGCCTCAGCCCAAGGAAATACCTTGCGGTTGAGGAAAAAATGCGTTCATTCAGCAAGCGCGCAGGCATCCCGCTTGCAGAGCTTGACCTTCTTTTCTGGAGCAGGGAAACAGGCAAAATATTCAAATAAATGCGGTTTTTGCACCAATTTATTTAAATTAATCATCCCACTTTTTGTTTACAATGCCCAAAGCAAAGCACAAGGTAGTCCTGTTTCTGCCCAAGCCCAGGAGGCACACATTCAGCACAAGCCTGCCGATTCCGCTGCTTAAGCTTGCCTCAATGCTTGACAGGAAACGCTTTGAGCCGAAGATAGTTACTTCAAGGCCTGATGTTGATTTCGTGGAGCAGGTTGCAGCCGAATCAGCAAATGCGCTCTGCGTTTGCTTAAGCGTCATGACCGGGCATGACATCCTTGCAGCGATTGAGGCAGTGAAGGAGATAAGGAAAACCAACCCAGGTGTGCCGATTGTGTGGGGCGGCTGGCACGCCTCAATCCTGCCGCAGCAGACACTGGAAAGCGAATACGTTGACATAATAGTAAGGGCTCAGGGGGAGAGGACTTTCAAAGAGCTTGTTGAAAGGCTTGCAGCAGGGCAATCCCTTAAAGGCCTGCTTGGCACATCCTACAAGGACAAGAGTGGAAAAATAATCCACAATAATGACAGGCCGTTTGAGGACATAAACAATTTCCCGCCTTTGCCTTATGGGCTTGTCAATGTGGAAGACCACGTTGAATACGTTGACGGCAAGCGCTCAATGTTCTACATCACCAGCCAAGGCTGCCCCTTCACATGCAAGTTCTGCGCAGAGCCGCTTGTCTTCAGGCAGCGCTGGTCAGCCCTTTCCAACGACAGGATCCTGAAGGACTGGCAATTTCTTGTGGAAAAGCACAACATCGAGTACATGATGGTCGGCGATGACAACTTCTTCATCAACGAGAAAAAGGTGCAGGACTTCTGCAAGAAGCTTATCAGGAAAAACCTGCCGCTGAAATGGGGCAGGGCCCAGGGCAGGGCAAGGCAGATGCTTGCCTTCTCAGACGAAACCTGGCGGCTGATACGCGAATCGGGCTGCACCGACGTGCAGTTTGGAGCAGAGACGGGCAGCCAGGAAATCCTTGACTTCATCAACAAGAACCTTACAGTTGGAGAATCGGTGCAGTTCATTGAGAGGGCAAGGCGCTTCAAGATAAAAGTGCTGCCAGCGCTCATACTCGGACTGCCCACAGAGAAATTCAGCAACGCCTCGCAGGAACAGATAAACGGCTTTCTGGACGAGCAGGTGCACTCAATGTTTGATTTGCTTGACAGGTGCTATGCCAGCAAAAAGGACTACGATGAAATAAGGCTGTACTGCTACATCCCCTATCCTGGAAACCCGCTGTACGACCTTGCCTGCAAGCTGGGTTTCCCGCAGCCGAAAAAGCTGGAGGAATGGAGCAGAATAAAGACCGCGCCGTGGATTCCGAAGAAGATACTGGGGCTGCGCAAGCAGTTGAACGACTTTTACTTTCCCTATGCAAGAGACGGCTATCTGGAGAGGCACATAAAGCGGTTCAGGTTCCTGCAGAAAATATTCCACAGGACTTCCCTGTGGCGCTGGCGCCACAGGTTCTTCCGCTTTCCGGTGGAATACGCTATGTACAGGCTGTACACAGGCACCAGGACAATGCTGACCGGCTCAACGGCAACAGAGCACGAATGAAATCACTGGCATTCAAGCGTTGACTTTATCCCCAGGGCAAAGGGCGTTGCCCTGAATCCAAGGTCTTTTTTTGCCCTGCTGCAGTCAATAACTGAAAACCTCGCCATGTCTTCCAGGCGCGCTGCAGGCCTGAACAGCAGCTTTGCAATCCAGAAAGGCAATGGAACCTTTATCCTCCTCACCCCAACTGCTTCCTCAATCAGTGAAACGATTTCCCTGAAAGAGTAAACCCTGTCTCCCGCAATGTTATATACGTTGCCCAGGGCTTTCTTCTCAGCTGCGCACGCAAGCAGCGCCTTCACAAGGTCAAGGATAAAAACAGGCTGCATTTTTATCCCGCCAATAACTGGGATAACCGGCATTCTCCTCACTGCACTTATTATTTTTGCGAGATTTCTCCTGTCATGCTTGCCGTAAACAACGGAGGCTCTTACAATCACGAAGGGAATCCCGCTTTTCCGCACCCTCTTTTCAGCTTCCCTCTTTGTTTTCCCGTAAACGCTGCTATACTGCTCTGAGGCAAGGTAGGTGCTCAGGAAAACGATTCTCTTGACACCATTCCTTCTGCACGCTTCCGCCAAATTCCTTGCCCCTTCAACATTAACCCTCTGCAGTTCGAGTGCATTCCGAGAATTGAGCGAAGCAGCGAGATGGAACACGGTTGCAACGCCCTTCGTTGCCCTGTCAAGGCTCTGCCTGTCCTCAAGGCTGCCGAAAACTATTTCAGCATTGAGCTTCCGCAGTTGCCCTAGACCCTTGCTGCTTTCCCTTGCAAGGCACCTCACTTTTCCCCTTTTGCTGAGCTCTTCCGCAAGGTTCAAGCCGATGAAGCCAGTTGCGCCCGTAACCAAATCCATTTTCCATGTCACCCAAACATTCTTAGAAGGAATTTCAGCAAATACCTTGGCCTGAAGTAATAGGAGGCAAACGCTTCTTCCTTCAGCTGCTCCAGCCTCTCCTTTGAAAAATTATCGTGCCTGAACACTGGCGTGAATGAGTCAAACTTTTCCCAGTCCCGCTCAAAAACCCTCGGCTTCAGCTGCTCATAAAGCTTTGTTCCGGGAAAGGGCGTGCACAGGGTGAACTGCGCGACGTTCGTGTCCAGTTTCTTCGCGTACTCAACAGTCGCTTTGATTGTTTCCTCTGTGTCATCAGGCAGCCCCAGGACGTAGAATGCCGCGACCCTGATGCCTTTCCTGTTGCAGTACTCAATAATCTTCTCCCCCTGGCTTCTTCCCGGCGATTTCCTCTTTACGCCGTGCAGCACCCTGCCACTTTGCGATTCAATGCCGACATTCAATGCCCTGAAGCCTGCCTCGTGCATCCCGTCAACAAGTTGCTTGTCCAAGAACTCAAGCCTTGTCTCGCAAGCCCACTCCAATCCAAGTTTCCTTTCCTTGATGCCTTCTGCTATCTGCAGCACCCTCTTCCTGTCCAGGCTGAACAGCGGGTCGCGGAAAAGAATTGAGCGTACGCCGAAATTCTGCACAAGGTAATCTATCTCAGCAAGAACGTTCCTTGGCTGCCTCCGCCTCCAGCCGCCGTAGAATGCCCTGTAGGGGCAGTAGGTGCAGCTGAAACTACAGCCCCTGCTTGAGAGGATGGGCAGGAAGGGCTTTTTCCGCAGCTGCGGGAAATAGCTGTATTCCTCTACCGGAAACAATTGCCATTTCGGGAATGGCAGTTCCTCAAGCTTCTGGACAGGCTTGCTCTTGATAACGCCTTTTGGTTTTGTCCCGGTAGCGATTTTTTTCGCCGCATTCTCAGGCTCGCCCATTATAACGAAATCTGCCCTTCTGAGGAAAATCTCAGGCTTGGCTGAGGCAAACGCACCGATGAATCCAACAGTTGCGTTTGTTTCCCTTTTAACCCTTTCCGCAAAGGCTGTTTCCGCCCTGACGTCAACAATCGAGCTTGCTATTATGACCAAATCACTTTCCTTTGGCACAGCATTCTCCAAAACCTGCACTTCATGCCCTGCATCAGAAAAAATCGCTGCAAGATAACCAAACGAGAAGACAGGCAGCCTCACGCCACGCTTCTTGCCCCACTCAATCGCCTTTGCCCTTAGTCCCTTGCCGATGTGCGTAACGCTGCCCATGCTGCCCATGACATCCTTGTTCATGCAGTAATTTTTCTCAGAGCGAACATTCAGCAGAGTTACCTTCAAGAAAGCACCGCCCCAACCAAGGTTGCAATATATTTTCCAATAAAGAGTTTTTAAAAGGTGTTTTGGGTTAGGGGGAAAGTGGCTTCTCCAAGGCAGTGTTCTCATTCAACTTCTATCAAAATTCTTTTTTTGTCCAACAAGCTTACTTCTATCGGCTCTCCGGCCTTCAATTCTGCGCACCTTGCCAAGTCCTTGTTGAAGTAGAACCCCAGCCTGTCCTTTGAAAGCTTGATTATTTTCTGCCTTATGCTTAGTGCCGGCAATTCCCTGAGCAATTCTTTTCTCTTCAAGCCTTCTACCAATGCCTTGCCCTTTTTCTCATCAAAGAACAGTTCTCCGCATTTTTTGCATTCGAATCCTTCGCTGCCTAAATCGCTGTCCTCGACCTCTACAGCGAAACGCTCAAGTTTTCCACCGCATTTTTTGCACAGCATTTCAACCCTCCTTTTTGGCGTTAATCACTTTCAGCATGTTTCTTGCCCTGTCCCTTTTGCAAAAAACATAAATTTTTCTCCCTTTAAATTCAATGAAGTCACGTCCCTTCCTTTTCTGCTTTCCTGTGAAAATCGTCTCAACAACCAAGCTCCAGGGGACAAACCTTTCATGGAAGCGTTTGTAATGGGCTGTCTTCACAATTCCCAGTGTAGTCATTAAGACTTCACAAGTATAATGAAATAGCTATATACTTAAAAACCTTTTTGCCAAGAGGGACAAGAAAAATCAACACTGGTTGATGGTGGAAAATGATTAGGGAAATCCCCTTAATTGGCGGCAAAATTGGGGCTGTCTGCCAGCAGAATCTAATTGGGTTAGGTGCCTTTATCTGAAAAAAAGCGCATTATTTCTTCTTTTTTCTCTTGCTGAGAGCGTATAAATAGCCAGCTCCTGCGGCCAATGCCACAATAAGCAAGCCAAGCCCGCCCCCCTGCCCTGCATTAAGCCCAAAAAAGCCCGTTTGGCCTAGTGGCATCTCTTCTGGTTCGGGTTCAGTGCAAACACCTTTCTCGCACTTTCCTTCCAGGCTGCAGACTGTACCGTCAGGCTGGTTCTCATAAATACAATGCCCTGTTGCCAAAGAGCAATATTCTACAGTGCAGGGATTTGAATCATCACAATTGATGCTCTCGCACGGGTTAGTCGTTTGCTCACTGTCACTGGCAGTCACTTCTTCGTCAGTACACTCGCCAACCTCGATTTTCGTGTAGGTCGCAGTGTACAAGTTTTTTGTTGTAACAAAGGTGTACTCGCCTGCTTCAGTTATTATAAAATAAACAATTCCGTCAGAGCCTGTTACCTTCTCTTCCAGCTGCTTGAAGCCCCTTACAAGCGCAACAGTTGCATCAGCCGCAGGGTTTCCCATCGTGTTCAAAACAGTGACAACAATATTCTGGTCAATGCAGTTTCCGGCAACCCTGACGGTAAGCTTGTTGATGCTGCCACTACTGGGGGACGATGAAGGCGGTGAAGATGAAGGCGGCGATGAAGGCGGTGTGCTGCATTCGCCACAGTCAGCAGGGCAGTTTCCGCAGTCTTCGCCGGCACCGCAGGCTCCATCGCCGCAGTAAGGCGCAGTGCCAAGGCTCAGGTCAAGCTCTGTTTTTGCGCCCCTCTCAAAAACAGCGCTTGCGACTTTTGTGCCATTCAAATAGAATTCAATGGTTTTTCCATCAAGGTTCTCCCCACTTGGGTTTTCTACAAAAAACACGTTTGGGCTCTGGCCGTATGTGCCGTCAACACTGGTCGTGCTTCCATGTTCAACATCATTTATTTTTGCCACGATTGTTGCGCCATCGGCTGCCGCGCCATTAACAGTCACATTGCCGCGAAACTGGTGCGGTATGCCAGGAACAGCAAAAGCCGCCCCCAAAAAAAGCAGTGAAAACGCAATCAGGGCAAGGTATCTTGAAAAACCCATTTTCCCCACTTTATATAGTTAATAAATGAAAATATATTTAAATGCTTTCCTTTTTTCTGGTTCTATTGCCTAACGCCCTGTTGTATTAGTTGTATATGCTGTCTTCCGAGGCAAAAAGCCAGTATCCTGCCCCTGGGTCTTGCAGTCATACCACTGTTTTCAAAAAATGTCACTGCCTCACCCCACTGGAAGAAAAACTAAAAAATAAAAAATTGGCGGAATTTACACTATCCGCCGCATATAGTCACATAGCTGTATATGCTGTCTTCCGAGGCAAAAAGCCAGTATCCTGCCCCTGGGTCTAGGCTTTGGTAGTAGCTGTATTCTTTCCACTGGCCTGGATTGTCTGGTTCCCAATATGTTAACAGGGCTGTCCAGCCCTTGTCGGTGAAGGATTCCCCTAGTGAGAACAGAGCGCATCTAGCCATCTTTCCGCTGCCAACTGGTCCGTAGTAGCCTCCCTGGCCCTCAGCTCCGTAATAGCCAATCAGGTTCCAGCCGTGCTTCAATGCCCTTTCTGGCGGTGTTGTTACCGGGCTGAATAGGCTTCCGCCTATTGTAAGCAGGTCGGCATCGTCCATTGCTATCCAGTAACCCCAGCCTGGTTCTATTGTTGAAAGGTTGCTTCCAAGCGGGTCGTCTGGTCTATAGACATACCATTGGTCAGCGACAGCGTCGTACTGCCACACTGAATCGAGGTTATCGCTTACTCCGCTTAACACTTCCTCAATGTCATCATTGAGCAATACGTATGGAACTGAAACAAGGTTCCATTTCTTGTTCAACTGTATTTCAAACGTTGTACCAGCTACCTTAAATTTCTCATCGTCTATTGGCCCCATGTTCCCCAGTGCATCAACGCAGTAATACTGCAGGTTATGCTCGCACTCTTCGAGGAAGTAAAACTCCGGAGTGGTCTTCTCCATACAGCAGAACCCCTCATCGTTTATGCTTCCGCCGTAAAACTCGCAGTATTCTGCTGTTTCGTTGTCTGCATTCCTTTCCACATAAAAGCACACTGTTTCATTATCAACAGGATGCGGTTGTGGGTCAATGCACTCCAAAGCAATTGGAGTCAGCAAAGTCACTGCCCAGCAGTTTCCTGCTATACTGCAGAAATCATCCAGTTCATAGAACTGTGAGTCCTTTCCGTCCCACGGCGTTTTTGGCTCGCCAACAGTCTTCTCCGGCGTTGGTGCTGTGCTGTCAACGAACACGCACTGCTTGTGGGTCCTGTTCTTTTCCACGTTGTCTTCTGCGTATATCTCTATCAGGTGGCAGGACTCTTCTGTTATGCTGAACTCAAATTCATCCCAGTCCTCTGCCTCAACCTCAGTCCAGACTCCGCTTCCTTCAGCATCTTCGCAGACCATCTCGTCTTCGTCCCTGTTCCTGCAGTACTCCTCGTCCACTATTGTGGCCCTGTATTCCACTGCCGCAATGCCTGACTGGTGCGGGCCGTCATCAGTGACGCCTGCGGAGATTAGTGTGTTCTTGTTGATCCATTCTGCTTCCCAGTCGTCAACGCTGCCTGCAAAGTACGGGCTTCCGTATTCTTTCCAGATTCCTGGAGGCGTCTTGTCAACAAAGAATGTTTCTGTGTCTGTTTCCACGTTTCCAAGCGCATCCTCACACTCAATTACAAGAGTGTGCTGGCATTCTTCCGGGAAGCTTATTGGCATATCAGTTGTCCAGTCTACAACTGGGTAACCGCTTACGTCCAACAGCTGCCATCTACATTCAACGCCGCCAACAGCGCAGATTTCACCGCCGTCTTCAGTTTCCACGTCGATGGTTGTTGCGCTGTCAACGTAGCATACATCGCCCTCGTCTTCTGGCGGGCACTCGCCATAGTATGGCTCATTAAGTGTCTTTGTTATTTCCGGTCCTTCAGTGTCAACCTTGTAGTACTGCACGTGGACACCGCTCGATTTCTCCACCGCGTCCCTGCAGTAGTACTCAAGGTTGTGCATTGAGTCCTCCTGGAAGTAGAACTCAAATGGCTCTTGTGCTGTTCCAGTCATACAGCAGTAGCCCTCTGCAGTTAGTTCTGTGCTGCAGTATTCCCCTGTAATGTAACCCCAGTCATAGGCGCCTGGCTCCACTTCAACATAGTCGTATGAAACCTTGTAGCAAAGCTCTTCGTCTCCTGATGGGTGGTCTCCCTGGTCTTCACAGGTGAACGTTATCGGCATGTTCTTTGAAATCCAGTTGAAGTCCCCCCCAGGGTTGTCTTCGGTCATGAATGCTGGCTCGCCTGTGTCAGGAATCGCGTCTCCGTTGTCCTTGGTAATTGTTGGCGCTGTCTTGTCAACAAAGAAGCAATTCTTTCCCATTGGGCCGATGTTTCCGAGCTTGTCCACAGCATAGAACTCTATCCTGTGGCAGGATTCCTCTATGCCCCCGATGGGACCAGCGTATTCTGTGAATGCGCCTGGCATATATTCCCCTGAGTAGCAGTACTTTTCCGGCATCCAGCAGGCATCGTCTTCCATTGGCGTTATTACATAGTATATCTTGTCCTCGCCTACCGCGCACGGCGCGTCAGGCTGGTCTGTTGCCGTCAGCTCAATCGTTGTTACGCTGTCAATCCATTCAACGCTGCCATCAATCTTCTTCGGTCCGATGAACTCTTTCTCCACTGTTGGGCCGCTTGAGTCAACGTAGAATGTTTCAACGTCTTCCGCGCAGTTGCCAAGCTTGTCGCAGCATTTAACTAACAGCTCGTGCTGTGTTTCATCGTAGAACTTTATGTCAAAGGACGGTCCCAAGCAGCCTTCTCCCTGCATCGGCTCGCCATCCAGCTTGTACGACCATTCACAGGTGATATCGTCAACCGCGCAACCATATGTGTCGTCGTCAGTTGCCTCAATGTGGATTGTTGTTCCTTCTGCCTGCTCCCAGTCCTTTATCCAGCAGTCCTCGCCTTCTCCCGGCGGGCAGCCCCCAATCTGCGGGCCGCTCATTGTCTTGTCTATGATTGGCGGCTGGGAGTCAACCCTGAAGTATTCAAGGTCTATAGGGCTCTTCTTGTTCACTGCATCCATGCAGAAGTACTCAAGGTTGTGCAGCGAGTCTTCCGCAAATACTATCACTTCCGGTGCAGGAATACAGCACCAGTCGCCCTCATACCCTGAGTCTGTTACTGTTTCCAGTGCCTCCGGGCAGTACTTGGCTGTTATGTCTGTCATGGGTGCTGGAATGTCGTATGAAACCTTGTAGCAAACTTCCTCATCTCCTGATGGGTGTGGTGCTTTTCCACTCCAGCTGTCGTCACAGTCCAAGGTTATCTCTGTCCCTGGCAGCGTGCTCTGGTCCCTTACCCAGTAGTCGAACTCCTCGCATTCCAAGTCCCTGCAAGGCACGTTTGGCTCTCCAATAGTCTTAATCTGCTCCGGAGCTGTCTTGTCAACGAAGAAGCAGTTTACCTTCACGTCTTCAATATTTCCAATCTTGTCCACGCTGTAATATTCCATTACGTGGCATGATTCTGCAATGTCACTAATTGGGCCGGTGTACTGTGTCCAGCCTTCACCTTCCCTGTTCGGGATACCTGGCTGCCATCCTGCGCACTGTTCCCAGCAGTAGCTGTCTTCTGCCTGTATTATGTTATAGAAGGTGTTCTCCACGCCTATGTGGCAGGTCTCTCCCTTGTCTTCCGCGCTTAAGCTTATTTCTGTTACTGAGTCAATCCATTCAACGCCGCTATCAATCTTCTTCGGCTCTGAGACAACCTTTGTAGTTACCGGCGGCGTGTCGTCAACCTTGTCACTTTCTGTTACAACAGTCTTGTTTCCTACAACGTCGGTACATTTTATTTCGATAACGTGCACTGAGTCTTCGTCAAAGTCCCAGTCATAATCCCAATCATAGGTTTCTGGCTCAAAGTCCGCGTGAACCTGCGTTATCGGGGCTCCGCCGTCAACTGTGTATGTTATTTCACAATAATCTAATCCTAGGTCGCATTCGTCGTATTCAGTGGCTTCAGTTTCAATCTCTGTGCCATGTCTAATCCACCAGTCGCATGCTGTCTCGCCCTCTCCCTGGAACGGGCCTTCATCACAGCCCGGTGCGCTAATAAGTACTTTTGGTGTTCCGACTGCTTTTGTAACTACAGGGTCTGAACAGTCAACCAAAATCTTCGGGAATTTGAATACAACTTCCCCGATTGGAATTTTGTCGTCAATTGAAGCAATCTTAAATTCGTTTCCACATTCTTCCAGGCTGCTGTCATCCAATTGTGCAGAAAAACTAAAATCAAGGTCTTCATCTGGGTCAATCATATACCCGCCAGCAACCCCTGTTTCATAGTGGCAATAATTATAAAGCGCGAGCCTGTCATCAAGAGTCCAGCCTGTTGGTGCTGGTCCGCACTGGAAGTCAACTATTCCAGGGTCTCTCTGACCGTCTCCATCAACATCATCATAAATCCTGACTTCCCTTACGCTGTCTGCTGAAGTATCTTTGTTGTAGACATTTATTGTGTACTCAAGTGGGAGGTCACCGCATCGTGCGTAGTCGGGGGAAACGGTTACAACGGTGTCATGAGCTGCGAAAGCCGAAACGGCCAGTGAGAACATGATAAGGAAGAGCAGCGGAAGCCTTGCGTATGGAAGGATTCCTTCACCCCAAGAAGTTGTTTTTGAAAATAAGTGCTTATGCTCTTGCCTGCTCATTTAACCCTACCCCCTTTTCACTCTTCGGTGAAAAATTATCCTATAATATCTGGCAACTCTTTATTAAATATCTTTTCTTTTAGTCAAACATTATGTTTAAGTTTGAAAATCGGAAAAAATTATGTTTAAGCTATCTGTAATTGCAGGTTTTTAATAAAATCAAAGGCTTTTTGCTAAAAATCAAAAAGTTAACCCCTTATGGTTACAACATTAACTTTAAATTGTTTTAGTTAACTAATTAATTGTAGGAAGTGTCAAAAAATTTGCCTTTCTTGGTGGGAATAAAACTTGCCTTTGCATTCAAAAGAAAAAGTCTTTCTCTTGGATGAGACTGTTTTGGCGAATCTGTCGCCATTGCAGCAGAAAATAATGCTTGAGCTGGCTTCAGGTCCGCTGACCTTGAAGCTTTTGAGCAAGCGAACTGGTTCTTCTGTCTACACTATCGGGAAGCAGCTGAGTTTGCTGCAGATGCGGGCAACCTACAACCCTTTGCAGAACAAGGGCATTAACAGGCCTTTGGTTAAGAAGGAGAAAGGCCTAAACATCAAAACAGTCTACTATGTTGTACCAGATGTTTTTCAACAGCCCTAATTTCCCGTCCTCTCTTTTATAGTATTATATATAAAACTAATAAATAAGGGCAAAAGGGAGGGGCTGCTGCGAAAAACGGCGCAAACTGCAAAAACAAGGGTGATTACGGCAGTTGCATTAAATAATGATTAGCAGCGTCCGGCATTCACATTTTATGTATAAGTTAACTTTATTAACTTCTGCTAATTACAATATTATTGTATTATCTCCCTGCCTTTGCTTTGGCAACGGCAGGTTTATTATCTCCAAGGGATTGCAATTGCAATCCCTTGTTTCTGGTTTTGTTCATGCGCTTTAAGAAAGAGAAAGTAATTGTTTTTATTGATGGGAGCAATCTCTATCATGACCTACTTAAGAATTTTGGCAAAGCGAAACTTGACTTTGAGAAATTTGTTTATTTTCTTGCTGGTCAGCACAGGCTTGTTCAAGTCTACTATTACAATGCGCCCTTGAATCAGAAAGTAGACCCAAAAGCTTACCAGAACCAGCAAAAGTTTTTCTCCGCGCTTTCGAAGATTCCAAAATTTGAGGTAAAGTTAGGTAGGCTTGAAAAAAGGTCAAAAGGGCCGCCAGTTGAGAAAGGTGTTGATGTCAGAATGGCAGTTGACATCGTAACGCATGCCTATTCGAGTCTCTATGACAGAGGCATTATTGTTTCAGGCGATGCAGACTTTGTGCCAGCAATCAAAGCCGCACAAGACTTTGGAAAGAAAATCGTAAACGTTTGCTTTCCAAAAACAAAGTCATTTCATTTAAACCAAGTTTGCAATGAAACAATCTCGATTGGAGAAGAAGAAGTTGAAAAAATTCGCTGGAAAAAATAGCGATTAAAGGCCTTCTATTAGTTTAATGATTAGCAGCGTCTAGACCGCTCCAAGCAGCAGCTCAGCGCGAACCTTTTCCCTGCAGGGCTTAACTTCTGGGTTCGGAATGAGTCCAGGTGTTTCCCCTGCGGCATGGCCGCTAATCAAATATAATTGGTTTGCACTACTTTAAAAAGCTTGCTTTCCTGCGTTTTTGCGGTTCCCGGAAGGCTTGTTTTTCCCCTACTTTCTTTTTCCTTTTGCCTTCTTCTTCCCTGCCTTGCCCTGCTTTTTTGCAGCTTTTTTCCTCCGTTTTCCGACAATCAGCTCTGCCGCAACCTTGAGGCCCCTTTTCAACAGCGATTCCCTCTTTGCGCCGGCGCAAATCATTTTGCCGTTCTTGAACAAGAGCAAGGTAAGCTTTGGCTCGCTGATTCTGAGGATTGCGCCGGGAAACTGCTCCGGCTCATATTCAACGTTGTCAAGCTTCAGGGCAATCTGGAACAGGTCGAGCATCTGGTTCAGGTTAGCGGTTGCAACAAGGTTAACGACGTTGTACTTTACCCTTTTCTGCACCTTCACCTTTTTCTGTATCTCGTGAATCAGCTTGCTTGCCTTCCTTATCGCAAGGCTGATTTCCCTCTCGCTGCTCGCGCCGCTGCAAATCACTTTCCCGTTCTTGAACAGCAGCATTGAAACTTTGGGCTCCTTCAGCTTCAGGATTGCGCCAGGAAACTGCTCTGGTTCATACTCAATGTTCGGAATCGTTATCGCAAGGTTGTACAGGTCAAGCGTTGCGTTCAGGTTCGCTGAGGCAACAAGGTTCACGATGGTGTAGCGCACAAGGCATCAACTCCCCGGTTGTTTTCAAGGCATTAAAAAGGGCTTTAAAAACCCTATATAAAAAGGCTTCGCAAACATTTAAAAAAGGGGAGTTTTAGCCCGAAGCGCGGGGGGTTTGCACATAAAATCAATCCTGCACATAAAAGGTAATGAGTTGCACATAAAATCAGGAATTATGTAGACAACGCATAAATTTTTATAGTTCAAAAATTCTTATTATGCTGTCTTAAATTGATGCCAGTTTAAAAAGATTCCTAAATGATAATTATTTAGTGAGAAAGATGAGCAAGGTCAAGAATACTGGCATTGACTATATGCGGCTTTTTAATAACCCTAGGATAGGGCCAAATGGGCACAGTAAAGAACTGATTGAGATAGCTACTGCCCCAAAGATGATGGAAATCTATTCTCACGAAGGGGCTACAAAATATTTTAGAAAGCTAAGAAGAGAGTTTAGTAAAATAGGCCTCTATCGAGATTTAAGCAAATAGCCGTTTCAAAAATTATGCTTCTTCATTTCTTCAAGATTTGACTCTATATCTTCTATACACCACACTACTGGCATTTTTAGTCTTCTTCGCATTACCTCCCTCAAGATTCTGGTTTTTTTATTTTTAAATATTCTTTTGTTAAAGCTTACAAACAAATCTATTTTCTTAAATAAAGCGATAGTAAAATGAGCTGCGTCAGCATCTTCAATTCCAAGCTTCAAGAGGAAGTCCAGAAAATCTCTATTTTTTCTTAATGTCTCCAAGGTTTCTTTTTCCATAATAACTTTTGGGGAGAATTCTTCTGTTGCATCAATAATCTTCTTTTTTAAACTCTCTTTTCCTTTTCTAATTCTAAAAATTGGCCTTATTTCATAAACATCAACAAACGAGATGAATGTTGTACGATTGTGTCTTTTTACAAACCATAGCAAACTTTTTCCACTTCTCTGCTCTCTGTCAGCGTCTGTTTTATAGCCCAAAATTGCGGTATCTAGATAAATAGTTCTTAGATTTTCTATGATGTAAAGGCATCTTCTTACAATATTCATTGGAACTAACTTATTTTTTGCTAATCTCTTCTTCTCTTTCTTTTTCCTAGATTTCCATTTTGACATGATAAGGTACTAACACTCACAGCACTATAAAAACTTTCCTGCCTCTGCAAGCAGGAAAGTATAAATAGAATGTTGGGTTTCAAAAAAGAGTTATTTTTTCAACAACTCGCCTTTTATTGACTCTATCCTTTGAGGGATGTTTCAAGAACATGGAGATAAAAGCAATCAAGCATCTGTTCTAGATTGAACTCTTCTGTACAATATTTCATTATTTTTTCAAACTCCTCAGCATCGTAAAATCTGCTACATCCCAAACCAGTTCCCTCTTTTTCCTGCAATTTAAAGAAAGAGGAGGTTTCTTTGTGATTCATAGTCCATAATTGCTCGTATTGTTTTGTTATGGGGGATATTATGGCACTAAGCTGAAACATATCCACAGCAAAAGGTCCAAATAAAAGCTCATGTAATTCCTCATCTGGTGCTATTTTTAGCAATGACATCCTCCCAAACAAGTATGGTAAATCAAATTTTGTTGTATTAAAACCAATTATTTTCAAAAAAGGGTCATTCCTTCTCGCCTCCTTTAGAAACTTATAAAATTGGGTCAAAATTGTTTTCTCATCACTTTCCCATTCCTTCAAAAATGTTGGTGGCTTTATTGCTTCTTTTTTAGGTGGTTTAAAGGAATCGTAGTAATTGTATGCGACCACAATTACTTTCGCTCCTTCAATGTGAGGATTAAGTGAAGAATCGCTATTCTTTGGAGAAGAATAAGTTTCAATATCCAAAAATAAATGGCCCATAATTAAGCCTTATACTTTGGCTTTTAAATGGCTTACGATAGAGGAGACTTCCGGTGATTTTTCAACAACTTGCTGTTTTTAGCAATTCTGTTGCAAAAATACCCTACTTTTGTAACAAAGCCGAAGCGCGGGAGAGCGGGTTACGGTGCACCCGCCCCACGTACCGTTCCAGCAGGCTGCACAGCCGCCTTGAACGGTTTTTTAAATTTTTCCCAGCACCCTTATTCTTATTCGCTGTATTAGCTTGAGTAGATATATTTGGCGAAAAGGTGAATTGCTGTGAGCAACAAGAAGGCAAGGGGCAAGAGAGCCAAGACCAGGAGCAAGATGAAAGGCACTGGAAAAAAGGCAACTGTCAACCAGCTGCTCAGGGAATTCAAGGATGGCAGCAGGGTAAGGGTATTGATAAACCCGGCAGAGCACAGCGGGATGCCCCACAAAGGGTATCACGGCAGCAGCGGCGTTGTGGCGGGAAAGCAGGGCAAGCTGCACGCGGTTGTTGTCAGGAAAGGCAGCCTGCAGAAAAGGCTGCTGGTTCACAGCGCCCACCTCAGGGAAGCAGGAGTGTGAGGCAGATGATTGGGGAAAAGCTGCTGCATCAGAAGCCAGTGAGCTTGAATGAGGTAAAGCAGCTGCTGTCTGAGAGGAAGAAGGAGAAAGACCTGGGCTACGAGCAGGATTTGACGCTCAAGTATTCTAAAAAGTTCTCAAAGCTCAGTGTTGCCAGCAGCGAGAAGCTGCAGGCAGAGCTGCGGAAAATCGTCGGGCTTAGCGATGCGGTTGTTGTGAAAATCGTTGACATCCTGCCGGAAAAGAAGGAAATACTGCAGCTGTTCCTGCCCAAGGATTCAAAGCTGAATGAGCAAACGCTGCAGAAAATACTGCTTTTGGTCAAGAAATACAAGAAATAAAGAGGGTTGGTTTTAGGCATGCCGAACGAGGAAAAGGCATTGGTACTGGATTATCTGCCGAAGGGGAAGCCCGACAGCTACAAGAGCGAGCCGTTTGCGCAGGTGCTTGGCGAACAGTTCTTTACGCTGCTTGAGGTTATCCCAAAGGCAGAGCTTAAAGTCATGGAAAGCATCTACGTTGGAAAGGAGGAGAGGGATAAGATAGACTACATAAAGAGGAGGATAAAATTCGAGGAACTGACCTCTACGGCTGTAGCTGAATTGGAGAAGGCGATTGAAAAAATTGTCAAGGATGACCAGAAGCGCTTCCTGGATTTTTACAACACTGCCGGGTCTGTCACAATCAGGAGGCACCAGCTGGAGCTGCTGCCGGGATTTGGGAAAAAGCACATGCAGGACATAATAAGGGAGAGGGCAAAAAAGCCGTTTGAGTCTTTTGA
The DNA here is from genome assembly GCA_964640195.1 of uncultured archaeon. Classification (GTDB taxonomy): domain Archaea; phylum Iainarchaeota; class Iainarchaeia; order Iainarchaeales; genus CAZXIC01. The sequence continues at coordinate 38,111 of CAZXIC010000005.1, read as the reverse complement.
CGACCTGAACAAGAGGGTGAAATTCCTGCCTGACCCCTTCAAGGCAATAGTCAAGAGGATTGAGCTGGAGCTGCAGGAGCCCGGGCTGAATCACTACCTTTTCGCAAGGCCTCCGGCAAAGGAAAAGCGGTTGTTCAAAAGATAGCGTTTATGGCTCTTTTTAACGAGCTGCAGAACCTGATGGTGCGCTACAGGTTTGCACCAAACAAAAAGCGGGGGCAGCACTTCATAGTAAACGAGGCGGTGCTGCTTAAAATAGTGGAGCTGGCAGAGCTGAAGGCCACCGACACCGTGCTTGAGATAGGCAGCGGCACAGGCTTCCTCACAAGGCACCTGCAGCAGCACTGCACTGTTGCGGCAGTTGAGCTGGATGAAACGCTGTGCAGGCTTCTCAGGGAAGAGCTGCCTGAAAAAAACCTGCAGGTTATCTGCGGCGACTTCCTGGAAGTGCAGCTGCCCAGGTTCAACAAGGTTGTGTCCCTGCCGCCCTATGGTCACAGCGCTGCAATAATGTACAGGCTGCTGCAACATGGCTCGGAGCTGGCTGTGCTCGTTTTCCAGCGGGAGTTCGTGGAAAAGCTCGCTGCCCTGCCGGGCTTTAAGCAGTACAATGCATTGAGTGTTTTGACGCAGCACAGCTTTGACATAGAAATCGCGCAGAGGCTGGAGCCTGGCTGCTTTTTCCCGAAACCAGAGGGTGAAAGCTGCATCGTGAAAATGGTTAAAACGCAGAGGCATGGCAGGGTTGCTGACAAAAAGGCATTCTCGCTTTTCATAAAGTCTGTTTTCAGGTTCAAGAACAAGAACCTGAGGAATGCATTGCTTGATGCATACCCCTTCTTCAGGCAGGCAGTTGGGGTGAAAGAGAAAGAGTTCAGGAAAAAAGCCAGGATGCTGCAGATGCAGAACGTGAAAGTCAACCTTATTTCTGTAAGGGAATTCGTGCAGATATTCAACAGCCTAAGCAGGTAGCATTACTGGAATTTCTGCAGGATGATTTTCTGCAGTTCGATAACACTCGCTTTTTTCGCATAATGCTCTGCCAACCGCAGTTTCCGCCTGTTCCCGCTGTAGATTGTGAACATGGGCTGGCCTTTCTTTATTTTCTCGCCCTCTTCTACATGCAGAAGCAGCCCTGCCTTTTTGTCTCCTGGTGAACCGGCAATCCTTGCGATGCTAATGCACTCCCTTACATTTATCCTGCTGATTTCGCCGAAGGCGCCTGCCCTGACGGTTGCCTTTGTGTTGCAGAGGGCAACGTCGCTGCTCTTCAGGCATCTCGCGCCCTGCGCCTTGATTATTTGCTGCATTTTTTGCAGTGCCTTTCCGCTCTGCAGGATTTCCTTTGCAAGCGCGTAGCCTTTTCCCTTCTTTGTCTTTCCAACCAGCTCGAACAAGGCGCCGGCAAGCTCGCAGCTCTTCTGCGCAAGGTTGTCAAAAAATTCGCCCTCCAGAATCTGCATGGCGTGCTTTGCTTCAAGTGCCGGCCCAAACGCTTTGCCGCTCGGCTCAGTGCCGTCTGTGAGCACTGCCTCCACCCTCATGCCGAGCTTTTTCCCGACTTCAATGAATTTCTTCGCCATCTCCTCGCCGAGCTCCCTCGTGTGGATTTTCACGTCCTGGCCAACGGGCAGGTCAACAACGATGTACTCGCTGCCAACGCTTGCCTTTTTCGCCATCACGCTGGCAATTATCTGCCCGATGGGGTCAAGGGCAAAAGGGTGCTCTATTTTGATTATCTCGTCATCAACCGGTGCAAGGTCCAGGGCGCCGCCCCAGGCGATTACGCCCCCAACCCTTTCGGTTATCCTCTTTATCTTCTCAAGGGAGAGGCATACATCGGCAAGGATTTCCATCACGTCAGCTGTTCCCGCAGCAGAGGTAATGCTCCTGCTGCTTGTTTTCGGGATGTAGTAGCCTGCTGCAGCCACAATCGGCACAACAATCATTGTGCTCCTGCCGTTCATTCCGCCAATGCAGTGCTTGTCCAGGACAGGGCCCTTGTCAAGCTTTAGCTGCTTTCCATCTGCAGTAAGAGCCTTTGTCATCGCAACTGTTTCATCCAGTGTATAGCCGTGGATGTAGACAGCCGCAACGAAAGCGCTTGTCTCTATTTCACTCAGCCTGTTCGCGCTTATGTCCCTCACAATTGACAAAATCTCTGACTCGTTCAGTTCTTCGCCCTCCATCTTCTTTTTGATGAAGCTGACTGACTGCGGCTTTTCCACAGGCTTTACGTTAACCTTGTCGCCTGCCTTAACCGCAAGCCTTTCCTTTACATCATGGAAAATTCCAAGCTGGTTCTCCTCTACCATTGTTTTCGTTACGTCCACCACTGTTACAGTCTTCTTGCCGTTCCTCATGTTCGTTATTTCAGCCCTGTCGAGCGGAAACAGCCCGAGCTCAACCGCATCCCCGTGGTTGAGGATGCAAATCATCCTCCTAGCTTCAATGTCAAAAGGCAGTACAGCCATCACCTGGCTGTACTCGCTCCTGCTGTCAGGCATAAAAATCTCCAGAATAAGAGAAGTGAAAAGCAGTATAATAAAGTTACGGAAGGAATAAACTGTTCGTTCAATTCCCTTTCTTTTTGGTTTCAATTTCTGATTTTTTTGTTTTTGGCTTGTGGTTTAACTCCTTGGACATTTGTTTTATTTCTTGTTCAATAGCTTCAAGTTTATTTAGCAAATAAGTATCGGTGCGCTTTTGGTACATAAGGAATACTACAAACCAGAAGATGAAACTTCCAGTGAAGGAAGCGCCTACAGCAAGTGCTATGGCATTATCTTTAATCTGTTCTAAACGAAAGAACATAAAAAAGACTCCAACGATAACCACAATAGCACTTACTACTATCCTGCCAAATTTGCCCCACCGGACTTTGTTTCCTGCCATTCAAATCACTTTCGCAGCGCCTGCAGCAGCTTTTCAACCAGCTTTTTCGGCTCTGCGTCAAAGACGATTTGAGTTGGCATCTCCCCTTTTAGGACATCTCTTTCAATTTCCTGCACCTTGCCTGCAAATCCGCCGCTGCCCTGCAGAACGCCAATCGGCCTCTGCTCTGCGTAGGCAACCGCAAACTCGCTCATTGTCCCGATTCTGCCGCCGATTATTACAATCGCGTCGCAGCTTCTTACAAGAATGACATTCCTGCCGGGAAATCCGTAGCCAGTGAAAATAACAGCATCGCACGGTTCGGTTGGAAGGCGGTATTCCTCTGTGTGCTCTTTTTCGTTTGCAGCAGGGCTAACTCCAACAACTGTTGCGCCGGCTTCCTTTGCAGCCCTTGCCGCTTCCAGCGGCAGGCCGATTGTTGCGCCGTAAAAAAGAGTACAGTTGCTTTCGGCGATTGCTTTTCCAACAAGGGCTGCCTTTTCCAGCAGCTCTTTTGTGTGAGTGCCGCCTGCGCCGCCCATCACGCCGATTTTCAGTTTCACGGGAATCACTTCAGTGAGCCGATTTCCCTGTTCAGTTCTTTTATCGCTTTCACTGCAGCGCCTGCGAAATCTTCTGTTTCCTGCTTCTCAAAAGCGTAGTTGATGCCGCTGCTTGAATTAATGCGCGCTAAGCGCAGCTCATAGCCTGCTTTCCGCATCGCATCAGCAACCTCTGCTGCGCTGCCGCCCTGCGCTCCAACCCCGGGAATCAGCATGGGCACTTTTGCACCGCTTTCAGCGAAAAAGGAGGCGATTTTTTCAAACTCTGCAATTGATGTTGCGCCAACGACAGCACCGACATTTCCATGCGCTTTCGCGCCCCATTCAACGATTTTTTCGGAAATGATAGAATAGAATTCCTTTCCGCTGCAGACAAGGTTCTGTATCTCTGCAGCCCCGGGATTGCTTGTCCTGTTCAGCAGGTAAACACCTTTTCCCTTCTGCTCGCACTGCTGCACGAACGGCTCAACGCTGTCACTGCCCAGGAACGGGCTGAGCGTAACGCAGTCTGCTTGCCAGAATTCAAACGCCTCCCTGGCATAAGCGGCGTTTGTCTTGCCAATGTCTCCCCTCTTTGCGTCAAGGACCAAGGGAATGCCCTTTTCCCTGGCAAGCCCGCAGACTGTTTTCAGCGCCCGCAGGCCTGGAAAGCCGTACTGGGCGTAAAAAGCGTAATTCGGCTTCACGGTGCCGGGAACAGCGTTCTCTGCAACCGCTGCGTCAATTATCTCCGAATAGAATTTTGCAATCTTTTTCTCAACATCCTTTTCTTTTATGGGAATCCTTTCAATCACTGGGTCTGCTCCCATGCAGACAATTGAACTGAATTTTTCTGCGCTGTTCAGCAACAGCTCGCTGTAATTCATTGCCCCTCACTCTCGTGCTTCTTGCTCCACTGCTCAGGGCTTGCGAAGTATTCCTTGATTGAATCAAACTGCTGCTGGGAAATTTTTTTGCCCCTGAGCAGGGTTTCCAGGATCCAGCCTATCGTAAAAACCGAGTGTAGGGCATAGCCCTTTGCTTCCAGGTCCTGCTTTCCGCCCTGCTGCCTGTCAACCAAAACCACAATGTCTTTTATTTTCAAGCCAGCTTCCTCCAAGGGGGCGATGGCTTCAAACTTGCTTGCGCCTGTCGTGATAAGGTCATCGTAAACCAGAACAGTTTCGCCCTGCTTGAATTCCCCCTCGATTGCTCTCTTTGTTCCATATCCTTTCTGCTCCTTCCTAGGGTAAACCATTGGATAGTCTGCCTGCAGCGAAACAGCGGTTGCGATTGAAATCGCGGCATAGGGAATTCCTGCAATCCTGTCAAAGCGCAGGGGCTTTGTGACTTTAATCAGCTCTGACGCAACCTTCCTCAGAACGCTTGGATGCGAGACCAGCACCCTCAAATCAATGTAAATTGGACTGAGCAGCCCGCTCTTCAAGGTGAAGCAGCCGAATTTTACCGCGCCAATCTCAAACAGCTGGTTGCACAGCCCTTCCTTCGGATTCATTGCTAAAAACCTCTCCCCCCAAAACAAAGGTTCTTTCAACGCAGCCCCGCAGTTTCCAAGTGGCGAAAGGGCTCCAGTTGCATTTAGTAAAAAGCCGACCATTTTTTATTGTTTGCTCGCTTTCAAGGTCAACCAGCGCAAGGTCGGCACTGTTGCCGATTTTTATTTCCCCGCTGCATGGCAGGCCAAAAATCTTTGCAGGGCTTGAGCAGCACAATTCCACTATTTTTTGCAGTTCAATCCTCTCCCTGTTAACAGCATCAAGCAGCAGGGGCAGCATTGTTTCAATGCCGGGAACACCGCTCGGTGCCTCCCAGTATTGCTTTTCCTTTTCCTCTTTCGTGTGCGGCGCATGGTCTGTAGCAATAATGTCAACCGTGCCATTGCTGATTCCTTTCCAGAGCGCTTTAACATCACTGCTTGTTTTCAGGCTAGGGTTCATTTTCGCGAAATTGCCCAGCTCTTCCGTTGCCTCTTGGGAGAGGAACAAATGATGGGGAGTGACCTCGCATGAAATTCCAGCACTGCCTTGCTTGGCTTCCCTGATTAGCTCAAGCCCCTGCGCGCTGCTTACGTGGCAGATGTGCAGCCTGTTCCCAACCTCAGCCTGCAGCTTCAGTGCCCTTTCAATTGCTTTTGCCTCTACCTCGCATGTCCTGATTTTTGAATGATAACGCGCATGGTTCCAGCCCTTTTTCTTTGCGGCTTCGCTATTCTTCCTTATCGTGCCCTCGTCCTCTGCGTGGACCAGAACAACAAAGTTGCGTTTTTTTGCGATTGAAAAAACCCTGCGCAGAATTTTTTCATCGGTTATAAGCAGCGTGCCTGTGCTGCTTCCCATAAAAACCTTGAAAGAGCCTGTCCCTTTAACTGTTTCAAGTTGCTGCATGTTGTCGTTGCTCGCACCAAAGTGGAAAGCGAAATTGCACACACTGTCCGATTCTGCAACCTTCCTCTTTAAGTCCAGCTCCCTCTGAGTTGTGCAGCTTGGATTGTTGTTCGGCATGTCAAAAACAGTGGTTACGCCGCCTGCAGCAGCAGCCCTGCTCCCGGTTGACCAGTCTTCCTTTTGCGCTGCACCTGGAATCCTGAAGTGGACATGTGCGTCAACCAGCCCGGGCAGCAGCACCAAGCCCCTGCAGTCAATCCTATTTACTGCGTCAACGCTGCCCTCAATAGCGGCAATCTTGCCATCCTGCAACAGCACGCTTTTCGGCTGCACTTTTCCGCCCAGGAAAACAAGGGCATTTTCCAGCGCAATATCCATTAGGGCTGCCCCCATCCAGCAAATTCCTTAATTGAAGCCTCCCTACCGCATTTGAGCATCGCAGTTTTTCCGAAGCCGGGCATTAACCTCAGCTGCTCGCTCCTGAAAACAGGGCCGTCCTTGCACACCAGGAACTTGCCGATTGCGCAGCTGCCGCAGGTGCCAAAGCCGCACCTCATGTACCTCTCAAGGTTCAGCTGGCATTTTGCTTTGTGCTTTTCGCACAGCTCAAAAACACGCTTGAGCATAGCTTCAGGTCCGCATCCGAAAACGCAGTCAAATTTTTCTTTCGGCAGCAGCCTTTCCAAGGTGTCTGTTGTGAATCCCTTCTCACCCAGGGTGCCATCATCCGTAGTTATGTATAAGTTCTTTGTTGTTTTTCCAAGGCGCTTGGTGAAGAGGCATTCCTTTCCTGTTTTTGCGCCCAGAACAACCGCTGCCTTAACGCCTTTCAAGTTCATCTGCTCCGCAAGCATGACAACTGGCGCAGCGCCGCACCCGCCTGCAACGATGCAGGCTTTTCGTATGCCCTTTACATCAAAGCCCTTTCCATAAGGTCCGCGTATGCCGAGCGTGTTTCCTTCCCTGAGCGCAAAAAGTTTTTTTGTGAACTTCCCTTTTTGCTGCACTGTTACCGCGCATTCTTTTCCCTGTGCTGTCAGCGTGAACGGCTTTTCGTCAATGCCCGGCAGCCAAACCATTGCAAACTGCCCAGGCTCTGCGCGCATAGGATAATCTAAATAGAATGTCTTGATGCTCGGGGTTTCCTGGACTATTTTTTTGATTCTAACAACTGTTGGACTTTCAGTCATCTTTTTCCACCCAGCTTTGCCTTAACAATTTTTTCAACTAACGCCAGGCCTGTTCTTGAATCAGCGGGCAGTTTCTCCGAGAGCATTTTAATCACGCTTTCGCCTTGCTGTGCAATCCACAGCAGTTCTTTCTCGTTTATTGCAACTATATGCCCTCCTGAGCTTTTGACCATTTCTGTTTTTATGCCGGCAGCATTTTCTTTTGCCTTTTTCTCAATTGCTTCCAACAATTGCAGGTATTTCTTGTGGCGCCCCCCGAATGCAATCTTCGCTTTTTGCGCTATTTTCAAAACAGCACTGTATAGCTTTGCAGCGTCCGCAACCTTGATTGGCCTGCTGAAGCCAGCCCAAATGCCCCCCCTGATTGTTTCAGCGTTTCCAATAAGACCGAGTACAGCCCTTTCGTTCGGCCCTGCGATTTCACCCCGTTTTCCATATCCCCATAAGCCCTTCAGAAAAGCCCTCTGCAGCGCAAGCTTCAGGATTTGCCTCCCGCCCTGCGACGCAGCCAAGCCGTAATCCGCTATAATGCTATCAGCCAGGGAATCCAGTTTCATTTCCCTAATCATTTCCCCGACAGAGCGTGCCAGCACAGTCCTGCTTCTGAATTTTTTTATTAGTGGAGACTTTTTAACCCCAATTTTAGCCATGCGCCGCGCCCCGTATCTCTTCAAGGCTCTTTACTTTGTTCTTTTGCATCCACTGCTGCATTTCACCGCAGACTTTTTTGAAGACGCCGATTCCATGATAATGAACAGCAGAGCCGATCCCGACAGCGGTCGCTCCTGCCTGCACGAACTCTATTGCGTCCCTGCCGGAACTGATTCCGCCCAGGCCAAGAATCGGAATCCTGACCCTTTCGTATATCTGGTAAACACAGCGAAGTGCTACGGGCTTTATCGCAGGGCCGCTCAGACCGCCGAATTTGTTCGCAAGGACAGGCTTCCTTGCCTCAGCGTTAATCAGCATTCCTGGCCCAAGGGAGTTGATTGCGCAGACTGCGTCAGCACCTGCCTTCTCGCATGCGCTTGCTATTGCCGCAATGTCCAATGCCTGGGCTGTGAGCTTCGGCATTATGGGAATGCCGCCTGCAGCCTTTTTCACGGCTTTTACAACCTCTGATGCAATTCCTTCGTCAAGCCCGAATGCCTGCCCCTCGCCCCTGCTGTGCGGGCAGCTCATGTTCAGTTCAATAATCGCGGGCTTGAAAGGTGCGATGCCATGCGCTATTTCAGCGTATTCTTCAACGCTGTGCGCGTAGATTGACGCAACCACCGGGATGCCGCATTCCTGCAGTTCGGACAATTCCTTCCCCAAATTCTTGTAGCCTGGCGATGGCAAGCCAACAGCGTTAATCAGCCCGTGCTCCCATTCAACAACAGTGGGGTTTGCGTAGCCGTCCTTTTCGCATGGGCCGATGCTCTTGGTTGTCACAGCGCCTGCCCCGCCCTCTTCAAAGACGCGCAGGAGCAGCCCAGCGCTTGTTCCCAGGATGCCGGATGCCAAAACAGTTGGGTTGCTTAATTTTACGCCTGCAAAACTGGTTTCAAGCACTTCTAGCACCTATTTGGTGAATTATGCGAGCGCGTTCAGAATGTCTTTTTCGCTCATTTCCTTTTCGCAGTAAGCGCAGCGCGCCCGCAAGGGGCTCTTCCTTATCCTGAACTTGCTTGGCAGCCCTTCAATGGCAGTAATGCACTTTGGGTTGAGGCATTTGATTAAGCCGTCGGCGTGGCTCGGCATTTTTATCTTTTCCTTTCTCTTCACCTCGCTGTTCTTTATCACGTTCAGGGTTGCGCCTTCGGCAATCAGCCCAATCTTGCTTATTTCCTCCCCGCTGAGCTCCTTCCCCTCAATGAAGACGAGGTCCTTCCTCCCCATTCTCTTGCTTTCGGTGTTGATTGCGACAGTTACCGCTTCCTTTGCCTTGTCCAAGCCGATAATCTCAACGATTTTCAGCGCAGTGCCGACAGGCAGGTGGTCAAGCGCTGTCCCATTGGAAAGTGGAATAAGCCTCATGTCATCGCGTTTCATTTCTTCTTCACATCCCGCAGCATTGCAAGTAGGGCTTCCCTCACAGGCACTCCGTTCCTTGCCTGCTCGAAGTAAAGCGCTGCCTCTGTGTCGTCAAGCTCTGGCTTTATTTCGTTGACCCTCGGCAGGGGGTGCATTATCCTGAAGCCCTTTTTCACCCCATGCAGAACCTCTTTTCCGAGGATGAAGATGTTTTTTATCTGCTCGTACTCGAACTCGTCCACAAAGCGCTCCTTCTGGATTCTTGTGGCGTATAGCACGTCAAGTAGTGGCAGGAATTCATCCACCCTGGCGGTTTCCCTGACCTTAAGCCTTTCAGCATTGTCGTCTATGATGTTCTTTGGCATCCTGAGGCTTTCAGGAGCGATGCAGTAAACGCTCACGCCGCTGAAGTTTGCAAGTGCATACATCAGGCTGTGCACTGTCCTGCCATACTTCAGGTCGCCGAGCATGCCGATGCTCAACCCGTCTATTTTCCCGAACTCTTTCTTGATTGTGTACAAGTCAAGCAGGGTCTGCGTAGGGTGCTGGTTTGCGCCGTCGCCGCCGTTTATTACTGGCTTGTCGCTTACCTCTGCTGCCCTCCTCGCTGAACCCTCAATACTGTGCCGCATTACGATAATGTCGGAATAGGCGCTTACAATCCTTATGGTGTCGCTGAGGCTCTCGCCTTTTTTTGTGCTGCTCACCCCTGCCTCGGCAAAGCCGATTACCTCGCCGCCGAGGTTCTGTACGGCGCTTTCAAAGGACAGCCTGGTTCGGGTGCTCGGCTCAAAGAAAAGCGATGCAACCCGCCTTCCCTTTAAAATCGCGCTTTTCCTGCCAGGCTTGGTTTTCTCCATTTCAGCGCTTTTTTTCAACACTGCCTCAATGTCCGCCCTGCTAAAATCAGATATGCTCACAATGTCAGTGAGAGAAAAAGCCAATCAAACCCGTCAATAATTGGATTGAATAATGTATTTAAAATTAGTGGTTGCAGTTACGAATTGTTTTTAAAGGGGATTTTTACTGCACAAGACCGCCGAGCCTTCTGCTGAGCTGTTTGTGAACAAGCTGCTTTTTTTGTCTTGTCAATTCGAACAGCTTTTTCTTCACAAGCATGCTGCTTACGGTGAAGATGTAGTTCAGTTTTATCACGCTGTCCTTAACCGAGCCTTCCTCTTTTGTCAGTGGTATGCCCTGCATTGCCGGGTTGCTCGTAATACCTGCCACGACAATGTTTCCAAACTCTTCAAATAGCACAAGCCCTGGTCTTGTTTTTGTTTCAAGCGTGTCAGTGAACTGGATGGTGGTAAGAATCACGTCTCCGGGCTTATGCATGTTCCCACGCCTCGTCATACTTGTTGTCCCACAGTTCACGCATTTTTGCCTGCTGCACCTTGTGCAGAAACCGGTCGTATTGCGTGGGCCTTTGCCCTTTGCCGAAGGTCTTTGACATTCTCATAATTAGTTCATCATAACTCTGCCTTGAGTATTCCTTGGCTTTCTTGAGCGCCTTGAGGGTTTCTTTTTTGACCTGGATTGTGGTCACGCCTTGCATATATAACCACTATATAACTCTTATATAGGAAAGGCATTTAAACTTTTTGTTTTTTTCGTTAACTGCCAAACCTTAATAAAAACATCTGACTTTTTAAATTCTTGAGCGATATGCCAGTTATTGTGCCTTCAATCCTTTCCTCGGACATCCTTTTCCTTGGGGAGCAGCTGCCTTTGATTGAAAAGGAAGTGCGCTGGCTGCACCTTGATGTCATGGACGGCGATTACGTCCCGAACATTACGTTCGGCTTTATCGTGGTTGAGTCAGCCAGAAGGCACTCAAAGCTGTTTCTGGACACCCACCTCATGATTCAGGCGCCTAGCAGGTATGTTGAACGCTTTGCAAAGGCAGGCAGCGACCTCATCTGCTTCCACCCTGAAACAGAGCGGCAGCCGCTTGCCCTGATAAAGAGGATTAAATCGCTCGGCTGCAAAGCAGGGCTTGCGGTAAACAACAGCATTGACCCTGCTGTTGTATTCCCCTTCCTCAGCGAAATTGACCTTGCATTGGTAATGGGAACTGACGCCGGCTTCGGCGCGCAGCGCTTTGAGGAAAAAAACCTTGAAAAAATAAGGCTGCTGCGGGAAAAAATCGACAGCGAAGGGGCTGATTGCCTCATAGAGGTTGACTGCGGGGTCAATGCGGAAACAGGGCAGCGCATCATTGACGCTGGAGCAGACGTCCTTGTGATGGGAAGCGCTGTCTTTGGAAAACAGGAACCGGTGCAAGCCCTGAAAGAATTAAAGAAAAAATTCGGAATAAAATAGATTATGCTGTCCCTTGTTTCTTTTCCTTCAGCGAGTCCAGCAGGCCGAGGAAAGGCTGCTGCCTCTGCCACATCCCGAGCTGTTCGTAAATTTCAAGCGCCAGCGCTTTCGGGGGAAACACCCCAAGCTCTGTTACGATTGCATGGATGTAAAAGGAGTCAACCAAATCAAACGCAGGGTTTCTGATTTGGACCTTTTTCGGCTTCTGTCCCCATACCTCGCGCCAGTCCCTTTCCTCAATCGGCTCAGCAAAGCCATAACAAGTAACCGGGTCGAAGCAGTGGCTTGATGTGAAGACATAGTACGGGTTGTGGTGCTTTTTTGCGCTCATGGCAATCTGGTTCGTTCCGACCTTGTTCACTATGCTCCCGTCGCTCAACACAGCGTCGCAGCCCGTGAACAGCAAATCAACATCATGCATGAAGTAGTCGGCAGCGCCGTCAACTATCAGCGTTGCCGGAACCCCTGCCTTTGCAAGGTTTTCTGCCATAATCCTGCCCTGGAACAGGGGCCTTGCCTCAGTGCAGTAAACCATCTTGATTTTCCTCCTTGCTTTTTTCAAGACCTCCTCAACAGTGTGGCTGTGGCAGTGCGTCAGGATGGTGCTGCCTGGCTTGACAATCCTGCTTCCGTACAGTGCAATTCGCTGCATTGCCTCTTTTCTGTCCTTTTCATACCTTCTTACTGCTGCAAGAACGTTATCGCGCAACTGCTGCAAGTTCGGAGTGTCAAGCGAAGCGGCCTTAAGGATTATCCGCACAGCAGTCCTTGCCTCAGGCTCTGTGGGCCTTGCCTTCAGCAGCGTTACTGCATTGCGCTGCATTTCCCTCCTGAACGCAACCGCTGTTTTTGCTTTAGACTGCGCAGCACTCTTGCGCAGCGCCTGGACAACCGCCTTTCTCACTGCCGCGCTGCCCTGTGCCTCAAGGCTCTTTATTTTTCTTGCAGTTTCCTGGATTATTTTCCCGCCCATTTTAGCGCCTCTACATAATTCGCTTAAACGCTACATAACCGAGAAAGTGCAACACCAACCTTTAAATTCCTTTTCAATAGGATTATTTATTAAGTCATATAAAAGGTTAATCCGGGGGTGTGGCAGTTGCAGGACGTTGTTAAAAAAGCAGTTAAGAGGGCAAAGAGGCTGCCCATCAAGAACAGGAAGAGAAAGATTAAGCCGACGCAGGACAACGAAGAGCTAATTAGGCTGCTTGAAACTGCAAAGGCAAAAATCAGGGTTGTGGGCATAGGAGGCGGAGGCTGCAACACTGTTGAGAGGATGACCGAAGTCGGGATAACCGGCGCGGAGACTTTTGCGATTAACACAGACGCACAGGATTTGCTGAACACTGTGGCTGACAAAAAGGTCCTTATCGGCAGGCAGCTGACAAGAGGCCTTGGCTCGGGGTCTGACCCTTCGATTGGCGAAGCAGCCGCAAGGGAAAGCGTGGACGAATTGAGCACGGCGCTTGACGACAGCGATTTGCTGTTTATCACCTGTGGCATGGGCGGGGGCACCGGCACCGGCGCAGCGCCCATGATTGCGGAACTGGGAAAGCAGATGAAAGCGCTTACGCTAGGTGTTGTAACAATCCCCTTCACGGTTGAAGGCAGGAAGAGGATGGAGAATGCTTTGCAGGGGCTGGCCAGCCTCAGGAAGCACACCGACACTGTCATCGTGATTCCAAACGACAAAATCCTGGAGATTGCCCCTGACTTGCCTGTGAACGCTGCGTTCAAGGTTGCGGACGAAGTGCTTACAAACGCGGTAAAGGGCATAACCGAAATGGTTACAAAGCCCGGGTTGATTAACCTGGATTACGCCGACCTGAAGACAATCCTGAGCAGGGGCGGCGCTGCAATGATTGGCCTGGGAGAAAGCCACAGCAGCGAGCAGGGGGAAGCCAGGGCACTTGAAGCCGTGGAGAACGCTTTGACATCTCCTTTGCTTGATGTGGACATAAGCGGCGCAAACAGGGCATTGGTCAATGTAATCGGCGGCGCTGACATGACACTGAGGGAGGCAGAGATGATTGTTGAAACGGTTTCAGCGAAAATCCACGAGAACGCCCACATAATCTGGGGCGCAATGATTGATGAGAACATGCCGAAGAACCAGATTCAGGCAATGATTGTGATTGCCGGCGGAAAGTTCCCGTATCTGCAGGACCTTGACAAGGTTGACCTGTCTGAACCGATTGAGCTTGGAATCGAGTTCACTGGCTGAACTGGTTTCCTTTAAAACCTTTTTTTTCATTATCCTTTAAGCCTTTTTAGGCATTGCTTTTGCAGTGGTTTAAATGCAGCTGAACCTTGGCGAGAAGTTGCGCACTTTTTTTTCCTCAAGCAGGCGCGTTTTGATTATCAGCAAAAAGCCCACTTGGGCTGAGTTCAAGACAATGGCGAAGGTGACAGGCATCGGCATAGTGATAATCGCACTGCTTGGCTACATAGTCTCGCTGCTTTTTGCCCTTCTCAAAATCGGCGGCTGAGCGCGCTGCTCCTGGTTTCCGCTGTTAGAAAAGCTTTTTAATACTTACAGGGCACAAGTTAGGTTAAGGGAAATCAGGGAATTTTTCTAATTGATTTTCCCTCCAATTTTTTGTTTTTTATTTTGTTGTATGGTTAATTGCAGAGGAAGTGGTTCAGCAATGGTGATATTTCCGGTGAGGACAACAGTCGGCCAAGAGCCGTTGGTAGTGGACATACTCAACAACAGAATCAGGAGCGAGAGCCTGCCGATTTACTCAATCTCCGTCATCCCTGGTTTGAAGGGCTATGTGCTGATTGAGGCCCAGGACGAATTGACTGTAAGGCACAGCATAGCGAACACGCCGCATGTGAAAGGCCAGGGCATTGTCAAGGGGGCTGTCAAGATTGAAGAGCTTTCCGGGCTGCTTGAGTCAAAGCCCCTGATGCAGTCCATCAAGGTGGGGGCAAGCGTTGAACTGATTGCAGGGCCTTTCAAGGGGGAAAGGGCAAGGGTCCTGAGGGTTAACCCCACGAAGGAAGAGGTAACAGTTGAACTGCTTGAGGCAGCCGTAAAAATCCCTGTCACAATCAAGGCAGAGCACATCAGGATACTCAAAGAGTGAGCTGTGATGCCTGAGATAAGTGTTTTGGTTGAGGCTGGAAAAGCCAGCGCAGGCGCCCCACTTGGCCCGGCTCTCGGACCGCTTGGGGTGAATATCGGCGAGGTAGTCAACAAGATTAATGAAAAGACAAAGCCCTACGCTGGAATGAAGGTGCCTGTGAAAGTAGTTGTTGACTCTGCAACCAAGGGCTTTGAGATAAGCGTTGGCTCGCCGCCAACCAGCGCGCTTATCAAGAAAGAACTCAATTTAGAGAAGGCAGCTGCTAACCCGAAGACCGAGGTAAAGGGAAACATGTCAATGGAGCAGGTGCTTAAAATCGCCAGGATGAAGATTGAGAACCTTGCGTCTTACAAAGTGAAAAGCGCTGCAAAGGAAATAATTGGCGTTTGCGACAGCATGGGCATAACAGTTGAGGGAAAGAAGGCAAGGGAAGTGCAGCAGGCAATTGATGCCGGAGAGTATGATTCTGCTCTGGCGGAAGGGCAGGAAAAAAAGGGGGAAGCAGAGAAGGAAGAAAAGCAAGTGCAGCAGCCTGATGCGCAAGCCCAGAAGCAGGAAACAGGGCAGGAAAAGCAGCAGCCTGGACAGCGTGGGGGAGAACAGCAGCAGCCTGGGCTGGGAAAACAAAGTGAAGGGCAGCCTGAGGTGGAAGTCCCAAAGCAGGAAACAGGGCAAGGCAGCCAGCGGGAAAAGCAGGGCAAGGCAGCAGGGCAGAAGCGGGAACAGAAATGAATTGTTTTTTAAATTATTCCGTTTTAAATTTTTAATACCTTAAGGTTTAACACGAGAGTCTTTTTCTGACTCCGTTTGCACCACTCCAGCTTCAATGCTGTGTGGGAGGAAATTAGATGAACCAAAAAGATTTGCAGGGCGCTTTGCACCTAATGCGGCAGCAGAGCAAGCAGAGGCGCTTTGTCCAGAGCATTGAATTGATAGTGAACTTTAAGGGCATGGATTTCAAAAAGCCGGAGAACCAGATTGACATAAGGGTGGGCATGCCTCATGCGACAGGCAAGAAAAGCGGCGGAAAAACGCTTCTTTTTGCAAGGGACAAGGCATTCATTGCTGCGATGCATGGGAAAGTTGACAGGATAATCAATGAAGCAGATATCCCGAAATTGGACAGCAAAGCTGTTGCCCAGATTGCAAACCAATTTGATGTGCTGCTTGCTGAAGGCCCTGTGATGATTCCGGTTGGGCGTTACCTCGGGCAGCAGCTGGCGCCGAAAGGAAAAATGCCCAAGCCTGTGCAGCCGCAGCCTGCAGCGGTAGGGGCAATGCTAAGCCAGGCAAGCAGCGTTACGAGGGTTACAAACAAAAAGGGGAAGTTTATGCCGGTTGTGCAGGTTGTAATTGGCAATGAAAAAATGCCGGATGAGCAGCTTGCAGCAAATGCCGCTTCTGTTGTTGACGCAATTGTTGCAAAACTGCCGCAAAGGCAGGGAAACATCAAGTCTGTTTATGTGAAGGAGACAATGGGCCCGCCGATAAGAGTCGGGGGAAAGGGGGCTGGGAAGGCATGACAGTGCACACAAGGCAGTGGAAGGAGGGACAGCTGCAGCAACTCAAAAGCCTTTCAGAGCGCTTTCCGGTTATTGCAATTGCCTCCCTGCAGAATTTTCCCGCCTCTTTGGCGCAGGTGCTGAGGAAGAGGCTGCATGGAAAAGCCGTTGTTGTGGTGAGCAAAACCCGGGTGGTGAAAAAGGCACTTGGCAGCTCAAAAACGGATGCCAAAGACCTGCTGCAGCATGTCAGGGGCAGCATTGCGGTCATTTTTTCTGAAATGAACCCGTTTGAATTGTTTGCTTTTCTGAAGAGAAGCAAGGGCAGTGTCCCTGCAAAGCCTGGAATGATTGCGCCTGATGACATTGTTGTGCCCGCCGGCGACACAGGGCTGCTGCCAGGGCCTGCCTTGAGCGACCTGAAGCAGGCTGGCCTTAAAACAATTGTGAAGGGGCCGACTATCTCCATTGCAGAGGAGAAGGTTGTTGCGAAAAAGGGCGAAGAGATAAGCCCTGCTGTTGCGGCTGCGCTTGCAAAGCTTGACATAAAGCCGATTAAGGTCGGATTGAATATTGTTGCATGCCTGGAAAACGGGCTTGTTTTTACAGCAGGCGTTCTGGACATTGACACAGAAAAGGCATTTGGGCAATTCGTTGAAGCCCGCAGGAACGCGTTCAACCTGGCTGTTGAGGTTTGCCACTGCAATGCTGAAACAATTGATTTCCTGCTGTCAAAATGCTTCAGGAACGCGAAAGCACTTTCGCTGGAGGCAAACATCCTCAACAGCGCAACAGCAGAGGAATTGCTGGAAAAAGGTGCAAAGCAGGCAAGCGCCTTGAAAGAAGCCCTGCAACAAGTGCCAGTCGAAGAAAAGCCAGAAGATGAAAAATCAGCAGGAGGGAAAGAAAAGCCAGAAGATGAAAAAGCAGCAGAAGGGAAAGAAAAGCCCGAAGAGGAAAAAGCAGCAGAAGGGAAAGAAAAGCCCGAGGGCAAAGAGAAGCCTGCTGGAGAAAAGCCTGCCCCTGCAAAGAAAGGAGGGGGAGAAGCGAAAGGGGAAAAGCCAGCTGAGGGAAAAAAAGATGACAAGCCAGCAAAGCAAGGGGCGGGTGAAAAGAAGGATGCTTAATTTTTTTTATTAAAAAAATTTGAAGGAGGTCAAGAAAATGCAATACGTGTATGCCGCATTGCTGTTGCACGCTGCCGGAAAGGAAGTCAAGGAGGCAGCTGTGACAAAAGTGCTGGAAGCTGCCGGCGAAAAGCCGGATTCCGCAAGGGTAAAGGCATTGGTTGCTTCTCTGAAGGACGTAAACATAGCTGAAGCAATCAAGAAGGCAGCAGCTGCTCCAGCGGTTGCTGCGTCTGCAGCAGCGCCTGCTGCAGGGAAGCCAGAGGGCAAGAAAGAAGAAAAGGCTGCGGAAGAGGGCAAGAGCGAGGAAGAGGCAGCAGAAGGCTTGAGCAGCCTGTTCGGCTGAGCATGCCTTTTTTTCTTTTTTCTGCCTGCTTTTTCCAACACGCAAGTTATTTATAGCCCCTTTTGGCTAATTAATAGCTGTCATGAAGAGAGCAATTGCCCTGCTTTTTTTTCTGCTGCTTTCCGCAGACGCCTGCGCAGTAATAACCAGCGATTCAATCAAGGTATTTGCGGTAACAGATAGCGGCGGGGCCTTAAGCGCTGACCTCGGCCTGCGGATAAAGGAAGGCAGTGGCGAGGTGTGGACCAGCACCGAGCCCTTGGTTGGAACAAGCACACAGACAACGGAGAAGCTGGCTGTGCAGATTGCAAAAAGGTACAGCAATGTTGTCGACAAGCACGACTACTTCTTTGACATCAACAGCAATGCTTCCCTGGTTGAAGGGCCGAGCGCTGGGGCAGCCATGACCCTTTTGGTGATTGCAATGCTGCAGGACAAGAGGGTTCCGGACAATGTTGCTTTAACAGGCACGATTGCTGCAGACGGCAGCGTTGGCCCGGTCGGCGGCGTTTTCGAGAAAAGCAAAGAGGCTGCAAAAACAGGCATAAGCGTTTTCATGATTCCGCCGGGTGAAGCCAGGCAGACTGTGAAACTGCCTAGCGGCGTTCAGTCAATAAACCTTGTCTCTTATGCGCTTAGCAACTGGGGTTTGAAGGTTGTTGAGGTAAGCAACATCAACGATATTCTGCTGTACGCCTTTGCCGACCCTGAAACCATTGACGTAAACGCCCCAGAGATTGTTTTGCCAGAATTTGTGCCGCATCCCATTTCTTTCGCCCAAAACCTGCAGCCAATGCATTCACTTATCGAGGGCTATATTGAAGAGGCAGGTGAAAGCATCAGCAAGGCAAGAAGCGCTTTGAGCGGAACGCTGTTAAACGACCCCGCGCTCATAGATGCGCTGCTGCGCTACCTAACCAACAGCGAGAAAACGCTGGAGGACGCAAGGATTCTGCTTGACCAGAACTACTTGTACAGCGCAGGCAACTATGCGTTTCTTGCAATTGTGGACAGCAGTTTCGTTAAGGATGCGGCGGAAAGCCCGCAACTGCTTTCACCAAGCAACACGATGCTTGATTCAAGGGTCAATGAGCTAAGCAGGCAAATAGACAGCCTGTCAGTTGACTTGAACCGGTTTGTTTCTGTTGACGCGTTTGAATGGCACGTTGCTGCCAAACAGAGGCTTAGCTGGGCAAAGCTGAACGTTGATGAGCTGCTGATGGAAAAAGAGCTGGTTATAACAATCGGCGGCGACAGCGTTGACGAACAGCGTCTGGCAGAGCTGCTGGACTATGAGTTTGCCCTTGCCTGGCATAACATTGCACTTGATTTCTTTGAATTAACGAAAAAGAGTAGCAGGAGGGTTCTCCCAGACCAGCACTTTTTGAACGCAGTTGACAGCTATATTGCAAACGCTGATAAGGGCATTGCAATGGTAGGCGAAGAGGAAGCAGAGGACATATCAAGGAGATTGAATGCAGCGAAATTGGAGAGAGCCAGGGGATGGCATTACGCTGCCCTGTTTGATTCGTCTTCCGCCCTTGCCTTAATCAATGCGGAAATATTCGTAAAGAACAAGGACCTGAACCAGTTGAGAGACTCACTGCAGCAGAAAATCGCTGCCCTGGAAGCAAGGCTTGAGCAAAGCGAGTACAGCTTTGTTTGGGCAAGGCTTTACCTGGACCACGCAAGGTATTACCTCATGGGCTGCGATTTTTACAGCCAGCAGCAGCAGAGCAAGGCACTGGAAAGCGCCAAGAGCGGGCTAAGCCTTGTTTTTATGGCTGAGGCCATGGCTAACTCCGCTTCCAGCTCCTTCCAGTACCTGGAAACGTTGCCTGAGTCGAGGTTTCTGGCAGTAATGCCCTCCCAAACACTGAGCATTCCCCCACTGTTGGTTTTGGTTTTTTTGGCCTCTTTTCTATCGGCAGTGGCCGCAGTGCTGCTGTTCTTCACCCTAACCAGAAGAATGCCCAAGATTAGGCATGTTTCGCTGGAGTCAGAGATTAGGGCTGTATTGAAAAAGCAGAAAAGGTTAAAGCAAGACCTTGACGAAGAGAAGCTGATAGCAAGTGATTACAGCAAGCTCAGTGCAATGTACAAAAAACGGCTGGACGAATTGCTTGAGGAAAGGCGGCAGCTCAGCAAGAGCTATGTTGAATTGGATTTGAGCAAAAGCAAGCTGTTTGCGTTCGAGAGGGCAATCAGGAGGCTGAGGAAGGAGTTCAAGAAGGGCAATATAACTGAAACTGACTTCCAGGAAGCAATGCAGTTTTGCTCTAACAGGATTGATGCCCTGAAGGAAACCATAAAGAGCGAGGTGGGAAAGGTAAAGGCTGAAAAAACGGCAATCGAGGAAAGCATTGCAAAAACCGAGGGCAAGACTGCAAAAAAGCCGAAGAGGGGGAAGGGAAGAATTATTAAGCAGGGCGGATAAATTACCTCCGGGACTGTGATGATAGCGGAAACATTGTTGGTTGAAAGGCTGCTGATATCTGCTCTATTGGGCGGGCTGATCGGCGTTGAGAGGGAAATGCATGAGAAGCCAGCTGGGCTGAGGACGCATGTCCTTGTGTGCACTGGCGCAACACTCTTTACGCTTGTTTCCCTGTCTTTTGCGGGGATTGAGGGCACAGGCATTGTTGACATTTCAAGGATTGCCGCAGGGGTTGTAGCAGGCATTGGTTTTATTGCAGCCGGCAACATCTTCAGGGAGCAGGACAGGCTGAAAGGCCTTACAACAGCAGCAGACCTGTGGGTTATTGCTGCAATCGGCTTGAGTGTAGGAATCGGCTACTATTTTTTGGCTGCTGTTGCCACGATAATTACGCTTGCCATCCTGATAATCGGCAGGGTTTTTGACGCGTTTCTGGACAAAAGCAAAAAATAGCTTTTTTTAGGAAACAACAGGCTGCTTTGCTATTGCCTCTTCGGCAGCAATCTTTTCCCTCAGCTTCAATCCAATAACGCTGCTCCTCTGCTTGTTCAATGTTACGCCGATTATTTGGTCTGCCTTCTGAATCAGGGGGTCGTTGTGGGTTATTGCAATAAACTGGCTCTGCCTGCTGACGTCCTTGATTATTTTAACCATCTTCATTGAGTTCTCCTTGTCCAAGGCAGCATCTGCCTCATCGAAAACATAAAAGGGAGCCGGCTCATACAGCTGGATTGCAAACAGGAATGCAAGCGCTGTCAGTGTTTTCTCCCCTCCGGACATGCTGTCAATGTTCTGGATGCTCTCGCCCTTGTGCTTTGCCTCAATCAGCAGCCCGCTATCGAGGGGCTGCTGCGGGTCGCTCAGGCTGAGCCTGCCTTCTCCACTGAACAGCCTGAAAAAAAGGCTTGAAAAGTTTTTGTTCAACGCTTCAAAGCAGCGCATGAAGATGTTTTTTCTTCTCAAGTCAATCTTCTCAATCATCTGCAGCACAGCCTGCCTTTCCCGCTCCAGCTGTTCCACTTTTTTCCTTACATCCTGCACCTCGGCAGCCAGCTGGTCGAACGATTCAATTGCCCGCATGTTGATTGCGCCCATCTGCTGAATCTTTTTGTCTATTTCAGCAATTCTGTCGCCGAGCTGCTTAGGGGTGAATTTTTCAATTGTTCCAACGCCTTCAAACTGGCTCGCTTCTTCCTGAATGTCAGCCAAGCGCACCTCTTGCCTACTTTTTTCAATCCGCAGGGCGTTTTCCTCCTGCTCCAGGGTTCTTAACTTCTGCCCGTGGCTTTTTTCCTCGCTGCCGAGCTTCTCTATTTTTGCATCCAATTGTTTTTTTTTCTCCGCTGTTTTTTTGTTGCGCTTTTCAGCATCCGCCATTTCCTTTTCGAGCTCATCAATCCTTACGCCGGTTTTCTGCAGTTCCTCCTTTGTTTCCTCAATCTCCGCAACAGTTTCCTTGTTTTCCGTTTTGAGTGCCTCTATTTCTGAAAGCATGCTTTGCTTCTGCTTTTGCAGCTGTCCGATTGCCTTTCCAGCGATTGCCTGCTTCTCCTGCTCCAGCTCATGCAGCCGTTGGCGCAGTTCAAGCGCCTTGTTGCTTGCGTGCCTGAATTGCTCCAGCGCAGCGCCTTCGGTGAACTGCCTTCTCTGCCCTGCAATTCTATCCATTTCCGCCTTTTGCCCTTTTATCTCTGCCTCAATTGCACCTATTTCCCCGGATTTCTTTTCAACGCTGTTTTCCCCAAGAAAAGCCTTTATTTCCCCTGTTTTTTTTCTGCACGCCGCAGACCTTTCCTTCAATTCACCGCTGTCCCTCAGCTGGAAAACCAGCTCTTTTTCCTTTTCCACAGTTTCCCTTAACTCCTTTTCCTTCTTCTGAAGCTGTGCTTTCCTTGCCCCAAGCTCTGCCTCCCTGGCTGCAAGCCCCTTTAATGCGGATTGCTTCCTCTTCAACAAATCCTCCTTTCTCTGCTTCCGCAGCTCGCTTTCGCAGACAGGGCAAATTGCAACGCTTTTCCCAAGCACTGCAATGCTCTCAGCCAAGCCCCTTTTTTCCGCCTCCACTGCTTTCAGCTCATCCAGGCAGGAAATGTTCTGCTTCTCAGTTGCAGAAAGCTGCCGGGCAGGGTTTTCAAACTGCCTGTGCAGCGTATTCAACAATTGCCTGCTTTTGTCCCTTTCATCCAGCTTTGCAGCCAGCTGTTCCTGTTCCAGCAGCAGTTGCTGCAGCAGCTCCTTTTTCATTGCCATCTCGTTCTGCAGCACGTTCAGGGCGCTTACTGCCTTCGTTCTCCGCTCATTGAGTTCAGCAAGCAGCAGCGAAAGCCTTTCCTCGGCAGCGTTCCTTTCCTGCAGGGACTGCTCGCTTTTCTTCAGCCTTTTTTCAAGCAGCGCCTTCTTTTCCTCAACAGATTGCAGTTCGTTGCGCAGCCCAGGCAGTTCGCTGCAAATCTGTGCAATCCTCTGCTCTTCTGCCCTGACCTCAGCCTCAATGCCTGCTACGCCTCCCTTGTTCTCTTCAAGCCTCCTGTTGTTTCTTGCAACCAGCTCCTGTTTCCTCTCAATCCTTTCAAGCAGCTGGCTCTTTTCGGCTTTTGCCTCCTCAAGCCTTGCGCCGACAGTTGCGTAGGTATTTTCGCTGCTGCCCAGCATTTCCTCACCGAGCTTGTTTGACTCTGCTTTCAGTTTCTCTGCCTCTGCAGCTGCCTGCTCTGCCTGCTGCTGCTCTGCTTCCCTCTCCGAGCCAAGCCCAGAAATCCTCTTGCCGCCTTCCCTGAGCGACTTGTTTATTTTCCAAATCTCACAGGTCAGCACTGTTGCCTTTGCCCTTTTGCGCTCTTCCTGCAGCTGCTTGAACAGCACTGCTGCTTTTTTTTCCTCCTGCAGTTCAGCCAGATAATTTTCCCTTTCCTGCAGAACGATGTTTGCATTGCGCAGCTTTACGTCAACCTTGTCCAGGTTCTTAAGCGCTTCTTCCTTTTTCTCATCAAATTCCTGCAATCCTGCTGTTTCGTCTATTATCTGCCTCCTCTGCTCCGGGTTCATTTCAATGACCCTTGTGACATCGCCCTGTGCAACGATGTTATGGCCATCAGGCCTCAAGCCAAGCTCAAGCAGCAGCGAAGAAATTTCCCCCAGTGTTTTTCTTTGGCCGTCAAGCCTGTAAACGCACTTTCCCTGCTTGTCAATCATCCTCTGTATGGTGTAGTTGTTGTCACCGTCGCCCAGCGTCAGCTCAACCTTTGCGTAGTTTTCCACGGTATTGTTGTTCACCAGCTCTGTGAGCTTCCCTGCCCTGAGGGCTTTCAGGGAGGTGATTCCCATAACGAAAAGCAGCGCATCCAGTATGTTTGTCTTGCCGCAGCCGTTGCCGCCGACAATGCAGGTAAAGCCCCTGCTGATTGGAATCTCCGCTTTTTTAAACGACTTGAAGTTGCGCAAAACAAGGCGCTTAAGTTTGACCATCTCAATCCCGAGCAAAAAGGCTTATAGGCATATAAAAGAAGCCCTAAATTCCTTTAAATGCTTTTTTTGCAGGGAAAACTGTTTTTGCCCCAATCTTTTAAGCTGTTTTCACTGCTTTTCCCCGAGGTAGTACTGAGCCATGGCGACATTTGCATAGCTTGCTGCAATCACCCAGAACACTGCCACTGAGCCGAGCTCTGTTGCCTCATCCAAGGCTGCATCGGAGAGGGCCAAGCCAGCTGAAATTAACGCATAGTATACGACTGCAAGAACTACAAGGAATACAACCGTGTGCAGGAACCTGCCTGCAACAAAACGCCAGCTCTGCTGCAGCGCGTCCTTCACCTTTTTCCCGGAAATCGCAAGCGCCTGAACAGTAAACGCGAGATTTATGTATAAGTAGAGCATTGCTATTGCAAGGACTGCAGTAAGCACCACACCGAGCGGTGCGAGCACTGATTCAACCAGGGCAAAAAACCAGAACAGGACAGCAACGAACACAGCGATTACCAAAACAAACAGCACAAGAGCAACAATCTTTTCAACAGCTGCAACAGTTTCCCTGCAGGTCTGCACAAACGAGGCTTTGCCGGCTGCAGCATCCCTTAGGAATAGCGCGTACCAGAATGCAAGTGCTATAAACAACACGCCAACAAGCACCATAAACAACAGCAGCGCCAAAAGGTCTGCCGCATACATTGCTGCAAATTGGAATGGCAGGGCGCTGAGCGCCACGTCAGGCACTTTACCCAGAACCAGCACGTTGAAGGCAATGTTTTCCAAAAGCGGTGCAAACACATAGCTCAAAACGAGAATCAACACAACTGCGATTACGCTTGGCAGAAACAGAACAGGCTTCCTGGCAAGCATTCTTACGCTGCCAATAAGCGCAGCTGCAGCCGATGTGCTTTCAGCAGCCATTTTTTTCCTACCCCTGATGCTATATTAACTGCTTTCCTGTTTTTAATGTTTTCTGATGCGCCTGCAGTAACCAATTTAAACATTCCCCAACACACCTAAGTTGAGCATTAAACCTGTTTTTTGGTGTTTTGCCGTGAATATGCCGAAGAGTATAAAGGATTACTGCAAAAAGTGCAACAAGCACACGGAGCACAGACTGAAGCAGTTCAAGCCAGGCAGGGCAAGGGCCCTTGCTGCCGGAACAAGGAGCCATGAAAGGAAAACAAAGGGCTACAAGGGGAAATACCAGTTTCCGGCAAAGGTGAAAAAGCAGAACAAGAAGCCCTGCTTCATCGCGGAATGCAGTGTTTGCCACGCAAAGCACTACTTCGTCATCCCCAAAAGGATGAAAAAGGTTGAACTGGCTGCAAAGGCAGCCTAATCGCCTGATTTTTAAATAATTCCGCCCAAATCACTTATTAACAATGACAGCCAGGAACAGCATTTTGTTAATAATAAAGCAGCAGCCCGGCATAGAGTACAATGCTTTGCTTAACAAGATTGCCGGAAACTACGGCAGCATTGAAAGCGCAAGGGCTTCGTTGAGCAGGAGCATCCGCTACCTCAACGCGCTCGGGATGGTTGCAAGGAAAGACAACAGGCTGTTCGCAACAGGCAAGGGCACAGCAATGCTCAACACAGAAATGAGGAACAAGCTGCTGCTAAGGCTGAACGAAACAGTGAAGGAAAAAGACAGCGCTGCAAAGATTTATTCAATCGTTGAAATGCTGCACACGCTTATTGAGAGAAGCAAGCAGGATGCTGATTTGCTGAAAGCGGCAAAGGGCAGCATCGGCTTTTACATCGCTGACTTAACTGAATTGGGGCAGGAGGTTGAAAGGCGCATCCACAGCCTGCGCTACCTGCAAAAAATCTTTGCCCAGCAGACAAGTTCACTGCAGGAACTGGATTTCCCGGATTACAAGAAAACAGGGTGGGGCCCTGCCTCAAAGAAAACGATCCAGACAATTGCGGACAAGGCAAAGGCACGCGATTTTGTAGCTGAGTGCCTGAACGAAGACTTTTTCAAAAAGGCAAGCAAGGCATTTGCCGTTAAAAGCCAGCAGAACAATTTGTTCCTTGGACAGGGGCAGCTGCTGCCCCTCCTCAACTTCATTGAGCGGAACTCAAAGCTGGAAAGAAACCAGATAAACCTCTACCTCGGCACTGTAAAAATTAAAATAGATTACCCGCATATTTTTATCATCGCGCCCTTCAAGCAGCTTAACGAAATTCTTGGAAGGAAAAAGTAAGCGTTCGTCAGCCAATGGTTAGGCTTCAAGCTTCCCAAGCTTGCAATTCGGGTTCGAGTCCCGACGAACGCATATGAAGATACTCCTGGCAATCCATCCGGCAGGGCTGAATACCCAAACTTTTTACACGTTTTGGGAGAGGCAGATTAAGAAAGACAAGAACACGTTTCTGCTCTATTTTCACTCTTCGCGCAATTTCTCAAAAATGACCCGGCTGAACATCAGAGAAGCACCCGTCTCTTTAAAGAAAAATTCCGTCGCAATCCTGCCAAGAAGGAGTAAAAAAGGGGAAAGTGTCGCAACTGAAACCTTCCCGCCTTACGAGAGTTCTCTTTCAAGGGTGCTAGAGCGCCTGAAAAAAAAGCTTGGAAGCCGGGAAAGGATTGAAGTCATATCCTTTGGGGGCGATGCGAGCCTATGCTACAAAGGCATAAACCTTTCCGCACACAGGAAAATCCAGGAGGCCTTTGGGAGAAAAAGGGTTGTTAGAAACAGGACCTTCCTTCCGCTCGTGTACGGCAGACCAAAGCGGGCTTTCCCGCCTTTCCTTTACTCATCAATCAAAAAAGCCCCCTCCACTGAAAGGAAAAAACCAGGCAGGCGCTTTGCAAAATAGCCTACTGCAATCCTTTGAGCTTTGTATCAAAGGGCTTTTTAAACAAAACAAGCCCCAATTTATTCAATACATTGCGATTTTTCGGGTGGAAAACAAAGTGTGCGGAATAGCAGCCTGCTTCGGCGGAATGGACGCGTGCTCTGCTGTAATACAGGGGCTGAAACAGCTGGAATACAGGGGCTATGACAGCTGGGGCATAGCAGCAGTGCACGGAAAAAAGGTTGCAGTGGAAAAAAGGGTTGGAAGGATTAGCAGCGCAAAGGCGCTTGCCGGAAGGGAAGCCTCTAAAGCTGCAATCGGCCACACCAGGTGGGCAACCCACGGAAAAGTGACCAAGGCTAACGCGCACCCGCACCTTGACTGCACTGCTAGCATTGCGGTAGTGCACAACGGCATAATTGAGAATTACGCTGAACTTAAGCAGCAACTTCTGGAAAGAGGGCACGTTTTCAGGAGTGAGACAGACAGTGAGGTTATTGCACACTTGGTAGAGGAAGAGAAAAAGCAGTGCAAGGATTTCCAGGCTGCAGCAAGCACTGCAATGCGCAGGCTGCAGGGCAGCTTTGCTGTCGCAATACTTGATGCCGACTCAGGCGCTGTTGCAGGCGCAAGGAAAAACAGCCCGCTTGTGGTCGGCCTTGGGAAAGGCAACGGCTTTTTCCTTGCTAGTGATGTAACCGCTTTCCTGCAGCACACAAAGAAAGCTGTTTTCCTTGACGACAACGAGGCTGTTTTCCTGGGAAATGGCAAGCCTGTGTTCAGCAATTTTTTCCTTGGGAAGAGAATTGAGAAAAAGCCTGTTTCAATTGCCTGGAGCGCGCAGCAGGCTGAAAAGAAGGGCTTCAAGCACTTCATGCTGAAGGAAATAGCAGAGCAGCCTGAGAAGGTTGCTGCTGCAATGGGTAAAAGGCTCATGGCAGAATCCATTGATTTGCCTGAACTCAGGGCAGTGCTTGACAAGGCGGCAGAGTTTGATAAAGTAGTGTTACTTGGCTGCGGGACAGCATACCATGCCTGCCTTGTCGCCGAATACCTTTTTGAGCAGCTGTGCAGGCTTCCTGCAAGGGCTGAATATGCTTCAGAGTTTAGGTACAGGCAGCCGGTAATCGGGGAAAAGACTCTTGCAATAGCTGTGAGCCAGAGTGGCGAAACAGCTGACACGCTTGCCGCAGTGAAAGAGGCAAAGGCAGCAGGTGCAACAGTTGTCTCAGTATTGAATGCAGAGGGCAGCAGCATTGCCAGGGAATCAAATTACGTCCTGTACATTAACGCAGGGCCTGAAATAGGGGTTGCGTCAACCAAGGCTTTTACCTGCATGCTTGTTTCGCTTGCTGAATTTGCAGCATGCTTCGCAGGCAGGCTTGGCAGTATCAGTGATAAGCAGCTGGCCGAATTGACAAAGGAATTCAAGAGGCTTCCTGCTCTTGTTGAATCAGCGCTGCAGCAGGGCAAAGAAGTTGAGGCAATAGCAAAACGCTACTTTGAGAAGAAAAATGCGCTCTTCCTCGGCAGGGGCGTTAACTATCCAATTGCGCTGGAGGGCGCGCTGAAGCTGAAGGAAATAAGCTACGTTCACGCAGAGGCGATGCCAGCTGCGGAGATGAAGCACGGCCCGATTGCGCTTATCGACGAGGAAATGCCGGTGGTTTTCATTGCAGTGAATGACAAGAGCTATGACAAGATTTTGGGCAACATTGAGGAGGTAAAAGCCAGGGGAGGCAAGGTCATCGCTGTCGCAAACAACGGCGACAGCAAACTTAAAAGCAAGGCGGATGAAATAATCTTCGTTCCCAGGACAAGCGAGCTGCTGCAGCCGATACTGAACGTTGTGCCCCTGCAGCTGTTTGCCTACCGTGTTGCAGAGTTGAGGGGCTGTGACATCGACAAGCCGAGGAACCTTGCAAAAAGCGTTACGGTTGAGTGAGGTGTGCTGAGTGAGGCTTAGGAAGGCTGGTGAGGAGGACGCTGGGAAAGTGGCAGACGTGCTGCTGCAAAGCTACAACATTCAGTCAAGGGCAGAGGCCGTTGAGGCATTCAAGAGGGAGCTCAGGCAGGAGAAGAATTTCGTAATTGCCGAGGAAAAGGACGCGGTCATCGGGCTTGCAAGCTGGCAGATGCATGACGTGCCCAGACACCAGCTTGCGGAACTGCACAGGATTGCGGTTATGCCGGATTTTAGAGGCAAGGGGATTGCAAAGCCGCTCTTCCAGTTCATGGTTGAGGACTGTAAGGGTTTTTACGCAAGGCACGGCGAGAACCTGCGCAAACTGTTTGTGCTGACCCATTTCTCAAACAAAAGGGCACACTGCTTTTATGAAAAGCTGGGTTTTAGGCAAGAGGCAAGGCTGCCGAATCACTATTACGATGGGGAAGACGAAGTGGTTTACTCGATGTTCTTCAAAAGGAAGCGATGAGTAATGCCGCAGATAAAGGCAGTTTTCTTTGACTTGGATGACACCCTGTTTGACTGCAGCGGCTTGCTTGTTGAAAACGCGAGGAAAAGAGCAGCAAAGGCAATGGTTGCAGCAGGGCTGCCTGCTGATGCGGAAAAAGCCTACAAAATGCAGGTTGAACTGTTCAAGCGCTTGGGTCCAATGGAGAACATCTTTGACAGAATGTGCGATTCTCTTAAAGTAAAGGGCGAGGCAAAGAGCAGGGTAGTTGAGGCAGGCTTCAACGCATACAACAGCGACAGGGTTGAGGAAATCCACCTGTTTCCTGATGTAGTTCCAACGCTGCAAAAGCTGAAAAGCAAGGGCATTAAAACAGCATTGATTACCAGCGGCATATTTGCGAGGCAGATGAGGAAAATAGAACTGCTCGGGCTGCAAAAGCACTTTGATTTGGTTTTGATTCATGACATTGAAAAGGAGGTTTCAAAGCAGGACAAGTTCAGGGCAGCGCTGCAGAGGCTTTGTTTGCGCTCCAGGGATGTCGCGGTTGTCGGCGACAGGATTTACAGCGAAATAAAGATTGCAAACAGACTGGGCATGAATAGCGTGAGGGTGCTGAAAGGCAGGTTCAGCAAAGTTAAGCCGAGGAACGACCTGGAGGAGCCGGATTATGCAATAAAAAGCGTTGGAGAACTTCCTGCTCTTCTTGAAAAAATAAAGGATGCAAGAGGCAAAGTCAATGGGGTAAATGTCGTTGCGATTGGCGGCGGCACAGGCCTGCCAACTGTTTTGGATGGGCTGAAACAGTACACCAGGAACATTACTGCGATAGTCACTGTTACAGACACCGGCAGGAGCTCGGGCAGGCTGCGGAGGGAGCTTAACATCCTGCCGCCTGGGGACATAAGGAATTGCCTGATTGCGTTAAGCGGTTCTGAAAAGCTTTTGAAAGAGCTTTTCAGCTACAGGTTCAACAGCCAAAATTTGAAGGACATCTCTTTCGGAAACCTCTTCATTGCCGCATTAACGCAGGTCACGGGCTCTTTTGAGAGGGCAGTGAAGAAGACAGCCGACATACTCGCAATCAAGGGCAGGGTCCTGCCCTCCACTCTGCAGGACGTGAACATCTGCGCCGAGCTGGCGGACGGAAAGCTGTTGCAAGGCGAGGACAACATAGTCCAAAGGAGTGTTGCGCCGAGCAGGTTGGCAAAGCGCCCAAGGATTCAGAGGGTTTTCCTGAAGCCGGGCAATGCCGCAATTTTGCCAGAAGCCAAGAGGGCAATCAGTGAGGCAGACCTTATAGTAATTGGCCCAGGCAGCCTCTACACCAGCATTGTAACAAACCTTCTTGTCAGGGGAATGCAGGAAGCGCTCAGGAAAAGCAAAGCAAGGAAGGTCTACGTTGCAAACACGATGAGCCAAGTCAACCAGACGTTCGGCTATGCGCTCTCAGACCACGTAAATGCAATTGAACAGTGCCTTGGAAAAAACGCGTTGGACTTTGTTGTCTACAACAGCAAAAAGCCAGAGCCGCGGTTGTTGAGGAAATATGCCGCATACCAGTCTTTTTTTGTTGAAAACGATCTGCAAAATTTGCAGAAAACAAAAGCAAAGCTGGTTGGGGCAGACCTGATTGAGAAAAGGCTTGAGTTTGACGAAAAAGCGACAAAGCAGCAGCTGCTGAGGCATGACAGCAGCAAGCTTGCCAGGGTTTTAATCGGCTTGGTTGCCTAACTCTATTTTCCTGCCGTTGACTGCCTCTATCAACAAGCGCCTTGCACTGCCGTCCTTCTTACGCAAAAACGCCTCGTAAACCGGCAAATAAACAACGTCAACCTTCTTGATAATGACGTTCCGCCAAAGCTTCTGCAGCAATTTGGGCAGGCTCTTCCTGTCAATCCCTTCCCTCACCAGGCTGATTGCGCTTGCGTTCTCCACAGGCAGCCTGTCCAGCGAGGAAAGCAAGGGGTGCAATGCATTTGCCGGCAAATCAATGTCCTGTGCCAGGAAGTAGAAGCTGCTGCCTGCAATGCTCTCCTCGCCGGCAAAGCCCTTGTCCACCAAGCCTTTCAGGCACCTCCCCACTGATGCCTCAGGCTCGCCGCTCTGCTGTACAATCGCGGCAAACTCTTTCTTCCTGTCAAGCAGCAACAGAATCCTTGATTCCCTTTCGCTCAAGGCAGCAATTTTCTGCAGCCCCCTGCTTTCAACAAATTCCCTTCTGCCAGGCAAAAAGTGCAGGAATTCGCCTGAAACGCTGTTGACGAAAGCCTCTGCCTTGTGGAATGTTTTCTTGCTGTTGAAAGCGTGGAGGCTGAGCTTGTATACTGGCAGATAACGCAGTTGGATGTTTTCAATCGCTTCTTCCTCGCCAAGCAAACCCAGAAAGCGCTTCTTTCTCACTGAATTGAACAGGACTCTTGCCTGTTCCAAGCCAACCTTTGCCGGAAACGCAAGCAGTTCAATCTCTTCACCCGGCAGCACGGACATGGCTTCCTTTGCGACCTCTTCCTCTGGCTGGGCTGAAGGCTCGGCAGCTTTAGGCTCTTCCTCTGCAAAGCCAGGCAGGCTCACTGCGCCGCTGTTTGAGTCAATCACTGCCCCTTTCTTCTCCAATTCCTGCAGAACATCGCTGAGCTTTATGCTTGACCTGTACTTGGCATTCAGGGTCCTGACGCCCTGGTCGATTACTGATGACTGCAGCTTTCCGCTGCTCTGCAGCTTGTTGTAGCTCATTTCAATTGCAAGCAGCAGCACCTTTTCGTTGCCAAGCCTTTTTCCCCTTTCAACAGTCTCTGCTTCCCTGCCCTCATGCTGCGACATCCTTGGCCTAACCTTCAGGATGAAAACCCTGCTTGTTTCCTCCCTCCTGTCCCCTGTGAGCGCCACACCGACAGGCAGGGTTTTGATAAATGAGCTCTTCTTGTAGTTCTTCGGCATAACGCTTGGGGTTCTCTTGTAAACAGCCTTTATGTCGTCGTCAAACACCAGCTTGTGGGCAATCATCATGTCGAGCTGGCTCAAGACCTTTGTGTGTATTGCGCTCGGCTGCTGTGTTGCAAACACGAGGGAGCAGCCGGGCTGCCTTCCCTGCTTCACGTATTCAATCAACGCGCTGCTCGCCGGGGTCATGACATTGCCGCTTGGGATGAGGGTGTGCGCCTCGTCAATGAACAGCCAGGTTGGGGGGATGCCGTACTCAAGCAGCTTGTCAATGTCCCTTTCCTCCTTGTAGCGCTGCGCTGACTCCTGCCTTGTGCTGATTTTCCTCGCAGCGAGAATCCTTCTTGCAAGAATCCCAATAACCAGAGCGGAAACGTTGTCCTCCAGAAGCGAGGTGTCAATCACTGTAAGCTGGTTCTCCCTGCTCAACTCTGCGAGGGGCGTGCCCTGCTCGTCAAAAACCCCCCAGCTTTTTGCGGCGTCAAACCTGCTTACCAAAGCCCTGATTGAATCCGGCTTGTAGCCTTTCTCAACATTGTTCAATTCAGCATCGCTTCTGAGGCATTCAACCAGCTCATCCAGGGAGAACAAGTCCTTCTTTCCCTTGACGCTCTTTCCATCCCTGCTTTTGTAGCCAGCCCTCACCTTGCCAAGCGCTTTCTCCAGCAGCAGACCGCTTGGGCTAAACCTGTCGATGCCAAATGTAAGGCACCAGTCGTCTGTTGCAAGCAGGCCTGGGGGCATGCTAAAAGTTGCATCGTAAGTGCTCTTCGGCACCTTTTCCCGCATGCCTGCCGGGATAAAAACCTTTATGTTGTCCAAGCCCTGCGGCAGCATGTTCCACTTTGCAAGCAGCTGCAGCTCCCTTTCCTCCTTGTTTGGATAGCGCATGCTCCAGAAAACGCCGACAGGGTCGATTACAATCACACCGACATTCCTGTTCCGCAGCGCGAGCTCTTCCGCAATGATTCCCAGGACATAGCTTTTTCCGCTGCCCCTCGCGCCGCACACAAAAACAACATGCGGGTTTAGACTGTCAAGGAAAACGCGCTTGCCCTTGCTGCCCTCTTCTGCAACCTCCCCGATAAAAAGCGCCCCTTCCCTGCCATAGCGCTGGAAAACACTCTGCTTTCTCCCAATGAAAACCCTGCCATCGCCGTCTTCAAGGAACCGCAGCACCGGCTTTAAAGCAGGTTTCTTTTGCTGCTCCACTTCAGCTTGCTGCTGCCCTTGCTCTGCCTTTTGCTGCTCCACTGCACCTTCCTCCTTAGTCCCCTTCTCCTTTATACCTGCTTCCTTGTCTGCGGGCAGCACATCCCCTGCCTGCGCAGACTTTTGTGCCTTTGCAATAACAACCCGCTTTATCTTGTCACGCATGGCACGCTTCTTTTCACCATCTTCTTCGCCGGAAATGACTTTTATTTTGCTTTTCCCCTGCTTTCCAGGCTTTTTCGCGGTTTTCTCCTCTATACCCTCTTCGGGCTTGCCCTGCCCTTCCGCAGCACCCTCTTCCGCGCTGCTGCTTTCTGCACCGCTCTCCTCTCCAAAAACCTCTTCAAACAGGTCAGTGCCCTGCCCTTCCTCGGACTCTTTCCTTTCAGGCTGCCGTGCTTCAGCCAATCAAACCACCAAACATTAAGAATAACCGCGATTCCACTATTTTAAGTTAATGTTTTTTGTTCAGCGGACGCAACTTCCATTATCTCTTTTTACTTTTTTTTGGAAGCTCTGCCATTGCATCCATTATCGCTTTCCTTACAACATCAGAGCCCACTCTTTCCTCTATCTCATCCCTGACATACTTTGGCCTGACTGTCTTTCTTGAGGAAACAAGTTCTCTAATTGTAATTGTGCTTTTTGGCAGCTCCTCTATTATGGCCCTTGTTTCCCTTTCGCTTAACTGCGGCAGCTTCCATTTAATGAACCTGGAAGGTGAGTATTGCCCAATGCCCTCAAACCTGATATTCCTTCCGTAGAACATGTATCCGTTTACTTTGGTTTTTAAGCCCTCTAATTTAAACAGCTGGATTAAATCGTTTGGAACAGTTCCAATAACGCCAGTGTCAATAAAGGTTATTGGCTTTTTTATGTCCACGCCTCTGCTCTGTAAATACCGCAGCAACTGTTTTCTTATTCTAGGGCGGTCATAAATTTTTCCAGTAAGCCTTCTCCCAACTTCAACCAGCCTTACCAAGTCTCGGTTCACGCCATTTAAAGGAGCAAGCCTATAGGCAATCCTGTAAAACGGTCTTGCGCCCCTTCCAATAAAAACCAACTGCCTGTTCAGCTTGCTTGTTTTCCTCCTTTTAAAAATTGTTTCAACAAAGTCAATCATTTGTGGCATAACCTGCCTGACCCTATTGTAGACATGGTTGTACTCCTGAATTCTTCGCTTTTCCAAAGGAATTTTTTTCCTCCTGAGCCTAACAATAAGCCATTCATTAAAGCCCCTGGCAGGTATTTTACCCATTAAAACCTGTCTGACCCCCTTTCCAGAGGGAGGTTTGCTTTGTTTCTTTAGACGCCCTCCAGCCATATTAATATATTTCTCCAAAAGCCAATAAAAGGAATTCTATTGAAATATGCCGCTTAAAAAGCTTTGAACTTTTAGTCGGCAAAATTCTGTGCTTAGGTGCCCCCTGCTTTAAGTGCAAACAAACTTTAAAAGAAACCTTTAAATACTTTAAACAATAGAATTAATTAAGTGAGACTGATGCCAAGTGGTTTACTTTGGCTGCTTGAATGAACCTTCTTCTGATTTGATTAGTCTCATCCCTGCAAAGGAAAACGAATTTAATTCTAGCCCTGCTTATTTTTGGCTGTGGCCCGGGCTGTAAAGCCAAGCATCCTAAGCAAGGGGTCGTAGCATAACCAGGCAGTGCAGCTGGCTCCAGACCAGCGGATCAGGGTCCAAATCCCTGCGACCCCATCACACCTTTTCTTTTAGAAAAAGAAAAGGTGTAACAAAAGAAAAAATAAAAAGATGGCAAAAGAAATTGGAAGAGCCGGCAAAAGAAAAAAGGAAAAAAGGAAAAATTCGGGTGTAAGGAATGGATTTCAGGAAGCAAATTGAGGGTGCCTCTGCTGGCGCGATTGTCCCAGTGTACACCACGCACAACGTTGCTATTGACCCGATTCGTTTCTTTTCCCTGCTTTCAGACAACGGTACAAAGGAAAACTGCATCCTTCTTGAATCAGCAGATGTGGTCAAGAAGTACGGCGAGAAAAGCATCGGCTGCTGCAGCCCGTGCCTCAGAGCAATTGGCAGGGGCAGCAGCTTTGAGGTAAAAGCCCTGAATGAAACAGGGAAGCGCTTTATCCGCTTCATCAAGGGCGATTTTGGATTCTGCAGCAGGGTTGAGGTAAAAGCTGATTCAATTTCCGGCATTGTTGGAAGAAAGCAGGCCTTTGTTTCGGAGGAAGAGAGGCTGCACGCAGCAACCCAGGCAGATGTTTTGAGGAGAATAGCGTTCAAATTCAAGCCTGCATACAACCCATTCCATGTTTATGCTGGCTTGTTTGGCGCAATCAGCTATGACTTCATCGACCAGTTTGAATCGCTGCCGAAAAACAGGAAGGATTTAACATCTGACCCGGATTACGAGGTGTTTTTCTGCGACAACCTCTTCCTGGTTGACCACAGGAGGAAGAAGACAACTTTCATAGCAAATGCCCTGCTCACAGGGGAGGCGGATGAAATGGAAGCGGAAAGGTGCAGGGAAACAATCAAAGGATATGACGCTGCCTTGGATAAAGTTAAATCAAGAAGGGAGAAAGAACCTGCAAAGGGCAAAAAACAGGAAAAAACGAAACTGCGCCCTGGCAGCGATACAACAAAGCAGGAATTCATTTCAATCGTGCGCAAATGCAGGCAGCACATTGTTGCTGGTGATGTCTTCCAGATTGTTCCAAGCAGGACAACCATTGTTGAAACAGATGCACTACCACTTGCTGTTTACAGGCAATTGCGGCAGCTGAACCCAGGCCCCTACATGTTCTTCATGCGCACTGGTGGCTGTGTCCTTTTGGGCAGCAGCCCCGAAACCTTTCTGAAGGTTGAAGGCAGCAATGCAGAGAAGAAGATTGAGATAAGGCCGATTGCCGGCACAAAGCCCAGGGGAATCATCAATGGAAAAATTGACAGTGGGCTTGACAGCAGGCTTGAGAACGAGCTGAAAACAGACGAGAAGGAGCTGGCAGAGCACACGATGCTTGTTGACCTCGCAAGAAACGATGTCGCAAGGGTCAGCGTGCCTGGAACAAGGTTTGTTGACAGGCCGCATTACGTTGAAAAATACAGCCATGTGATGCACCTTGTGAGCAATGTAAGCGGCACCCTGCGGCCGGAACTTGACGCGCTGCACGCATACCTTGCGTCAATGAATATGGGCACCCTTACCGGCGCCCCGAAGGTGAAGGCAATGGAGCTGCTGAGGAGGCTTGAGAAAACAAAGAGGGGCTATTACGGCGGGAGCATTGGCTATCTGACACCAACTGGAGAATTTGACAGCGCAATCGTAATCAGGTCAATCAGGATGAAGGGCAGAAAGGCATTTGTCAGGGCAGGCGCCGGAATTGTCTTTGATTCTGTCCCGGAAAAAGAGTTTGAGGAAACATGCAGCAAGGCAAAGGCTTGTTTGAAGGCAATTGAACTGGCAGAGGGCGAGGCAAAATGAATGTCCTGTTCATTGACAACTTTGACTCTTTTACTTATAACCTGGTTGACGAATTTGCAAAGCGGAACTGCAAGGTAAGGGTTTACAGGAACAACGTGCCACTTAAGAAAATCCACTCGGTTGTAGGAGAATTCATGCCGAAATTGATTGTAGTGAGCCCTGGCCCGGGCACACCGAGAGAAGCAGGCGTCTGCATTGAATTAATAAAACAATACAAGGGTATTCTGCCGATTTTCGGAGTCTGCCTTGGACACCAGTGCATCATTGAGGCGTTTGGCGGAACTGTAGGAAAGGCAAAAGAGGTCGTGCACGGGAAGCCGAGCAAAATAAGGCATGACGGCAAGGGAATATTCAGGGGCTTGGATAACCCGTTCCAGGCTGGAAGGTACCACAGCCTTGCCGGGAAAAGGATTTCAAGGTGCCTGCAGGTTACTGCAAACAGCAGGGACGAGAAGGTAATGGGCGTAAGGCACAGGGATTATTTCATTGAGGGAGTGCAGTTCCACCCTGAAAGCATTTTAACGGCTTCGGGCGGAAAAATAATTGAGAACCTGATTAAATTGTGCGGTGGTGCGCTTGGGCAATAAAAAGCTTGTTTTATTTGACGTTGACGGAACCCTGACAGAGGGCGGGACAGGTCATTCCAAGCAGCTAGAAATGGCTCTGGAAAAGGTCAGCGGCAGGAGCGTTAATTTAAAGGATTCCAGCATCCAGGGCAAAACAGATATACTTATTGCAATTGATGTTTTTCGCTCTCTTGGCTTCAGCGAAAAGGAGATTGAACAAATGCTGCCGCTTTATTCCAAGGAGGCAGTAAGGCTTTTTTTGCAGGTTATGAAAAGGGACGGACCAAAGCTGTTGCCCGGTGTAAAAGAGCTACTGCAAAGGCTGGCAAAAATGAACTGCAGGCTTGGGTTGGCTACTGGAAACATAAGAGAAATCGCTTTTGGAAAACTTAGGAAGGCTGGCTTGGCGGAATTTTTCCAGCTTGGCGGCTTTGGAGAAAGGGTGGTGCAAAGGCACGAGCTGGTTGAGCTGGCTCTGCGGGAAGCGAAAGAAAAATTCGGCGAGACCTATGCCGGCAAGCAGATTGTAATTGTCGGCGACACGCGGCACGACATTGACAGCGGAAAGCCGTTTGGCTGCAAGACAATCGCTGTTGCCACGGGCGGGATTCCTGCGGAAGAGATTAAAAAAAGCAACCCCGATTGCCTTTTTAAGGATTTGACCAACACGGCAAAAGTAGTGGAGGCGATTTTCAGTGATTGAGGAAGCAACCGCAAAAGTAGTTGCGGGAAAGGATTTAAGCAGAAGCGAAGCCAAGGCGCTTTTTGACGAGATAATGCAGGGGAAGGTTGCAACAGAGCCGCTTGCCGCTTTCCTAAAGGCACTTGCGGAAAAAGGCGAATCGGTTGATGAGATAACAGGCGCAGCCGAGAGCATGAGGGCAGTTGTTGCAGGAGTTAAGCCGAGGGTGAAAGGTGATTTGCTTGACGTTGTTGGAACTGGCGGCGATAAAAAAAGCACGATTAACGTAAGCACTGCTGCCGCATTCGTTGCTGCTGGCGCGGGCTGCCTTGTTGCAAAGCACGGCAACAGAGGTGTTTCAAGCAAGTGCGGTTCAGCCGATGTCCTGGAAACTCTGGGAGTGAAAATCGACTTGCCGCCGGAAAGAAACGCTGAACTGATTGAAGAAATCAGGATAGCCTACCTTTTTGCACCGTGCCACCATCCAGCAATGCGCTATGCAATGCCTGCAAGGAAACAGCTTGGAATCAGGACAATCTTCAATATTCTTGGACCAATCACAAACCCTGCCAATGCCAAGACATATCTGCTTGGCGTCTTTGATTTGCAGTTGGCGGAAAAGCTTGCAGGCGTTTTGGCTGGCTTGGATGTAAAGCACGCCTTGGTTGTTCATGGAAACGACGGCTTTGATGAAATCAGCC
>CAZXIC010000004.1:18274-88156 GCA_964640195.1 uncultured archaeon | reverse complement strand
GCCTTGGGTTGAAAAGTACAGGCCTGCTGTCCTCGCAGATGTTGTAGGGCAGCACGAGACAGTGAGCAGGCTGCAGAGCTATGGACGCAAAAGAAACTGCCCGAACATGCTTTTCAGCGGTCCTGCAGGAATCGGGAAAACCAGTGCAGCGGTTGCGCTCGCAAGAGAGCTGTTCGGCAAAGAGTTTGAGAGAAACTTCCTTGAGCTGAATGCATCGGATGAAAGGGGCATAGATGTCGTGCGGAAAACAATCAAGGACTTTGCAAGGACGCTTGCATTCAGCGCTGATTTCAAGATAATCTTTTTGGATGAGAGCGATGCCCTGACCTCAGATGCCCAGCAGGCCCTACGGAGAACAATGGAAAAATACACCAAGACCTGCAGGTTTATTCTGAGCTGCAACTACAGCAGCAGAATAATTGAACCGATTCAATCAAGGTGTGTCGTGTTCAGGTTCAAGCCCCTGACAGCGAAGGAAATGGGGCAAAGACTGCAGCTTATCGCTGGGAAAGAGAAGCTGCAGCTGGACAGCAAGGCGCTGGACGCAATAATTTATGTGAGCATGGGGGACATGAGGAAAGCGATAAACGTGCTGCAGGCAAGCGCTGCACTGAGCGACAAGATAAGCGATGACAGCGTTTTCAATGTAAGCAGCAGGGCAAAGCCAGCTGAAGTCCGGGAAATGGTTGGTCTCGCATTGAAGGGAAAGTTTTTGGAAGCCAGGGAACTGCTTGACAAGCTGTTGTACCAACACGGCATGAGCGGCGAAGACATTGTGACGCAGCTGCACAGGGAAGTGATGAATGCAGACGAAAAAGAGATTGAAAGCAAAACAAAGATTGCGTTGGTTGACACAATCGGCGAGTACGATTTCAGGATGGTTGAAGGCGCAAATGAAAGAATCCAGCTGGAAGCGCTGCTGGCGCAGTTCATGCGGTTCAAGAAGTGATGCACTGCCTCTTACGCACTGAAGTCGGACAGCTTCTTCTGGTGCATTAGCATGTCCAAAAGCCGGCTTTCTT
Organism: uncultured archaeon; assembly: GCA_964640195.1. GTDB lineage: Archaea > Iainarchaeota > Iainarchaeia > Iainarchaeales > CAZXIC01. The sequence goes on along the minus strand of CAZXIC010000004.1, from coordinate 87,134 downwards.
TTGCATAGTTTTTTACAGGCACTTTTAATTTCCTTTCCAGGAAAGCCAGCACAAGTTTTAAGTTAGAAAAAACCATCGGCTTTGAATTGAACGCTTCCCTGACTGCCTGGCGAATAACCCAAACGCCAAGCGGGATATTGTACCCCTGACCAATTTCCCTGAAAACGACTGCAGCAGCCTGCCGCCTTTCCCCAAGCAGGTGCTCTGCAACAGCTAGGCGCGCGCTGTAGTAAGCGCCCTCAACGTTTGCCGCATAGTCCTTCCTCCCGGCATAGAACTCGTGGTCCTGGATTATGCTCGGCTGCTTTGCGTTTAGCGCCCAGGCTCCACCTGGCAACCAGCACTCAAGCTGCTCAAAAGCCCAAGCCGATGGAATGAGCAGAACCCAGAAGAGGTTGTCCAGGTAGTTTGAGTGGAACAATTGGAATTCGCCAAGCTGCTGGAAGCCCTTAAGCTTTTCTTCAACCAGGTTCTTGGAGATGCAGGAATCGGTTGCAGCGATGCTCCACCTTGTTGGGGTCAGCTTCCTTCTCTTGCCTACGCCAAGCACTCCGGCGCTGAGCAGCTTGTGCAGCTTGCTTACCGCAAATCCTGCACCATAGAGCTGCATTAAAGCGTCATTCGCTTTCATGTCAGTGTCGCTTACAGCGTAATCAACCTTTCTCGCTACCTTGGGGTTTTCCTGCAGGGACATATTAATCATTGGTGCGCTTGGTCCAAGCGGTGCAACGCTTTCGTGGAAGGAAAGCCTTGGCACAGGCTTTTTGTGCAGCCTGACGTCAATTGCGGTCGGCTTTTCCGCCATCGCCAGCTCCTGCATGTCAGCAAGTTGTCTGTCTGGGTTTGATGCTGCGTGCACATCAAGTTTCTTGTTGCTCCTTATCAACCGCTCCCTGAAGGAAACAATCTGCTCTGCCGGCAGGCCAAACCACTGCTCCGGCAAATCAAGCATCCCGCTGTCCATAATTGCAGCAGGGCTCAGGGGGGCGATTGCCACCTTGGGATAGTCACGCCACGAAACAAACAGGCTTGGCGGGCTGCTTCCAGTGAAGCCGTTACCCCTGATGCCTGAAACGATTTTTTTCCTCGCGGAATAGCGCTGCAGAATCGGGCAGTAGCTCAAGCCGCACAACAGCTTGCCCTTGCACTTTACGCACAGCTTTGCGGAAATCATGGGGCAACAATGGATTTGTGCCATTAAACAATTAAATAGGGTTTGCTGGTTCCTTCGTTTGCTGCCTTAACAACGCATTACTTTTAAATAACAATTCAGGCTTATTTTTCCTTTATGGCTGAAATCAACTGGAAGAAGCAGGAAGACAGGGAAAGGTTCTGGCACTCAACAAGCCACGTGATGGCTGCGGCAGTGAAAGAACTGTATCCGGAAGTGAAGTTTGCAATCGGACCATCAATTGCCGAGGGCTTTTACTATGACTTTGATGCGCCAAAGGCATTCACTCCGGAAGACTTGGAAAAGATTGAGCGCAAGATGCGGGAGATAATAAAGAGGAATGAAAAATTCGTCAGGAAAGAGCTTTCGAAGGGGGAGGCACTCAGGCTGTTCCAAGGCCAGCAGTACAAGCTTGAGCTGATTAATGAGCTGCCTGGGCAAAAGGTAAGCATTTACACCAATGGCTCATTCACTGACTTGTGCAGGGGACCGCATCTCAAAAGCAGCGATAAGATTGGGGCAGTGAAGCTGCTCAAGGTTGCCGGCGCCTATTGGAGGGGGGATGAGAAAAACAAGATGCTGCAGAGGATTTATGGGATTTCGTTCCCAAAGGAAAAGATGCTGCGGCAGTGGCTGCAGAAAAGAGAGCAGGCTGAGCAAAGAAACCACTTGCTGCTGGGCAAGCAGCTTGACCTGTTCAGTATGCACCCGGAAGCACCGGGCTGCGTGTTCATTCATCCGCGCGGAATGGTTGTGTGGAACGAGCTGGCAAGGTTCTGGAGGGAAGAGCACAGAAAAGCCGGCTTTGTGTAAATAAACACCCAAATGTTTCTAAACCGGTAACTGTGGGATCAAAGCGGTCACTTGGAACAATACAAGGATAACATGTACTTAACTAAAATAGATGAAGTCGACTTTGCTGTAAAGCCTATGAACTGCCCAGGCGGAATGCTTGTCTACAAAACGAGAAGGCACAGCTACAGGGAGCTGCCGATTAGGATGGCTGAATTGGGCACGGTTTACAGGCATGAAAAGTCAGGGGTGCTGAACGGGCTGTTTAGGGTGAGGAAATTCACGCAGGACGACGCGCACATCTACTGCACGGAAGAGCAGATAGAGGCAGAGGTAATCAACGTAATAGAGCTTGTTGACCGGTTTTACAGGGTGTTTGGCTTCCCTTACCATGTTGAGCTGAGCACGAGGCCTGTTGACGCAATGGGCGCCAAGGCAGTGTGGGACAAGGCTGAACGAGCCCTGAAAAAGGCGCTGGGCAAAAAGAAGATGCGGTTCAAGTTAAACGAGGGCGAGGGCGCTTTCTACGGCCCAAAAATAGATTTCCACATAGAGGATGCGATAGGCAGGACTTGGCAGTGCGCAACCATCCAGCTTGACTTCTCAATGCCGGAAAAGTTTGGTTTGCAGTACATTGACAAGGACGACAAGCCGCGGAAACCGGTTATGATTCACAGGGTTGTGTACGGAAGCATGGAAAGGTTTTTCGGCATCCTGGTTGAGCATTATGCAGGCGCATTTCCCTTATGGCTGAGCCCGGTGCAGGTTGCCCTGATTCCAATTGCGGACAGGCACAAGGCATATGCTGAGAAGGCAAGGAAGCATATGCTGGAAAACGGACTGCGGGTTGAGCTGGATGCAAGGAACGAGACAGTTTCTTACAAGGTAAGGGACTGGCAGGGGCAGAAAGCAAACTACATCTTGGTCGTGGGCGACAAGGAATGCAAGCAGGGCAGTGTTACTGTCAGGCTGCGGAGCGGAAAAGTTATCGGCGCTGTCAGGCTTGGCAAGTTCATTGAAAAAGCGCTTAAAGAAATCGCCTCAAAGAAATGATTGCCAGCCTCAACAGGTTCTTTTTTTTGTCAACGCCCTTTCTTGTTTTTTGCACAGCTTTCTAAAAAAGTATATATATTAGAAGCCCCCTTTTTATTCTGGTTTCCGATGCCTGAGGAAGATTATTTAGCTGAGCTAATCAAAAAGCTTAAGGCATCAAAGAAAGCAGCGGAGAAAGAGAAAAAAGCTGCAGTGAAAGAAAAAGCGCCTCTCGGGAAAGAGGCAGAGAAAGCCCTGAAGGGGGTTGAAAAAGAAGCAGAAGCGCGGGCAAAAGAGAAAGCAGCTGAAGCGGCAGCAGTTCCTGAAGAGGAAAAACTGCCTGAAAAAAGCGCTGTTGAAAAAGAGATTGAGCAGGCGAAAGAAAAGAAACAGATTGCCTCCTACGACCAGGTGAAGATTTACCGGCTGCCGGACAAGCCGCTGCTCTACTACTTCGTCCCAGTTGCAAGACCGACAAAGCAAGAGAAAACAATCATCAACACGATAAAGGAAGCCGCAACAAGGCTGATTACGATTTCGCCCTACAGGATTAGGGACCCGGCGCAGCGCCGGGCGGTGTACAAGCAGAGGATTCTTGATATTCTGAGGAGTAGCCCCGAGCTGCACATCCCGGAAAGGCGCTTCGATTTCTACGCTGAGAATGTTGTAAGGGAAATGGTCGGGTATGGGATAATTGACCCGCTGGTTGGGGATGATGTACTGGAGGAGATAATGGTCATCGGAGCAAAAAAACCCGTTTACCTCTTCCACAGGGAGTATGAAATGATGACCAGCAACATTGAATTCTACAGCGATAAGGAAATAGTTGACTTAATCAACAGGATTGGAAGGCAGGTCGGCAGGAGGGTGGATATCAGCAGCCCGTTGCTGGACGCCAGGCTGCCGGATGGAAGCAGGGTAAATGCAACGATACCGCCGGCTTCGGTTGAGGGACCGACGCTCACAATCAGAAAGTTCAGGACAGACCCATACAGCATAGTTGACCTGATCAAGCTGAACACTATTACGGCAGAGGTTGCAGGGTTCTTGTGGATGTGCGTGGAAGGGTTTGGAGCAAAACCGGCAAACATACTGATTGCAGGCGGTACAAGCAGCGGAAAGACAACAACGCTGAACTGCCTTGCAGCATTTGTCACTGACACTGAGAGGGTGATAACGATTGAGGACACAGCTGAATTGAAGCTGCCGCTCCGACACTGGATTAGGCTTGAAGCAAGGCCGCCCGGATTGGAGGGAAAAGGCGAATTAACCCTGGATATTCTAACAAAGAACAGCCTGAGGATGAGGCCTGACAGGATAATTGTTGGGGAAGTAAGGCACGACGAGGCATTCACTTTGTTCACTGCGCTAAATACCGGCCACGACGGCTGCATGGGCACTGTTCACGCGAATAGCCCGCAGGAAACAATTGTAAGAGTCACCTCCCCGCCAATGAATGTGCCGGAGGTAATGCTGAGCGGCTTGGACTTCATTTTGGTTGAGCACAAAATACACGACAGGAGAAAGGGGACTATTAGGAGGGTTTCGGAAATTGCGGAGGTAAGCGGCGTGTTGCTGAAGCATGCGCAAACCCAAACCATTTTCCAGAGGGACCCGGTTAAAGATACGATTGAAAGGACCAATATGCCGATCAAGTTTTTGAGCATACTACACGACTTCACCGGCAGGAGCAAGAGGGACATTGAGGCAGAATGGAAAGAGAGGGAGGCATTCCTGCAGCAATTAGCGGAGAAGGGCATCAGAGACATCGGTGATGTGAAGGTGGCAACCCGACAATTCTTATTAGAGGGCGGTTGAGCTAGAAAATGCCTGATTTGGAAAGCCTGAAGAAGAGAATTACAGAGAAGCCAAAGCGGGGCGCTCTTAGAGCAAAACCGCCTCCGGAAGAAACCGTAGCAGAGATTGACATGCAAAAGGTTGAAAAAATTGTTAGAAGGATGAGGGACAGGTACAGGGCTGAGGGCATTGAATTTGAAGAGGTTGGCGGAACCCTGGGCGAGCTGAGGGGCATTATCGCCGAGGGCATAGCAACAGGGATTGAAATTCAAACTGTTGAAGAACTGGCAGAAATGAGATCAAAGCTTATAGGGGCGCTTGCACGGGTTTATTTGAAGCTGCAGGCTGTCCTCAAGCCGATTGCAAAGGCATTAAGCAAACTGCCCGCAATGGAAATGCTTTCATTCTACTTGTACTCAGCAAACATGCACTATAGCAGCAAGCAGTACCTTGCCTTGACAGTTGCAGCCTCAACAATTGTCGGCGTAATCTCTCTGCTTGCCACAACCGCTGTTGTAAGCATTTTGGGTTTCCCCCCTGCGACCATCATCGCACTGGTTTTGCTTGTTTCGCTTCTCTCCTTTTTCGCCTCCACTGTCATCCTTTTAATGATTCCAAGGCAGAAAGCAATTGCCAGGGGCAGAAAGGTAAGCGCTGAACTGCCCTTTGCCTTGAGGCATATGGCAACCGGCTTAAGGGCAGGCATCGGGCTGTATAGAACGATTCAGGCTGTTGCAACAGCAGGCTATGGTGCCCTAAGCGAGGAATTCAGCCAAGCAATAACAGAGGTAGAAGAGGGCACTGACACGCAAGATGCCCTGAAGCACTTGGCTTTGAGGACGCAGAGCAAGGCGCTGAGAAACGCAATAATCCACATCGTCAGGGCTTTGAAGACAGGCGGCAACTTAAGCGAATCCATGGGCGAAATTGCCGCAGAGGTTTCTTTTGAGATGCGAACAGCTGTAAAGGAATTCGGCATGAGGATGAACTTTTTCGGCGTCATATTTATCTTTGGGGCAATTGTCATGCCTGTAATGGTTGCAGTGCTTGGCAGCATCAGAAACAGCCCCATCCAAAAAGCCGCTGTGGGGCTGCAGATGCTGCCACTAACGATGCCTGTCATTACCATAATCTACCTGGTCGTAATGCCGGTTATTTTGATTTTATTCGTGTTTTACATTAAAGCATCGCAGCCAAGCGTGTAAAAAAGGCGGGGATTGAAAAATGGTTGAAGAAAAACGCGGCTTCAGGTTTTTCGCCAACTACAAGAAACTGTTGCAGCAGAGCAGATTCAAGGTGTCTGCAGAGTTGTGGGCTCTGCTCTCAACTGCTTTGGCACTGGCTGTTACCTTCCCTCTGTTTGTGGCAATCAGCGCATTTAATCTGCCGGTTACACCATTGATATCGCTCGTTGTATTCCTGGTTGTAATTGACATACTGCTCGGCTACCCTTATCTGGTTGCGGTTAGGAAGATGGATGCAATTGAAAACGCCATGCCTGATGCACTGAAGCAAATGGCTGACACGCTCAAAGCAGGCGGCACCTACGAGTTTGCACTAAGGGAAATCGCAACCTCGGAGTACGGCCCGCTGAGTGGGGAAATGGAGGGTGTGCTGCGGAAAATGGAGGAGGGGGAAAACCTTGAAAACAGCTTGAACTCCTTTGCTGCAAACGTTGAGTCAAGGCTGATAAAGAGGACTGTTGCAATAATTATTGATTCAATTAAAGCAGGGGCTGGATTGGCTGACATACTTGACGAAATAGCCGACGATGTTAGGGCAATGCACAGGATTGCAAAGGAGCGCATGGCTGAAACGATGCTGCAGGTTATATTCATTATTGCCGCGGGCTCTATTGTCGCGCCGATAATTCTTGGCTTGATTTCAACAACCCTGCTTTTGTTTAGCCAAACCGCGGCAGGGATTGGCTTGACCGGGGCAGAGACAGCCGCTTCAATCAAAACAAACAACTTCATCCTCCTGCTGCTGCAGGCATACCTCTTGATTGAAGTGATTGCAAGCGGCGCAATGATTTCCCTTACTAGGGAGGGCAAAATAAGCAAAAGCCTTTTATATATTCCAATCCTTCTATTAGTGGCATTCACATGCTACTCCATTTCAGAGTTTGCCTCAGGCTTGGTAATCGGGGGGATTAGATGAGCTTGTTGGGGGAAGAAAGAGCGCAGGCCTCGATTGAAATGCTGCTGTTGGTTGCAGGAGCGATTGCGGTTGCAGCAATAGTGGGCGTACTGTTGAAGCGGAGCGCAGAGCAGCTGCAGGAAAGGGCAGGCGAGGAAGCAGGAAAAGCCACTGGCGCCCAACAATAGGAACATTTATAAATTAAAAAAACTAAAATAAGGATACATCCCAAAAAGGAGGGAGGTTAAAATCAGATGAACGGAAAAGGACAAGGCGCCCTGGAATACCTGCTGCTGATTGGCGGGGCAGTGCTTGTAGCAGCAATAGTCATTGCGCTGATATCGGGGGTAGCTACCCACACGGCAAATCCCGAGGACGTGGCATATTGTGCTTCATTAACAACTCGGGGGGAAACCGTTTGTAAAGCGGGCTGTCCACCGAGTGCGATAGGGGCATGTGATTGGGGAGGCGACCCCACGGAAACGTGCTACTATGAGCCAACAGGAGCCTATCCAACCGGATGCTAGAAAGCTTAAACCAAGTGAACGCAATGGACTGCAGGGCGCAGGTTTCAGTGGAGTACCTGCTGCTGGCGTTGTTTGGCATAACCTTGGCGATTGCCGCAGCAATGGTTGTTGACGCACTGAGAGGGGTTGCGCTGAGCGCCCAGGGAGAAATACTGGACTACAGGGACAACACCATTTTATCGCTGCTGCAAAGCGATTAAAAAAGGGTTTTTGCATTGCTTTCCCCCTTCCTATTCTTCTTCTTGTTTTCATTGGCTGCATTAATCATAGCTGCGAGAAGCGACCTGAGGGAAAGGATTGTCAGCAACAGGCTGAATTCCTCTATGCTTTGCGTTGGCTTGCTGGGGCATGCTGCCTGGGCAGTACTTGCAGGCAGCACAGGGATTTTTTTAAACTGCCTTGCTGCTACAATCAGCATGTTTTTATTTGCGTTAGTATTGTACAAGGCTGGCGTCTGGGCTGGCGGCGACGTGAAGCTGTTTGCAGGCTTGGCAGCATTAAACCCGCTGAACCCGAACATTTTAAGCCGGCTTGGCTTTATCGCACTGCCGTTTTTTGCCGCAATTGAACTGCCAATTTTTCCCTTCACACTGTTTGTTTTCAGCATAGTCGCAATGCTGCCTTACGGCGTGTTTTTGGCTATGAGGAGGCTTGCCAGAAACAGGGCGCAGGGAGAGAAGATTTTAAGGCAGCTGCGGCTGTTTGCCCTGGGTTTTGCGGCTGCCGCAATAGGTGCAGGTGTTTCCTTCGCCTGCGGGTTTGCTGCTGCCGGCAATTTGCTTTTAATCATCCTCATGTTTTGGGCGGTGTATTTCCTCCTGCGCTTGTACGCAATGTCAAAGGTTTTGATGAGGAAAGCATTGAGGATAAGCGATTTGCAGGAGGGCATGATTGTTGCTGAAACGATTGTTGAAACCAGAAGCGGCGCGGAAAGAAAGCCAGAAGAAGGGGTAAAAAAATTAATTAAGTACTTTGCTGCAAATAGGTTTGAGAAAGCGATAAAACAGCAGAGGGAAGTGGTTTCAAGCAGGAAAGCAAGGGGGGTAACAGCAGAGGAGATAAAAGAGCTGCAGGGCTTGGTCAGGGCTGGGAAATTGGAGGACGCAATAACTGTCAAGGAAAGCGCCCCGATGGTGCCGGCAGTGCTGGCTGCATACATTGCGTTGAACATAATCGGTGATTTTGCTTGGCTCACGCTGTTCTGAACAAAAAAGGGCAGATAAGCATTGAATTCCTAATCATAATCATAGTTTCGCTGATTTACATCCATTCTGTTACAAAACCTATTTTGGTTGATACGGCAACTGCTGCAGCAGAGGATGTAAAGCGCTTGGCTGACGCAAAGATTGCAGCGCAGAGGCTGGCAGACGCGATAAACGAAGCGGCTGCAGCAAGCGGTGAGAGCAAGAAAACAATTCACGTGTTTTTGCCGGCAAACGCAAGCGTGAGCTGCAATGCAGATGATGATAAAATTGATTACAGCGCAACGATAAGCAATGTGGGTTGCAGGGACCCAGATGCAAACCCCGAGGAAGGCCCTTGCGATTATTCTGAAGCAGAGGAGTGCATTGGACCCAGCGGAAGCTTTGAATGCAGCAGCTCAATTGCGCTGCTCGCAGGAGCAAATCCTTCCTGCCCTACGATGGAAGGCCCTCTGTACATGGCAGTAGAGGTAATAAAAAACAGTGCCGGGGAGATAAGCGTTGGATGGCAGGGCACAGGTTAGCGTTGAAGTGCTGCTGGTCGCACTCGTTATACTGGCGATAAGTACATCGGTGCTGAGCTACTTCTTTACAATAAACGATTCAACCACAGCGATGCAGCTGCTGAAGCTCAGCGTATTGAACAAGATGGGCGAATTGGACAGCTTTGCATCCATTGAAAAGATTGACTTCGGCATAAGCGGTTCAACGATTACGCTTGACTTGTACATAAAGAGCAGCGAAACAATAACTGCGGCTGACTTGGATTTGAGTGACATCGAAACACTCATAGTGAAAAACACAAAGTTTGATTTTGCAACAATAAACTTGATTCAAAGCTGAGCTTCGTTGAAGCACGAAACATGCCCTTGCTTTTAATCCTTTTCCTTCCAAGCACTGTTCTTTAATGTTAAGGGGGTACAGCATCGCAAGGCTAGCTCTGATTACATCTGTTGCAGGGGCGTTCTTTCTTTTTTTCCTCAGCCAAGCGTTTCAGGCAAGGGAAACAAAAATAGGCGAAATAAGCGAGGCAATGCTTGGGCAGTGCATAAGCGTCAAGGCAAAGGTTGACTCAGCTTTCTACAAAGACAACTTTGTTTTGTTCCAATTGAATGACGGCAGCGGCAAAATAAAGGCAGTAATTTTCAACCCAAGCAGGGAGCAAAGGATACTGCTGCAGAAAAACTCATTTGTCCGGCTTCAGGGGAAAGTGCAGTTGTACGAGGGTCAGCTGGAAGTGGTTGCGGAGGCTGTTGAGCAGTGGTAGAATTACTCTTGCTGTTTGTTCTGGTCGGCTGCTTTCTTGGAATCCTCACTGGCTTGGTTCCAGGGCTGCACGTGAACACCATTGCCCTGCTGGTGCTGGCTTTCTCTGCCCAAGGCAACATGCAGGCTGTTTTGCTTATTGCAAGCATGAGCATTGTTCATACATTCGTTGATTTCGTGCCAAGTGTTGTGCTTGGCGCGCCGAGCAACGACACCTTCCTTGCGGTTCTGCCCGGGCACAGGCTGCTGCTGCAGGGGAAGGGGCTGCTTGCAACGCGGCTGACAATTATAGGTGGCTTGTCTGCCGGGCTTATGGCTCTGGCTGTTGCGCCGCTGTTTGTTTTGTTTCTGGAAAAGGGCAGCGAGTTTCTTGCAGGGGCTATTCCTTTTCTGCTGGCTGCTGTCCTTGCTCTGATGGCATTTGCTGAAAAAGGGAAGAGAACCTGGACGCTTACGGTTATTGCGCTAAGCGCATTACTTGGCTTAGCTGCCCTGCATGGAAACCTGCCAATAGCACAGCCGCTATTCTGCCTTGCAACCGGCTTCTTTGGGGCAAGCACCTTGCTGTACAGCATCGGGAAAAAGCAGCGGCTGTGCAGGCAAAAGATAGGCTCATTTTTTATCGAGAAGGAAAGGGCAATGAAAAACGCTTTCCTTGCACTGCTCGGCGGTGCGCTGGTTTCATTAACTCCCGGCATTGGCTCAAGCCAGGCTGCCTTCCTGATTAGAAAAATCATTGGGAAGATTGGGACTGCCGATTACCTGATACTGCTTGGCGGCGTGAACACTGCAAACATGCTGCTGGCTTTCTTTGTGCTGTTCGCTTGGGGGAAAACAAGGACTGGAAGCGCGGCTGCAATAAAGCAGTTGGTTGCTGTTGAGGCCGAGCAGTTGCTTTTCATTGCAGCAGCCTGCCTGTTTGCGCTGGGCTTTGCCGTTATTGCCGCTGACCTGATTGCAAGGGCAGTTTTAAGCAGGATTCACCTCATTCCCTACAGGAAAATCAATTTCGCGACCCTGGTTTTCATAACATTGCTTGTGGGCTTCTTTTCAGGGCTGCCGGGCTTGGCTGTTTACGCTGTTGCAGCTTCAATTGGCCTTGTTGCCTTGAATGCAAAAGTGCGCAGAAGCAACTGCATGGCCTTTTTAATGGTTCCCACAATCCTATTCTATTTAGGCTTGTAGATGCTAAAAATCAAGAGGCAGACGCTTGCTGCGATTGCAGAAGCCGCGAAAAACACCTATCCAAATGAGTTCATTGCACTGCTTGGATGCAAGAGGAAAGGCAGCAAAGTGGTTGACGAATTCGTTGTGCTGCCATCAACCTATGGGAAAACATTCAGCTCCATCCGCTTGGATTTGCTGCCCTATACTGCTGGCACAAAAGGCAGCGTTCACTCGCACCCAGGGCCTTATAACACGCCGAGCAGGGCTGACATGCAGGCGTTCGCACGCTTTGGGGGGATAAATTTAATAATTGCCTATCCCTTCTCTCTTGAAAGCGCCAAAGCCTTTGACGCGAACGGAAAAGAAATTGGGGTGGAGATAGTCGAATGAGAAAAGTTTTACTGATTGTAAGGGATGGCTGGGGCCACGGGAGGGATTACGAAGGAAACGCCATCACAAGGGGCAGCACGCCTAACCACGATTTTTACACGAAAAACTATCCAACCGCAGTGATAAAGTGCACAGGTAATGATGTTGGAAACCCCAAAGGCGTGCAGGGTGGCTCCGAGGTAGGGCACCTCACAATGGGTGCCGGGAGGATAGTATGGCAGCCTTACGAGCTAATAAACCGCAAGATAAAATCGGGGGAGTTTTTCAAAAACACAGCCCTGCTTGAAGCGATAGAGAACTGCAAGGAAAAAGGCTCAAACCTCCATCTTGGGGGGCTTTTCTCCACAGAAGGGGTGCACGCGGATTACAGGCACATGCTTGCACTGCTTGAGCTGTGCAAAAAAGAAAAGTTCAGCCGGGTTTACCTGCACCTCTGCCTGGACGGGCGCGACATGCCCGAGCGCTCGGCTCTGCCTCTCGTGCAAGAAACAGAAAAAAGGATGAAGAAGCTTGGAACTGGCAGGATTGCCTCAGTAATCGGCAGATACTATGGCATGGACAGGGACAAGAACTGGGACAGAACAAGAAAAGCATATGATTTGATGGTTGAAGGAAAGGGATTCAGAGCAAAGTCAGCGGAAGAGGCAATCGGGCAGGCATACAAAAGGGGTGACAAAACCGATTATTACGTGCAGGCAACCGTTATTGTGGATGAAAGCGACAAGCCTGTTGCCCTGCTGAAGGATAGCGATTCCTTTATTTGGTACAGTTTCAGGTCAGACAGGGCAAGGCAGATAACCGCAATGGTAAACGGCTTGGATTTCTGCCCAGAAAAGCCGGAACACAGGGCGAGGGTGCATTTCGTCTGCTTCTGCAGCTATGATTCAAGCTGGAGCCTCCCGGTTGCGTTTCCCACGGAAAAAGTAAGCAATAACCTCGGGCAGGTGCTGGCTGCAAACGGCTTGAAACAGCTGAGGATAGCGGAAACAGAGAAATATGCACACGTTACTTTTTTCTTCAACTCCCAGGAGGATAAGCCGAACGCAGGCGAGGATAGGGCAATGGTGGATTCGCCAAAAGTTTCCTCCTATGACCAGCAGCCAGAGATGTCTGCTTATCCTGTCACTGAAAAGCTTTTGCAGCAGATAGGAAAATACGATTTTATACTGGTTAATTACGCAAACCCCGACTTGGTTGGCCATTCAGGGGTCTTAAAGGCGGCCATAAAAGCATGCGAAGTTGTGGATGAATGCGCTGGGAAAGTCGTAAAGAAAGCCCTGAGTGAAAACTATGTTGCCTTCTTAACGGCAGACCACGGAAATGCGGACCATATGCTTGATGACAAGGGCATGGTTGACCCCAGCCACGGGTTCAATCCTGTCCTGCTTACTCTTATAAGCAATGATGAAATGCTCAGGAAAGCCAGATTGCGCAACGGTGGAATGAAAGACATCGCACCAACCATCCTCAAAATAATGGGGGTGAAAAAACCAAAAGAGATGACAGGGGAAAGCCTGGTTTAAAGCTAATTTTTAAATACGGCAAGCGCATTATAGTTAATTGAATGGCTAAAGGGCAGATTTCCTTTGACTTCATGCTTGCAGTGGTTGCAGCACTTATTTTCATCGGCTCTTTGAATGTGGTAAGCGGCCAGGTAACTGCAATGCAAAGCAGTGCAAGCATCCGGCAGCAACTGCACTCAATTGGCCTGAACCTTGCTGCTGTGCTCTCAAGCTCCGCTGCTTTGGATGACGCAGGGGCAGGGTATGCAAATATTTCTTATACGATTCCAAAAATCGCTGTGCTTGGTGAAACCAAGCTGCAGGGCTGTGACATAGAGATTGAGGGCAGCAGCTTAAAGTTGAGTTACGAGCTGTTTGACGTTAAGACTGGGGCAAGCGAGACAATCCAGGCACTGGTGCCGTTCGCAGAACCGGGGGGAATGCAGTTAATCCCTGAGCTAACAAGCAGCAGCAAAGGCACCTGCGGGGGAACCATAAGGATTATTTCAGAGGGCTGAATTTGATGGAAAGGGGGCAGATTTTTTCACTTGACTTCCTCATTTCGCTTGTTGCTGCAACAGCTGCAATCGGGCTGCTGGTTCAGGCGGTTGAAGTGCAGGCATACAGCCAGAAAGAGGAGGGGCTGTTCAATGACCTGCGGCGAGTGGCAGAAAATGCTGCAAATTTGCTGATTGCAAGCAACGAAACAACCTGCTTGGTTGCTGAAACAAATGAGCATTTGGTTAACTGCATCGACTCAAGCAAGTTTTTTAGTGCAAGAAAAGCGAGAATCCTGCTCGGAATTCCCGAAACATACGGCTTTAGCCTAAGCGGCGCTACAATCAGTTGGTCTGACGGGACGCCTGACAGCAAAGACTTCTATGAGGTAAAGAGGATTGTTGTAGTCAACAGCGGCGGGATAAGCAAGGCGGAATTTGATTCAGGCGATTTTGACTCGGGACCAAACCCTGTGGAAATAACTTTAAGGGCGTGGAGGGAATGAGGAAAGGCTTTATCTTCAGCGTGGATGCAGCGCTTGCACTGCTGTTGGTGATAGGGTTGGCGTTTGCCCTTGCAGCAGGGCACGGCACAGGAGCTGGAAAGGCTGGGGTGTTTTCATCAATTGCAGCGGAAACACGCGATGCAGCGATTGTCGGGCTTTACCTAGGCAAGGATGCAGGCGATTTTGGCTTGAGCGGCAGCTTTGACAAAGATGCAGGGGAATTCGTCAAATGCAACTACTCGTATGAATTGGACCCAAACAATGGCTTTTCAGAGGCTGTGGTGAATGAAAAAAAATTCTGTGGTGAAAAATGAATAGCAGTGGAAGCTATGCTGTGGTGATTACACTGATTGCGATGGTGATGATTGCGGCAGCGGCAGCTACTTCAAGCTCCGCCATAAGGGCAGAAGGAAGAGAAGGCTATGCAAGGGCAACAGCTGAGGTGAAAAGGGAATGGCAGAATTTCAGGTACCTCCTTGACAAAAGCACTGCCGATGCCGTGGCTGACGCGTCGCTTGTTGGCAGTGTATGCGAGTACAACAGCACTCAGGCGAACAATAACTTGGCGGGTTATTTCTCAAACGTGAGAAGCGACTCTTTCGGGAAGGATTGCCTTTACTCGCCAACAACCCCCATTGCAAATGGCAGTGCTGACAACATTACAGTGACTGTTTCAATTACGTGCGAAAAGAGCCTGGGGGGAGGGTTTAGCGCTTCCTATTCAAAGAACGTAACATTCAACAAGAAAGTAACCGTTGATGGCTCTGGTGTTTGCCCTGATTCGACACCAAGGTGTTATGTGGTTGTCCAAGACAAACAATCCCTGATTAATGAAGTGGAGCAGGATAACTGCTAATTCTGCAGAATCTCCTTCAACCGCTTGCTCACACCGCTGTCGTACTGCACTGCCTTCTTTCTCTTTTCCGCAATTTCCTTGGGCAATCCGAGTTCTGATGCAAGCAGGCGCAGAACGCGTTTGCGCAATAGGTCATGCTGTCCATGCAGGCTTTCTTTCGCAGGAAATGCAAGTGCTTCCCTAACGAACGCAGGGGAGAGATAGGGTGTGTGAAGGGTTAGGGCAAAGTGGGAAGCAATCGCACCATCTCTTGAAAGGTTGTTCTGCCACATTCCTTCAACCAGCTGCGTGCGCAGCTCCTCTGCTGCGTAGTAATCGTGTTTGCTAAGCAGCTGCCTAAATTCATTGTAACCGAAAAACAGCTCGTCTGCCCCTTGACCGCAGAAAACGTGCCTGAATTTGCTTTCGCTGGCTGCCTGCATTGCAAAATACAGGGGCAGCGCAATCTGCAGTTGCAGGAAGTCCTTTGAGCCAATGACCCGTGAAACAGCGGGGATTGCTCTTCTGAATTCCTTCTCCCTGAGTTCTGTTTTGTGCAGCTGAAGCCGCAGGAAATCTGCTGCCTTATCCGCAGCAGCCAGTGCCGGGCTGCCTTTAAACCCAACCGCGAAAAGCTCGGTCTTGTTCACCCTGCATGCAACTGCTTTTGCAATTAGCGTGCTGTCAACGCCGCCGCTGCTCAGCACTGCTGCTTTCCCAACACCCCTACAGTTTTGCTCGATTGACTCAAAAAATGCTTTTTTGAGGGAATCAAAACAGGGCTTGCTTGGAATTTTTTCAAGAAACTGCCTTAATTTTTGCTTGTCTCTAAAAAGAGATTCAACGCAGTGCATTGAAATCAGCCAGTGTAGTAGTATTCGTTTCTCTGCTTTTGTTCCCTGTCAAGCCTGCTGTCCTGCTTGTTAACGCGCGGCCTGCCGGTGCTGCCATCGCGCCTGAAGGTAACCTGCATTTCATGCAGGAACCTGTTCATCCCATCGCGCATTGGCATGGGCTCGCTGCTAATTCCTGCCTTTGCAGGAATGCCGGAAAAAACGATTAGCCTGTCGCTCGCATAGTCCTGGAAAAGGATGTCGTGGTCAACAAGCAATGCAGTCTTGCCCTTTAGGTCAATGACCGAGCGAATCACGTCAGCTACCCTCAGCCTGTCTTCCACATCAATGAAGGCGCTGGGCTCGTCCAGCAGCACAAGGTCGCTTTCAATTGCAAGGGTTCTTGCAATGCTTACTTTCTGCAGCTCGCCGCCGCTCAGCTCTGTCAGCTGCCTGTCAAAAAAACCCTTTACATGCAGCTTCCTGTCAATCTCTGTTTCGAACAGCTGCGTGTCAATGCCGCTGCTGAAAAGCTTTTGCACTGCAGCGCGTTTCTTTGGCTTGATGTACTGCGGCTTGTAGGCAACCCTCAAATTGAAATCCAGCTTGGTGTTGTCTGGCTTAAGCAGGCCAGCAAGCATTTTTACAAAAGTCGTTTTGCCGATTGCATTTGGCCCAAGGACGCCGATGACTTCGCCCTGCCTCAAATCGCCGGCAGCTGTCCTGAGGGAAAAGGAGGAGAAGCGTTTTTCCATTACAGGGAACTGCAGCAAAGGGCTCCTCTTCATTGTTTTCGGCGCAGGCCTTGAGCTGAAATGCAGCTCTTTCTCCCTGAAGCGCACGTTCTCCTTGGGCAGGAACCCGAGCAAAAACTCGTTTATGCCGTTCAAAACACTTTTGGAGCCGGAAACAATCCCGTACACTGCCGGCTTCCCGTACAGGACATTGATGTAATCGCTCAGGTAGTCAAGCACTGCCAGGTCGTGCTCTACAACGACAACCGCGGAGCCTGCCTCACTTAGCTGCCTTATGAGCCCTGCAACCCTCAGCCTTTGCCTTACGTCCAAGTAAGAGGAGGGCTCGTCAAAGAAGTAGACATCAGCCTTGCGCAGCATGCACGCTGCAATTGCAACCCTCTGCAGCTCGCCGCCGCTCAATTCGCTGACTTTGTGGTTGAGTGCTGTGTCGATTTCAAGCTGTTTTGCAACTTTTTCAAGCAGGTGTTTTTCGTCAAATTTTTCCAGGAATGCCTGCACGGTTCCCTTGAAGTGTAGTGGAATCACGTCAACGTTCTGGGGCTTGTAGGAAAAGCTGCTGCCTTTTTCCTTCAGTTTTTCAAAGAAAGCCTGCAGCTCTTTTCCCTTAAAGAACTCGATTGCGTTGTCATAGGAGGGCTTTTCCCCCAGTTTGCCTAAATTCGGCACGATTTTTCCAGCAAGGATGCCCAAGGCAGTGCTCTTTCCAGTGCCGTTTCTTCCAAGCAAGCCTACAACAGCCCCCTTTTTTATTGCTGGAAGGGAGTAAAGCCGGAAAGAGTTCTTGCCGAAGGAGTGAATCGGTTGTGCAAGCTGTTGCACCAGGTTAATGATTGAAATCGCGTCAAAAGGGCACTTTACCGCGCAAATCTGGCAGCCGATGCACAACTGCTCAGAAATAACCGGAATCTTGCGCTCTTCGTCCACCACAATGCACTCTTTCCCTGTTCTGTTCACTGGGCAGACCCTGCAGCAAAGATATCCGCCGCAGCCCTGCGGCTGGCATTTCTCCAGATCAATGACCGCTATTCTGTGTTTGCCCTGCTCTTTTTTCATGAAAACCACTTCTGCGCTAGATTAGCTAGGGTAAATGCTTCTTTTAAAAAGTTCCTGCAATAATGGCTTATTATGCGGATTCTGCGCATTGACGAAAGGAAAAACTTCCTGCGCCTTGTTCCAGAGATAAGCGATGACCTGTGGCACCTGGAAAGGGTGATTGAAAAGGGCGACTTGGTTAGCGGTAGCACTGACAGGAAGATAAAGCCTAGGGCTGAGGGGGAGAAGCCCCACAGGGTCAAGCTGTTTGTCTCACTTGAAACAGATGCTGTGGAATTCCACAGGTTCAGCGGAAAACTGAGGATTTCAGGCAAAATCGTTGAAGGAAAGCCGGCAGAGCTGCTGGAAAAAGGCGCGCAGCAATCTCTGGACGTTGAACTGGGGCAGCCAATAAAGGTACAGAAAAGGAACCTGCTCCGCTTCCAGGTTGAAAGGCTGAGAAAAGCTTCTGCAGCGACCCTCAAAGGAAGAGTGCTGCTGGTTGTGCTTGACGACGAGCAGGCAGACTTTGCACTACTTCGCGAATTCGAGCTGCAGGAAAAGGGCAGGGTTGGAAGCGGCAAATCCGGCAAAAGGTTCGGCACAGAAGACGAATCAGTAAAGAAAAAGTATTTTGCAGCTGTGCTTGAAAAAATACGCGAGGCAGATGCTGAACGGGTTGTCGTTGCAGGACCAGGGTTTACAAAAAGCGATTTTGGGAGATTTTTAGAGGAAAAGGGAAAGCCTGGGAAGACACAGTTCTTCTTTGCCGCAACAAACAGCGTTGGCAAAACAGGGCTGCAGGAGTTGTTGAAGGGAAACGCCTTGGATAAGATGATGCGGGAGATGCAGCTGGTACGGGAAACGCAGATGATTGAAGCGATTCTTGCAGAGCTTGGGAAAAATAGCGGTTTGGTTGAGTACGGGCTGCAACAGGTGCGCAAAGCAGTTGAGTTCGGCGCAGTGCAGCAGCTGCTGGTGGCAGACGAAACGCTACTGCATAACAGGGCTGAGGTGGAACAATTGATGCAGAAAGCGGAGCAGATGCATGGAGAAGTGCATTTGGTCAATTCAGAACACGAGGCAGGGAAAAAGCTTGTTTCGCTTGGGGGAATCGCTGCACTGCTCAGGTACAGGATAGGGTAGCAGGCAAGGCGAGCGTAGCGAGTACATTGGATTGCGGAGCAATCCGATTAACACAAGCCGGGTTTGCGGCTAGCGCAGGTTGAATTCAAACCATTTGACTTTTTTCTCCTGCACTAATTGCCTGATTCTGCGCTGTTTTTCGTTCAACACGCTGCTTGCAGCCTTGAATTCGCAGAATATTACTGCATCGTCCTCGAATGCAATGCCGTCAATCGGGCTGCCGATAAAGCGGAAGTTCTCTGGATTGTGGGGGAACTGCCCTGCAAACGGAATGAACTGCTCTGTGAGCCTGCCGTATCTGACTGCCTGGCTTGCCTTGCCGAAGCGAAGTTCTTCCACTTCCCTGCGCAGTTGTAGAATTTTTCTAATTAAAAGGATTAGGGCAACAAAAAGGGCGGCAATTAGCAGAGCTAGAAAGAACCAGGGCATGGAAAAACCGGTTAGTAGTATTTTACTCCCTCGCCAGTTAAGACAACAATTTTGAAGCCCTTGCCTGCTTCCCTCAGGGCGGCGATCAGAGCCATGTGCTCCTTGCCGCTGCCGCTTATCAGAGAAACGCAGGTTTCGTCAACAGCGGGCAGCTTTTGCTTGATTGCGTCCTTCAAAATGGTGAATCCGGCCCTGTTGTTTACGATAACCCAGTCAACCTCCTTGCCTGGCGCAAAGTTGTCCCTGCCCCACTCGTTCCCAACTATTATTATCTGGTCCCATTCCTCTTCCGCAATCAGCCTTGCAATGTGCCCCCACGTGCCCCTTCCAACACCGAGGACAGCAATCAGTGCTCTAGCCATAAACAGCCCCCAATTAGTATATTACTATATAAGGGAGGGCTAATATTTTTAAAAGATAGCCTAAACCTCGAAAAACGGCTTTGTTTTTTTGTACATCCTCAGCAACTCCCTGCCGTCTGCCGTTGCTGAATATAGTATGCAGTCCTTGACCCTAATCCTTTCAACCGCTTTCAATTTAACCAGCGCCTCAAGAATCAGCCTCATGTCCCGTCTTTCAACCCTTGGGAACCTCCTAAGAAGCGTGCTGAATGATTGGGCTTCAGATGCAAGCGCTTTGAGCAGTGGAATGAAGAAGCCGCCTTTGCTTAACTCAAAAAACTGCGGGTGTTCCTCCAGGAATAAAACCCACTCGTCTGCAATGCCCATCCAAAAATAAACACCCTTTTCTTATTTAAAGCCTTTTTGAAACGAATAAGCCGTCATCCCTGAAGCCTAGGGACCTATAGTAGGGCTTCACCCCGGCACCGGATATTACAAGCATCTTCCTTGCATCAAACTCGTTACGGGAAATCTGCTCTGCCTCAGAGAGGAGGGCCTTGCCCAAACCTTTGTGCTGTATTGCGCCGCTGCTTCTCTGGTGCAGCGGCATTGGTTTGCCGAAAACCCGCAGCTCTCTCACCAGGGCTGTGTTTTTGTCGATTTCCTTCCTAAAAGGCTTGAACGGAAGCCTTAACCTTAGGAAGCCGAAAAGCAATTGCCTTGCACTGTCCTCGGATGAAATGAAGAATTCCCTGCCATTGCTTGCGTTGTAGCTCTCTACGAAAATTTGTGCTTTGGGCAATTCAGCGCCTGTGCTTTCTTTGAATAACAGCAGCCCTGCTTCCCTGCACCTGATGCACCTGCATTTCCAGTCATGCGCTTCCATTTCCTGCTGAACTGCCTGCCTCAGATTGCTCTTCCTGACGCCGGCTGCTATCAACTGTGCTGGGATATCCCTTTGGACCCTCATTATCCTAACCCACCTGGGCACAAAGCGCTTGACACTAGAAAGCAGTTTAACCGCTTTTTCGGTTGAAATTGGTTCAAAAAGACCTCGCCGCCATTGCTTGAACAGCTCAGTGCCCTCAATAACCAGGCAGGGATAAATCTTTAGCGAGTCTGGCTTGAAATGCTGCTCGGAAAAAAGTTTCCTCAGAGCCTTCTTGTCCTGCTGTATGCTGACACTCGGCAAGCCTGGCATGTAGTGGTAGGTTACCTTAAAGGCACTGTCCTTCAGAAGCTGTGTTGCTTGCACAACATCCGCAACACTGTGGCCCCGATTAACCTTCCTGTAAACGGAATCGAAAACCGTTTGGACGCCAAGCTCGCATCTCGTGCCGCTGAATGAAAGCATGTTGTTGATTTCCCGCTCAGAGCAGAAATCCGGCCTTGTTTCAAAAGTGATTCCTGTTATTCTCCTCTTGGCACTTTCAGCTGCTTCCATGGCTGCGGCAAGACTGCGTGATTTTTTGCAGTTGACTGCATTGAGAACCCTGAGCATAAAGTCGCGCTGGAACCGCAGCGGCTGACTCAGGAATGTGCCGCCCATTACAATCAACTCGATTTTGTCTGTGCTGTGCCCAGCTTCATCCAGTTGCTGCAGCCTGTTTGCAATTTGCTTTTCCGGCGAGAAGCCTGCGCTCAAGGCTCTCATTGTTGCAGGCTCTTTGCCTGTGTAGCTCTTCGGCGTTGCCCTGCCGGGCAGCAAGCTGCTTGGGCAGTAAATGCACGTGCCGGGGCATTTGTGGGGCTTTGTCATCAGCGCAACAACCGTTATGCCGCTCAGGCTCCTGGTCGGCTTTACTGAAAGCAGTTTGAGCAATTTGGCAGTTCTGCGCCTTGCGAAGGAAAGAATTGCGGGATTGCCTGGCATTGACGCGATGCCGTGCTTTTTGCAAAGTTCAATCTTCTTCTCGTTCAACTGCCTTCTTGTGCTTATTTTGCCTGACTCGATTAATTGGACCAGATCCAGGGAATAGACGCGCAGTTTATCCAAGCCAAAAGCACCTGCCTTTCAACTAATTTAAGAGAGCAAGGAAAGAAAGCCGTTAAGCAAATAGTACGGCAGCAGTCCCGGCGAAAAGAAGGGAAAGCCAAACAGTGCAGAAACGTACTTCCCCCTTAGCGTAGGCGAGACGCTGAGAAGCGCTGGAAAATTAAAAGCGCTATCATTATGCAGCGAGGAAACAGTAAAGCGAAAGGACCTCTCGCCGTATACAAGCGCGTTTACGTTTAAGTCGACTGCCAGCGTGCTGTGCGGCTCTGCCCGCACACTCATTGGTTCAAACCAGTAGGATGGCAAATCGCTTGCAATGGCAATGTTATGCTCCGCAATGGAGTCGTTGCTTGCAATCAGCTTGAACTGCGCTGTTTCGCCGACAACCACCCCTTGATTGAGGTTCTCAATCGTTACTGTCAGCAGGTTGTCCCTCACTGAGAGGTCTGCGTAGAAGGTCTCTGCAAAAGCGGGCTGGCTTTTGCTTGAAAGGGTGAATTGAATTCTCTGGGTGCTTACCAAGGCATTGGAGGGTGTGCTCAGCAGTGCAATCATTGTTTTGTCGGTTTCAATTTCCTCAAAGCCCCAGCCCTCTGGCAGCATTTCCCTGTTTACAGATATGCTGTCCCACTGCGCTGGCAGTTCGCTCTTTTTCCTTGTAATAAGCCTCAGGGTTTCGCCTTTTGCAATGCTGCCTAATGCGACTGACTGCCCGCTTTGCAGTTTTGTGTCAACAGGCTCAACTAGAAAAATCGCAGCATAAGCCTGCGAAAAAAGGCACAAAAGGCAAAGAAATAAAAGCAATTTTTTAAACAATTCCCAGCCCCTTATATTAATGGTCCACAGAAAATTAAAAAGGTTTTCTTAATGCTTGCACTGGTTTTGAGCGATATCCACAGCGATTTGCAGAGCCTCAGGGCAATAAAAGAAAAACTTATACATAATAAGATTGGGTTGGTTCTGCTTCTGGGCGATTTGACCAATTTCGGCGGAGCCCCGCAGGCAAGGGAAGTGATAGAAGAACTGAAACAGTGGAAAGTCCTTGGCTTTGCAGGAAACCTTGAATCGGAGGCAGTGCAGGAGGAGATGGAGAGGCAGGGGATTTCGCTGCACGGCAAAACGTACATTCTTGGGAAATGGACATTGGCAGGGCTTGGTGGAGGCATACAAGGCGACCCTGGCAGGTTTTTGCTCAGCGAAAAAGAAATTGGCGAAATGCTGGAAAAGCTTCTCAAAGGCAGGCGAAACGTAATCCTTTTGACGCACCTGCCGCCTTACGGCACAGTTGTTGACACAGCAAGCAGCGGAAAGCACATTGGAAGCAGGGCAGTAAGGGAAATAATTGAAATGTATGAGCCGGCGCTGCACCTGTGCGGTCACTGCCATGAAGGCGTGGGCGAGGAAAAGCTGGGGAAAACGCTGTGCATCAATGTCGGGGCAGTAAAACTGGGCAAGGCATTGTTACTTGAACTGGGCGGGGAACTGAAATGGGAAAAAGTAAGCTTGTAGGCAAAAAGCGCTTCAGGATGGTGAAAGCAAGGCACAGGAAAACGTTTGCAGAAGCAGTGGAAAAAAACCTTGCCGACGAAAAACTTGTGCCGCTGTGCGAATTCGTTGCAGCTACAAAAAACTTTTTCACTTCAAGCGGATGCGCCGGGCGCATACTGCTCATACAGCTGCCGAAAGGGGAAAGCAAAAGGGAAGCAAGCTTTCACAGGCGGTGGCACAGGAGGGTGAGTTTTGCGGAAGTGAAAGAAGCAATACGTGAAAAAACTAGGGGAGAGCTGTGGATGAAAATGGAGCCGTTTATCCTGCACCTTGGTTGCAACACGCTTGAAAACGCGAGGAAAATACTTGCCGTAATGAGCAGAGGGGGCGTGAAGAGGGGCGGCATAATAGTTGCAAAGCGGGGAAAGTTCTTGGTTGAATTGCAGGGAACACAGGAAATGTCGGTGCCGGTAAAGCAGGGTGAAAAAATCTTGGTTGATGAGGATTACCTGCGCTGGATTGTTGGAAAGGCAAACAGCAAAATGCGCAAGAATGAGGAAATGCTGCGCAGGTTTGAAGGGGAATGCAGGCAGGTGTTGAAATGAGGCGCGAGCGAAGCGAGCACATCGGATTCGCTTCGCGAATCCGATTAACACAAGCCGGGTTTGCGGCTGGGGGCGTGACCTTGAATGAATAAGAGCCTGCGGCTGTTTTTTGCGGCGGATTTGCCGGAAAAGGTGAAGGAAGAGATTGCGGAAAAGTTGCTGCCCCTGATTCCAAAAGAGAGATGGCGGAAGGTATTGCCTGAAAACCTGCACGTGACGCTGCAGTTTCTCGGCTATCTGCCGAAAGACGCCGTTGCTAGACTGCAGCAGCAAACAAAGCAATTAGAGCAATTCACTGCATTTGAAGCAGAGCTAAACAGCATTGGGCATTTCAAGGGCAGGGTGTTGTGGATTGGCGTTGGGAAGGGAAGCGAGGAATTCAATCTGCTGAATAAAAAATTGCAGCAGGCAATTGGCGTGCATGAGGAAAGGTTTCACGCCCATGTAACCCTCGCAAGAAACAGGGGTGCAAGTAAACAGGAGACAGGCGCGCTTGTTGAGAGGCTGCGCTGTGTTGGCTTCAGCCGGAAAATCCTTGTAGGAAGGGTGCTGCTGATGCAGTCGCTGCTGCACAAGGCAGGGCCAAAGTACAGCACGGTTTTCTCCATTAAGCTCACCCAGAGTTCCGCGCAATCATCTGCAAAAGAGCCTTTGGGTCAAAATAGTAGCGCTGAATGAGGGTTTCAACTTTCTTGTTTTCCCTCATGTTGTTCAGCTGCATCCACTCGAGGATTCTTTGCCTTACAAGCATTTCCCTCCTCAGTTCATTCTTTCCCATCCCGCACCGCGCAGCCAGTGTTTCAACTGCATGGCTCGGCAAGTCAGCCCTCTCAATGCTGTCGGTTTTCTCGCTGTACTCAAATATGTTGCCAAGCAGCACCTTTTCCTCCATCCTGCCAATCTCTGCAACCTGCTTGATCCTCCTTACAACGCCTTTTCCTTTCTCAAAGTTCCTCTGCATCACGACAACCAAATCAAGCAGGGGCAGCATTTGCTCTGCAACGCTCATGGGCGGGCTTTTGAGCCTGAGCATCATTTCTCTTGCAGTATTGCTGTGCAGCGTTCCAAGAATGCCCCTGTGCCCTGTGTCCATTGCAACAAAAAGCGTTTGCGCTTCCTCGCCCCTGACCTCGCCAACAAGGATCCTGTCAGGCCGCATCCTCAGGCTGTTTTTAAGCAGCTCATCCATGCTCACTGGCTGCAGGTCGCGTATTTTGGGCTTTGATTCCATCTGAATCCAGTTTTCCCTCCCGCCCAAGTCAAGCTCAATCGTGTCCTCTATTGAAATTATCCTTTCATTGTAAGGAATGAACGACGCAAGGATGTTCATCAGCGTTGTTTTCCCGCTGCCCGCACCACCAGTTATAATCAAATTCATCGGATAGATTGACATGCCCTCAACCATGCACCAGAGAAAGGCAGCAAGCTTGCTTGAAATTGTCCTGTTCTCAATCAAATCAATTATTGAAAGGGGAATCCTTGTAAACTTCCTGATTGTGAGCGTATGGCCAAAGGGCGTTACATAGGAAAAAGTGGCGTTTGCCCTGCTTCCGTCAGGCAGCCTTGCATCAAGCAATGGATGGGCTTCGTTGAACTGCTTGTTGGCTGTTGCAGCAATCCTGTTAATCAACTGCAGAACAAAGCCCCTCTCTGATGCAACCAGCCCTGTTTTGCAGTTTCCAAAGCGCCTGTGCGTAACAAACGCGTTTCTGTCAAAGCCATTGAGCATTATTTCCTCCAGGGCTTCGTCTGCCATCAGCTCAGAGAGCTCCCTGTAGCCAACGCTCCTGTCCAGGACAAAGGAAGCAAAGCGCTTGGGGTTGCTTACGCCAAGCTCCTTTGCAATTGGTTCAAAGGTTTGCAGAATCTGGGTAAAGAGATGCGGGCTTGGCAGCTTTTGCACCAGCTCGTTTACGTCAACAGCCTGTATTACCTCTTTCCTGAATTCCTCAACCAGCTTGCTTTTTCCGGGAAGCCGCGCAGCCAATGCACTGATGCCCCTCCTGCGCAGGATTACGTCTATAAACAGTTGGGCGAGCTGCCTCTCTTCCTCACTGAATTTTTTAGGCACAATCTCGTACAGGTTGTAGGGGAATGCCTCGAAAACCCTGTTGCTGTTGCTGCTCTGCAGCAGTTTGCCCTTCAGCTCCTTTTCCTCTGGCACAGTAGGTCGTAATATATAAAACGTTAAATCATATATAATAATTCCCACCTAATAGTAGGTGAGTGCCCGTGCAAAAAATGCTTGACATTATTCTTGCAAGGATTACACCAAGTGAAAAGGAGAAAGGAAAGGAAAGGCAGTTGGCTGCAAAAATAATCAGGCAGATAAGGGAAAGCGGGGGAAAGCACGTTGAAGTGCTGCTTTGCGGGAGCATTGCCAGGGATACGCATTTGAGGGGCGACAACGACTTGGACATATTCGTCCTATTCCCGCAAAAACTTGAAAGAAAAGAGTTTGAAAGGGAAGGGCTGAGGATTGGCAAGAGGGTTTTTAGGGGCATGCAGTGGGAGAAAGCCTTCTCAGAGCACCCTTACATCAGGGGCGTAATCGAGGGGTTTGACGTTGAAATAGTGCCGAGCTACAAGGTAGGCAGGGCAGGGCTGCTGCTCAGCGCTGTGGACAGAAGCCCTTTCCACAACCGCTTTCTCCAAGAAAGACTTAATGCAAAGAGCAGAGCTGAGATAAGGCTGCTGAGGCAGTTTTTTAAGGGGATAAAGGCATATGGTGCAGACATCAAGGCGAGCAGCGTTCCAGGCTACGTGGTTGAACTGCTTGTTTTGCACTATGGCTCTTTCCTAAATTCGCTTAAAGCAATCGCAAGCTGGAAGCAGGGCACGGTAATTGATTTGCAGCGCTACTACAAGGAGGGAGAGGCAAGGAAACGCTTCCACGACGCACCGCTTGTTGTGGTTGACCCAGTGGACAAAAACAGAAATGTTGCAGCTGCGCTTTCACTGAACCAGTTCTCAAGGATTGTTGCTGCAGCCAGGGCATTCCTCAGAAAGCCTGATGAAAGGTTCTTTTTCCCGCGCAAGGAAAGGCCCTGGAACGTTGCAAGGTTGAGGAAAATGCTGCAGAAAAAAGAGCTGGTTGCAGTGAAGCTCGGCTATCCAAAGGAGGCGCTTGCAGACATTGTGTGGGGGCAGGCACAGCGCCTTGCGAGGAAAATTGAAAAGCAGCTGCAGCTACGCGAATTCAAGGTAACAAGAAGCGAGGCCTGGACAGATGAAAAGCGGGCAATAGTGCTTGTTTTTGAGGTGGAAGGCAGGACACTGCAGAAAACAATGAAGAAGGTCGGGCCCTTTGTAACAGATGAGTTAAACAGCAGAGAATTCCTGCAGGCGCACAAGAGAGTTCTTGCTGGACCGAGGATTGAGGCAGGCAGGTGGGTCATTGAGGTGCCGAGGAAATACACAAAGGTTGAGCGCTTTCTGCAGGACTTCCTCCGGAAAGAGAAAAGGGTTGAAAAACAACTGCTGAGGAAGGCAATAAACAAGCTGTGCAGGATAGTGCAGGAAGAAAAGATTGTTCAATTGTTCAAGCAAAACAAGGAATTCGCAAGCTTTCTGACAGGCTACCTGAAAGGGGAAGAGGAATTCCTTTAATCAGAGCTTCTTGATAGTCTTGCAAACGTACACGTGGTCGCAGTATGTGCCGTCTCTCAACTGCAATTCTTTTGGAAACCTGCCGTAGCGCCTGAATCCAAATCTCCTGTGCAGTTTCACGCTTCTCCGGTTCTTTGCAGCATAACCGCTTTCAATCACCTTGAACCCTGTTTCTGTCCTTGCAAGCTGCAGCATTTTGCGCATCAGCCTTGTTCCTATGCCGATGCCGGTGAAGTTCTCGTGTAGCATTATCCCGAAGTGACCAACGTGGGGAGAGACATCAAACTCAAGTGGCCGAATCACTGAGTTTCCAGCAAGCTCGCCGTTTACCTCAACGAACAGGCAAATGCCTCTCTTCTTTTTCATGTTTTCAAGCTGCTTTGCAATGAATTCCCGCTCGGTGCGCATTGTTTCATGGTGCCGCATTCCAAGGTACTCTGCTTCGTCCCTCGCGCTGTTAACCAGACGCAGCATATGCCTGGCATCTTTCTTGCTCGGATGCCTGAAAACAACGCGCAGCTTTTCCCCGCTCTTGTTCTTTACATCAAACTCTTCCACAATCTTGCCCTGCCTCATTCCAGGTCGCCTTCAGTTAAAACCTTTATCCCGTTCCGCAGCAGCAGTTCCGCTGTTAAACCATTTCCCTCAACCAGCTTTCCGGAGAAAGAGCCGTCGTAAACCTTTCCCTTGCCGCAGCTCGGGCTCTTGCTTTTGAGTATTGCCTCTTTAACGCCAAAAAGCTTTGCTATGTGCAGCACTTCCTGCGCTCCCTTCCGCACCTGCTCTGTTACATCCCTGCCGCTTTCAGTGAAAACCCTGCCACCCTTGATTTCCATCTTTTCCCTCGGTATGCCAAACCCAGCCCGAAGCTCCGGGCAGACAGGAATCGCTTTCCCTGCCTTAACCAGTTCAATTATTTTCCGGTTTGCCCTGTTGCTCCCATCGTGCCATACATTCATTCCAGCCAGGCAAGCACTAACCAGCTTCATCCAACCGCCCTTCAAGTGCGAGCCCAAAAGGGCGAGCACATGGCATACTTCGTATGCCATTAAATCACACGCGGATTTCGCCGCGTAGCGGACCCGGAGGGATTTGAACCCCCGTCACCCGGTCCGAAGCCGGGCAGTCTCATCCAGACTAGCCTACGGGTCCCAAAAAACTAATTGCTGCGCAAAGGTTTAAAAGGATGCGAAATAGTGAATATATTAGACGGGGTTTTGCAAAATGAAAAAACCAAGTAGCGGGCGATTTTCTCTAATCGGGCTTTTTAAGAGAAAGAAAAAAACTCAACCCCAGCTAGAGACAGTGGCTCAACAGGGATCCCGCAAAAGAAAAGTCAAAAGACCGGAAAACGTAATTTCATCTGTAGAGAAGATGGCTTCAGAAGCAGCCCAAATGCCTTTTTTTTGCACAGCATGTGAAAGAGCGGGGTACAGAAACCCAAAGCAAGTTTTTTTGAAGGCCTACGACCAGCTTGCAAAGCAGTTTGACATCAGTGAACTAGAACTGCGGGCAGAAGACAAGGCTGAGGCCGCAGGACAACCTTTTGACAGAAACCTTTTTTTTGCACAGTTTATTGCAAGAACCCTTGGACCGAAAAAATAAACAGTAGCCTTTTTTAAGGAATCCTCTTACAAGATTATTTGGTTCAGGGAATCCTTTTTTTGGAGTTTTCTGGTGATTCGGCGTGAAGGTTTGCAGCACCTGCAACAAGGAAGTTGCTGGCGGCTATGTGGAATTCAGGTGCCCCAAATGCGGGAAGTCAGCCATAGTCAGGTGCCAGGCGTGCAGGCGCACGGCAAAGGCATACAGGTGCCCTGAATGCGGGTTCGAAGGGCCGTGAATGAGGAAAATAAACTGGTTTTCTGGTGACCTTTGATGGGCAAAACAGTGGTAATCTATAAAATAAACGCTGCTGACATGGGGAAGATTGACGAAACCATTGAAAGCCTCAGGGGCGTGCGAAGCGGCCAATTCAGGGACGCGAAGAAAATACCAATCGGCTTTGGCGTTGAGGTGATAAAGGCGGCTTTCACTGTCCCTGAAAAGGACGACAGGGCTGTTGAAATGCTTTCAAAAGAGCTGAACTCCCTGCCTCTTGTAGAGGACGCCGAAATGCAGGAAATGACGCTGGTTTAAGCGGCGGTTTTAGAGCCTGCTGTGCCAGGCTTAACTGGAATAAAAGACATTTAACTTCTTTTCGTGCAAATACTTTTTGGGGTTGCATTTTGATTTCCAGCGTAATGCTGCATAACTGGAAGACTCATGCAGACAGCACGTTCGAGTTTGGCAAGGGCACAAACGTTCTTGTCGGGCGGATGGGAAGCGGCAAAAGCTGCGTCATGGACGCGGTCTGCTTTGCCCTGTTCGGCACATTCCCAGGGCTGCAGGCAAGGAGAATTTCACTGGAAGAAGTGATTCAGAGCAGGCCGAATGAGGCATCTGATGCTGCGGTGCAGCTGCTGTTTGACTATGCTGACAAGCAGTACAGGGTTGAGAGAACAATCAAGAGGCACGGCAGCTCGGAAGCAAAGCTGTACTGTGAAGGGAAACTTGTTGCAGGCCCGAAGCCAAGCGACGTGAACAAGGCTGTTGAGCGGGCGATTGAAATAGGCTACAACCTTTTCAGCAGGGCGGTTTACTCTGAGCAGAATGAAATAGACTACTTTCTGCGCCTCTCACCAAGAGACAGGAAGCAGCGCTTTGACGAGCTGCTTGACTTGAGGAAGTATGAAACAGTCAGGGCGAATGCGGTAAGTGTTGCAAACAGGCTACGGGGCACTGCAAGGGACAAGAGGCAGTGGCTGCAGCAGCAGAGGGGCATGCTGCTGCCGGAAGAGGAGAAGGATTTGCACAAGAGGGCTGAGCAAAAGGAGCTTGAGAGCCAGGAACTGCTGGAAAAGATAAAGGAGAAAGAGAAGGCTGCACAGCTTTTGGAAAAAGAGGCTACTGAACTGGAGAAAAGGGAACAGGAATTCAATTCCCTGCATGACTTGCTTGTCAAAAGCAGGGCAAAAATCGAGGAACTGCAGAAGGCGATTGGGGAAACAAGGAAAGAATCAAAGGGCAAAACAGAGGCTGGGTTGGAGGCTGAGAAAAAGGAGCTGGGGGAACTGCTGCAGAAAAAGGAAAAGGAATTGAAGGAAGCGCAGGCGCTGGAAAAGAAAAAAGAAAGAGAGCTGAGTGAAACAGAGAAAGCAATCGCTGTTGCAGATGGGAAGGAACATGAGCTGCGAGAACACCTGCTGCAGCTGCAGGGAATTAAAGCTGTTTGCCCTGTCTGCAGGAGGAAACTTGAGGAAAAGACAAGGGAACAGCTGATAGATGAAAACAAGGCAGGGCAGAGAAAGCTCGCTCTGGACAGGGAAAAGGCTGAGAAGCAAATGGAAGGGATTGAAGAAAAATTGGAGCAAACCAGGGAAAAAACTGAAAAAACAGCAGCTGAAAAAGAAAAGCTCTGGGCAGCCGGGATTGAGTTAAAGCATTTGGGCGAAAAAATTGCACTGCTGGCTGAAAAGGAAAGGCAGCTTGGACTGCTTTTAACAGAAGCAGACAAAACTGAACGCCGGCTGCATGCCCTCAGCTTTGATGAAAAAGCGCTGCAGGCGAAAAGAAGGGCTGCGGTTGAGGAAAAGGCTGCAATTGAAAGCAGCAGAAAAAGCATTGCAGCAAACAGCGAACTGGTTAAGGAGCTGAGGGAAAGGCTGCTGAAAATAACGAAGACAAAAGAACAGCTGCAGGATGCCGAGGGGAAAGTTGAAAGAATTGAAAACAGCGTTGCCCAGCTCCTCTGTTTCAACAATTCGCTGCAGGCAACGCAGAGCGAGCTGCGCTTGACCATGGTTGAAACAATCAACCAGGCAATGGAAAGCATCTGGCAGGGGATTTACCCCTACAGGGACTTTGTGGCGGCAAAAATGCACGTGGAGGAAGGAAGCTACGAGTTGAAGGTTAAGACAAGGGCAGGCGGCTGGCAGAGGGTTGAAGGAATTTTAAGCGGCGGCGAAAGAAGCGCGGCAGCAATCTGCATCAGGATAGCGTTCTCCCTTGTCCTGACGCAGAACCTTGGCTGGCTGATTTTGGATGAACCAACGCACAACCTGGACAGCAGCGCTGTGAGCGCCTTAAGCAGCATGTTCCAGCAGCATTTGCCGCAGATGGTTGAACAGATTTTTGTAATAACCCACGACAGTGAGATGAGGAAGGCTGCATCCGCAAACCTGTATGTCCTGGAAAGAAACAAGGATACGGACGGCGCAACAAAACCGGTGCAGGTTCCAATTCAGGCCTAGCTAAGCTGTTTTTCTTTTATCTTCCTTGTAATAAAGCCGGCAACCATGTTCCTCTCAAACCTGCTGAACGGCAGCTGCAATTCGTCAATCAACCGCTTGTTTTTTTCGAAATCCGGGCCGAATTTTTCTGGAAAGCGCAGCAACAGCGTTTCTGCCCTGATTTTAATGCTCCTTGGAACCGCTTTGCCCAAAAAACGCCCCCCTCAAACAGCTATCTTTTCCAGTTTGCCGCTTGGCAGTCTCCTTAAAGCAACCAAGGGCAGCACTCCCTGCTCCAATTCCTGCTTAGCCAAATCATATGGTTTTGTGCCCTTCGGGGGCTTTACCAATGGCGGCGCGCCCAGCGACAGCTGCAGCGCCCTTGCGCTAATCAGCCTTGCTCTCTCAAATCTTGTCATTGCGGGCATGGAGAAAACCAAAAATAGGCGTTAATACTTTAAAAGAGGGAAAATTTAAAAATAGTTATCAAAGCCCACTTTTGGGGCCATTCTTTGGCTTGATGAGAACCGGGATTTTCTGCGCCTCGCTAAAGCGCTGAATCAGGGAAAGCGGCCTGTCGCTCTTAACAACCGCCCTGCCGTTGCCGAGCAAGACTGTCCTGCCGCCTTGTTGCTGGGCGAATGACTTGAAATTGCTTAAAATCAGCTCTGCCACGCTGTTGGCAGCGCTGCCTACATCATGCCTGAAAAATGCGCTTTCCCTGTTTCCCAGATGCGGGGGCAGCTCTGTGAGCAGCTTTGACAGGACAAACAGCTTTGCTTTCTTGAAGAGAAACTCAACATTTGCGTCAAGCAGCTGCAGTGCCCCCAAGCCGTGTTTTTTAAATGCACCCCTTTCGTACAACTGCATTTCCTTTTCAAGCATGGAAATTTTTTTCTGCAATTGCACTATTTTTTTAGATAAAGCAGATTCGTGCTTTAAGCAAAACCAATGCATCAATTGCACCGAAAGGATTTCCGCTTTGCCCAGGGCTGAGAGCCTGAGTGCATCGTGCAATGGGATTACCGCCTGGTCGTGCCTGTTGAAAGGCCCCACTGGGACAATTGGCAGGGAGAATTCCCTCATCCTGCGAAGCCTGCCCTCTTTTTGGTTGTTTTCGGCGTGGAAGCGCTGGGCGAACCTTGGGAAAAGGCTGTCAAAGTAAAACCCGTCCTGCAGGAACCGGACGGAAACAAGCGTGCTGGGCAGCAGGTTCCTGCTCTGCAGGTTGCTGGGCTTGCAGCAAACGCAGTCAATCGTATCACTGCCGATGTTGTAAAAGGGCTTGGTGAGGATAGTCGGCCATAACTGGCTGAAGTCAACCAGTGTCGCGCCTGAAAGCGTGGGCAGAGGCCCTTGCCCTGCATGGCTTTCTGCATTAAGCGGCAGCTGCCGGCTTTCACCGCTTTGCCAGAAGGTATTCTCAAACAAGGCCTCTGCCCTCATGCTATTGTGAGGCGGCAAAGCATCCAATGGCAAGCACAGTGCATTGCTTGCGGCAATTGACCTGAGCGTTCTAACTGCTGCCATGGCATCAAGGGAAAGCAGCTGCTCAACTGTTTTTGGCAACGGCTCCGAGAAGAAGGGCAGCTTTACTTTTGGCAGCAGGCTGCTTTCAACAGGGGCAAATTCCTTTTCCGAGAAGAAGTGGAAGCAGTCAAAGTAGCTCCAGCCGGCTGCGAGCAAAAACTGCCGCTCCGGCTGCAGAACAACCGCCCTGAAACCCGTTGCCTCGAACAACGAATTTGCCAGGTTGTTCAGGTCAGTGAAAGTAGAAGCAGTTACTTTGAATCCAGTTTTGTTCTCCTCCAGCCTGAAGCGCTGGCAGTCCAGGGAGGAAATTAGCGCAGGCAAGGCCTTTTTTTCTTGTTTCCCTTTGCCCACGAAAAAAGAGGGAAAGAAGGGCATGCGGCACGTTCTCCTAAGGTCAAGTTGGGAGAAACAAACCAGCACAGCCCTTTTGTCCTCTAAGTATTTTGCGTCAGTCAGCCACAGTTGGTTGGGGGTTAAGGGCATTCTGATAAAAAACCGCTTTTTGGCTATTTAAACAAGGGAGAAAGAGAGTGCACTTCCGCTGTTTATTGCCCTTTCACTGGTTCCGCTTTCTTGACCTCTTTCTTGAGGTATTTCCTGTAAGAGAAGAAATCGCTCTGCATGTAGCGCTGCTTGCATTTTTCCTTTGCGCAGTTGCTCATGTACTGCGTGCAAACAGCTTTGCCTTCAGCGTCCTTTATGTACTTGCACTGCTGCCAGCTGGGCTGCTGCTCCGCCTTTGGCTTTTTCTCAGGCTGCTTATCGCCGTCAATGAAATTCATTAGGGTTTTTCTCGGATTGATAGTTGGCGTATTGCTCTTTGCTGCAGCAACAAGGCGGCCTAAAGGCATTGTTACAATAAACGCTTAAGTTATTTAAAAAATTTTCGCTGAAAATCGCAATTTTTGGAAAAAACAATTCAAAAATGAAAAAAATTTCTGAAATTGTTGAAATTTTTTAAAAACTACAGCAATTGCTCTGTCTCGCTGTCTTTTTTCTCTTTCCCCTCCTCGAACCGCAGGGCAGCCTCCTCCAGCGGAATCTCGTGCCTGCTTTCCATGCTCCTGCGCTTCCTCACCTTGAAGAAAACAGGGAAGCAGGTTGCCTCGCCAACTATGAGGGCTTCCCCAACGCGCAGGGAAGTAATCATGTCCAGGCTTTTGCTGTCAAGCCCCTCGCTGCTCTCACCGACATGCTTCAAATCGTATGGGTTTGTGATACGTAAAATTATATGGGTGTTGCACTGGCTCAGGGCGGTTGTGTCAAGCTGCACAGGCCTCTGGCTCACCAAGCAAAGGGAAGCGCCGAACTTCCTGCCTTCCCTTGCGATTGTCCTGATAATGCCCCTTGAAATAGCGGTTTCTGCCGCAACCCGCTCTGGGGTGAATTGATGAGCTTCCTCCAGAACAAGCAGGAAAGGCGGAACACTCTTGTTCCTTCTCTCATAAAACAGCCTCTGGGCGAAATAGCTGACAATAATCTGCTTCTTCCTTAAATCAACCAGGTCACTTAAATCGATTACCGTAAGCTGCCCTGGCTTTATCAAATCGGCAATGCTTGGATTGTCTGTCTTGGCAAACAGGTGCATTCCCCGCAGGCTGTCAATCCAACCAATCAGGGGCGCCTTGCTGTTTTCCTTAATGCTTTCATCAGATGCGACTGCATCCCTCAAGTCGTTTAAATCAAAAGGCCCGACGCCCTGCCTCATTTCCTGCTTTAGCCTGTTCATTGCCCTGCTGAGGTCGCGCTTCTGCGGCCCGCTCAATCCAGGGATGATTCCTGCAACAATGCCGATACTCAGCTTTGGCACGCCAATTTGGATGTCCCTCGCTCTCACCATCTTTGTTTTGCT
The DNA here is from genome assembly GCA_964640195.1 of uncultured archaeon. Classification (GTDB taxonomy): domain Archaea; phylum Iainarchaeota; class Iainarchaeia; order Iainarchaeales; genus CAZXIC01. The sequence goes on along the minus strand of CAZXIC010000004.1, from coordinate 52,418 downwards.
GCTGTAATCTCTGTGCCCTTTCCCTTTCACAGGCTCTGCAAAACTGCTGTATTCGCCGTGCGGGTCCAAAACAACGGTTGCAATTCTGCCGTGTAGTTTTTTCCTGTCAAGCAGTTCCTCAAGTAGGACAGAAACCAGGTAGCTCTTTCCGGCGCCAGACAGTGCCAAAATTGCGAGGTGCTTTTTTAGCAGCGCTGACATGTTCAGCTTTACGGGAAGCGAGTGGTGCTCTATTTCGCCCAAATGCAGCCCAGCTTCCTTGTCGAAATTCAGGAATCTTTCAAGCGATTCAGATGACGCGGTTTTGACCCTTGTTCCAGGCGAAGGTGGAAAAGTCGGCCTCTTGGTGCTGCCGTCAGCAGCAAACACACCCAGCGGCTTGGTTTTTGCGACAAGGTACTCCCACTCTGCTGTGGGAAACTGCTCAAACAAAGCCGAGCCGTTGCTCTCAAATTCCTTCACTGAATCCGCCCTTTCAAAGTAGCGGTTTGTCTTGAAAACGTCGTTCACAAGCGCAATCATTGTTCCATCGCTGCAGGGGAATTCAACAAACTGCCCCCTGTGAACAGTTCCCTTGCTCACGACAAAGTCAACGCTGCCCGGGCTCGGGCTCTCTGCAGTACTTATCACAGTCCCGATTTCCTTTTCCTCAGGCATTTGCTGTCAATCCGCTTTTTTCTTTTCCTTTAGTTCCCTTATGAACTTTGCGCTGCCCCTCAAGGCAATCCCCTGGTAGTTGCACTTTCCGCATTTGTACTGGTCGCCGAGCTTTCCGCCGAGCAGCCAGCGCATGTCAGTGCTGCCGCACTGGGGGCAGACAAGCAACTGCTTTTCATTTTTTCCCATTTACATCACCTAAAACGGCCTGTTATCACGCCTCAGGCGCAATTTAAATCCCTTGCCCAACTTGTTTAAAATCTTGTCGTAGACAATCTCAATTTCCTTTGGGGAAAGCCTTGCGTGCAGGTCTGCCTCAATAAGAATCGCTGGATACGCGTATTCCCTGTGCATGCAGCTCTGCGCAAAAACAATCGAGGCGGTTTGGTCAGCGTGCTGCCGCAAGCCGGATTTTCCGTTCTGATGCAGAAATTCAACCCGCAAAGGCCTGTCAAATGCAACTGGCTTGATGTAAAAAGCGTGCACTGCCTTTGCCCAGCTTTCATCAAAGTCCATTAGGATAGGGTGCTCCTTAATGCTGCCGGTGTAAGCAAAAGCCATGCTTCTCTGCCCTGGCTTGAGCAGGTAATCAAGGAGAATCGCATCGTAGCAGTCGTCCAGCTCCGCGGCCAAACTGGCGTTGCCTGGCAGCAGTTCACGCTGCAGAATTGCCCTGAACCTGCTTCCCCTGCTGTCCTCAACGCAGGCAACAAGCTCGCAGCTGTTCTTCTCCGCTGCTGCATACAATGACTGGAACTGCACAAGCAGCCTGCGGTAGGCGCTTTTGATTTTGCTGTCTTTCCTCGGCTTGTCAGCGTATTGAGGAACGATGCTGCCGTCCAGAAAGCAGTAGCTTGGGCTGAAACGTTCAATCACCTCTTTTGCTGTTCCAACCTCCATCAGCAAGCGCTGGATGCTTTTGCTGCACTGGAACTCGTCAAACTCAAGGCTGCCGCTGCTCAGGCTGGGTTGTGGGAAACTGTAATGGTTCGGGAAATATTCTGCCTTTGCAACCTTTCCCTTTTTGTAGCTGAACACAACTCCGAGTGCCCTCACTAGGACAAGGTCCAGTGCAAGCAGGTCCTTTCCAACAAATCCCGAGTCAACTCCTGCGATGCTGCAATCCAGTTCAGCCCTTTGCATGGGAGAAACGAGCTTTTCCTCCAAAAGCTCACGGCTTTCCAGTTCAGTTAGGCTCTGGCTGCACAAGGGCAGCAGCTGCCGCGCAATCCCTTTCCTCCTCTCGTCCGCCGCAGCAACATTGTCCACTGCCTCGCTGATTACCTGGTGCAGGTGCATTCTGGTAAAATAAGGAAAATAGGGCATTTAAAAAGCTGCCGCTAGAGTGGTGTTCCGGTGAAAACATGTCAGCGGCCTCTTCTCTTCCTAACAATGCGTCCTAAAGAGGTCTTCCCCCTCAAGCGCCCGAGAGCATCCTGCCTCAGAAGCATCTTTTGCTCAGTTGAGTAAACAACCCCTTTTGGGGTTATTACCATCTTTTGTTCTGTCCCAGCCTGTTTAAATCTGCCTCTCTGCCATAGGAAAAAATCTGTTGCCTCTCTCGGTAAGTGGTATTTTTTTATTAGGGCTGTGCCGCTTTGCCGCCTCTTTAATCCCGCGCAAAAAGACAGCCCTACATGATGGGCTTTTTTAAATGCACCCCTGATAACCTTGACCCTTCTCGCCATCTCAACCTCGCCGCCTTTGAGCCTTTTTGCATGGAAATCGTCAACTGAAACACGGATAAGTAGTGGCGTATGAGTTACAGCCGCCATTTTGTCCAAACGGGATGCGAATTCAGTTGCTTGCATTTTGCTGTTTGAAAATGAAACACCGTTTGTTATAACCTGCAGGTACTCCGGTTTCTTGCTTGCAAGAACTTTGATTATCCTCCAGTAGTTTGGGTGGATAGTTGGCTCTCCGCCTGCAACAGTAACATGGTGCCCTGTTTTGATATGGGGGGCTATTTTTTCCTTAACCATTTTAAAGGGCATGTGCCCCTGCCCGAGAACCTCTGCATAAAGGCAGTCAGGGCAGTTATGGCCACACTCCAACGTAATTAAAAGCAGGAACTGCTCAGCTGGGCTTTTCCTGTAAGCCATAAAGTAAGGGTTGATTGGAAATTAATAAGGTTTGCTCTTTTCAAACAGAAAACTATTTAAATCCCGCCAGCTTATTTCCTACAGGTGCTTTTTTGCCGAAAGCAGTTTTCGTTCTGAAGAGCGTTATCCACAGGTGGGAGCCGCCGTTCAGCAGCACTGTTTCAAACAGCGAGGTAACCGTGGGCGAGGGGCAGCATTTTGACAGCCTGGAGGACAAGGAAGGGCATGTTTTCAGGCTGCTCCGCTGTGACGGGAACAAGGCACTGGTCGAATTCAACCCCCTTTTCACGCTGAAGGGGCACGAGCATCCTGGAAACAGGCAGGTCTGGGTTGGCAGGCTCGAGCCAGTGGACTTTACATACTTGTGGGGAAACGACGGGGTTACAAAGAGCCTGCAGCTGAAAGAAATAGTGGGATAAGCTGTGAAAAAAAGAAGGCGAGCACATGGGTGAAAAGGGCACTACTAGGATGGGTCTGAGTGGCAAGAGCGCTCCGGCGAGAGAGGGTCTTGTTGGACCAAAGGGACCGCAAACCAGAACGAGAGCGTTAATCGCGCAGGCAAAAATAAACCTGCGTCGATTAAGCCAAGATAACTGGCCGGGCTTTCCAATGTGCGGTAGCCTGAAGGAGTTTACTGAGGCTGTTATTAGGAAAAAAGCCGCACCGGGCTTAGGCCATAGTCGCATTTCGCGATTATTGCAAGGCCTTTTGGATGAACCAGGTACGGGTTTTAACTTCCCGATGGGAAAACAACTTCAAAAACGGAAGGCTGGTGCAACTATCGCCCGGCAACGGCGCAGGCGGCACATGCCGTAAGCCTTTTAAAAACAAGGCATGAATTCTATTTCATATGAAGCATGGTTCAATCCCTTACCACTGCTGCCTTGAGGTTCTTGGAAACCCCCTGAGGATTTCCATAATACAGCTTCTGAAAGGAAAGCCCAGGGGCGTTTCAGAGATTGCGCGGCAGCTTGGCGAGGAGCAGAGCAAGGTAAGCCACAGCCTTGCAGCGCTGAGGAAATGCAATTTCGTTGAATCAAGCAGGGATGGAAAGAAGATAGTTTACTCATTGAAGAAAACACTCCTGAAGGAGGCAAAGGGGAAAAACCTGTTTGAATCGCTGGAGGAGCACTACAACGAGCACGGCTGCAAATGCTGGAGGTGCGGGTAGTGAGTAAAAAAGCAGTGAAAAGAGGCGGCAATGTGAAGGGCAGGATTTACCTTGACCATGCTGCGACAACGCCGCTTGATAGGAAAGCGCTTAAAGCAATGCAGCCGTATTTCAGCGAGAAGTTCGGCAATGCAAGCAGCCTTCACTCTTTTGGGCTGGAGGCGAGGGAAGCAATTGAGAAAGCGAGGGATTGCATTGCAAAAGCAATTAATGCAAAGCCAGAGGAGATATACTTCACCTCTGGAGGCACTGAATCAGACAACATTGCGCTGCAGGGAGTTATGCATGCAAACAGGAAAAAGGGGGATAAGCTGGTTACAAGCGCCATAGAGCACCATGCTGTGCTGCATCCCGCAGAGCAGCTGCGGAAGCAGGGCTTTTCTGCTGAATTTCTGCCGGTAACGAAATCAGGGTTGGTTGAATTGCCAGGCGTGGAGAAAGCAATCAACAGCGAAACTGTTCTGGTAAGCATAATGCATGCAAACAACGAAATCGGGACAATCCAGCCCGTTAAGGATATCGGCAGGCTGTGCAGGAAGAAGGGCGTTTATTTCCATTCGGATGCGGTGCAGGCTGTTGGAAAGCTGCCGGTTGACGTTGAAAAGATGAAGGTTGACTTGCTCAGCGCTTCAGCGCACAAGTTTTACGGCCCGAAAGGCATTGGGTTTTTGTACAAGAGGGCGGATGTAAAAATTGAGCCGATTGCGTTTGGCGGCGGCCATGAAAGAGGATTGAGGAGCGGCACGGAAAACGTTGCAGGGATTGTCGGAATGGCGGAAGCGCTGAAACTCGCTGCCAGGGAAATGAAGGCTGAGAGCATACGGGAGAGAAGGCTGAGGGACAGGCTGGTGAAAGGTTCCCTGCAGATTGGGAACAGCTGGCTGAATGGTGCAAGAGAACCAAGGCTGCCCGGCAACGCGAACCTCGGCTTTGATTTTGTTGAAGGCGAGAGCATGGTCTTGATGCTCAGCGACAGGGGGATTGCCGCTTCGACAGGCAGCGCTTGCTCAACGCGTTCGCTTGAACCGAGCCACGTTCTCAGGGCAATCGGTTTGCCGCACGTAAAGTGCCACGGCAGCCTGCGTTTTACGCTGGGCAGGGGCACTACTGCAAAAGACATTGAATATGTTCTGGAAGTGCTGCCAAGAATTGTGCAAAAGCTGAGGGAAATTAGCCCGCTGCGGAAGGGCATTGACATCAGCGGGTTTGAGCAGGAAGTGGAGCATACGCATGGGCACAGGCGTTAGGAAGGTGCAGGAAAATGTATTCTGACAAGGTGATGAAAGAGTTTAGACAGCCCCATAACATCGGGGAAATGCAAAACCCTGACGGGTTGGGCAAAGTTGGAAATCCTGTTTGCTTGCCGCCGGGCTCAATGATTCATGCGAATGATGAATTCAGGTCAATCGACTCTCTTAATGTATGTGAAAAAGTATTGGGGCATCAGGGGCACTACAACCAAATAAAAAGGGCAATTTCTAGAAAATACACTGGCGAAATAATTAGAATCAAGACCAAGTTGGGTGTAACATACCTAACGCCAGGACACGAGGTTCTGGCAGTGAAGGTGCCACAAAGAGGGAAATATCTCTTTGCAAAAGGAAAGAAAACACTGCCAACTGCATGGTGTCATGCACATGAGCTTCGTAAGCATGACCTTGCGGTTTATCCAGTAGCGGTTGAAGAAAAAGATAGAGAATTTATTGATGTCCCTAGTAAAAAGAAAAAATGGGATTATAAAAGTAAGCAGGTTCCAGAAAAAATTTCAGTGGACGAAGATTTTTTGAGACTATGCGGGTATTACTTGGCTGAGGGTCATTTAACAGATAAAACAACTAAAGTCTACATGGGGCTGACGTTTAATTCATCTGAAACTGATTTGATAGAAGACGTGGAGAGGATAGTTAAAAAAGTATTTGGAGTAGAAGCCAAGAAGACAATTCTAAGGGAGAGGAAAACAGCATACGTAAAAATAAATAACGTGTTTATTGTCAGGTTATTCAAATCACTTTTTGGAAAGGGGGCTGCGGATAAGAAAATTCCTCACTGGATGATGCTCTTGCCAGTCGAGAAACAAAAAAGCCTAATCTGGGGGTTGTGGAAAGGGGACGGTTTTGTTAATAAAAAAATTCCTAGAGCAGGCTACTCGACAATCTCCTACCAGATGGCACAACAGATAAAGACCCTCTTGTTAAGACAAAGAATAATCCCTTCTGTCTACGAAGAGCAAGCTAAAACCTCCAAAGATGGGACAAAACACAGGAAAGCATACAGAATTCATGTAGGGGAACGAAATAGCATGAAAAATCTTGCAGACATATTGGGCGTATGCTTAATTTTTAAGAAACCCCCTGCAACCGACTCGTGGTTTGCTGGAAACCATCTTTTCATTCCAATAACACATATTGGAAAAGGTCACTACTCTGGTAAAGTGTGCAATCTAGAAATTGAAAACTCGAAAAGTTTCGTTACGGAATCGCTTGCGGTTCACAATTGCGGCGACTTGATGCGGGTTTATATAAAGGTCGTGAAGAACAGGAAAGGTGAGGAAATAATCAGGGATATCAAGGTTAAAACTTTTGGCTGCGTTGCAGCTATCGCAACAAGCAGCAGACTGACTGAGATGGTTAAAGGAATGACTCTGGAAGAGGCGCTCAAGATAAACAAGGAGAAAATCGCAAAAGAGCTTGACGGCCTGCCGCCGCAGAAAATGCACTGCAGCGTGCTTGCAATGGACGGCCTGCGCAGGGCGATTGAAGACTATAGGGATAAAAAGAAGAAACAACCCTGATTTTTGTATGGAACCTAGTAAAAGCGGGGCATGGCGAAAGCTACACAAACAGACGATAAGAGCCGCAGCAAAAACCGCTGCAGAAAAAGCCAGAACCGGCGAGCAAGAGTTTGTTAGAACGCGGTTGGCTGCAATGAAAATTCCTGAATTTGTGCAGTCTGAATACGCTGACTTGAGGAAGCACCTATCACATGGAAGCGCTACAAAGATGCTTGGCTTTACTGTGATTAGGCATGTAATAGGCTTTATGGATTTGCCCCCGGCAAAAAAGAAGGCTGCTGAAAAAATTGCAATAGTGCAGAGCAATGCGGTGAAAGCTCTCTTTGAGCCAATAACCAAAAAAAGTGCTTTAGAAGCCCTTGACATTGCAATAAGGTCAGCAAAAATAGCCGTGACAGAAGGTAGACCAACGGATGAGCAAATAAAGATTGCACAGGATTATGTAAAAATTCTTGAAGAAAGAAAAAAGGGGGTTGCAAGCAGCAGCGTAGAAGGTGTAAGCTTTGATGAAGGAGTAGCCAAAATCATAATAAAGGATAGTTCAATACTACTGCAAAGGCTTATTGGGGATAAGAATTTTACACTTATGACTGCTGCCGCCAAGCAAACAATGGCGGCCTTAATGAAAATAAATGCGACTTAGACCAACGATAGTAAATCAGGGCGGGTATAGGAATAAAAAAGCGAAGGGTAAGGATTAGTTTACGGAAGGGGCTTTTGATGTCATTGAAGCAGGCAATCGTTGTAAGAACGGATTTGCACATGGGCAGGGGGAAGATTGCGGCGCAGGCCGCACACGCCAGCATGGCAGTCCTAAACGAACTGCCGCCCGCTGTTTTTGAGGCGTGGTACGCCCAGGGGATGAAAAAAGTTGTCCTGAGGGCCGGGGGTAAAAAAGAGCTGCTTGAATTGTATAAAAAGGCTAAGGGGGAGTTTCCCGCAGCACTTGTAAGAGATGCTGGCCTCACGCAGGTGAGGCAAGGCGAACCAACCTGCATTGCGATTGGCCCTGCTGAAGAAGAGGAACTTGACAGGATAACCGGAAAGCTGCGGCTGCTTTAGCCCGGCTATTGCGGCGGGTACAGCCTCTCTTCTTCCTCAAGAGCATAAAGGCATCTTCCCTTGTAGGGGGGAGGCATAGCCTCGCACAGGGAGTAATCCAGTTCTTCTCTTGCAATCCCTGTTATGCAGCTGTATAACCTGTCTTTGTTGTCTGGGAATTCCTGGCTGCAGATTTGCGTGTCAAGCAGTTCAATTGCAACGACTTCAATGCAGATGACCTTTCTACTTTCGCCCTGGATGTTGTCGCACAGGCGCACATTCTTCTCTTCACCAGCCTGCCAGCTCCAGCACAAGTCTCTGTCATACTGGCTCTCAATGTTTGGGCAGTTGCCGTAAGTTGGAGCCTCGATTCCTGGCGTACCAGTGCCTTCTTCAACTGTTGCTATTGCCCCAAAGTCTGGCTCGAACTCCTCTTCAACAGGCTGGCTTAGCTGCTGCTGGTACAGGTAAAAGGACAGCACTACTATGGCAATGAAGACAATTGCACCCCCAAGCAGAATTCTCTGGTCCATCTATTCCTAATAGGGCGGAATTGTATTTAAGCTTTTTCCACTGTCGGGGGAATAATTTTATTAAGCAAAAAGCCCTAATAGTCAGTGCCGGTGAAGGAAAAAAAATGGCTGAAAAAAAGAGGGCTGAAAAGGCAAGCATCATCTCTGTAATCCAGCGAATGGTGGCAAGCGGTGAAAGCGAGGAGAACATAATAAAGACCCTCAGGGGCTTAGGCGTTGGGACAGAGCAGGCAAAAAGGCTGCTGCTGCTTGCTGAAGCAAACACATTTGCTGTCCTGCAGAATGAGATAGGCAAAATCGTAAGGGACTACGTTGAGGAGGAAAAGCCCAAACTTGTTGCATTTATCAGGGAGGAAGCAAAAAAAGCAGAAAAGGAGATGACTGACAAGGTTGAAAAGCGCGCCCTGAATGCATTTAGGGAAGACCAGCTGTTTATTGAAAACCAGGCAATGATGTTCCAGGCAAGGGTTAACCAGAGCGTTAAAAATATCCTGCAGTTGAACGAGCAGACAAAAGCCAGCATAAGGGAACTCGCAAGCAGGCTGTCGAACACTGAAAGAGACACATGGGCACTAAAGCACAGGGTCTTTGGAAGCAAGGTCACGAAGGGAGTTAGCGGTGTTTTAATTGCGCTGCAGGTTGCTTTGATTGCCGCAAGCGCCTACCTTTTTATAACCCCCATTGAAAGCGGATTTGCCCAACCCGTGGTTACTGTAATGGTTATCGGCAGCATTCTGGCGACGATGGTTTATCTGGTGGGGCTGCGCGGGTAAACCAAAAGCCGGTTGCCTTTAAACAACTCGCTCGTTTGCCTTCTTGTAGTCCTGTAATGCCTTCAAAGCCTGCTGCAACAGAACCCTGTTCCTCAGGCCCTTGCCTTCCTGAATGCGCAAGCGCAGCTCTGCTATCATGTCTTCCAAATGCAGCCTCATAACAAAAAGCCCTTAACAATAGAAAGTTGGCTGTGAAGGTTTAAAAAGCATTTTCTCCTGAACAGAAACAGCAGCTATTTCAGCTTGATCTGCTTTTGCGTTCCGACAATTACATTCAAGTTGATTGCTTTGCGCAGGGCATTCTTCCTGCTGATTAGATAAAACTTTTTTGTTTTATGCATCTGTCCTGGAGTCAGAAAAAACCAGCCTTTCCTTGGAATCTTCCAGGCAACGAAGCATTTAACGCCGGCTCTCTTGCTCCAGCCGACCAATTCGCTTATTTGCTCGGTTGGGATGGACAAATGCCCGGCAGCCCATGCCTTGCACTCGAATGCAAGCTGCTTTCCCTGCTTCAGGGCAAGGATGTCTGGCGCAGGCAAAGCTGTTTTGCCGCTGCCCGCAGTCCTGACAACGCTGAAGCCGTGGTCAAACAATATGTGGATTAGTTCCCTTTCAGCGTTTGCCCCCTTTTTGTACCTTGCCATGGAAAAACCGGTAATGATAAGGGAAGAAAAAAAGATAAATGGTTTTTCACCAAAAACAGCACCTTTTTATTCTTTTTCCTATACATAATTTTCTGTAGGATTAGGGCAACGACGAAGGTTGCTTCAAAAATAGAGATGTTGCGGAAACGCAGTAAATTAAAAATTTGGAAATTTACAACCATTATGGGTTTAAAAAGCATTTTTGTTTGTTTTTTTCGCTTTTTGGATGGCTGAAAAAAACGGAACCTTGCAACGCTTTGCGGGGAACGCGCAGCAACTTTGCTGCATCTGAAGTTTAGTGCCGGACATTTGGCGGAAAAAAAATTGCTTGAAAAAGTGGAAGTGCCTGAGTAGGTAGTTGGGCAACCACTGTTTCCCTAATTCTGCAAGAAAAAAAAAGAAGGGTGATTAGCAAATGGCAAAGACTTACTTGAGTACTGTAAAGTACCTGGTTAGAATAGAGTTTTCAATCGAAGGAGTTGTTGACAAACACGACATAATTGGGGCAATATTCGGCCAAAGCGAGGGCCTGATGGGCGAAGACCTGGACCTGAAGGAACTGCAGAAAAACGGGAAGCTGGGCAGGATAGAGGTTGACGCAAGGGCCCACAGCGGGAAAACCTCTGGGCTTATCACGATTCCAAGTGGAATGGACAAAGTCAAAACCTCAATACTCGCCGCAGCCATAGAATCAGTTGACAAGGTTGGCCCTTGCAGCAGCATCTTTAAAACAGTTGCAATTGATGACACTCGCGGGGAGAAGAGAAAGGCGGTTACTGAGAGGGCAAAGGAACTGCTGCAGAAAATGAGCGAAACAATGCCTGAAAGCACTGAACTGGCTGAAGAGATAGTGGGCGGGCTAAGAGGCGCTATGCTGCAGGAATACGGCAAAGAAAGGCTGCCAGCCGGCCCTGACATTGAAAAGAGCGACGAGCTTATAATCGTTGAAGGCAGAGCTGATGTAATAAACCTGCTGAGGCATGGGATACGGAACTGCATTGCAATAAATGGCGCAAACATGCCGGAAACGATGATTGGATTGAGCAAACAAAAGACAACCACTGCATTTGTTGATGGCGACAGGGGAGGCGACCTGATTGCAAGGCAGTTAAGCCAGCTTGCAAAGATAGACAGCATTGCAAAGGCCCCGGCTGGAAAAGAGGTTGAAGAGCTCACGCTGAAGGAAATCCTCGCAGCGCTGAAAAAGAAGCGGTCATTGGGAGACCTTGCAAGGGGCTACAAGCCTTTGTTCCAACGCCAAAGAGGCTACAGGGAAAGCGCTGGCAGAGAGAGCAGCAGGGGATTCAAGCCTAGAAGCAGGGGCGGAAGGCGGTTTAAGCCAGGAGGCACTGGCAGAAACCGGCAAATGAGGGGAAGGGACTTTTTGTTCAGACACAAAGAAGAGGAAATGCCTGCAATGCTGCAAAAGCCCAATGATTTGGGCGAGTTCAACCAGCCTATGCAGGAACTGAACAACACGTTAAAGGCAAGGTTTTTGGACGAGAAAGGGAAGGCAGTGAAAGAGGTAAGCGTAAGAGACCTGTTAGAGGAAATGCAGAGGCAGCGCAACGCACATGCAGTGGTGTTTGACGGCATTGTCACAAAACGCCTGCTTGAGCAAGCAGAAAAAACAGGCATTAAGTGCCTGGTCGGGATGAAGAAGGGGAAAATAGAGGAAACAGGAAAAGTGAAGGTAGTGACGCTGTACTAAACCCACTTTCCTTCTTTTTCTTACCAAGGGCTGATTTAAACCCTACTTCTTTGCCCTTTTCGGCCCTGACTTTTGAACAGGGCGCTGCGGCAGGAACCTGACAACACCAGTCTGGTACAAAATCAGGCCCAGCAGGAAGACAGATGCCCAAAAGAACAGCAAGGCAACAGGCGGCAGCAGGGTAATCAAAAACTGCCTTGTGGTGGGCCTTGCCTGGTCTGGCCTCAAATGCAGGCCTGTGACATCTGCCAAGCTCTGCTTGCAGTACTGGATTTGTGCAAACGTGTCAATTGCCTCATCCTTTTTCTCAATGCACTCAGGATATTTCCGCAGCGTATCCCAGGTGTCAAACATTTGACCGGAAGCAGAAATAAACATCAGCAGTGCCGCAGCCAGCAAAAATGCGCCAAGCAGCCTCGGCAGAAAAATCCTGTTTGCGCCAAAGAAATAATAAGGCCTGGTCATGTTGGCACCAATTAACAAAAGGGTTAATTTATATTTAAACCTTGCCCTGCCGACCTGCTAATGCCGCTTGCTTAAATTTAAATACAACAAAAAAGTAAATCAAATAGAATGAACAGAATTGCAATTATTTTTCTTGCATGGTTTTTGATGCTCCCCTCTGTTCTGCCAGAGCCCGGCATGCCGCCGTTCCAAATCGTTTCCTGCGAAATTGATCCAAAAGTGGTGCGTAATCCACTTGAAGCCCCGGGGGAAACTGTTAGAGTAACCGTTGGCGTAAGAAACAACAGTGCCTCGGGGGATGCAACTGTTGAAATAGCGGTTCTTGATTCAGGGGGCACGGGGGTGGCTTTTGACAGCGAATCGGGCAGACCACCAAATCCCGTTCCAGAGGGCGAAACAAAGGAGTTTGGGCTATCCTTCAGAGTTGACAAGACATGGGAAGGGGGCAACTACAGCGTAAATGCGCGGGTTTCAGAAGGCATAGACCCGTGCCAAGAAATAAACTGTAAAACGCTTACTGTTTACACTGCGAAAACCCCTGTGCCGGAAACAAGCGAACTGTTGCTGCCGTTGCTTGGTGCGGCTGTGCTGGTTGTAATTTGGCTAGGACTTAGAAAGAGGCAAAATTGCCCTGCCAACGCAGCAGTGCAACCCGGCAATAGAGTTAAATAGCTGGTTCGAGATTACTCTTCTGAATGCAGAGTAAAGGGGGAAAACGCATTACAATCGATGTGCTTATGGAGGGGCCCGGCGGCGAGTTATTGTTTCAGCCAGTCAAGGCATCCAAGGACGAGCTGCGCAAACTGGTTGAGGCAAGCACCAATCATGTGGTAAGGCACAACATTGAAAAAAGCGTGAAAGAGAAAAGAAGGGGGATTTAATGTATAAAGGCAGGGTTCTTTTGGCTGTTTTCATTGTTTCAATCCTGCTGCCCTGCTGCAGCACTGCAGAGATTGAAAACCCTGTAACCGTGCAATCTGTTAAAGCAAAAATCACGGTTGCTGGCAGCGGTGAAATCACCGGGCAGCTGCACAACGGCGAGGTAAAGCTTGAGCTGCTGTCCTTCAATGAAACAACAAGCCAGAGAATCGTGTCGCTGCAGGAAACGCTTTCAATAAACGGAAAACCGGTTAAGGCAAGCAGGCAGCAAGACGAATACGGAAACAAGTACGCGGTTTTCACTGTTAGGGAAACGGGCAGAATCAGCTACAAAATTGAGGCAGTGATTGAAACAGATTACAGTGCTAACAACCTGCAGGACAGCAATCTAAACACTCCAATCAAAGAACATGCTGACTACCTGGATGCCACGGAGAACGTTGAATCAAACGATGAAAGAATAAGGACAATCGCCCTAAACACGTTCAGTTCAAGCAGCTGGCTTGAAACCCTGCGTGAAGTTACAGACTGGACTCATGGCTATATCACATACGATTCTGCTTACTATCCCGATACATACAGCGCGCTGCAAACTCTTGAATCAAAGAGGGGGGTTTGCGACGAGTTCGCTGCACTTGCAGCTGCAATGCTCAGGGCAAAGCAAATTCCCACAAGGTTTGCTGCAGGCGTTGTCTACAGCGGCGAAGGCTGGGGAAACCATGCCTGGGTAGAGGCGTTTAACCCAAAAAGCGGCTGGATAGCCGCTGACCCGACCTACGGCGAAGCAACGATTGTGGACGGCACGCACTTCTACAGAGGGGCGTTTCCAGACCCTGCGGGGGCAACAGCCAAAATAACTGTACGCAGCACAAAGCCGCAAGACGCTGCAGTCAGCATAACTGAAAAAAACCCGGTTGTTGAGGTTGAAGAGGCCGGGTATTTCAACAATATTCTTGCAATCCAGCTGCAGGATGAAACGCTGCAGGCAAACAGGTGGCACGATTTAAATATTTTGATAAAAAACATGCTGGACAGCAGCCTGATAGCGCCTGTCCTGCTTGTCCTGCCCCAGGGCTTTATCACCGAAAGCGAAGAGAAAATCATCTTGTTCATGCCCTTGGAGGAGAAAAACATTGGATGGCGGGTTAGAATAAACCAGGAACTGCGGCCAAACCAGCACCTTACAGGAAAATACAAGGCAATCAGCCTAAGTGAGGAAAAGAGTGCTGAACTGAAAATTGTTTCAGGCGAACAACAGGCAGAGGAATCATTGGTTATTCTACGCGAGCTGCTGCCCCTGGTGCAGGGAAACACGCTTGTTATGCGGGTAACGCTGGAAAATTTGGGGGAAAAGGAAGCAGAGGCACGCTTCACTGTTGAGAATGCTGAGACAATAGAAAAAACTGTTTTGGTAGAAGCGTACGGCAGGGCGACAGACTCAATCAGGGTGGAAAACTTTTCAACCGCGCCCTACAGTGTCCACATTTCAGGGCCGGGCCTTGATTATGGGACAACAATAACTGTAGTGGAAGGCGGGGTTGTTAAGGAAAACCCTTTTGGTGAAGAAGCTGCCCAGGAAAGCCCTTTGCTGCAAGTTCCAGCTAGCATTTCGGTTGAAACCGTTTTGGTTGCAGCAATACTCGCGGGAATTGTGGTTATCGCATTTCTTTTAAAAGCATTGTTGTTAAGATAATTTTCTTACGGGAGCGGATGTAGTCTAGTGGTTAGGATCCGACCTTGCCACAGCCTTTTTTCCTGTGGGAAAAAAGCCTGGGGAAAAAGTGCTTCGCAAAAGCCTTTTTTTCCTGTGGGAAAAAAGCCTGGGGAAAAAGTGCTTCGCAAAAGCCTTTTTTCCAAAAAACAGATTTAAAGGTTGCTGCAATCAGGTCGTGACCCGGGTTCGACCCCCGGCATCCGCAATCATTTCGATTCAACCTTTTTTCGTTTTTCCCGCTGCTGCAACTGCTTCTGCAGGCAGCCTCTCTGCTTCCATTTCATCCAAGCATTCGCGGTAGACTGCTGCTTTTGCATATGAGAGAACCAGCAAGGCAAAGGGAAGGAGAACCAAGGCTGTCAGTAAGGATGCTATCTGGAAGGCCAGGGAAAACAGGGAAAGAAGGTAAAAGAACAATGCTGTTAGGGCAAGGGAAATGGCAAAAAAAGCCAGTGCAAACAAGGCCAAGGAAACAAGAAACAAGGCAAGCCAGGCTGCAACTATGCTCCAGAACCTCTTTTCAGTGAAAAACCAGCTTGCTTTCAGGGCAGCGGCTACTGAAACACCTTTGGAGAGAAAAATAACAGGGGCGTGGCTTTGCCTAACTGCGTTGTAAAAGACAACAGGCGAGTAGAGGGAAAGCAGCAGCAAAGCGAGCAATCCGCTTGCAATGCTTGCAAAATCGTCTGGAACGAATGTTGCTGCAGCGAAAACAAGTGCGGCAAGCAGCAGCGCAAGGTACTTCTTGTTAAAGGCTGAGAAGACAGCAAGGGCAGTGCTTTCAATGCACGAAGCAACCAATTTAATGAACCTGATTGGGGAAAGCTCTGCTGCAGGCAGACCTGCTTTCCTCAAGGCAGCCAGAACCATTAATGCATGAATGTATAGGAGCCCTAGGGCAAAAAGGGCGAATAGCGGAATTGCTGCAGCGAGAAACACTGCAACCATTTGCTCAACCAGCGAGGGTTCAAGCAAAAGCCCTGCCAGGGTTGAAAATGAGCCGGCAAGCAAGCTGGTGATTGTTTCCCTGAAAAGAAGCAATGCAAGGGCAGCAAGAAGCAAGATAAGTGCTAAGGCAGCAGCCCAGCCCAGTGCAAGGTATTTGACTGCCTTTTTCTCCTTAAGCCAGCTGAAGGAGAAGGAAAGCACCCTGCTGTAATCCACCCTAAAAACCAGAAATATTGCGGGGAAATCTAATTTAAAGGTATTTTTTGGCTTCGCGCCACAGCGCTTGGTGGATAGCTGCCTTTGGAAGCATCTTTCCCCTGCGCACGCAGTCTATTTTTTTCCACTTTCCTTGCTTTGCAAGCAGCAGGTAAACACGCCGCACGCCTTTGAGGTAAGCGGTGTTTTTTTCATGTAGGTCTTTTTTCCTGCTCTCACGGAGCATCAACTGCTGTGAAACGCTGACTGGAACGTCCAGGTAAACCGTGAGGGTTGGCTGGGGCAGGCGCGATTCGATGCGCTCGAGCCATTTGATGAATTCCTTGCGCTCTTTCCCCCGCAGCTTTGCTGCCTGGTAAGCAAGGTTGCTTGCGCTAAACCTATCTACAACGATTATTCTGCCCTGCTTTAGCTTTTTACCCAGCGCCTCTGCAGCATCAAACCTGTCCAGCGCGTAAAGCAGCGCGGGCAGCTCAGGCGGCAGCCTTTGGATCGGGCCCATCTCACCTTTCAGATAGCGCTTGACCAGCCTGCCGAAGAATGCCTTGTATCGCGGGAAAGAAATCAGCTCTGCCCTGTAACCTTCGCTCCTGAGCCTTTGAAGCAGCAGCAGTGCCTGGGTTTTCTTGCCTGAAGCATCGCTTCCCTCTATTGCGAGCAGTTTGCCTTTCATCCAATTTACCCATTCTAGCTATTTAAACAAGCCTGATTTAAAAAAACTGGCGAAATTTCCTTTGCCGGAAATTTTTCACCTCTGAAATTCAGCGGAAGCCTGCTCTGTTTCCAATGTATTTATAACCGCCAAAAAATTAATATTATAGCACTACAATGATTGAAAAAAATCTTTTTTTGGACTTGGAGAAAGGAAAACAGGCTGAATTGCTAAGAGAGTTGAAACACGGGTTGGGTGTTACCTGGGGTAAGATGGCAAGATTGCTGAAAATAAGTAGGTGCATGGTTTTCCTGTATTTGAAGGAATCAAGCAAGATGCCTGTTAAAAGAATCCAACTCCTACATGAAAAGACGGGGTTAGATATATCTGCATACAAATCCCTTAAAACCGTGGAACTGCCAAACTGCGGCCCTAAGCAGATTAATGAGCCCGCCCTCTCCAAAGATTTGGCAGAATTTTTAGGGATACTGGCCGGTGATGGGTGTGTTTGTGAAACAGGAAACGAAACAAGCGTTAGTTGCAATGCTATTGTTGATTATGACTACGTAAGCAGGCACGTTCAAGGGCTATTTATTAGGCTATTCGGATTGCAACCCAAAATTTTAATACACGGGGGCAAGGTTAAGTGTAGGATTTATTCAAAAAAGCTTAAGGAATTTTTATCAGAGAAATGTAATTTCCCTGTGGGGGATAGAAAAAACAGGATGGCAATCCAAAAAGAAATTCTAAAAGACCAAAAACTTTTGCGTTGTTATTTGTGAGGTCTGTTTGATACTGACGGAAGCTTCCACAGGAGGAGAGAAAATGCAGGCGTCATTGAATATATTAACTGCAGCCCAAAATTCCTAGAAGAAATAAAAAATTCGCTGAAAAGCCTCGGATTCTCAGCAAGTGCGTCAGGAAAAAGTGTTTATATTTACAACCAACTACCGCTAGATATTTTCTTCAAAACAATCAGACCCAAAAATTTAAAACACATAACCAAGTATAGAATATTTAGGGAAACTGGAGAAGTGCCTACGCACAAGGAGACCATTGAGTTAATGCGACCGTAGTGTAGTGGTTTCTTCTAAAGGACTAGTTCCTTAGAAGACATTAAGCACTAGAGCCTTCCAATGCTCTGAACCGGCTTTCTCAGCTTTTCTCTCAGGAGGTGAGCCAAGAAAGTCTTAGGAGCTAGCTCTCAACCTGGGTTCAAATCCCAGCGGTCGCATCATACGCCTTCTCTGCAAAAAAACAATTATATAGTAGTTCGCTGGATAAGTATAAGTGGATGAAGCGGAAAGCGCAGGGCGCCTTGGAATACCTGCTGTTAATAGGGGGCGCCATACTGGTTGCCGCAATAGTAATAGCAATGCTGGCGGGCGCAGCACCAGACCAAACCCAGAACATAATCTGCAACTTAAAAACGACTTTTAAAGCGTGCTCTGACACTGACGGATGCGTCCCAACGCAGGAAGACATGCTTACAAAGGCAGAGACGGCAGAGGAATTCTTCATTTGCCTGTTTGGAGGCTACACAGACGGCGAGCCGGAATGCATACCAGACGGATGCAACGGGACATGCCCACCAGGATGCACAGCAACAGAAGACCCAGACTGTGACCCAGCAGGATGCTGCGGAGACGGAACATGCGACGCAGGAGAAACATACGAAAGCTGCCCAGGGGACTGCCCACCAACATGCGATGGAACAGACACGTCATGCGGTACAGTTCCACCTTGCGAAAACTGCAATGATTTAGACGGGTGCGAAGGGGCTATTCTCTATGACTACTACTGCGCCGGGAGGGACACATGCGACTACTCTTCAATAACCGATTGCTCAGCCGACTGCTTGTGCACATGCGGGGGCTTCGGCGTAGATGAATCAACCGACAACGGAAACTGCAAAGATGGAATAGACAACGACTGCGATGGAAGACCAGACATAGAAGACCCGGACTGCTTGTCGGAATACCTCGTGGCATGGTGGAAAGGAAACGGGAACACGCAGGATGAAGTTGGGGCAAATCATGGAACATGGCCGAACGGCGGGGCAGCGTATGCCACTGGTGTTGATGAGCAAGCGTTCAGCCTGACAAACGTCAATAATGGAGAATGGCCTGACACTGGAACAGACACGGACTATTACATTGACTTTGGAGATGACTCTTCAATCAGTTTCAATGAATGGGGAACATACACTTACTCGGCATGGATTTATACAAACGCCGACACGTTTGGACCGCCTTATGCAAGGAGGGACGCCCCTGCGCCATTCTCCGACGAGGGCTCATGCGTTTCACCATATAGCAGCGGCTGGGACATATATTATGGTAGTGACCGCCTCAAGTTTTGGGGCTGCGACTACCCTCTTGCTCTCGGCCCCATCGTTAGCCCGTTGCTTGCAGAGAGATGGTATCACATTGCAATGACCTACTACAGTGACCAGGACGATTACCGGTATTTTCACATATTTGTGGACGGCAAGCTCGAAATTTTAACAGGCACTGGGATTGAGACCAGCTTAGGCAACTTTCTCATAGGCGCACGCTGCAACGGAGAAGAGGGCTTTTGGGGCGGCAGAGTGGATGACATGCGCATCTACAATGGTGTTTTAACAGACGCGGAAATCTGCGAGCTGTGTTTGGAATTTGAATCAGGCGCTGGAATAACCTGCGACTGCACTCTCCCTTAAAGCTTCTTAAGCCTGGCATTTCAGTTTCTCCGAGCAAAAACCGTTTTATAGTAGTTTGAATGCTATTATAGCTGATGGGCAGCAAAGCGCAGGGCGCCTTGGAATACCTGCTGTTAATAGGGGGCGCTGTATTAGTTGTAGCAATAGTTATTGCTCTCATAACAGGCGCAGCCCTGGTTGCCAGCACAGGCGCAGTATGCTCTTCAAAAACCACCTACGATGCCTGCTCCGATGATGGCAGATGCATCGCACTGCAGGAAGACAGAATAACAGAGGCGACAGGGCCAGGCGACTTCTTCGTATGTCTACCGCGCGGAATCACGGGCAGCCTGCCAACAACACCATGCTCTGAGGACGAAACAACAGACTGCCCATTACAAAAAGGAGTTTGTGAAGGAAGCCAACAAATATGCACTGGAGGAACATGGCCAGGATGCGGGGAAGACGAATACGGGGAATACTATGAACTCACTGAAACAAAATGCGAGGACGAACTAGACAATGACTGCGACGGAGACCAAGACACAGAAGATGATGACTGCGAAACACCGCCAGAATGCGGAAACGGAAGATGCGAAACAGGAGAATGCACGGCTGGATGCGAAGACTGCAGCCTGTTAATCTGCTGCGGAATAGAGGGATGCAATCCTGAAATGGGAGAAACAAGCGAAACCTGCGGAAGAGACTGCCCAACAGAAGGATGCGAACCCGGTAAAACAAAAAAGTGCGGAACAACAGACGTTGGAAAATGCCAATACGGAACCCAAACATGCACAGAAGGCACATGGGGACCATGCATAGGCGCAATCGAACCAACGCCGGAAATATGCGGGAACGGGTTAGATGAGGACTGCGATGGAACAGCAGACGAGGACTGTACACCGGCACTGGAATGCGAGGAGGGCGATTTTATTGACCCTGCCTCAATAATTCCGCTTCCCCAGGAAATAGAGTTGGAAATAGGAAGTTGCGCTGGCCTGGGTTCAGACTGGAAAATTTATGCAAACTTGGACGATGAATACGAGAATTTTACTGCTGGTTACCTTAAAGATAAAATACTTGAGAGTTCAGCAGGGACAATAGATTTAGAGATTAAGGACATATCAGGGGATCTTTCGCAGAAAAGGATTGTAATCGGAAACCCCAACACAGATTCTGCAATAGGATTGCTTGCGGAAGAAAAGGAAATCAACATCAACGAGGAGCTAACAAAAGGGTTCAACCAGGGGTACATTCTTTTAATAGAGCCAGACCAAATTCTTATTCTGGCAAACAGCACAGCAGGAACATTTTATGGTGCGGTTTCTTTGGGCTGGCTTTTGAATTACCAAGCAGACCAGATAATCCTGCCCAATGCTAAAATAACTGACTGGCCTGACCTGGAAGTGAGGGGGTTTCATGGCACAGGGCTTTTTTACTGGGGGGGGGAGTATATTGATGCATCAGCTGAAAAAGAAAAATGGGTAGAGGTATTGACTAAATATAAGTATAATCTCTGGACAAGCGCCATCTGGATAGGTGGCCCAGGTTGCCTTACAAGTGGAAGCTCTCAGTCATATATAAATTTAGTTTTGGGGCATAAGGATTTTATTAAGAAGAGACATTTCTACGTAACATCCATCTTTAACCCCATGGCTTTGAGCTATTTTAATCCTAATTACTTTGAGGGGGTTTATGCACAGAACGTTTCCATGAAATTTGACAATTTGGATAATGCTGTTTCCCTTGAACCGGAATTTTCTGGCGCCCCTAATTTCAATAATCTTGATTTTGAAGAAGACACTGATGAAAATGGAAAGCCCGATTATTGGATGTTTTCAAACAATACGCCGGAAGACAGCGGGGATGATTGGGCATGGGACTGCACCACCAGTTATTCTGGAAATTGCTCTGTTAAACTGAGCCTTACCCATGCTCTTCGTGGCATTAGTTCAAGCGAGTATCTGGTGAACAGCGACCTTAGTTCAGAATTGTCTTTTCCAAAATTCACTGTAAGGGAAAACCAAATCTACCTGCTGACTTTCTGGGCAAAAAAGATAGAGGAAAATAACAACGGAAACAATCCCCAAGTTACAGTTAGCTTGCAATCTTCTGCCGGAATAGAATATGGTCAGAGTGTAGTTATAACCAGAAGTGGAAGCTGGGGCCAATACTCAATCAAGTTTTCTACGTACAATAACGAAACACAGGTAAACCTTTTCTCCAGGGCACAGGGTACAGAGGCGTTGGAATTATGGCTGGACAATTTTGAACTAATAACCTTGAATGACAAATTATATAATGTTCTTGAAACCCCGGACACAAGATTGCATGTTTTCAATGAAGACAGAAGCACTGAATACGAGGAAGGGAGAGACTACAGCCTGATTGAAAGTGGGACTATAGACCCGCTGAATATACTAGACGGCAAGAAAACCATGATAAAAAGAAACCCTACAGGGACGATTCCGACGGATTCTGAAATAAAGGTTGACTACGACTTTGCTGCAAGCCTGGAGCCTGACCGCAGCGGCTGGACAACCTTTGCGGACTCCTCTTTTTGCGACGACTATGAAAAAACGTTTATTGAGCCGACAATGACTAAAATAGAGTCTGATTTTATTTATATCAATTTTGACGAAATCCGGGGATTCAACAGGGACAGCAGGTCTATTAAAAGAGGGCTGGAAAATTACCAGCTTTTAGCAGAATTCATGGAAGAATACCTCAGCAAGATAAAAAAATACGACCCTGATGTACGGGTTATGACTGACGATGACATGCAGAGCCCGTTTCACAATGGCGGCGACGAGTATTACCAGGTTCGTTACGGCGGAAAGCCAGGATATACCTGGTATACACTGGATTTGATGAGCAGGGACTATGAGCAAAAATGCTGGTGGCATACTTTTGATGATTTTTGGAACAAGATTAGAATGTCCCCGCAGCTTTATAACAAGTACGGGTTCAAATGGTACACCGCTCCCTTTGATGACATTGCAAGCATTAAGGAATGGTCTTACCTTTCCTACTTATATAATGCCGCGGGGATGATTGAGGACTCGTTCTACAACGAGGTTGGCGGCGTTGAGGCTGCTGCAAATTACTCTTGGAACGCCGTTAAAGAACATC
This sequence comes from uncultured archaeon, assembly GCA_964640195.1. GTDB lineage: Archaea > Iainarchaeota > Iainarchaeia > Iainarchaeales > CAZXIC01. The sequence goes on along the minus strand of CAZXIC010000004.1, from coordinate 30,309 downwards.
CGTTAGAATGCAGCCCGGCTTATCTGGAAATATGCGACGGGATTGACAATGATTGCGATAATAGATATACCAACCCGCTCAGACGCTGGGAAACTCTAACATGGCCAAGCAACATTGACGAAGGGTATGATTTAAGCACAGACCCGTTCAATTGCGGAAGCTGCGGCAATATCTGCTATTACCCCCAAGCGTACAGCTCATGCAACAATGGGCAATGCCAGTTGACGGATGCTATGAGGGATACCGCGACGCAAACGGCGACTTAAGTGACGGGTGCGAAACAAAAACTTAGTGACGTGTGCGGAAGCAAATAAGCAATGCCAGTTTTATTTTTGAGATAGCATACAGAGGCAAAAGCAGCTGCCTTGGGCTACAGCAGGCTGATAGGCTGAATGCAAAGCCTGGCAGGCAAGTTGAAGCCAGGTTCAAACCATGCTACCATGCCACCTGCTTTTTTCCGCAAAAAAACCGTTTTATAGTAGTTTGAATGCTATTATAGCTGATGGGCAGCAAAGCGCAGGGCGCCTTGGAATACCTGCTGTTAATAGGGGGCGCTGTATTAGTTGTAGCAATAGTTATTGCTCTCATAACAGGCGCAGCCCTGGTTGCCAGCACAGGCGCAGTATGCTCTTCAAAAACCACCTACGATGCCTGCTCTGATGATGGCAGATGCATCGCAGTACAGAAAGACAGAACAACGGAGGCAACAGGGCCAGACGACTTCTTCGTGTGTTTACCGAGCGGAATCAGGGGCAGCCTGCCAGCGGAATGTGACGAAGACGGCGACTGCAAAGGAGCCGAAACCTGTGAAACCTGCCCCTGGGATTGCGGGAGTTGCCAACCAAAAGAAACATACAGTTCCGACCACCTGAAACCTCTATTTTTGGATTTGCCCACGATAGACCCAGCATACGAGCCATCAGACCCTGAAAACAGAGTTCTATTGTACAATCGGTTAACCCAAGCATTTGACCTTTATTACACAACATATTACAGCAGCAATAGAAACATTGCTACTGAGGAGGGCAGCTTTTATTATTTCCGCCAGGAACTGCAGGCACTTCTCGATATGCACCGCGCCACTCACAATGATAAATACATCAAAAAGGCAAGGCAACTAGCACTCAAAGCAATAGCAGACGCCAGTGCAAACCAGCGTACATTGTGGTGGGGTACTAAGGATAGAGGGACCTGGCCGTGTTTCTTAGCAGGAGTGGAAAGCACAGGCGGCCACGGGCAGCTGAACGATTTCCAGGGAGCAGCAGGGCTTATGATGGTTGCATCCGCACTAAAACAGGAAAACATGGACGGCTGGCAGGAAATATCTGATTTTGTTGAGTCCAATATCGTAGAAAAATGGCTGTACTACGACCCAGACCGAACTCCCGCAGAGTTTATAACTCCAAGTTCCGGGTCTAATATAGCTATGCTTTCAGTGCTGGATAGAAACCGCGATAAACGGCTGCATTTCGCAGACATCTGCCTTGCCCTGAGCGAACTTGGGTATGATACATATCCATACGGTGAGTGGGCTCAGTTCATATTTGACGTTTATCTTACAGAAAAAGATGAGTTTTGCGAAGCGTACCCGGACCCGGTATACAGAGATGTAGTGCCTAACGGCTGGGGAATTTATCACATGGAGGATGATACTCTCGTCTGGACGCAATTGGGCTGTTCTAGCGTATTGGATACCTCGCATGCTAACAGGACCAGCTGGGCAATCTGCCATACTTATGGGGAAGGAATGCTGCCGGCAGATGAAACGCTGAATAATGTGATTGCATCCTTCAAGGATAACATCTGGAGAATTGACAAGTTGCCCTCCTTTTATTTCAATAATTATATTGACGGAAAAGACGATGATATAGATGGCCTGGGCCCGGGCGGAATAGGCAATGTCTGGTTAGGATGGCACAGGCTTTCTGCATATGATGCGGAGTTAAGGGATTTATTTGTCTCTATCGCCTATGACCTGACGCTCGGCGGCGACAATGTCATCGGTCAGAACAAAGGGGTGACAGGTGCACCCCTAAGCTTGATAGCATGGGCATCAAGATTATTGGCAGAGGATGGGCAGCCGAGATTATTCCCTTAAATTGCCATCTGGATTTGCCCAGCTGCTGAAATGCCTTAGTTTCCTTTTTTAAACGCTTTATCGCCCAATTGTTTTTGCTGCGCAGCAGCAGGTGTTTTCATGCCATCAAAGAACGCAAGGGCAAAAATCGCCCTGGAGCGCATCTGGCGCCTTTTTGAGTTGGCGGAACAGGAATTCACAGCGCATCCGGAGCGCAGCAGGCGCTATGTTGGGCTGGCGCGCAGAATCAGCAGCAGGAACAAAGCGCCGATTCCCGCAGAGCTGAAGAAGCGCTACTGCAAAAAATGCGGCGCCTTCCTTGTTGAAGGAAAAAACAGCGAAAGCGGGGAAGCTGGCACAATGCTTGAAATAACGTGCAAAGAATGCGGTGCACTGTTCAAGAAAAGAAAAAACACGGGTTAGAGGTTTTTTGCTTTCTTTGGAGGATATCTTGCACTCCAACCCCTCAACAGCCTCTGCACTTGGCCTGCTGCCAGCGGATGCAATAAGCTCCCGTCCTTCCTAACAATTCTGAACTCGTTATCCAATTTAGTTAACTTAACCTCGAACCCAAGCACTCTGCTGTTTGTTTGCTCTTGAGAAAATCAGAAAGTTGTTTGAAGTCGCTCTTTCGCGTTGCAACCCCGCGATGCTCCTCACGTCCCCTGCGGCTAGTGAAATAATTGAGATTTGGGTCCACAGCAAGGGTGCTGATCTCATATTTGTGGCGGGGCTCGCGGACTTGAACACGGAAGGGGTCTGTTGATAAAAGACTCCCTTGCCAGGTTCTCTTAGTCCTGCCCTTTGGACTTTTTGCGGGTTTCACCAAAAAGACCGCCCCCAAATAACTGCCCCTTTTGTATTTAAATAAATATGGTAGAGGATTGGCGTAAAAACCAATCCTTTAAAAACCTTGCTGGGGAGGAGATTGGTTAAGGGCTTCTAATTTTTAGAAGCTCGCGCTGCAATCGCGCTTGAGCAAATGCGCCGAAAGGCGCGGTTGAAATTTTTGGAGTGGATTATTTGAGCGTATTTGATGTGCCTGCGGGAAAGCTGCTTGCTGAGATAGCGGCAGATTTAAGGAAACAGGGTATTCAGGCACCGGAATGGGCTGCATTTGTCAAAACAGGCACCAGCAGGGAAAGGGCGCCAGACAACAGGCTGTGGTTTTACGTAAGGCTTGCATCAGTGCTGTACAGGGTCTTTAAGGAAGGACCGCTTGGGACAGAGAGTCTGCGCACCTACTATGGCGGAAAGAAAAACAAAGGGACAAAAAGGCACCATTTTAGGAAAGCAAGCGGGAAGATTGTAAGAACCTGCCTGCAGACGCTTGAGAAACAGGGATATGTGAAAAAAGAGAAGAAAGGCAGGGTTATTACGGGAAAGGGGCACTCTTACTTGAACAGGAAGGCAAAGGAGGTTGCCGCGGCTCTTGCAAAGCACGAAGCCCTGGAAGGGAAGCAAAGGGAAGAGAAACCGGAAACTGTTGAAGGGCAGAAGGCGGGTGAAGAGAAAAGGGTTGCGGAAGAGCTGCGCAGGCAAGAGGAGGAGAAAAGGCTGAAGCTAAAGGAGGCTGAAAAAGAACGCAAGAAAGAGGAGAAGAAGGCAGCTGAAAGGGCTGCGGAAGCAGCCGCAATCAAAAGGGCACAAGTGAAGGAAGAAAAAGAACCGGAAAGGAAGCTGGAGAGTAATGCAGGCTAAGTGGGTGCAGAAGGAATTCATTGGATTGGAGGTTGGGAAGGAAAATGAATGACGAGCAGGAAAGGTTGAGGCAGCAGAGGCTTGTGGAAATCAAGAAGCGCTACGAAGAAAAGCAGCGTGAGGTTGAGGCAGAGTCGAAGCTAAACCAGGTTGTAAGAGCGCTGCTGAGCGAAGAGGCAAAGGCAAGGCTGAACAACGTCAAGCTCGTTAACAGAGAACTTTACCTTAAAGCAGTTCAGGCGATAATTTACTTGCATGAGAGCGGGAAAATCGCTGCTAAGTTGAGCGAAGAGCAGTTGCGGCAGCTGCTGGAAGCACTTAGAAACAAGAGGGAGATAAAAATAAAGAGGAAATGATTATGGCTGTTGTAAGTAGCACATGGCATCGAGCAAGCCGAGCAAAGCGAGGCAGTAGCCAATCCGGCTGCTCGGATTGCGAAGATGGCATCCGCATCAGCTGGGCGTGACAGCTATGGCTAAGAATAAAGACCAAGAGTTAAAGGATTTCCTGATAAGCAGCAGGAAAAAGATAGGCCCTGGGCTGACCAACGCGCCGGTATGGGTCCTGCAAAAGGCAGGGAAAAGGATTTGGAACCCTAAGGGAAAGCGTTCCTGGGGCGAAGTGGACCTGGGGAAGCAGCACAGGAAAAGGAAACACAGGGAAAAGGCTGCGCTGAGGAGAAAAAAGGATTGAAAGCAGGGTGTTGTAGGGCATGGCAAAGCGAAAAAAGGAAAAGGCAGCACTTGAGGAAAGGAAATTTACTGTGGGGCTGCAAAAGCTGTACTCATTCCCAAAAAAGAGAAGGGCAAACAAGGCAATTACCCTGCTGAAAAGGTTTGTTTTCAAGCACCTGAGGCTGGGGGAAAGAGACGTGCTGTTGAGCAGCAAGCTGAACCAGCAGCTTTGGAAGAAGGGCAGGGAGCATGTGCCGAGAAAGCTTGACATAAAGGTCATAGTGGACAAGGGGAAGGCAAACGTTTTCCTGCAAAGCGAGAAAGTGCATGTGCCGAAGAAGGAGGAGAAGAAGAAAGAGGAGAAGAAAAAAACTGAAGAAGAGATTGCCGCAGAGGCTGAAAAAGAACGCAAGAAAGAGGAGAAGAAGGCAGCTGAAAGGGCTGCGGAAGCAGCCGCAATCAAAAGGGGAACGCTTAAATAAAAAAGGTTTGAATTGAATGCAGATAGGGCTCGGAACAGTGAGGCAAAGCCCTTTTGTCGGGGTCTTTTCCATTGCAACCGAGAGGGTTATTTTCGTTCCAAAGAGCATCGCAAGAAAGGAGGCAAAGGCAGTGAAGGACTTGTTTGGCTTAGAGGCGATAAAAGCAACGGTTGCAAACAGCAGCCTGCTTGGGGTGTTTGCTGTCGCAAACAACAAGGGCTTGGTTGCCTCAGGCATAATCGGAGAGCGTGAAGTTGAGGAGCTGCAGAAAATGGGCGTAAGGGTTAAGAGGGTTGAAAATGTTACCGCAGTGGGAAACCACATGGCTGTAAACGACAGGAATGGCGTCTGCTCAACGCTGTTTTCAGAAAAGCAAAGGAAGCAGCTAGGGAGGTTTCTTTCAATAGACCTTGCTTACGGCTCTGTTGCAGGCAGCAGGCTGGTCGGGGCTGGGCTTGTTGCAACGAACAAGGGCTTTTTGATAAGCCCGGGGGCAACGGAAAAAGAGTTTGCTGCCCTGAGCAAACACTTTGGTTTGGAGGGCAGGCCTTCAACAGCAAACTGCGGCGATGCATTCGTTGGAAACAGTGTAATAGCGAACAGCAGCTCGGCGCTGCTTGGCCTGCACACGACAGGGCACGAAATGGCGAGGATTGACGAATGTCTGGGCGGAGCGTGAAAAAATGCCTGATGAGAAGGTTTTTTTGGTTGAAGGCGAACTGCGACTAAAGGGAAAAAAGCAGGGCTTCAGCAAGAAAGTAAAAGCGAAGACAGCCGGCTTTGCGGCTGAAAAAGTGCTGTGCCTGTTTGGAAGCAAAAACAGGTTAAAGAGAAGCGACATATTTATAAGTGAAGCAAAAGAGGTTGAGGCATAATGGAGAAACAAAAGCAGATTAGGGTAAGCGAGCGGCAGCTGATGGATGCGTACAGAAGCGAAGTGACAAAGTTTGAGATGCTGCAGCAAAGGCAGCGCAACCTGCAGCAGGCTCTTGCAGAGATTCTCACGGCGAGGGAAGCGGTAAAGGAACTGCACAAGGCAAAGAAAGATGAAAGCGTTTTGGTTTCGCTCGGAGCAGGGGTATACGCTGAAGCGAAAGCCGGTGCAGTGCGAGGAGTGAAAACCAGCCTGCCTGGAAACGTTCTGATTGACACTGACAGTGAAAAAGCCGGAAAGAAGCTTGGCGAGGAAAGGCAAAAAGTTGAAAAGGCACTGGTTGCTGCCGAGCAGGAAAAGCAGGCTGTGGTGCGGAACATCAAAAACTTCGAAAGGCTTTTCACGCAGATAAGGCAAAGGGCGGCTGAGCAGGCAAGAAGTGGAAAAGAGGGAGAGCAGGGCAACGCAGCAAGAAGCGTGAGCTGAATTGTTTGACCTACTAAAAAAGAAGATTCAGGGATTCGCGGAAAAGGTAAAGGAAAAGGCGGTAAAAAAGAAGGCAGCTGCTGAAGAAGCTGTTTCTGAAGGCTTGGGTAAGGCAGCCGCTGTTGGGGAAAAGGAAGCAGGGGCTGTTGCAGGAAAGAGTGTTGAAGAGGAGAAAGCAGGAGAGGCGGAAAGCGAAAAGGCGGTTGAAGGGGAAAAAGTTGCGGGAGAGCCACTCCCGGAAAAATTGGCAGAAGAGGCTGTTTCTGTCCCAGAAAGCGCACGCGAGATAAAGCCCAGTGTTTCAATAAAGGGGAAGCTGAAGGCGGTTGTAAAAGGCACGGTAGAGCTTGAGGGGCGCGACCTTGGGTCATTGCTCTGGGAGCTGGAGCTTGCACTGCTTGAGGCAGACGTTGAGCAGACAACGGCAGAGGAAATCAGCAAGGAGATAAAGGAAAGGCTGGTTGGAAAAAAGATTGGCAGGCGCGAGGATTTGGGGGGAAGGGTGAAGAAGGAAATTAGGGAAATCCTGCAGCAGATGATGCAGACAGCGCAGCCTGACCTGCTGAAGAATGTCAGAAGCAAGAAGGAAAAGCCATACAAGATTCTTTTTCTGGGCCCAAATGGTGCGGGAAAAACGACTACAATGGCAAAGCTTGCTTTTCTGATGCGCAGCAAAGGGCTGGGCGTGATTTGGGCTGCGTCAGACACCTTCAGGGCAGCCTCAATTGAACAGCTTGAGCAGCACGCCGGAAAGCTTGGAATCAAGGTGATAAAGCACCAGTACGGCGCAGACCCTGCCGCGGTTGCATTTGACGCAGTGAAGAGCGCCCAGAGCAAGGGAATTGACTGCCTCATGATTGATAGTGCGGGAAGGCAGGAAACGAACAGGAACCTCATGGGCGAGTTGCAGAAAATCGTCAGGGTTGTGCAGCCAGACCTGAAGCTTTATGTCGGGGAAGCCTTCACAGGGCAGGCGCTGCTGCAGCAGGCAAAAGAGTATGAGAAGGAGGTTGGCATTGACGCTTTTATCCTTACAAAAATAGACTGCGACAGCAAGGGCGGAACCACTATCTCCCTCTTGTACAAATTGCGCAAGCCGGTATTGTTCATTGGAACAGGGCAAGAATACAAGGACCTGCAGCGCTTTGAGCCGCAGTTCGTTCTTAAAAGGATAATCTGAAAAGCAGCTGCAGGGGGCAGCGCTTTGGGCCCTGCGGGCTTTGTTCACATTGCCCTGAGCTTTGCAATCCTGTCATCAATTGAAGGATGTGTTGCAAAAAGCGATTTCATCCAAATCTTTTGGCCCTTCAAAGGATTGGCAATGTAGAGGTGCGCGGTTGCCTTATTCGCTGCCTCCAGAGGCTCCTTGTCCTCCTTTATTTTCTGCAGCGCGGACGCCAGGCTCTGGGGATAGCGCGTTAGCTGGGCAGAGCCTGCATCAGCAAGGTATTCCCTCCTTCTGCTGATTGCAAAGCGAATCACCTGGGCGATTATCGGCGTGATGAGGGCAAGCAGCAGGCCAGTGGCGATTGCAACAATCATTATCCAGCCGCCGCCGTTTCTGCTGCCCCTGCTCCTGCCAAGACCGCCCCATAAGAACATTCTCAGCAGGAAATCGCTGAGCAAGACAGCCAAACCAACCAGGATTGCTGCAAGAGTCATTACTTTGACGTCCCTGTTTCGTATGTGGGACATCTCATGCGCTACAACGCCTGTTAGCTCTTCTCTGGTCAAACGCTGTACCGCGCCTGTTGTGACGCATATGACGCTGTGTTCAGGGCTTCTGCCAGCTGCAAAGGCGTTGATTGCACTGTCGTTGATTACATAGACTCTCGGCTTTGGCTGACCTGCTGCAATTGCCATCTCCTCAACGACGTTGTGCAGCTGCTTGAACTGCTGTTGGTCTGCGGGCTTGGCACGGCTTATCGCAGCGACAATCCTGTCGCTGTTATAGTAGGAGACAAGGATGTAGACAACGGCGATTATTCCGAATACAGGCACAAAAAAGTAGCTGCCCATCAGGAAGGAAACAACAAAGCCAAGCGCGATGACTAGGAAAAAGAACACAACAAAGAGGAAAAAGGTCATTCTGTTATTTGCGCTAATCTCCTCGTAGAAACTCATTGCAGCCCACCTGCCCTCAGGCAAGGTCGCTGAAGTCTGCTTTAACCGGCTTCCGCGCTGCTGCCTCTTTCACTTCAAAATACTCTCTCGGCTTTCTGAGGCCGAATATCGCTGCAACGATGTTTCCAGGGAACTGGGCAATGGCTGTATTGAAGCGCATGACTGAATCGTTGTAGAACTGCCTTGCGTAAGCGATTTTGTTCTCCGTTGTTGCAAACTCTTCCTGCAGGCTTTTAAAGTTCTCCGAGGCACGCAGCTTGGGGTAGTTCTCTGCAACAGCAAAAATTGTTTTCAGCGCACCTGCCAGCATGCTCTCGCCTTTCGCAGCCTCAGGGGGTGTTTTCGCCTTCATTATCGCAGTCCTTGCCGCTGTAACCTCGGTGAGCACTTTGCGCTCAAACCTCGCGTAGCCCTTGACTGTTTCAATCAGGTTTGGAATCAATTCGGCTCTTCTCTTCAGCTGCACGTCAATCTGCGCCCACGCGTTGTTAACCCTCTTCTGCAGCGCAACCAGGCTGTTGTACACTACAACCAAAATTATCGCAAGCACGATTACTATTGCAACTATCGCCAGCAAAATCAAATCAAGCACTGCCAAACCTCCAAAAACAACTTAAGTTAAATTAATAGAAAGATAAAAAGCTTTAAATTGATTACCTAACCGCGCCTTGCTTTCCTTTTTGGCTTTGTAGTGGGCTTTCTTCCCTTCTTCCAATGCTTGCGTTTGCCAAGCAACTGCGTGTCCAAAAAATAGAGGTTCCTGAAGCAGGCTGTGCTGAAAACCGCGCTCCAGATTACGTACGGGATGAAGATTACGAAGAAAATGGTGTAGTAGGACAGCATCGCGCCCAAAATGCCAGGGCCTGCTGCCATACTGCTGCCGCCAGCCACCGCAATTGCGGGAATAAAGGCCAGCAATCCAGCGATTTGGCCTACCAAGCTTACAGCCCAGCTCACGCCCATTGCGATTACAAGATAGATTAAGACAAACGCAAGGTTTCCCCAATAGTTTGCCCTTACAAGCTCAATGCTTCTCTCAATGGAAGCTATCACGCCAAGCCTGCTGAAAAAGGCAACAGGTGCAAGCAGCAAGAGGACAGGGGAAAGGAAGAAAACTGCAACAGCGAAAACCAGCGCAAGCAGGAAAACGAGCAAAAAGTAGGCAAGCGCTCCTGCCGCTGCACTGCCTGAAAGCAGCTGGCCTGCAAGCATGGGCAGCAGCACTGGAAGCAGCAGCAGGGCAGCCAAGAGCAAAACTATGCCTGAGATTAAGAGGTTTATTTTGAAGTAGGTCAGGGTTCTGGGCTTTGTTTCCTCAAATGCAGCGCCCAAGTCAAGCTCTTTCTTCTGCAGGAACCTGTTGAAGAGATTAAAGCGCAAGCCAGTGAAAAACGATGAAATGTACAACAGCATAAGGAAAAGAATTGCAGCCAGCAGCAGGATTGCGCCAAGGGCATTCAGAATGAAGGAAGGGCTTGAAAACAGCTGCGCTATGTTTTGGATGTTGGCAAAGGCTGCAGAGCCGAAAATTGCGGCAAATGCAAGCAAAACAAAAACAAGGATTGCAGCAGCAGATACAACGGCTTCAACAACCTGGGTTAAGAAAAAGTACAGCCACAACCTCAAGTCAAGGGTTTGCTTGAATGACTCAATGACAGTGTCAACAAAGCCAGGCATGGAAAGCACCAACTCAGGATTATTTTAGGGTTAAAGTGCTTTTAAACGTTTATTTCTTGGGCAAAACCGCAATTAAAATCAAAAAGCTTATTTAACCCTTGTGCTGCAAAACTTAGGTAACAGGCGGGAGAAATGGGTTTTGGGGAAAAACTAAGGGGCGCGATGGAAACACTGCGGAGAGCAGCTGTTTTTGACAAGGGAACAGTGAAAGAGGCAGTCAAGGAAATCCAGCGGGCACTTATTTCAGCAGACGTTGAAGTGCAGCTGGTGCTTGATTTAAGCAAAAAAATCGAGAAAGAGGCGATAAGGGAAAAGCTGCCAGCCGGGCTTAGCAGGAGGGAGCACGTGCTTAAGGTAACCTATGATGCCCTTGTTGGACTGCTTGGAGGTGCTGAACAAAACGCACCGGAAAAGCCGAAGAGGATTCTATTGGTTGGGCTGTACGGGATGGGAAAAACCACCAGCACGGCAAAATTGGCAAAATACTACATGAAAAGGGGCAGCAGCGTTGGGCTTATCTGCGCTGACAGCTACAGGCCTGCCGCATTTGAGCAGCTGCAGCAGCTGAGTGCAAAGGCGCAATTGCCTTTCTACGGCAACCCAAAGGAAAAAAGGGCTGCAAGGATAGTTGAGCAGGGCCTGAGGAAATTAAAGAAAGCAAATGTTGTGATAGTTGACAGTGCTGGAAGGGATGCCTTTGATAAGGGGCTTGTCCGTGAGATAGGGGAAATAAACACTGCCTTTAAGCCTGACGAGCGCTGGCTCGTGCTTGGTGCAGACGTCGGGCAGCTTGCGAAAAAGCAGGCACAGGCTTTCCACGATGCCGTGAAAGTGAACGGTGTGGTTATCACAAGGATTGACGGCTCAGCGAAAGGCGGCGGTGCCTTGTCGGCGTGCCATATTGCAAAATGCCCGGTTTACTTCATCGGCACTGGGGAAAAGCTGGATGACCTGGAAAGGTTTGACCCCCAGCGCTATTTGAGCAGGATAATGGGCTATGGCGATTTGCAGGCGCTGCTGGCGAAAGCAAAGGAGGTAAGCGAAGAGGAAGAGCTGTCGCCGGAAGAGCTGCTCAAGGGCGAGTTCAACCTGGATGTGTTCTACAAGCAGCTTAAGGCAGCGCGGAAGCTTGGGCCAATGACAAAGGTGGCGGAAATGCTCGGCGTGCAGATGCAGCTGCCGAAAGAAATGCTTGAAATGACGGAGGAGAAGCTTGACGGCTTCAAGGTGTTGATGGATTCAATGACCAGGGAAGAGAAGCTCAATCCAGATTTGCTGAACAAGAGCAGGATGCTACGAATAGCAAAAGGCAGCGGTAAGAATGAGAAGGATGTCAGGGAGCTGTTAAAAGCCTACAAGCAGATGTCTGCCGTATTCAAGAAATTCAGGAAGCTGGACGAGAAAGCCCTGCAGAAGAAAGGCGGCTTGGACATGCAGAAGCTTGCGCAAATGTTCGGCAGAAAAAAGAAAAAGAAGTTTAGGGTAAGGTGAAGGCATGGCAAGGCCAAAGGGAAAAGACCTGAGAGCAGTGGATTTCAAAATAACAAAGCACTATTATCCAACGCGTTTTAAGAGAAGGGTATGGGAAACAATACAAAGGCTGGTTTCGTCTGCCAGAAACGCTGTTAGGGGGCCTCTTGCTAGAAGAGCCGAGAGAAAACTGCATGATGAAGTGCTTGCAAAAGTTCCTAACCACGGGGCAAGAATGGCATACTACCACAACGAGTTTGCCAGAAAGCTGTGGGGCAGGGGCAAAAGAAAGAGCAGGCTTCTCAGGAAGATTGAAGCAATGTATTGGGGCGAAAAAGAGATAAAGCTGCACCTGTTCAAGGGACTGCAGGCAGCGCCCCTGGAAAAAGCCCTTGGGCAGACCTTTGCGGAAATGGCGAACCACAAGGCATTCAGCTCTTTTGGCGGCGGAACAAGGAAGAGGCGAATGG
>CAZXIC010000004.1:0-18264 GCA_964640195.1 uncultured archaeon | reverse complement strand
TTATCAAAGAGCTCTGGGGGGAGGGAAAAATTTCTTTTGAAGGCAGAACCCATGTTGATTTCCATTTGGCTAAGGAGGAGTTGGAAACAACACTGGGAACAAAAGACGCGGCTAGATTTATGCGCCTTTTTGGGCAAAACCTCAGGGACGAGGTTGGCTGGGCAAAGTTCTACATTAAAAGCGCTATTGACCCAACAGTGGTATTAGCCAGATGGTGATTGAATCTTTTAGGGAGTTATTTTGATGCTCGTCATTGTCGGCTCAAAGAATCCCGCGAAACTGAGGGCGGTTGAAAGCGCTTTCAAGCGCTACTTTAAAGCAGTAGAGGTGCAAGGCGCTGATGTTGAAAGCGGCGTTGGCAGGCAGCCCCTCTCATTGCGTGAAACGGTTCAGGGGGCGGTGAACAGGGCGAAGAACGCTTGGAAGAAAGCACGGGGGAAGTGTGCTTACGCGGTTGGAATGGAGGCAGGGCTTGTAGCAGTAAAGGAAGCGAAAACAGGTTACATGGATGTCTGTGTTGCAGCAATATTTGATGGAAAACAGGTTTTCCTTGGCTTTACCCCTGCTTTTGAGTACCCAAAAGTAGTGGTTGAAAAAATTCTCCGTAATGGAAAGGAAGTAAGCGAGGTTTTCTTAGAGCAGTGGGGCGAGGATACAAGAGACGAGCTTGGCGCTATCGGGAGGCTTACAAAAGGCGCGGTGCCGCGCTATAAACTGCATGAAACCGGCTTGCTGATGGCATTAGCACAGGTTGTGAACAAAAAATATTACGGGTGAGGGCAATGGAACCAATTCTGATGGCAAGGATTGCTGTCCTGCTCGCTGGCTGTACTCTTGCAGCCTTCACTGACATAAGAACCGGCTTGATTCTGGACAAAATCACCTATCCAATGATTGCAATTGCCGTTGTTCTGAATTTGGTTGAATTCAACTGGCTGTTTTTGTTAATCGGCGCTGCAACATTTGCAGCAGGCTACGCGGTTTACTACGCTGGAAAGCTTGGCGGAGGAGACGTGAAGCTATTTGCTGCAATTGCTTTTCTGCTGCCCCTTTACCAAGAACAACTGCTTTTGCTCACAGCACTGTTTGCAGCTGCACTGCTTGCAGTAGCCTTTTACGCAGCCTACTTTGTTTCAAAATATGTAAGGCAAGGGATTGACTGGCGGGAGAACAGGGAAAGCGCAAAAAGAGCGGCTGTTTTCGGGCTGGTTGTTGCAGCGTACTTTCTTGCTTTGCTGCCGCTAATGCTGGTGTCCTTTGCAACAATTGCCTTCCTTGCTTTTCCGCTGTTTCTTGCACTGCTCTTCATGGCTTTTGAGAAGGGCATAAGGCACAGGTTTTTCCTAAAGCAGGTAAATCTGGATGAATTGGATGAAGACGAGGTTATTGCAGCTGATTTTTTGGATGGAAAAATAAAGCAGGGTTTGAACCTGCGGGTCAAAGGCGTGTTTGGGAAAAAGGAAATAGAGAGATTGCGCGAAACAGGCGTCAAGGCAGTGCCTGTCTACAGGGGCATGCCGCCGTTTGCACCCTTCATCCTGCTCGGCTGCATCGCGGCCCTGCTGCAGCCGGATTTAATTGGGTTTCTGTTCATGTGAATGTAATCTATCTTCTATGCCTTCTCTTCGTGCTAAGCAGTTTTCTAAAAGCGGAAGTGGAAGTGCCCCTTACGGCAGCAATCGTTCTTGTAAACAACTCCATTCCCTTCAAGGCAGTTACGCCAATCGCTTTCTCTTTCCCTGTTAGCTTCCTTGCCCTTGGACCACTCCAAGTGTATTTGCGTGCAAACGGCTTTACGTTCAATCCCCTAAACTCAGGTCTTTTCCTTAAATTCCTGTAACTTTGCTGGGCTCTAATATCGCCCATTACCAAGTCCCGAAATTTTTTTGGCTGCCTGTAGTAAACCTCAACAAAGCGGTGCATTGCAATTCTCTTCTTGCCCAAGTAAGCGCTGAGCCAGCGGTCGAGGTTTGCTATATCTGGAAAGTTTGGTACCTTTGATTTTTTTATAGCGAAAAATGGGCCATAAACAAACGGCCTTGGCTCTTGCTTTTTTGAAACAACAAGCATCAAGTTGAGTGGCGTTTGCCTCAGTTTCTTGCCGACCCTGTGCAGTTCCTGCTGCAGCGGTCTTTTCTCTGCTCCAACCGCATCTCTTTTCGGATGCGCCTGCAGGAATTCAACCAATTTTGCTACGGCCCTTTTTCTCTCTTTAACCGCCTGTTGTGGGGCGGCACTCTTGCTGCTTGGAATCCCCCTAACCCTTACATCTGCGTCACAGAAAACAATTATTTCGCCTCTTGCTTCTCCCTTAATTGCATTTAAAGAATGCGCCCTACCCCGCTTTGGCGCTTGAATTAGCTTTACGGCTGGGTTTTTTGCAGCAATTTTTTTAACAACTCCTGCAGTGCCGTCTGTCGAAGCGTTATCGCAAACTATTATCTCCCTTTCATAGCCTGCAGGCATTTCCTGACTGAGGAGGTTGCTTATTGTTACCCCAATTGACCCTGCTTCGTTATGCGCTGGAACACCAATTGTAAGAACCTTTGGCATAACCATATTTATTGATTCTGCTGTTTAAATTCCTTTGGCTTTATGAGTGACACTGGCATCCTTGTTGGCATTCCTTCCTACAACAACGAGAAAACAATCGGCTTTGTTGTTGAACAGGTTGACAAAGGCTTGCGCAAGTACTTTCCCGGGGGAAAGGCACTGATTGTTGACTCAGACGGGAAAAGCAGCGATGGAACGCAGAAGGCATTTGAGCTTGTGGAAACTGAAACAGAGAAGCAGTTTGTTCGCTACAGGAACCCTGTTTCTGGGAAGGGCTCGGCTTTTAAGGAAATCTGGGAGATTGGCTTGCAGCAGGGGGCAAAGCATTTCCTTGTTGTGGATTCAGACCTCCGCAGTATCAGCCCGGAATGGGTCAAGAAAATGCTTGAGCCCTTGCAGCATGGAACAGACTACTGCACGCCTTACTACAGCAGGCACAAGTACGATGGAACGATAACAAACCAGATATGCTATCCAATCGTGCACGGCCTGTTCTGTCAGAATATAAGGCAGCCGATTGGCGGCGATTTCTCCTTTAATGCAAGGCTGGCAGAGTTCTGGCTGCGGGCAGCAGACTGGAAAGGAAATGCTGCCAGGTTCGGGATTGACATTTTCATGACAGCAAACGCTGTTTTGAACGGCTTCAAGGTTAAGCAGGTTTATCTGGGCAGCAAAGTGCATGACGCAAAAGACCCGGCCGCTTCCCTCAAGCCGATGTTTGAGCAGGTTGTTTCAACGCTGCTTGGTATTGTGGTGGAGCGGCAAGAAAAATGGGTTGATTTGGATAAAGTGGAGGAAGTTGAGGTTCTTGGGAAAGCTGGCTTTGTGCAGCCGCAGGAGCTGGCAGTGAACGAGGAAAAAATGCTGCAAAACTTTTTGCAGGGGAAAGAGCAGCGGCAGGGCAGCTGGGCAGACCTGCTGAGCAAAGACGTTTTCAATGCTGTTGATGCAATGGAAAAGCCTGCCATTGACAGCGCGCTTTGGAGCAAGATTGTTTTTGACTGCATTGCCTCTTTCCAAGGAAACGGGGAAAAGGTTATTGATGCGCTGATTCCCCTGTGGCTTGGGAGGAATTACAGCTTTATCCAGGAAACAAAGAACAGGGGAAATGAGGAAGCCGAGGGGCTGATTGCAGAGCAGGCGGAAATGTTTTTCAGGAACAGGGCTTATTTGACTGAAAAGATTTAAATTTTTTAGGGAGCAAAGGCTACTCCTTCAATAGCGATTCTGGCTGGCTTGCCCAGGCTTCCTTCGACCAAGAACTTTGCAGGCAGGAATTTTTCAGCCACGATAGTGTTTGCAAGGCAGTGTTGCGTTAGCTTGGTGCAGCAGATTTGGCTCTTTCCCCTTGCAAGAGCCATGAAGGGCAGCAACTGGTCTGCCAAATGCCTGTCGCAGGGCTGCTTTGCTTGCAATTCGCTTAGCAGGTCCTGGGCGGCTTCTCTGCCGACAGCATCAGCTGGCTTTCCTTTTGCGCCCAACGCGCTGCCCCCAAGCACAGCACCCTTGGAAAAGTGCGCAAACAGCGAAATGCTGCTGCCGATTGTAGCGGCTTGTTCCATGCTTTCAATTGTTTCCCTAAACTCAACACCAAGGTGCTGAAGGGCGTGCTTTGCCGCAATTGCCTGGTTTCTGCTGACATCTTCTGGCAGCGAGGCGCTGCTGCTGAAAATTTCGATGAACTGCAAGCTGCCTAACTCTGTTAAATTTAATGGCTGCAGAGGCAGTCTTGCTTTTTTGCTTGAAAAAACAACATAGCCCTGGCCCTTTGGGAAAAACCCCCTTTTAACCACCTTCAACTCAAACCTTGCGCCCATCGAGCGCAGGGCAGGAAAAAGGGCATGCTGCGTGAATTCAACAGCAGGGCTCCATGCAACGTTTGTCCCGCCTGCAATGCGCAGCCTTACCTCTTCAAGCAGGGCAGCAGGCTGGACCTGCTGCAAAAGGAGGCTGATTGCGCCGGCTGTTTGAATGTTTACGCTCAAGTTAACGGGCTTTATTTGCTTTGGGCTGAACTCAATTGCTGTTGACCCTGGTTTTGTCCCCTTTAATTCAGCGTTGCATATTGTTGCAAGGGTCTGCACTGCTGTTAAGTGCTGTGCCTTCAGGCCTGGATTCGGCCTTGAGGCACGTATATCAGTTACCCTGACCGGCTGCCTGGTTAATGCAGACAGGGCTAAGGAGGTTCGCAGCATTTGCCCACCCTGGGAGGCGTTGATTTCAATCATTTGCCGTTGCACCAAAAGATAATATAATTTAAAGGCTAATTAAAGTTAATTATCTGGGGTTTTTGGATGAACGTTCTTGTAACAGGGAGCAGGGGCTTTGTTGGCAGGAGGCTTTCCGATAGGCTGAGGAACGCAGGCTATAAGGTGAGGGGGTTTGACAAGGCGCTTGGCCAGGATGTGACAAAAAGGGCTGATTGCGAGAGGGCATTGAGGGGCATTGACGTTGTTTACCACCTGGCTGCCGTGCTTGACGAAAGGTCGCCTCTGCTGCAGGCCGTGAACGTGCACGGCACTGAGAACATGCTGGAAGCTGCTGCAAGGGAGCACTGCAAGCAGTTCATTTATTTGAGCACTGCTGGCGTTCACGCTGGCTGCAGGGGACAAGTGAATGAGGGCAGCGCGTTCAAGCCAAAAACGCCTTACGAGAAAAGCAAGGCTGATGCAGAGAGAAAGGTGCATGAGTTCCTTGAAATGCTGCCAATCACAGTGATAAGGAGCGCCCTCGTTTTCGGGCCAAACAGGCACTGGGAGCAAATAGTTGGGCTGGTGCGCAAGGGCTTTCCCCTGATTGGCTCTGGAAGGCAGGCCTGGCAAACGGTATATGTGGATGACCTTTTGGAAGCGCTGCAATTCGTGCTGTTGAAGCAGGCGTGCTTTGGGGAAACGTTTATTGTCGCAGAGCAGGAAAAGCACTCGCTGCGCGAGCTGTATGCAGAGATACAGCGCGCCCTGGGAATGGAAGTCAGGGTGAAAACAGTGCCGAAGATTCTGGCAAAAATCGGGATTGCACTTAAGGGAAACAAGGGAATTGTGAGCAGCGAGCACATTGAAAGGCTTGCGAGGGAAAGAAATTACGATACAGGGAAAATCAACGCGCTCGGCTGGAAAGCAAGAACAGGCATGCGGGAAGCTGTAAGGGAAACAGTTGTAGAATTGGAAAAAGATAAATCGATTTGATTGCTGCAGGGCTATTTCTTTTCCTTCCCGGCTTTTTTCACGGCATCGGTGATTGCCTTGAAGGTTTTTCCCATCTGCTGCAGGTTTCCCTTGTTGGCCTCAAATGCAGTGCCGACCTGCACGATGTCAGCGCCTGCCTTGATTGTTTTGTAGGCAAGCTCTGCTGTCCTGACGCCGCCTGCAACAAGCAGTGGAATTTCAAGCACTTCTTTCGCTGCAGCAACCATCTCCCTTGGGACAGGCTCTGGCGCACCACCGCCTGACTCAAGGATTATAAGCTTGCTTCCCATGTACTGCCCTGCCAGAGCGGTTGCAGCAGCAAGGTAGGGCTTGTTCCTTGGAATCAGCTGGGCCCTGCCCATCCAGCCTGCGGCTTCGCCCGGCTCTACTATGACGTAGGATGTTGGAATCACCTCCAGGTCCATTTTTTTGATTGGGAATGACGCGCCAATCTGTGCGCCGGTGATCCAGTAGGGGTCGTTGCTGTTCAGCATGGACATGAAGTAGAGGGCATCGGCGTGTCTGCTTAGAGTTGCGATGTTTCCAGGGAAAAGGATTGTTGGCAGGGAGCTGTTCCGCTTTATTTCTTTGAGGGTTTCGTTCAGCAGCTTCCCCTGCGCGCCCAAAGAACCGCCGACAGCGAAAGCATCGATTCCGTTTTCTTCTGCTGTGCGGGCGATTTTTCCGCTTGTTTCAATCTCGTAATTTGGCGGGTCCAGCTGCATGAAAGTCAAGGCATGCTCCTGTTCAATCAATTGCAGCACTTTTTTGTATGTCTTTCCCTCGTGCATTTTTCCGTTGCCCCAATATCTCTTCTTGCAGGTAAGCTATAAAAAGGAACTCGTTTCAAGGCTGCGGAGCAGCAATTTGAGGTTGTTTTTGTTTTCCCAGGCACCACGCAAGAGAGGTCCGTGCCCTGGCAGAAGCAGGGAAAACCGCAGTTTCTGCAGCTTTCGCAGGCTTTCAGCCATTTCAGCACTGCTGCCAGAAGGCAGGTCTGTCCTGCCGAAACCGCCTGCAAAAAGCGTGTCGCCGCTGAACAGCAGTAGCTGCTTTTCCTCAAGGAAGCATACGCTGCCGGCGGTATGCCCGGGAGTGGCGACAACGCGCAAGCGAATGCCCCCCAAATCAACCAATTGGTTGTGCGAGATGGTTTTCGTTATTTTAGGGAATCGCAGCCCGGGGAAAAACTGCGAGCAGGTTGCAGCAGCATCAACTGCATTTACTGCTTTCGCGTCCTTTTCATGCATCGCAACCTTTGCCTTAGGGAAGAGGCAGTCGCATCCAAAGTGGTCTGCATGGCAGTGGGTGTGGATTATGAGCGAAATGTCCTTTGGTGTGAGTTCAAGCGCGGAGAGCCCTGAAATAATTCCCGCCTTATTGTCCTCAGTGCTCGAGTCAACAAGCACCTTTTCTTCTCCCCCGAGTAGGAGAAAGCAGTTGCTCCCTTCGCTTTGAGAAATGAATGCAAAAATTCCTGGAAAAATCTTCTGGAACACTGGAAGGAGTGTGGAAGGAAAAGAACAAAAAAGAAATTGCCGAAAGCGAAGAATAGCCTTTCATCGTATACATAACACGCTTGCCTTAAAACCTTTTCCATGAAAAGATTAAGTGGGGGTTTCTTTTTGGAGGAAGCAAGCGCAATAATAGGGCAGCTTGCAGAGTACAGCAAAAAGCCGAACAGCGAAGTGAAAAAGCTTGTTGAACAAAAGAAGAGGAAATTTAGCGGCCTGCTCACCGAAAGCGGTGCTGCATACATGGTTGCAAAGGACCTGGGCATTGATTTAAGTCTGCGGCAAGGCAGGCAAAGGCAAAGCATTGCACAGCTGCAGGATGGAATGCAGAACGTTGACTTGCTGGCAAGGGTAATGCATGTGTTCAGCCCAAAAAGCTTTGAAAGAAACGGAAAAAGTGGAACGCTGTGCAACCTGATTGTTGCAGATAAAACAGGTGAAACAAGGCTGACCCTCTGGCATAACGACGTGAGAAAACTGCAGGAAAACAATATTGGCAGGGGCAGCACGCTGCTGCTGCACAACTGCTATGTAAAAAGCTTTAACGGCAAGCCGCAGCTCAACCTTTCATACGCTGGCAGCATGACTGTCAACCCAGAGGAAGCGGCAGGCGTTGAGCTGCCAAAAGTGGAAGCCAGGGAATGCAAGCTGTCGGAGTTGCGCGAGGGCATGGGCGACGTGAGCACTGTCGTAAGAGTGCTTCGCTTGTTTCCAACAAACG
Source organism: uncultured archaeon (assembly GCA_964640195.1). Lineage (GTDB taxonomy): Archaea > Iainarchaeota > Iainarchaeia > Iainarchaeales > CAZXIC01. The sequence goes on along the minus strand of CAZXIC010000004.1, from coordinate 10,291 downwards.
AGTTTGAACGCGATGGCGGAAAAGGGCGCGTTATGAATTTCCTGGTTGCGGATGACAGCGCAACCATCAGGGCAACCGCCTGGAACGAGCTGGTGGATGCAGCGGGCAAGCTGCATGAAAATGATTTGGTGAAAGTAGAGGGCGCTTACACAAAACAGGGGCTGCAGGGCGTGGAACTGCACCTGGGGTGGAAAGCCAGGATTGTTGCAAACCCAAAGACAAGTGTGGAAATCCCAGACGCAATGCGGCTTCTGCATGAAAGCGCAGAAAGCAGGGGGATAAAGCAATTGAAGGCAGACCAAGCGATGGTGGCAATGCAGGCGTCGATTGTTGAGGTAAACCAGGGAATGCTGCGCTATAGCGTCTGCCCTAAATGCGGCAGGAAAGTGCAGCGCTTGGATGAAGGATTTGTGTGCGACAGGTGCGGTGAAGCGAAAGAGCCAGACATAAGGGCAGTGCTGTCAGTGCGTTTGGATGACGGGACGGGGCAAATAAACGCGGTTGCCTACGGCGGCAGTGCGGAGCTGTTGATGGGCTTGGGCAAGGAAGAGCTGCAGCGCAGGCTTTCAAGCGGTTCTGCTGAAGACATCATCCAGCAGTTGCGGCAGAAACTGGTTGGACGAAAGGTAAGTGCAGTCGGCAGGGCAAAGGAAAACGCCTTTAGCAACGAGCTTGAATTCATTGTCAGGAGCATCGAATTCTCTTAGGCAGGGATTTTAGCGGAAGAGTACTCTATCGAAATTATTTAAAAAGCTCTTTGCGGCAAATATTAACAGAAGCAAGACACGGTCAGGGCGGCAGGCAAACCCAAAAGCCTGCTGGCAAAAAACCGTGGTTTTGCAGGAACAGGTGAGAAAATGGGCAAGGAAATCAAGACAATACAGGACCTGCCTGGCGTTGGCCAGCAGGCGGCTGAGAAACTAATTCAAGCAGGCTATAAAAGCCTTGAGGCAATGGCTGTCGCTTCCCCCACGGAATTGGTTGAAGCAGCTGGCCTTGGGCAGGGAACCGCAGAGAAGGCAATTAAGGCTGCAAGGGATGCACTTGACATGGGGTTTGACTCAGCGGACAAGCTTGCAAAGAAACGCGAACTGGTTGGAAGGCTGACCACCGGAAGCAAGGAGATTGATGCGCTGGTCGGGGGCGGCATTGAAACCCAGAGCATCACAGAGGTGTACGGGAAATACGCCTCGGGGAAGAGCCAGTGGTGCTTTGAGACTGCTGTAACAGTGCAGCTGCCAAAAGAAAAAGGCGGCTTGCAGGGAAACTGCCTTTACATTGACAGCGAGAACAGCTTCAGGCCGGAGCGAATCATTGCCATAGCAAAGCACTTCAAGCTGGAGCCGGAAAAGGTTCTGCGCAACATTTTTATCGCAAGAGCCTATAATGCAGACCACCAGATGCTGCTGGCGGAGAAGGCTAGCGAGATAATAAAAGAGAAAGGCATAAAGCTGATAATCGTAGACAGTTTGACAGCGCAATTTCGCGCCGAGTTCATAGGAAGAGGCATGCTGGCAAACAGGCAGCAGAGGTTGAACAAGCACATGAGGGCCTTGATGAAGCTTGCGGAGATGAACAACATCGCAGTGCTGGTAACAAACCAGGTAATGCAGAGGCCGGACATTTTATTCGGGGACCCAACTGCACCAATCGGCGGGGAAATAGTTGCGCACGCAAGTAAAACAAGGATTTATTTGAGGAAAAGCAAGGCAGACAAGAGAGTTGCAAAGCTGGTTGACTCCCCGTCTCTGCCAGATGGAGAGGCGCTTTTCAGGGTAACTGAGAACGGAATAGAGGACGTTTAACTATTACGAAACTATTTTACTCGGTTAGCCTGTAAACCTCTGCTCCCTCGTGTGTTGGCTGCACTGTCTTGAGGCCAACAGCCTGGCCTGCTTTCGCTTCCTGAATGTTTTGGTGCTCTACCTGCATGCTGTCAACGGTTTGCTCGAATTCCTCTTCTCCTCTCTTGAACTTGATTTTTTCCCCGACTTTCAGGCTGCCTGACAGCTCTACAACGGCAACACTAATTTTGCCGTAAAAGTGGGCTACCTTGCCTATAAGCTCTTCTCCCAACAAAAACCACCGGAAATATAAGGAATAAAAATCTTTAAAAACTGCTTTAGGGACAGTTATTTACGTGGGCTAGGTTGGAAGGTCAGCGGTCTTCTGCAACCAGAAATCCGCTTTACGCTGGAACCGAAGCCTGCAGGGCGGCTCAGCGTATTGGAGGAAGCCATTGCTTGTCTCTGTTGACCTTTTGTCCTCTTAGGTTTTTTGCTGCTATGAATCCCGCCAGGCCCGGAAGGGAGCAACGGTAGTAACAACAAGGAATGCTTTGAGGGTAGCGAAAGCGAGGAGCGGCAATGATTAACTTTTTCCAAAATGCTCGGGTCCACCTGCAGGCACGCCCACGCTCTTTTTTGGCTGATTTCTGCAGCCCTGGCTGCAATTCTGGAAAAACCCGAAAAAAATAAATACCAGAAGAGCCTAATTCCTGCAGGAAAAAGTGCTTCAAGATGGCAGAGCAGAGGAAAACTGTGAAAGAGATAATAGACGAGATGCGCAGGGAGCTGCGGGAAGAAAAAGACCTTGACATCGGCTTGTTTGGTCCGACGCTGACAAGGGCGACAAAGGCGAAGCTGAAGAAAAAGGGGAAGAAGGCGAAAACCGGAAAAGGGGGAAAAAAGAAGACAAAGAAGGCGAAAAAGGCGAAAAGGAAAAAAGCGGCAAGTAAGACAAAAGCAAGAAGAAAAGGGAAGAAGGAGAAAGCCAAGAAAAAAGCAAAAAAGAAGAAAAGGAGAAAGCGCTAGCGCCTTGCCTTCACTGATTCAATTGTTTCCCTTTCCAGAACATGCAATGCGCTTTGCACTGCAGGCACTGGGCTCCAGCCTGTTTCGGTTGCAACAACTGTTTTGCCAGGGAAGCTCAGCCTGAGGTGAACACTGTGCTTTTCCCTTCTGCCCTCTTTATGGCATTCCTTGAAATGCAGGACAAGGAGCATTCTGTTGCCCACGATTTTCTGCAGCTTGTCGTAGGTAAGGGCCAAGGCATTGTTTATTTTGCCCAATTCAAAGCTGTCCAGCCTCGGCATGCCGGCAACCTGGATATTCCTTTCATCTGCTGCAGGCATTCAACCAAGCCCCTCAAGCAACATTGCGATTGCCTTTCCCTGGTCAGGGGCTTTTACAACGCTGCTTGCAACAAACACCCCGACTGTGCCAAGTTCAATCGCCTTTTTTACGTCAGCCCCTGTTTTAATGCCCGCACCGGTAACAACCGCAATATCTGATGCAATTTCCTTTACAGCGGCGACGCTTTCGGTAATCAGCTCCGGCTTGGCTGAACTAACGCTAACGTTGCCGCCAATCAGCCCTGGCGGCTCTACGGCGATGAAATCTGGCCTGACAGAAAAGGAGGCAATTTGCCTTGCCCTCTCTGTTGTTTCAGCGCAGGCCATCGCAGCCAAGCCGGCTGCCTTTGCCTTCTCGATTGCGCTTTGCAGAAATTGGTTGTCCCTCTTGTTTTCAGCGTGGTTTAAAACAGTTCCAGTTGCCCCGGCCTGCCTGACTGCCTGCGGCAGGATGCTGCCCGTGTTGCTGCCAAAACCAACAGGGTCGATGTGCTGCGCAAAAACAGGCAAATGCACATTTCGGGCAACCAGCCTGATATCGGCTGCCTGCACAACCAAAACAACGCTTCTGCCAGATTTCTTTGCGGCTTTCTCTGCCTTCTTCGCCAACAGCAGGGCATTCTTCCCCGTAGCTTCGGCATAGGTCTTGAAGTTAAGGAAGAGAATCGGCTCCCGCAATCGCATCTCATTAAAAAAGAAAAAGGAAGTATTTAAACCTTTTTACCAACAATAAATTTTCAGGCGAACGAAGTGCAGGGCAAGGGCTCGCTCACTCAACTGCTCGGCAAACAGCAAGGCAAAGCTGAGAGCACGCTTGTTGAGAGGGCATACTGCTTCGCCGAAAAAGAATTGAAGGCGAAAGACAGCAACCATGGGGAGGAAAGGCTGCAGCACGCTCTGAGAAGCGCAACGATTTTAAGCAGGCTGGGCTTTGATGACACAACGATTGCCGCTGCACTGCTGCACGACACTCTTACAGCAGGCTACACAACAGCGGAGAAAATAGAATCGCTATTTGGCAGCGACATGACGCTAATTGTTGCTGAGTACGCCAAGCTGCTTGAAATAGAGCAAAAAAACTTTGGGAAAATGGACACGAAGCTGCTGTCAGAGGTGATTCTCGCAACAGCAAAGGACATAAGGGCGATATTCGTAAAAATAGCGACAAGGCTCGACGTGCTGGAGAACCCCCAGTTGATTGACCAAAAGGAGTTAAACACAAGGGCGCTGGTTGCATTAAATATCTACTCGCCAATATGCCACAAGCTTGGCTTGTACGATTTGAAGGGAGTGCTGGAAGACAACAGCCTCAAAGTGCTCAAACCAACAATATTCAGAAAAATAGAGCAGCTCGTTGGAAAGACGAGAGAGGAGAGGGATAATGCAGTTGCGGAGGCTGTCGCCGAATTCAGGCGAATGATGCAGGAAGAAAAAAAGGGCGTGAGGGTTGAAGGCAGGGCAAAACACTTTTACGCAATATACAGAAAAATGACAGAGCAAAACAAGCGCTTTGACGAAATATGCGACCTGCTTGGCGTCAGGATAATCTGCGACAGCGTAAGAGAATGCTATGAGGTGCTCGGCATAGTGCATTCATGCTATGAGATTCTGCCAAATAAATTTACTGACTATATTGCAAACCCAAAAGAAAACAGGTACAGGAGCATCCACACTGTCATAAAATGGAGGGGGGCGCCCCTGGAGGTGCAGATACGCACTTGGGAAATGCACTACGAAAACGAAACAGGCGTGGCGGCACACTGGCAGTACAAGCATTACGCAGAGGACAAGTATTTTGACAAAAAACTGAGCTGGGCAAAGCAGCTGGTCGAATGGCACATGAAGGCAAGGGAAAGGGACGAATCGATTAAAAGCAGCCTGAAAATAAACTTCGGGAAAAACAGGATTTTTGTGTTCACCCCAAAAAAACAAGTGATAGGTTTGCCGGAAAAGAGCACCCCAATCGATTTTGCTTTTGCCATTCACTCCGACTTGGGCTACAAGTTCGGAAAAGCAAAGGTAAACGGAAAACAGGTGCCCTTAAGCTATGAGCTGGAAAACGCTGACAGCATTGAAATAATTCCCGCAAAAAAACCACAGGTGAAAAGACAGTGGCTTAGCTTTGCGAAATCAAACAAGGCCCTTTCAAAGATAAGGCAGAGGCTGGGGATAAAAACAAGCAAAAAAAGGAAAAAGAAGCCCAAGGACACGGCAACAACTGCAGACAAGGCAGTGAAAATAGCAAGGTGCTGCAATCCCCTGCCGGGTGACGAGATTATTGGATTCAGGACAACGAAGAGGAAGATAAGCATTCATAGGAAAGAATGCAAAAACCTGCAGAAAGCAAAGAAAGAAAGGCTGGTTTCTGTCAGCTGGGACTTGGCCAAAAGAGACTATTCGGTTGAAATAAAGGTGCACGCAAAAGAAACACCGCAGTTGCTGCCGACGATTCTAGGCATCTTTGATGAAGCAAAGGTTTCAATAAATTCAACCAATGCAAAAGTCAATCCAAACGACACGGCAACCTGCATCTTCAACATCAAAATAAATAACCCAAACCAACTGGAAACCGTAATAAAAAGGATTGGGCAACTGCCAGCGGTTTTCAGTGTTGAAAGGACATGAAAGCAAAAGGTATATTAAGAGGAAAACAATTATAATTTAGAAAACAGCGGGGTGCAAGGAAAATGGAGAGACTGAAAACAGGCATTTACGGGCTGGATGAACTGATTGAAGGCGGCTTTCCCGCAGGGAGAAGCGTTTTGGTGAGCGGCGCCTGCGGAACAGGAAAAACAATCATGGGCATACAGTACATTTATATGGGGGCTAAGGAGCTTAACGACCCGGGCGTTTACGTTACCCTTGACGAAAGGCCAGACCTCATCAGGGCAGATGTCATGCGATTTGGATGGGACCTGAAGAAGCTGGAGGAAAAGAATTTGATAAACATTGTTGACGGAAGCATTGCAAAGCTGGGCATGCCATCGGAAGAAGAATTTTCACTGCCTGTTACAGGCTATGATGTTGACAAGCTGCTGCTTGAGATAATGAGGATAATAAAGAGGATTGACGCAAAAAGAGTGGTAATAGACAGCATTCCTGCACTGGGCTTCAACTTCGAGAATGCAAATGAGGTGAGGAAAGCAATCCTAAAAGTCAGCTACATGCTCATGCGAAGCGGCGTTACCTCAGTCCTAGTAAGCGAAATACAGGAAGGCGTGAACAAGTTCGGGAAGTACGGCGTGGAGGAATACGTTGTTGACGGAGTAATAGTGCTGCACTATATGGGAGTCGGAACGCAGAGCAACAGAACGCTGCACATCAGGAAAATGAGGGCAACAAAGCATTCAGAAGACCTGCATCCGATGGAGATAACAGAGCAAGGGATAAAGGTCCGCAAGATAGAGGAAGAGTACGGGGAAGTTTAAACTGAAGCCTCTCTTATTCTTTTAACGCATTTTTGCTTTCCAAGCGCGATTATAAGGCTGCCCAGCTTTGGCCCGCTGCTTTTTCCAAGCAAAAGGAGGTAAATGGACTGGAACAGGTGCTTTGGCTGCAATTCATTGTCTTTGGCTGTGTCAAAAACCAGTCGCTGGATTGCGTCAGCGCTCTTTTGCTTTGGCAGGGCACTGGCAACAAGGCGCAGGCTTTCTCTCACAGCTGGCTGAATCCTGCGCGTTATGCTTTCATCCAGTTTCTCTAAGAAGTGGATTTTGAACTCCTCCGGGGCATACATCTTGACCCAAGCGCTTGCAAGCCTTATCCTCTCGCGCAGCTGCTCAAGCACTGCCTTTGGCTCTTTTCCACTCAGGTGCCCCATCTGACGCAGCGAATCAAAGATTTCTTTCTCGCTTTTAAACAACTGCCCCAAGTAGGCGACAAGGGGGTAATCAACCGGCATAGGGGCAACCGCTCTGCCCTTGATTTTGCTGTATTCAGCCAGCTTGTTCCCCTTCTCCTGAACTGCCCTGTCCAACTCAAGCTCGAGCAACGGGATGTCCTTCCAAGAAAAACTCCTGCTCTTGGTTATTCGCTTCATGTAGAGGTATTTCAGGGTTTCAGGCCTTGCAACAGCTGCAAACTGGCTTGGGTAGACAACGTTGCCAAGGGAAGCACTCATTTTTACGTCATCCACCATCAGGTGTTCGTAAAAAATTGGCTCAGGGTGCGGGAAATGCAGGATTTTCTCACATATCTCTGCATTGACCCAGAAGGCGCTGTTGCTGCTTTCATATTCCTTGCCTGCGCCCTCACTGCAAACGCGCCAGCGCTTCCACTGCGCAGCCCATTCGCTTTTCCAAACAAGCTTTCCGTTTGCCTTTTTCAAGTCAGCTGTCCCCTTGTGACCGCAGCCTTTTGCCATTGTTTTCTCAAAGCGGTAGTCCCTGCACTCGTACTCAACACTGCTTCCGCCCATGTTCGTTAAAACAGTTGTCTGCAGGCTGCCGCAGTTATCACAAACCGGCTTCCATGGAAACCACTCGGCATCCAGTTTGCTGCCCTGCCTTTTTTCAATTATCCGCTTCACTGCTTCACTGTTTTTTGCCAGCCCAATTATGCTGTCTGTAAAACTGCCCTTCAGGTACTCTGCCCTCATTGAAAAAATTTTGGGCTTAACGTACAAAAAACTCTGCAAAGCAGAGAAGAACTCAGAAACAAAGTGTTCGGCGTAGCTCTTGTGGCAGCCAAAAGGGTCGGGCACATCGCTCACAGGAAAGCCGATGTATTGCTCAAAATGCTTGGGCACCCCCTTTGGGATTTTTCTCAGCGGGTCCATATCTTCCGTGACATAGATGAGCTCTACTGGAAACCGCTCCCTCTGTAGTGCCCTGAAGACAGCCTCGCCCCTTATAACATCGCTAAGCCTACCAATGTGCAGTGCACCGGAGAGACTGCTGCTGCTCTTAACACTCCACTGCTTTACTTCCGGGATTTTTTCACCGGAAAAGTGGAAATGCTCCCTCCCCTTGACTTTTTTTGCAAGCTGTTCAGCCCAGAAAACGTGTTCAGTTGGCATGGCAGGAATATTTGGCAAAAAAGTGGTTAAAAACCGTTTGGCTATTTGCTGCCGAACACTTCCAGGGGGGATTTCGGCTTTCTTCTCAGCCTTCCAAAAATCGGGGGCTTGGCAGCTGCTTTTTCCGGCTGTGCCTCTGTGCTTGGTGGCATGCCCTTCTTCGGGGGCATGCCCTTCTTTGGCCGCATCCCCTTGCCGCGCTTCCTCCAGACAAGCAAAACAAGGACTGTAACAATTACAACAATTGCAGCCAGTGCAACGAAAAGGACAAAGCCTATTGAGAGGGGAATCCCCACTGGCCCTGCTGTTGCCGGCTGCAGCAAAATCGGCGGGGCAATGAATTTGTTTATCATGTTTTCCTCAATCAAGCTGTTTGCCTGCTGCTCGCTTAAATCTTCCTTCAGGGCATAACTAACCTTCTTTTTCCTGTACTGCTCCTTTGTCAGGGCAAATTGGATTGTCGGGTCGTCAGCCAAAACATTGAAATGCAGGTTGCTGCCCAGTTCACCTGCATACTCTATGAATTCTTTGGGGATTACTTCAATCAACTGCAATACCAAGTCGTCTGCATTCTTGTCAAGCAGCAAATTCACATCTAGCAAATAAGAGACAACGACGACTGCTTTGTAATATACGGCATTGTCGTCCCTAACCTGCAGAACCTGCAGCTGCCTTTTCGGCTCAGCCCTTTCAATGAACTGCTTTGCCTCGGCTGCTGCTTGCCCCCCAATGCCTGCCGCGTTAAGCAGTATGTCAACCTGCTCCTTGTTGAAAATGAAGTCAGCTGTCTTAAAAGTTGAAACAATTACGGCGTTTTGCGCTGCTGCATACAATGCCATTGCTTCGGCTGCATGCTTTTTGACAATGGTCTGGTTTGCAGCATTTGAATCAAACAGTTGTTTAGCCATGCTCAAATTGCTGTCAGCCTGCGCCAGCAGTTCATCCAATCTGCTACTGGAAATCGCTTTAGCTGCCAAATCAGCGGCTATTTCCTGCAATTCCTGTTTCTTGTCCTCTGCCCTACTGATTGCCGTATTAGTGTCAACCGCTTCCTTAAAAGCATTCAAAACAAACAGGCTGTGGGTTGCAGTGGCTGTGTTGCCTGCAACGTCAGCCGCAACAACCTTGAACCTGTATTGGGCATTTTCAATGTTAAAGCTGTCCCACTGCAGCTCATAGAGGTCGCCTTCCTTCTTTTCCCCGCTGCCGATGCCCTGCCACTGCTGCTCTTGTTCAATGAAAAAATTAACTTCTCCTATTCCACTCTTGAAGTCGCCTGTGTCAAAGGCGTTTACCTGCAGGCTAACTGTTTCGCTGACCTTTTCGTTGTAGCGCGGATTAACGAATGCCACGTCTGGGTTTGTTACATCATAAATGAATTGCTTGTCCTGGCTGCAGTCGTCGCCAAAAAACTCTTTTGCAACCAGATGGAAGGTTATTGCCCCTTCTACTGTCTTTGTCAAGTCAAAGGTGCCGTTCCAGTCACTAAAGGCTGGTTCCTCAGTGAAAAAAGGGTGTACTGAGCCGTCAGGCAGGTCAGCGCTGAGCGAACCATGGTAAATTTTGTCAAGCGCAGTGATGGACAGCAGCAGCTGCTTTTTGTTGGCAGAGAGCTCAACAGTAAAAGAGATCCCCAAATCGCATTGCGCACTTGTTTCTGCATGGGCTTCGTTGCTCACAGGACCGGGGTTTCCAGCATTATCAATTGCCCTAATCTTGTAATGGTAAGTCGTGCTTTGGCCCAAGTCATTTGTGTCAGTGTAGGAGAGGTTGCTTGCGGAAACTGTTGCATACAAAGGTGTATCCCTTAAGTCAAAGTTTGCCATTAGTTTCCTGTATACTTCATATTCTTTGACGCCGCTTGCCTCATCCTCTGCCGCGCTCCAGCTCAATTCAATATAGCCGCCAGGCAGGGGAGCGGCTGAAAGCTGCGGTCTGCTCGGCCCAGTAAGGTCCTGCTTGATTTCATATGTTGTTATGCCGCTTGTTATGCTCCCTGCTTTTGCCTGAACCCTGAAATAGTATGCGCCATCGTATAGCTTTCGCGGAAAGCCGGCGGCTGTTTGGTCTTCGCAGGTTGTCGGCTCAGCGTCAGCCTCCTGTGCAAGGATGTAGCAGTACTGGCCTGCGCCGTTTACATC
>CAZXIC010000003.1:8381-99688 GCA_964640195.1 uncultured archaeon | reverse complement strand
TTCCGCTTCCCTTCTCTTCCCCGCAATGTAGTGCCCTGCCCTCCTGCCGGTCTGCATCAAGGCCAAGCGGATTTCTTCCACCACTTCATCCAAATCAGCGATTGCCTGCTTTCCCGCACCAGTGTACGGCACGTACACCGAAATGAAGTTGACAAGGACAGTAATAGGCGCGAAGTCTATGTCCCTTATATCGTACCTTTTCCAGTCAATGCTGTGCACTGCCTTTGTGATGGCGCAGTTGCCTGCGTCAAACAAAAGCGGCGTCTTGTTCGAAAAGCGCATTATCTCAAGCCTCTTCTCCATGCCTTCAGGGCCTGCGACAGTCCTGCCAGAGTTTCCTCCATAGGCAATTGCAACCTCAACCTGGAATGGGAAACCGCCTGCATACACCTGCGGCTTCCTTGTCATGACGTGCAGGAACTCCGGCTTCACAATGTTGAGCAGGCTCTTCTTAATCTGCTCTTCGCCAATCGGCCTCAGGGCATCAGCGCTTGGGGCAATGAAGTCAACTTCCTTGAATGCCTTTACTATTTCCTCTGCTTCGTCCCACCTCAGCTGCTTCGGGTCCTTGTTCAAATCAAAGCTGACCCTCTTTGTGATTTCGTCAACGCTCTTTTGGCCCATCCTGTCGAAATCATTGCGCAGGAAGCTATTCACCTTCCTGCTTTCAGTGTACTTTGCCAGCGTTACCAGCTCGTCAACTGTTACGCCCTTTGGGTGCGGCTTGACTGCCTTTGGCGTGGCTGGCATAACAGTTGAGCTCCTCTTAAAGGTAAAAGCCTGCCCTGCAGGATCCTTAAATTTAATCTGGGCGTGCGGGTTTGCAATCGCTGTTCTCCTCAAGTACTCCAGAGGGCCCTGCTCACTGTCCCTGTACATTACGCCCTTGAATTTCGCCTGGACAGCCAGGCCCCTGTATTGCCTCCCTATTTCCTTCAAATTGCTGATTTTCGGCTGGTTCAGCTTCGGGTCAATGGAAATATCCAGCGAAATGGGCTTTCCCCTGCCTGTTCCGGTTATAATCCTTGAGGGCTTCCCAGTTGTCATCTGCGCAAGCATTGTACAGCCGGAACTGCCTATCCCCTGCTGCCCCCGCATCTGCATCATCCTGTGGAACTTTGTTCCAGCAAGCAGCTGCCCCAATGCCTTCCCGACAGTCTGCCTCGTGAGCCCCGGCCCATTGTCCTTCACTGTCACCTCATAGTACTCTGGCCCAAGCTCATCCAGCTTCACCTCAACATCTGGCAGAATGTTTGCTTCCTCACAGGCATCCAAGGCGTTCGTAGTATACTCATGCACGACTGTTGTAAGCGTCCTTACCTTCCCGTACAAGCCAAGCATCTGCTTGTTCTTCTTGAAGAACTCTGCCACGCTGTGCTCCTTGAATTCCTTTGCGATATGCTCAGCATCCACAATCCTTCTGCCAACAAGTTGTCCATCAGGCATTTTTATTCCTTCCCTAAATGCTGAATTTTGTTTCCCCAATCCTCCGCCTCTGCAGGAACCTGAATATGGTGCTGTGCTCTGCGCCCTGCAGCAGCATTTCAATTGCCTTCCTTGCAATCTCTATGCTTTCAGGCTTTCCGATTACCGCAACCGTCTTGCCGTGCACCGCAATCCTGCTTTCTGTTTCCCTTTCAATCCTCTCCCTTGCATAGCCGTGCTTTCCGATGACCCTGCCTTTTTTCACGGTAATTGCGCTTTCGCTTCCACTGCTGACATCGCTTATCTTTATTACGTCAAGCAGGTACTCAGGGTCAAGCAGCAGGAAGGCATTTTCGGGCGAAAAGCCCCTGCCAACCGCTTTGACAACGTTTACTGCATTGTAAAAATTCTCCGCTCCTTCTTCTTTTCCCTGCAATTCCACATCGCCTGTTGCACTGTCAACAGATATTTTTGTGCCGGTAAGCCTCTCCAGCTTCTGCTTTGTTTTGCCCCCCTTTCCAATCAAAACCGCAACCCGTTCCCTTGCTATCTTTACGCTTTCAAACAGTTCCGAAGGCAAAAAGAAGACCTCAATATATTATTATATATTATTAAAAAGGCAGGGAAATCTTTAATAAGCTGATTTCACGGCTGCACGTTGCGGAATAAAACCGCCCAAATCAGCCATTAAGCGCATTATAATGCATTTTTGGGCCGCCTGTGCAGCGCCTCAGATTTTGCCCTTTTTCTGCCTCATGTCCTCTACAAGCTCTTCCCTGCTTTTCTTAAGCCCAAGTTTCGTGAAGTAGTTCGCAACGTTCTGCGCATCCCTTTCAAAAAACTCCTTTGCCTCAGGGTGCGTCGTAAGAACTGCCTGCCCTGCATCAATCAGGACAAGTTCCTGCGTGTTGTTCAAGATGTTGTATTCGCTGAAATCAGCATACACAAGTTCTGCCTTGTACAGCAGCCTTGCAAGAAAGTCAACAACCGTGGCGTAAGCCTTGGGCAGGTCGGGCATCGGCAGCTCCTTTAAGGTTAGGGCAGCCTCCTCTGTGCCGGGCAAGCCAATGAATTCCATCACCAGAACATTTTCAAAGAATGCAACCGGCATCGGCGCCCTTACCCCTGCCTTGTTCATCAATGAAAGGTTCTTGAATTCCTTCCTCGTCCAGGCAAAAACAATGTCCCTCTTGTTCTGCCTAACGTTCTTAAACCTCACATCGCCTTGCAGGTAGCGGTGCATCCTATTGAAATCGCTTGTCCCAATCTTGTAAATCTTCACTGCCCTGCTGTTCCTTGCCCTGTCCCTTGCCCTGAACACGTGCGCTTCCTTGCCAGTGCTTACAACAAACTCAAGAACGTCAAAATGCCCTTTCATTGCAAGCCTGTGCACTGCCCGGATTGTGCCCCTGTCAAATACCTTTGCAAATGTCCTCCTCTGCTCTTCCCTCGGCACAAATTTCCTTAAATCAAATTCCTCTTTGCCCTCAGCCTGCATAGAAAAACAATGCTAAAAGCAGTTTAAATTACCAACCGGTTTTTTGCCAGAACTGTCTGAAGCCCTTCAAACAGGCAGGTTCTTGAGGTAGCCTTTGCGTTTCATCCATTCAACCTGGTTTCCCAGGAAGCGCCAGGCAATGTCTGCCTTGCTCTGCTGGAACTCCCACAGCCTTACAATGACCACATCGTTTACCCTTATCCAGACCCTTTTCCTCATCTTGCCGGGAATCCTGCACATTCTTTCCTGGCCGTCTTCGCATAATGCCCTTATCTGGCTTGCGCCCATCAGCTGTGTTACAACAGCGAACTGCTCGTGCTCTTCCCTTTTCGGGAAGCGCAGCCTGCCGATGCTTTCCTGCCCGTTCCTGTCCTTCCTGCCCTTGTTTCCCGGCATCTTTTGTCACCAAGCAAGATTCAGACTTTAAATATTTGCACGTGCTTTACTCCCTGGATTTCCATCACGCTTTCCGGCTGCACCAGCTTCTCCTCCATGGCAATGGCGACAGCCCTGTTTCCAACGATGTTTATGTTATCGAACATGTGCAGCAGCTGCCTCAATTCCTTTTCCCCAACGCTCTTTTCCTTGTAAAAGCGCTCGCTTACGGCAAAAGAAACCTTGCCCTGCCTCAGTTCCCTTCCCGCTATTTCCCTGTCGCATACTGCAAGCACTTGCCTGCCCTGCATGCTGTGAATCTTGTGGAAAATCAGCCTCACCTTTTTTTACAGCCCCTTCACAGCGCTTAAGGCACCGCAGGCTTCGCACCTCAGCATTCTCACGCCCTGTCTTTCCTCAACCTTCGTGTCAGGCCTCTTGCACTCAGGGCACAAAACGAACTGCGTGACATAGCTGCTTACCAGGTCATTCACTTGCTGCGCATTGAACTTTCCAACCAAAACCAGCCTGCCTGCGCTGTCGGCTGTTGCACTGGTTGCGGTTTCCTTTGCAAGGAACTTGCACATGTGCCTGCCGTCCCTGTTAATCGCTTTCAGAATGTGGGAAAAATTCCTCACAATTGTCTTGTTCCCCTGCATGAAGCTCTCTGCAACAGGCATCTCAAAGCGTTCACGCTTCCTCGTCTTCTCTGGCAGGCTTGCATAAAGCCTGTCCAGCATTTTCTCGTATTCCATCAAAAACCTTTAAGCCCGTTTAATTTTTAAATTCTTTTAATGCTCTGTTCCAAAAAAGAAACAAATATTAACAACCTTCTGCTTTTTGTATTTGCCATGGATTTGCTGCCCCTGATTGAATTCCTGTTCAGCCAGTACGGTTTGCTCGGCTTGTTCATTGCAAGCATTGTCGGCAACGCGACAATCCTTTTTCCGCTGCCGATTGACCTGTTTGTCGTTGGATACGGTGCAATTGCCCCAACATCAGCGCAGGTTCTGGCAACAGGGCTTGTAAGCGGCGCCGGCGCCGCAATCGGCGAGATGTCCGCATACATTCTCGGCTACCTGGGCGTAAGGGGCTTTGAAAGCATCAAAAAGCGCGGCGTTGTGAGCATCACGGAAATAAGGAAAAGGCTGCGCTACAAGGGGATGTGGATTGTTTTTTTGGGAGCCCTGACGCCATTCCCCTTTGACGTCATCGGCATTGCCGCCGGGCTTATAAAGTACAGCCCAAGGCGCTTTTTCATTGCTGCCCTTGCAGGAAAGGTTTTGAGATACTGCCTACTTGCTTACGCAGGCTTTTATGGGATGCAGATAATAAAAGCCTGGTTTTTTGTTGCCTGAGCGTTTCCTAAAAGCCCACTGCCCTTGACAGCAGCCATGCCGCAAGCATCAGCACTGCCTGCAAGGGCAGTGCAGGCAATGCCTTCCCAATGTGCCTGCCTGAGTAAGCGATTGTGACAAGCAGCCCTGCGAGCGAGGCAATTAAAATCATCGCTGGTGCCACAAGAAAAAGGGGAAACCCCAAAAGCAGGTTTGCTTTCATAACGCTTACAGCAAACACCAACGGCAGCACAAGGTCTCCTGTCCCGAGCTCGAACTGGTGCTCTCGCGTTGGCATTGCAACAGTGAAGGCAAGGTTTTGCCTTGCAATTCCCTTTGCCAGTGTGACCATGTGCCTTGTTTTGAAAACAGCGATGAAGTCATAGCACGCAAGCAGTATGAGGAAAACAAGCACCGGAATTACCCCAAGCGCCACCCCGAGCAATGCCCCGACGCCTGCGATTGCAATCACTGCTGCGATATCCCTGATAAGAACGTCTTTCGGCAGCAGCAGCCTTACCGCAACAAGTTCAAATGCAAAGACAAAGGCAGCGCCCAGGGCAAATGTCTCAAACACAAGCAGCGAAGCGCTGAATACGACCAGTGTTTCAAGCGCCTTGAACAAAAACCTGCCCCTGAAGAACCTGAGGAAAACAAGCAGAAAAGCAGTGAAAAGCAGGATGTAAACAAGCAGTGCAATCGCATTTACCGGGTCTTCAGGGTTTTCGGTTACAACAGTTGGCTGCTCTATTTCGCCTGCTGCAATCGCGCCGATGAGGTTTACGCCTACTGCAACGCCAAGCAGCTGCGTTGCGACGAAAACCACTACAAGGAGCAAAATCAGTTTGCGCATTATCAAAAAAGGGCAGCAGGGTTAATTAAGTTATTGCCTCTGCGTCGGCTTCAGCACGTCGTGTCTCGGCCTGTACAATTCGCCTTTCCGCTCCAGCTTTGCAATCAAATCCCTTGCCTTGTCCTTGCTTATTCCCTCGCTTTCCGCTTCGTCCAGCACGTCCTGCACTGGCACTGCGTCAACATCCCTTGCCTTGCTTTTCACCATATTCAGGATTTTCTTCATGTTTGTAACCTGCGTGTGCGTTACACCTGTCGCAATGATGTCGTAATCGATTTTCCCTGTTTCCGGGTCGGTTACAACATCGCTGAGCGACGCCCTCATGAGCCTTATTGCCCTTTCCGCATCCTGCTTTTCCACAATGTCGCTTAACCTGACCCTGGCTGAGGCTTCGCCAAGCCTAACGAGGCCCTCCAGCTGCCTGTGCGTGGCGGCATAGCTTCCTTCCTTTCTCCCGCTGTCCCTGAGGCTCACGTAAAACTCGCTGATTGCAGCTATTGCCTCCCTGCACAGCGCAGGAAAAATGTTCTGCCTTGCATAGCTTATGTACTTTCCAAGCAGCCCAGGCTCTATTGCAGGTGCAGCGATTGCCTCAATCTCTTCCATCTCTTTTTTCTTGAGCGCCTTTCCCTTCTTCTTGTACTGGGAAATTATTTCACCGCTTTTGTGCGTCCTTAGGATATGCGCTGCAATCGCTTCGTCTTTTGTTTTGTCAAGAACGTCGCGAATCATGAAAAACAGGTCAAACCTTGAGATAAGGGTTGCGGGCAGGTTTATCTGCTCAATGAACGGCGTATACTGGTCAAACCTGCTCAGCTTCGGGTTGCACGCAGCCAGAATGGACGTATCAGCCTTGAACCTTGTGACAATGCCTGCCTTTGCAACGCTGACCATGCCCTGCTCCATTGCCTCATGCAGTGCAAACCTGTCCTCTGGGTCCATTTTGTCCAGTTCATCTGCCATGCAGGTTCCGCCGCTGCTTAAAACAAGGGCGCCTGCCTTCAGAGTCCAGCCCCCTTCGCCGAAATCGTCCTTCACTGCCGAAGCCGTAAGCCCTACCGCCGACGTGGTCTTCCCAGCAGTGTAAATGCTCTTTGGCGCGATGTTGTTTGCCGCCTGCAGCAGCTGGCTCTTGCCCGTTGATGGGTCGCCGACCAGCAGCACGTGCAGGTTTCCCCTGATTGACTGGTCTCCGGGCAAGGTTTTCTTGACTCCGCCGAACAACTGCAGCGCAATTGTCTCCTTTACAACGTCGTGCCCGTAAATTGCGGGCGCGATGCTCCTTGTCAGCCTCTCGTAAATGTCCTTGCTTTTCGCAAGCCTCCTTATTTCCTTCTCCTCTTCTTCCGTTATTTCAACCTCTTCAAACTCCTTTGCGGTTTCCTCCAGGTGGATTGCCTCCAAGAACCTGCCGTAAACCGCTTTCTTTGACTGGGGGGGATACAACCTCAGCACGCCCACAAACCTCGTCTTGTCCCCTGGGCTTATCATGTTCACCAAATCATCTGCAACGTAAACATCCAAAGGGGTCGGCTGCTCGTTCCCCTTGAGCTTTTCCAAAGGCTCCTGTATCTGAATCCTCTGCGAGTCAACGAATTCGCTTTGCTCTTCCACCAGCTCAAAGTCCCTGTGTTTGCATTCGCAGAAGTTCGGCATCCTTATCTGCTGCTTGTCCTGCTCAATCTGGTAGATGTTGCCGCACCTCCTGCACCTCCAGTTCGCAACTAGCAGCTTTGGCTGCACCTGCGTTATCTGCCTTACAACCCCTTCAACCGCAATAAGCTTCCCCAGGTGCTTTGAGCCAATGTCCCTCACAAGAGGCTCCCTGTCCTTGGGCAGGTTGAAAAAGCGCACGTGCGGCTTAAAGGTAGCTATCTCCAATGCTGGGATGTCAATGCCTTCAATCGCTGTATGTGCGGCATCAAGCAGGTAATCAGGGTTTTCAATCAGCTCGTCCGCCAGCTCGTAGTCAAACTGCTGCAGCAGTGCAAAGTCAATGTTAAGGCTTCTCTTTTCCGGATAGGATTCAACCAGTTTCTCTATCTCCTTCTTGTACTGGCTTTCAAAGAACGAGAGGAATTTTTCAGCGAAGGGGTTTTCCCCTGCTGTCCTTTCAACCGCTTCCTGCTTTGCCGGCATACGAAACAGCCTCTTTTTCCGCTTTCGCAGTAAAATAACTGCCTTTTTCAGCCTTTTAAGGGCTTCCGGAAGAGAGCGCGCTTCCGCTGTTTAGGCTCTCTTGCTGTCTTCCCCTAAAAGGCGCTATTATCCTCCTCTTTTTGCGTTGGGAGAGAATCTGTCTTGGGAGCGCGCTGTGCAGGGAGCTAAAAAATCGTGTGGGAGCTGTCTTAGCAAAAAATTCTTGCTTTATCTATTAGTGCAATTTGTTTGTTATACCTAATCAATTCCGTAAGCAAACCAATCCCGCGGCTTGGATTAGAATTCTAAACCACTTTAATGTATAAGCCCCACATGTATTGCAACTCCCGCTTTTGCAAACCAATTTTAAACAATTCACTGCCAAATAGTTAAAGAAACGCGTGTTGGTTGGAATGCCGGGCAAAGCAGTCTTTTCAGACCTTGACGGAACTTTGAGCAGCGGCTTTATCACCGTTGATTTCCTTCGCTTCCTGGAAAAAAAGCACGTTCTTGAGCCAAGCGCCTTTGCGCTGCACGAGAAAATAATGCAGGATTACACGGAAGGAAAAATAACTTACCTTGAAACCGTGCAAAAATGGAGCAGGGCTGTTGCCCTCTGCATGGAGGGCATTGAAGTGGAAAAAGCCGAGCGCCTTGCCAGGGAATTCTTTCAGGAATGGAAAGAAACAAACCTTTACCCTAGCACAAAGCCGCTTGTGAAAATGCTGCAGCAGCACGGCTACAAATTTTTTCTGGTAAGCGTCGGCATGGAGCTGCATCTGCGCCTTGTTTCCGATGAAATTGGCGCAGACGGCTTTGCTGGAATGCGGTTGGGCATTGAGAAGGGAAAATTCAATGGTGCGCTTGAAAGCGATATCCACTCTGAAGATGGCAAAGCCAAGGCAATCAGCATACTTATTGAAGAATTCGGAATTGACAGAGAAAAAACAATGGGCTTCGGCGACAGCGTGCAGGACAGGGCAATATTTGAAAGCGTTAAGAAGCCGGTTGCCCTTAACCCAAGCAAGGAACTGCGCGAGAAAGCTGAAAAGGAAGGATGGTACATTGCAAACAAGGAAAATGTGCTGCAGGTGATGCAGCAGTGCTTTGAGAAAGGGAAGAACCCCTGAAACGGCACAGAAATGAATAAAAGGATTTGACTGTGCAATTATTTTGTTTCTGGGAGAACGAAGGAGGTGAAGCGGCTTATGGCTAAATTTTATATCACAACGGCGATTGATTACCCTTCCGGTAAGCCCCATCTTCGGCCACGCCTACGAGAAAATCTGCGCTGACTGCATTGCGCGTTGGCATAGGCTGTTGGGCGAGGAAGTATTTTTTCTGACCGGAACAGATGAATATGGGAGCAAAATCCAGAGAAAGGCAGCAGAAGCCGGTAAAGAGCCCCAAAAATACGTTGATGAGATGGTTGTTTTTTTCAAAGGGCTTTGTGAAAAGCTTAACATCTCCCACGACCGCTTCATCCGGACAACAGATGAAGACCACGTAAAAGTTTCCCAAGACATATACCAAAAGATTTACGATAAAGGAGACATCTATCTTGGAAAATACAGCGGCTGGTATTGTACCGAATGCGAGACATTCTACACTGAAAAAGACCTGAATGATGGCAAGTGCCCAACGCACGGCAAGAAAGCCGAATGGCTTAGTGAAGAATCCTACTTCTTTAAGATGTCCGCTTATACCCAAACAGTTATTGACTATCTTGAAAAAAACAAGGAGTGTATCTTGCCTTCTGGTAGAAGAAAGGAAATACTAAATAGGGCTAAAGAAGAGGGGCTGAAAGACCTTAGTGTAAGCCGTGTGAACGTCCCATGGGGCATCAAACTTCCGTTTGACAAAAAACACACAGGGTACGTCTGGATCCCGGCCTTGATCAATTATGTGTCCGGCATAGGTTATCCAGGCCCAAAATTCAAAAAATTCTGGCCAGCAGACATTCACCTCATAGGCGTTGACATCAGCTGGCACCATTCCGCTATTTTCTGGCCGGTGCTTGCTTCTGCAGGCATCCCTCTGCCGAAAACTGTTTTTGTGCACGGATTCATCAACACCGAAGTCGGCGAGAAGATGAGCAAAAGCAAGGGCACGGTGATAGACCCGATTGAAATTGCGGAAAAATATTCTGCAGACGCGCTGCGCTACTTCCTGCTTCGCGAGATTCCCTTCGGGCAGGACGGCAGCTTCTCAGAGGCAGCACTGAAAGACAGGCTGAACAACGAGCTTGCAAACGAGCTTGGCAACCTTGTGAACAGGACAATTGTCTTGATTGAAAAATCGCTTGGCGGAAAAATCCCAAAAGCAAAAACAGATGCAGCACTGCAGAAAAAGCTGCAGCTTGAAAAAATAAGGAAGCTGATGGAAGAGCTTGAGCTGCACCATGCCCTGGCTGAAATCTTTTCCTTTGTTTCAGCCTGCAACCGCTTCATAAACGAAAAGGAGCCGTGGAAGCTGAAGGGAAAGCAGCTTGAGGCTGTTCTTTACTCCCTTGCAGACAGCATCAGGGTTATCTCAATCCTGCTGCAGCCCTTCATGCCAGCTACAAGCGAAAAAATAAATGCGCAGCTCGGCGTAAAAGCCGGTTTGCTCAAAGACTGCGAATTCAATAAATTGAAGCCTGGAACAAAAGTGAAGAAGGGCAAGGTGCTGTTCAAGAAGATTGAATAGCCCTTAAAGCTTCCCTTTCACCAACGCAGCGTACTTTTCCAGCTCTTTTCTTTCCGCCTTGCCCTGCTCCCATGAGAAATCCAGCTTGTCGGCTTTTCTTCGCGGGATTATGTGGAAATGGAGGTGCGGAATCACCTGCCCTGCCGCTTCCTGGTTTGACTGCAGGACATTGAAGCCCTCAACGCCGGGAACAGTGCTCATTATTGCTGCAGCAACCTTCTGCACAGCCTCCATAATTTCGCGCAGCTCCTCATGCGGTACGTCCAAAAGCGTGTAGTAGTGCTGCTTGCTTACGACAATTGCGTGCCCTTCCGCAGCAGGGTTTATGTCAAGGAAGCTCAACGCAGCCTTGTCCTCATACAGCTTTGTTGCAGGAATCTCCCCTTTGACTATTTTGCAGAAAACGCAGCCTTCAGCCAACCAAACCACCAAAGTAGACTGTATTCAGTTGAAAATAAAAAGAGATTTATAAAAACACCCTTATTCATTTTGGAATAATCTTTTCAGATTATTATTTATTTAAGAATAAGCACTTTTATTTGAGTGGGCAGCTGTGCTGGCAACGTTTTTGATTGTGTTCAGGGAATCTTTTGAAGCATTTCTTGTTCTTGGGATAGTGCTCGCCTTCCTTTCGAAGAAGGGCTGCAACAGCCTGAAAAAGCAAGTTTATTTTGGAGGGGCAGCAGCGGTAGCTGTAAGCGCTGTTGCTGCGCTGGCGGTTGGGAGACTAACCAGCATGCTAAGTGGTTCAAGCCTTTTTTTGTTTGAGGGGGTTGGCATGATTACCGCAGCTGCCTTTATCACCTTCGTGGGCTTCTGGGCCCTGACAGAAAACCTTAGACAAGAAAAGAGGCTGGTAGAGAAAAGCGTTACTGCAACGCTCACTAAAAAGCAGTGCTTTGGTTTGGCAGGATTGTCGTTTGTCACTGTTGCAAGAGAAGGAATTGAAACAGTTTTTCTGGTTGCTGTCATAAGCCACGGCATCAACTTGTTTGAGGTATCAGTTGGCGCTGCGGCAGGGCTTGCAGCAGCCTTTTTAATGGTAAAAGAAGCGCTGAGGCACTCCCTAAAGCTGAACAGGAGAAAGTTTTTTGCAGCAATTGCAGTTCTGTTGCTGCTTTTTTCAGGCGGCCTGGTGGGAAACGGAATAAAGGAATTGCAGCTTGCTAAAGCGATTCCAATTTATACTGAAAAATTGGTTGACTTGAGCTGGATTTTGCCAAACAACACTTTTGTTGCCGAATTGTTGTCAACGCTTTTTGGGTATAATGCTACTCCCTCCCTGCTGCAAGCAGCTGGCTATTTCTCTTACCTCGTGCTGGTTGCTGCCATATACCTGCTTCTGGTCAAAAAAATCCACAGAATCCCCATTGAAAAAAGCTTTTCGCCCGCTGTTAGTGCAACATCTTATCCTGCTGTCAGCCCCATTACTCGCGTATAGATGGTTATGGTAAGAGCCGATGCATTAAGAGCTGCGAAAAGACTAATTTCTTGAAGAATTTTAAATCGCCGGCGGCAAATATGTTACAGAAAGTTCGAATACAAAAAAATAACCAAAACCTTTGAATACTGGTTGTGCAGCAATGGTAATGCGGTAGGTTGCTTTTGTTACACGAAAGCTTTTGCTTGTCCTATTGAGCAATAATGCCTATTATTGCCCATTATAATGAGCAAGCTTTTTCATTCAACCCCCTTATAGGGTTACGTTATAACGTAACCCTTTATAAATACTTTGTGGCTTTGTTTTTTCATGCTTTCAAAGGATTTGGAAGAGCTTTCGGACAAATGGGCGCTGAAAGAAAAAACCTACAAAAGGGACATTGAAGAAGAAATAATGTCCTATGTCAGCAATAAAAATGTTGTTTTTTTGTACGGCCCAAGGCGTTCTGGCAAGTCTGTTGTTGCGAGAAGGCTCTTGGAGAGAATGCCGAAAACCACCCATACAAGGTACGTTAATCTGGAAGACCCAAAACTATTGAATTCTCTGAACACCGACCTGATGGATTCCTTTGCCGAAGGTCTTGAAGCAAAAGACACTGTTGTTTTTGACGAGGTCCAGCTTGTCAAGAGCTGGGAGAAGTGGGTTAGGAAAGCCGTTGACACAAGGCAGTGCCAGGTAATTGTGACAGGCTCTTCTGCAAAGCTTTTGAGCAGTGAGTTTGCCACTTCTTTGGGCGGCAGGGGCATTGGCTTTCAGATAATGCCTTTTTCTTTCAGCGAATTCCACAGGATAACAGGAAAAGGGCTGGAAGAATATTTGAAGATCGGCGGCTACCCTGAAGTTGTCTTAAATCCCGGAAAAAAGGAAAAGCTGCTTGAATCCTATTTCGAGCTCGCGCTAATAAAAGACGTCATAACAAGATACAAAATAAGGGACTCTGCCGCATTGCGAAACCTTGCATTCTATTTGCTTACAAACAGCGGAAAGCAATTCAGCCTCAAAAAAACAAGAAGCGCGCTAGGATTGTCTTATGACACGATAAGGCAGTTCACCGAACACTTGGAAAACGCGTTCCTTGTATTCCAAGTGCTTTTCTTCTCTTACTCAATGAAGGAATCCCTCACTAAACCGAGGAAAGTATACGCCTTTGACTTGGGAATGCAGCAATACGCTTCAAAGTCATTTACGGAAGACAAAGGCAGGGTGGCAGAAGCAGCAACAGCAATAGAACTAAAAAGAAGGCAGTTTGAAACATATTACTGGAAAGGCAAGAAAGAAGTTGACTTCATAGCAAAGAAAAAAACACAAATAAGCCCATTGAACGTATGCTATTCGGAAAAGCTTCCAAAAAGAGAAGCGGAGAGCTTGGCGGAATTCTGCAAAAAAACCAAAACAAAAAAGGCCACAATATTGTACAACGGAAAAACACAAAAAAGCGAACTTGAAGGCCTTGAAATAGAAACAAAAAATATTTCAGAATGGATGCTTGAGAAGGAAACAGACAGTTAAAACATACGCCTGCCAAACCAAGTTACTTTTCCGCCGCATGGCAGCGTTTTAAATTCCTCTCTCATCCATTGTTGCGTTAGGATTTGAACTTTTGTTTTACGCCGGCGGCAATAGCCGACCACAAAGTTCAAATCCTAAAAGACAGAGGCAAGGAAGTGCTTTTAAAAGTAGCTAGCGCATCCAGTTTGTTGAAGATTTTTATGACAGCCCTAAGGCAACCATAAAAGTTTTTAGTAGGATAAATGGGACGCTAATATTGTGTCGTATAACATTTTGTTTTTCTTTGCTAACTCTTCAAATTCCTTTCTATACGCCTCTTTTTCAAATGTCCCATGAAACTCAAAGGGGATTGTGTCACTATTGAAATTTTTTTGCAGGTCTGCATAGAGTCTATGAAATTCTGCAATCCCTATATGTTCCGGTTGAAGAACTGATTGCCTTATTGAAAAGTGATCTGGGTTCTGAGTAAGAAAGCTTTTCGGGTTTCTTTCCAATAGCTCGTAATAATATCTGCTTCCTCTAAAAGGGGTTAGAACGAAAAAGTGGCAGGAAGTCAATTTTAGATGTGTTTTTGTGTACTTTAGCATATAATCAAAATCCTTTTTCTGGAAACTTTGATCTACCAGCGCTGTTGCGTGAATATCTATGCCAAAGCTGCGCGCAATATCAATAGCTTTCTTATGGGAAATAGTTGTGTTGTCTTTTTTGTATCTCTTTAACTGAGGATTGGTTGCCCCCTCGACTCCGATCCATATTTGCTTTAGTCCGGCAAGAGCCCATCTCCTAATAAGTTCTGGGTTTTTTGCGATCGTATCAGCGCGCGCGTACATTATGTACTTTTTCTTTAGATTGGATTCTATTATGGCATCAGCTAAATTCATCATATGTCTTGAGTCGATCATGGATTCATCATCTGCAAAGAAAATGTGTTCGTTGCCTATTTTTTCTATCTCTGAGACAATGGACTCAACAGCCCTCTTTTCATAAATTGGATAAAGTTGCCAAAGACAGCAAAAAGTGCATCGAAAAGGGCACCCAGCAGAAGTTTTAACAGAACTTATCCTTTCTCTTATCCTGCTCTCTCCAGGTGGGTTGACAGCTATTTGATAGTATGATTCGTATTTGCTGCCTAATTTTCTGTAAGGTTCTGGCCAGGAACCCAAGTTTATTTTGTCGGCAGTGTAGTGGCTTGAGTTTATGGTTTTCTTTATTTCTTTCATTTTTTTATTTTTGGTTATTAAATGAATTGCCTCCTGAAAGTTTTCTGCGCTATTTTTTCTCATCACCAAGTCCACATATTTGTTATCAAAATCGGATGGCATAAGGGAAGCATGAATCCCGCCTACAATTGTGGTAATATTTTTATCAATGCTTTTTGCAATGGAACATAGTTCGTTAATCCTCCCTGTTCTTGGCGAAGTTAATGCTGAAAATGCAACAATGTCTGGCTTGTAGACCAACATTTTTTCATGAAAAGCCCTGTCCTTTTTTTCTTCTGAAAGGATTGTTTCAACATTCAGGTCAAGTAAGTCAGTATCGTGTTCGTCTTTTACACTAGCGGCTAGATAATACAAGCCAAGTGGTTCAAAATTGTAGATGTGCATTGCATTATTTATTACTGGATTTAATGAATCACTTTGGACAAACAATATTCTCATCTTCAACTCACTCGAAAACCAATCTTTTGCTTGGCCTTATTCAAGCAATTCCTTCTTTTATTGAAACCAATAAACCGACTGCTTCCAAATAATTTCTCGCGATTTTTACGTTTTTTAATTTCAGTTTTTGAGCAGTAACGTCTAGGATTGTGTTGTTTTCCTTTACTGCGATTATAGGGATTCCGTTTTTTTCGCAGGCAAGCATTGGAATTCCTCCGAGACAAGAGAATGGCACGACCAACGCTGATAAATCTTCCAATGAAATGTCTTCTTTTCTTGAATCCTTTTTTGGAATTGGTTTCGGCGCTTTATGCAATCCCTGCAAAACTGAACCAAGGTAAGCGGTTCCAATTGCTTCTGCTGCAGCTCTTTCGTCAACTACTCCTCTTTCAAACAGTTTTTTGTCTGGTAAAGTGAGCGGTGCGTGGGCTGATTGTATGCCAAACTCTTTTGAAATCAGATGCGAAATTATTGCCTCTAATCCGCCGTAAGGATTTGGTGCCTTGCCTCTGAAATAGCTGTTTAGTTGTTTTTCTTTAACCTTAATTTGTGTTGCTATTGCTATCGCCTCTGCTCCGCCTTTGACTAGTTTTTCTGCTTCTTTCAAAAATATTTCTGGTTTGGGAATTTTGCCTACAAAGGCTCCTGATTTATTTGTTTCTACTATTCCGTTTACAGGCTCTTTGGTTTCCACTACCTTTGTTACTCCGATGCCCTTATTGGATTTGATGGCATTGATTGTGTTGATTGCAAAGTTTCTCAATTCCTCACTCGGTCTATCAAGTATTACACCAATCTTGTTTGAATGAATAGGCCTCAATGTAGTTTCTCCTAAGAAGAACCTGTCCAAATGGAATCCTTCAACATAGAGCACGTTTTCTTTTGCCAGATTCAAAAGCACGCCATTTACGACGTTTGGGTTAATGATTACAGTATCACTTATTGAAGCAATTAAATTGGTGTATGGAGTGGCATCTCCTACAAAACCTCCAACAGAAGCCATTATTCCGGTTGGCACAATATGGACGACAATAAAGGGCTTCATTTCATTCACCTACAACTGTTGCCTCAACAACCAATTTATTTTTCTTTGCATCAACAATAGCGAAACGTAGGGGAAGCTCTCCAAATTTTTCTGTTAAAGAAGCAGTTACCTGGTCTAACAGGCTGTTGGGATTCCTTGCCTCAACCATTATTTCAATTCGTGTATTGTAAATCTGCATCTTAATGCGCCTCAAGTTTCTGTTTTACTTTCAATTCAAAATTATTTGGGATTATTCCAAGCCTACGCTTTTCAAAGCATTTGCCATCCCATCTACAGCCAGCGTATTTTCTATTCTTGAAGTCAAGGATTTTTGCCCAAGCTTCTTTCAACGCCATGTTTCTAATATTTCCAATGTTTTCTTCGGATTCACAGAGATAGATGTTGCCAGTGCTGCCTATGAAAAAGCCGGCTCTTGCAATGTCGCAAGGCAAGCCACCAGGAAAATCTGCAACCTCTTCTAAACAAACTCCTTTTTTGCCGGCAATTGAATGGAGTTTTACAGTTAAAGAAACCAGTCTCTTGCTGTCTAGCATAAGCTTTTCACGGTATGCCTTTTCTTTTACTTTGCCCACAGGCATTAGAGGACAGAGAAGAGGATAGATATTTCTCTCCAAAGCCATCTCATATGCCAGGGGAATTTCTTTTGCATTCTCTTTCAAAACAACTATGCCAAAACCAAGATTTGTTGGGCGTGGTTTATTAAGCCCGGCCTTTATCAATAATTTCAGGGCCTTGTTTCTCAGCTCAGAGAAGCCCTCTCGTCCGACAATCTGGTCTTCGTTCTCCATTTCATATTTTAGCATTACCGTTATATCAAATTTTTTCAATTTGTTAATAAATCTTGTACTGTTTATTCCATGGATGGATTTGACTAACTCGCCATCACCCAAGACATCGCCGCAGGTAAAAAGAACGGGCTTTAGTCCAATTGAGTGTATGTATTTAAGTATTTTGAGAATATCGTCCCTAAGCAATGGTTCGCCTTCTCCAACAATCTTAATGCTCTTTCCTCCAAGTTCCTTGAATTCGTCAACTATTCTTAGAATCTCGGCAGTTGAAAGCCTTTTTCCTTCTTGAGTGAACCTATAGCCACAAAAAATGCAATTGTTAAAGCAGCTGCAGGGAACAGCCAAATCAAGTGTAAGAGGGATTCTTTCTTGCCTGGCCTTGGCTAATTCCTTCTCTGAAAAAGTTCCGCCAGAGTACCCAAAAACCTTTGTTTTTGCCATAATACTATTGCCAATCCAGAGTAAATTAAAATAAGTAGAGTAAATTTTTTACAAAATAAGATAAATTTAAATATAAATTGAATATGTAATAAAATATGACCATAGATACTTTGGATGCATATGATAAGCGAATTTTGGCAGAGTTAGACAGGGACAGTAGAAGCAGCCTGCGTCGCCTATCAAAAATGGTAAGAAAATCAAAACAATTCGTTAAATACCGCATTGGCAAAATGGAGAAACTTGGAATAATCAAGGGCTACAAGGCAATAGTAGACATGTCTAAACTTGGTTTTTTCACATATCGGTTCTATGTTAAGATGCAGCAGTTGACAAGGCCTGCCGAACAGCAGTTTATGAACTATCTGATGAAAGATGAAAGGATTTGGGAAGTGGCGAGGATTCATGGCAAATGGGACTTCGCTGTCTTTATTGGAGTCAAATCAGTTAATGAGCTGCAGGAAGCCTGGCAGAACATAGTTTCTATCTTCAAACCAAAAATTCTTTCATACGAATTTGTTGTTTATTCGCCGGTCTACTTCTTTAACAGGAGGTTCTTCGCCGACAGAGAAGAGGAAATAGTAGAACGAGTTTATGGAATAGGCAAAGAGGAAAAATACGACGCCTTGGATTTTGAAATAATCAAAAATTTTGCGGACAACGCAAGGCAACCGCTAACCCAGGTAGCTGAAAAATGCCATGTAACAATTGACACTGTAATTAAGCGAATTAGAAAGATGGAAAAGAACAAGATCATTGTAGGCTACAAGCTCGACCTGGACGTCGAAGCACTGGGCTTTGTCGGCTACAGAGTGGACCTGTATCTTTCATCAACCAGGAGAAACGAAGAGCTTTTCAACTACTGCAAAAACCACAAAAACATTTACCTGGTCATCAAATCAATCGGGGGCGGAGACTGGGAAATGACCGTTGTGGTAAAGAATTTCTACGAGTTACTCAAAATAATGGATGAAATGCAGCAAAAGTTCAACGACGTAATAAAAAACTATGAGTATTTCAACTTCTCAACCTACCACAGGCTAACATACATCCCAGATTAAGTGCTCCAGGTAAAACAGAAATACAATCTACAGCAAATAGGTAAAGAGCTTAAAAAACTGCCACGCAGCAAGTGGCTTTTTTGGAGGAGTGCAAACATATATAAAACATCCTTTTAGAAAATTATTTATAGCAGTTTCACGTTATTTATGTTGCTTGCAAAAGCTTTTGGCCCTGTAGTGTTAGGTAGGTTGTTGTATGCCCGTGGATAAGCCCACCAAGAATATTCAACTGTTTTTGTTTATCTTGCACATCGTGGGAAAGGTTCTCGGGCGAATTAAGCTGTACAAAATCCATTACCTAATTGAGAGAGAGGGCCATGTTAAGTATGACATGCCAATTAGCAACTATCCCCTAGGCCCTGTTGATTATGTTACAATCGATTTCTGCACTGAAAATGATTTCATTCAGGATGAAGAGCATAGGGGTGTTCCCTACGACTTCCATGAAATCCTTTTAACTGAAAAAGGCAAAAAGTATTTTGAAAAGGAATGCAAGCCCCTAATTTCTGCTGATGAAAGAAAGCGGGCCAAAAAAATAATTGAAAAGTATTCCAAAATGACAGGAAGACAAATTCTTGATCATGTTCACGAAAAATATGTCGACAAGTTCAAGAACGCCAAAGAAACAATGCGGATAACCCACGGCTTCCAAAAGAACATTCCAATTTACCAGAACTTGATTAAAAAAAACATTGGACCTGAGATTAGCCTTGAGGACGAGGATGCGCTCTATTCCGCCATTGAATATTTGCATCACATTGAAACGGTTTTGAAAAAAATGGATCAAGTGAAAGATCCTGTTCAAAGGGGACAGGTTCTCTGGACTGTGAAGGAACTGTTTGAAGCTCTTAAAGAAAACGAGTACAAGAGCAATGCCTATATAAAGGAGTTATTCGATTATCTTGACAGCTATTGCGAGAAGGAAGAGATTTGCAAGTCTATTTCTTCTGATGACTTGAGCGATATTCCTAGGGGGGTCAGAGAACGCCTGCTGAAAACAGTCGCCCAGATGAAAATTCCACCTTCTTCTTAGACAGCTGTGCCATCTTGAACTATGTTAAAGGAGCAATTCTTAAGGGAAGGCACAGACCTGTAAGAGCCATCATTATCCGGGATTTTATTCTAAAGTGCAAAGAGAAACAAATGTCACTGCATACCTGCGAGCTTGTTTACCAGGAAATTCGAAGAATGCGTGCCTTGTTCAGGAGAGAACTTCTATCAAAGGGCTTTGGCCTGCCAGAAATTGGAAGAATCCTGCAAGTTGCTGAAGTGAAAGTTAAGGAGTTTATCTCCAAAATAAACCTGCACGATGACCTTTCCGAGAAACACTTGCCAAAGGTCGAGAGCTTTTATGCCAAGCACAGAAGCAGACTGCAAACTATGCCGCCAGAGAATGACAAAAAAATTCTGGCACAATCGCTCACTTTGCCAAATCTTTTCTTTGTTACAACAGACAGGGAACATTTTGCACTCCTGCAAAAAGAAATAGAGACAGCATTTGGCATCACCATCATACACGACGACAATGCTAATAGAAAAATCACAGAATGGGGCTGGAATTAGGATTACTTTTCCATCAAAGATTATGTTTCTTTTTGCTCTTTCTTTCTGGCATATTAAGCAATCTTGCTAGTAAAGCATCTTTTTCTATTTTCTCTTGCTCGGTAGCTTTGTCTAATTCTTTTTTTCTTTTTGCTGAATCTTTTGCGAGTTTTTCGGTAAAATTAAGTGTCTGCTCGTATAGGTCGTGTTCTTTTCCAAGCATTTCCGGAATGCCTTCAAATATGCCGATCTTTTCAAGGAAAGCGGTTTTGGAATCCCAAAGCCTTTTGAGTATCTCCAAATATCCCCGACCATCCTTGTGGGTCTTTGCTTGGTTTAAGCAGTCCATTGTTTGTTGAAATATCAAGCTGTGTTCGAAAAGAACATATCTCACAATCTTGTAAGATACTTCATTTGGTACGCTTCTGCGAAAATTGAACTTTATCTGTTGCAAGTCTCTTTGAATCGTTTTTCGGTCTACTCCAAAAATTTCGCTGATGCGATTTATGCTTATGTTTTTCAGGTAAAGGTCCGCTACTTTGCTTTGCCTGGCTGCTACTTGGATTTTTTTCATTGGGGCATTTTGGGACATTTTTAAACACCTCCAATAGTTTCAAGCCCTAAATTGCGTTTCTTTTGCCGAATGATTTCCGCCCAGCTAATGCGGTCTCTTTTGCCATTGTAGTATTCTGTGAGTTTTCTTTTCTTTGTTGCCAAGAATTGTTTTTGAGTAGGGTTGTCTCGCATTAGTTGCTCGATTTCTTCAATAAAGCCAGTGAAGTCTTGGCCGTACTGCACTATTAGCTCATCTACTTTTCTTGATAACCTGTTTTGCAAGGTCTGTTGTTCCTTTTTTGCCTGCTCTTCCTCAACATCCCTGTTCCTTACTGCTTGCACCTGTTTCACAACCTGGTTGAATCTTGCTGCTTCCTGCTGAACCTTGCAAGAAAACAACTTTCCCACTTCCTTTTCTAAGGAGGCTTCTACTTTTGAGTTTGCAAGAAAGGCTTTTGCAGGAGTTGTTAACCTGCATAGAATTGTTCTTTCAACAGTATTCCTTGACATGCCATTAACATTGTGGAGTAAGTAATCCTTTCTCACAGCAAGCGCAGGTCCTTCTTCAACCACTTCGATCAAGCCTTTGTCAGCCAGACTATTGAGGGCATCTGAAAAGGTTTGGGCCTTTTTGCCAAACAATCTCTTGAGTTCGTTGCGATAGGTCATTCCAAGCTTTAGGGCCGCGTAGATTGTTTTCTTTTCGCTGTCATTCCAAGAAAGGTTCTTTAGCTTGTCAAGAACCACTGATAACCTTAACTCCTCCTCTTTCTCCCTATACTCTTCTAGGTCAGCTACCAAGTACCTACCAACCAACCTCAAAATATTATCTATACTATGCTGAAGGTTGTCAGAAGAAGTTGATAACCTGCCTTCATCGCCCATTTTGGTGCACCTCGGTCATTGTAAGAATCAGGTTTTGTATTTGGTCGAGCTTTTTGTTCTGCACGAGAAGCAGTTCGCATAATTGTTTCAAAGTCTTGATTCTGATGGCGCTGCCATTTCTTGGCATTTTTTGTGGAATCTCGGAAGCTATCTGAGCCAATAAATAATCTGGGGCGTCTCCCAGAATGGCTTCAAGCGGAAACCTTTGCCTAAGCACAACTCTTTTATTTGTCTCTCCCACCAAATAAATCGCCTTCTGTGACCGGCCCAGGCCGGTCCTTCTTTTTTATTCTTTCCAGGAATTGGTTGAAGTTTATTTTTTCCTCTTCGCAGATTCTTTTGATCTCATTTAGCAGCATGCTCATAGTAGCCGCCTCCTCTTTCTTCTTTGAAAAGCTTAATTTTCACTATGGAAGAATGTGGAATCGCCAGAGAGTTATCTCTGGTGTTCAAAAACAGGTAGTTGCTGTCTTTTCCTTCCAGAACGCCAACACAATGAGCTGTTTCGTTCTGTTCTCGGTAAATCACTAATACTTTTTTGCCTTCAAATCTGGAACCTTTCATTTCCTTTCACTTCGTTGCTTTTCGCTCATATCACAAGTTCTTTAAGCCTTACAACAGGAGTATATATAACCTTTGGTTGAGACTAAAGGTTACAAAGGAAAAGCTGAGAAAAGATGAGAAACGAGATAGATTTTGCGAAGTCTGCAAAACAGCTTTATGAATTTTTTCCCGAGGTTCGTTCCGAATTTGACCGTATGAACAAGGTAATTCACTTGAACAGGGAGTTTACTCCTCATTCAACTGAGGGCGAAGTGAAAAGGAAAACTCGCCTGCAAATATTCTCTGAATGCTTTTTTGAGCCGAAGACAATTACACAGATTGCAAGAGCAACGGACATACCAAGGCAAAAAGTAAGGCAAAGGATTGAAGCAATAAACAGGCACGGCAATCTAATAACAGAATTGGCAGGTTATGCGAAGCCAAAGTTCTTTGTTGCGAATAATTCCGGACGCAAAATTTTTGACAACTCATATGCTCGCGTCTGCTTCCTCTTGCATAACGAAATTCTGGATGAAGACTTGGGTTGGATAAGGTCAAAGAAGTTCATCAGAGACTACTGCAATATTTTTGCATTTGAAGAGCACCGCGAGATAAAAAAGCTGAAGAAAGATTTTTTCAAAGTAATCTCTAATCCGAAAGCATTGTATCTATTTCTTGGCGACTGGGAGCTTGGAACTGAAAGGTTCCACGATAACCTGTCGAGAATGCCCAATTTTAAAAAAGACCCGTTTGAATATCTTGAAAGCTTTAAGTTCGAAACAATTCAAAAAGAGAGAGACAAAAAGAGATATGTTTGCGGTCTTTTGAACTACTTCTATAGCGAGCAAAAAATCCATGAGTCAACTGCTGAATGGAGAGAAATGTTGTCTAGATTAACCGCGGGACTGAAGCGAAGAGGATACAAGCCAAGGAAACCGTGGCCCTAAGTATGCATTGTTTCCCTCACGAGCTGCCTCAACATAGCCCTGAATTCTGGCTTCTCTTCCAACAGCTTTTGGAGTACCTGGTCGCTGGTATCTTTTTCACTCCAAAATGCAGTCTCTTCTCCAATCATTGGGTTGTTTTCCTTCTTCAGCATTGAAAAGTACTGTTCAACACATTGCTGGTATCCAAGATGAGTGTAAGCCTTTTCGTGATCGCTGAAGGCCCAGCCCATCCAATAATGCTTTAGAGCATAAGGCCAGTCAAAGGCCCTTGACGAGAAGGTGCTTCTGAAAAAATGCACTGCCTGCTTTTTCTTCCAAGGAATTTTAACGCGGTCCATCGCCCTGTGAAAGGCCTTGCGAATTGTCGCATAGGTAATTGGCTGGCCGTTGCACTGGCAGAAAAAGAACGCTTCAGGCCCTGCATTCTTGTTAGGGGAAACCTTAGCCCATTTCTCCAAGTAAGGTTTTGCCAAGAAGCTTATTACAGTGCGTGGCGCAGTCTTTGATTCTGGAAAGCTAACCACAAGAAAATTCTTTTCCGGCTTAATGTGCTTGTTGCGCATTGAAAGAATCTCAGAGATTCTTGCACCTGTGTCGTTTGCCAGGGCCATGACTGCCTGGTTTCGCAAGGAATACTTGTCACTTGCATAAACAGCGTCAATCAACTGCTTTACCTCTTCCTGTGAAGGCATTCTTGTGAACAAAGTGAGTTTTGGTCTCTTGGGCAAAATCAACGATTCCATCAGCGGCAGGCGCTGGCCGCCGTTCAAGCCGTTGATCCATTTGAGAAAGCTTCTGCAGCATTCCAATTCCTTGCACAGAGTCCAGTATTTTATTTTCTTTTCCTCATAGCGCTTCAGCTCTTGCTCCCACCACTCATTCAGCCTTGTTTCTTCAAGCTTTTCCGCAGGCAATCCACCGAGAAAAAGGCAGAACTTCCAGGCCTCGCTCAGATTCTTTTCAAAGCTACTTACACTGAATTCATCTCGTTTAATCCTGTGAATCATCCACCCAGCATAATCCAAGAGCTTGCTCTGGTTTGTTGTGGAAATTTGTTTGCCAGTGCTTGGATGTCTGTTCTCCCTAAGGCCTTGAATTTCCCTTACGCACTGCTTTCCTCTGTGGTGGGTGTCAAATTCAAGTTGGAAAACGCTTAAATCCAATTCAGGTTGATTGTTCAAATCCTTCACCTTCCATTTCCTGTGAGTCAGGAATTTTTAATGGTTTCGGATTTGAACTCTGCGTATTACGCCGGCGGCAGGATTTGAACCTGCGAGGCCTTTCGGCCTGCACCGTTTCGAGCGGTGTGCCTTCAACCGGACTCAGCCACGCCGGCTTGTAAAAGAATTATTGTTTGGATAGTATTTAATCCTTTTATTTCCCCTGCGTAACCTTGTTCAGCTCGTATCTCTTCCGCAGTTCCTTGGCTTCTATCACGCCGATTAACCTGCCCCTGCGCGTTACTGGCAGCATTGCAATGCCTTTCCCAAGCAATGATGTCATTACCTGCGATGCTACTGCGTTTTCCTTTACCGCCTTGACCTTTTTGCACGCTTCCCTTACTGTCATGCTTCTCCATTTGCTTTTATCAATTGCTGCAACCGAATTGATGTCAATGACAGCAAACTCTTTTTTCCCAAGCCTTACAAGGAAAGCCAGCTGCTTTTTTTGCCTCATCAAAGCAGCCACTCTCTCAATCTTTGTGCCGCCCTTCAAAACCAATGGCTTCTTGTTCAGCAGCCCTTTCACTGCCTCCCTTTCAAGCAGCTGCTTTATTGCCGCATGCTCCCTCTCCTGCGTTGCGCCAAAGTAGATGAAAACAGCGATTATCGCAACCAGGATGCTGCCTGCAAAGAATCCGAACAAAAACAGGAATATTGCAACGAAGACGCTCAGCTTTGTCACCACCCTCGTTGCCTTGTTGAAGCCCAAAAGCGATGCAAGCAGTGCCCTTGCAACCCTGCCGCCGTCAAGCGGCAGCGCAGGCAGGAAAAGGTTGAATGCGCCAAGCAGCAGGTTTACGTAGAACAAGCCGAGCAGGGGATAGCGCAGCATCGCCTCCTCGAACTTTCCAGGTGCTGAGAAGAAAAGCTGCAGCCAGTTCTGCGGAAAGGGCAGCACTACCAATGAAGCGAGCAGCAGTATTGTGCCGGCGACAATGAAATTGAACAACGGCCCGACAACCGCTATGGAGAACTCGTCAAGGGGCTTTTCTGG
This sequence comes from uncultured archaeon, assembly GCA_964640195.1. GTDB lineage: Archaea > Iainarchaeota > Iainarchaeia > Iainarchaeales > CAZXIC01. Next base: position 74,744 of record CAZXIC010000003.1, on the reverse strand, counting down.
CAGTTCCTCCGAAACGCTGATTCCGCCGATCGGCAGCAGGATTATTTTCTCAACCCTGCAGCCTTTCTGCATTGCGACAACGCTGTGGACAAGTTCGTGGAAGAACACTGAGAGGAACAGGAAGAACAGCAGCACGGTTATTGGCAGAAAATTCCGGGGCTGCAGGACTGCAAGCAGCACTACCACAATTATTGCAAGCCACACAAAAGTGCTGTGCAGTTCCACTTTCACCCCGAACAGCTTTCCCAGCCTGAGTGAGCGCATTTTTCTCCCCCTAAAAAGGAATAAGTAAAGCGGTATTTAAGCGTATGTAAAAAAGAGAATAATAAAAAAAGAGGGTGGTTTTTTTATACTGCTGGAAAACCACCCATTCCGCCTGCTATTGATGTGATGAATGCAATGAACACTGCTGCGAGCACGATTGTGAGGATTGCCCCTATTGCCAGTGGAATCACTATCACTGCTATCAGTGCCCTGCCGAGCGACAGCTTCTGCACTGCCTGCGTTGCAAGCACCCACAATACCAGCTGCCACAGCCCTACAAGCATGCCCAAAAGCGCAACGATGGACATTGCAACTATGGAAGCGCCTGCCAGAGCTATTATTATTCCAATAACTGCAATCACAAGCATTGCTGTTCCTGTCAGCGCTGCGTCAATGAGTGCGAGTACCCCAATGTAGTTGCCCAGGCCTCCCTTTCCGCCGACTATCAATGAAAAGATGTGCAGTATCACTCCCACTATGACTATAGCTATAACTGCTAGGATTGGTGTCACTATTATCGAGCCGACTATCGCTATTGGGCCCATCACTGCGCCCATAATCCCTGCGGGCATTCCACTTGCTGCAGCCACCTGTTCCGCTGTAAGGTAGGACAGAATGCCGCTTAGCAGACCGTAGATTACGCTTGCAATGGCCAAGTGCTTCAGTCCCTGAACCAGGCTTGTTCCTGCAATGTCAGCTGGCTTTTTCTTGAAAAGCAAAATGTCCAGCCATTCGTTGAAAATATTCACTCCCTTTTCACCTCCTTCTGAATCCTGAAAGTTATTTAGATTATTGTTTTGCCATATTTAAACCTTTGTTCGGACAAAAAACAGTGTTGAATTAACTTGCTTTTTTCAGTGCTGCACGAATCAATCTTTCCACGCCAAGCTTTTTCTCTTCCAGCCCAACAATTTCCCTTGAGGCCCTTGTGGCAGGCTTTGCCGGAATGCAACAGCACGCGCTGGGCAGAATGCTTGTTTCAAAAGTAGCGAAGCGCTTTGCAAGCTGCTCTATCTGCAGCTTGTCCATCCCAAGCAGGGGCCTTATCACAGGGATGCCAGCTGCGCTGTGCTCAGCATTGAGGTTGTACAGCGTCTGCGATGCAACCTGCCCAATGCTCTCACCCGTGAGCAGCGCTTTTGCGCCCTGCCTTTCCGCTATTCTCTCTGCAACCCTCAGCATCATCCTCCTGCACAGGACGCAGCAGTACTTCCTTTCGCATTTCTTCGCGATTTCAAAGAGGACGGGCGAATAGGGCGCAACAATTACCTTCACCTTCTTCCTGAATTTCGCGCCCAGCTGCTTCGCCAGCTTCAGTGTTTTCTCCTTGCCCCTTGTGTTTCCCGAAGGAGCGGTATCAAAGTGGAGGAAAACCACCTGCATCCCCTGCTCCAAGGCGAGGGCTGCCGCTACAGCGCTGTCCATGCCGCCGCTGATGAGCGCAATTGCCCTTGTTTTTTCCACCATATTAATCAATCGCCGATGCAGTTGATTACTCCAAATTCATTTATTCCAAAGGAAAAAAAGTAGGCCGCAATTGTATAGAGAATAAAAATAACTGTATTAAGTAAAACTAGTTGCTTTCTGCTTTTGAAAAAGCCCTTCCTTTTTGCGAGAACCAAAGCTGCTGAATGCACAAACAGCAGCGGAACATACAGCACTAGAAATTTTGGCAGAATGAACTGCGGGTAGCATACAGTCATATCTGCAATAGCTCAAAACCTTTTTTTATAGCTTTTCTTTTAGCGAGCAATATCCCTTATTTTCCCGCTTTCTGGATGCTTATAAAAATTTCCCCGAAGAATAGTGTATTAGACGATTAAATATTTCCATTCTATTTTTGTTGCCATCCAACAATCAGAATTCAGGACTGGAATACGTCCCTTAGCTCCTTCTTTTTCTTTTCCAGCTCTTTTTCCCTTTTCTTCCTGCTCTTTGCAATAAACGGCCCTAATACCTTTTCAATTTTCTCAAACTCCCTTTTCCTTGCCTCATAGTTCTTTTTCATTGACTCAAAGCTGAGCATGGTTCTCCGCAGGATTGCTTCATCCAGCAGCTCATCAATCTTCTTGTCCCTTTTCTCCGCCTTCCATTCCTTTGCCGCAGCCAGCTTGTAAATGTCATCGAACTGCCGCTTGAAAATATCATCATGCGTATAAAAGTCCCTAATAATATACAGCCGCCTGACTCTTCTGGCCGGCTCTGTTATGCCCTTGCTTAATTCTTCCCATTCCGCCTTTATGCTCTTTTTTGCCATCTAAAGCCCCAATAACTTAATATAATAGAAAAACATATAAATATCTTTATATAAATACTTTACTGTAAAAGGTGTGAAATTTGGACAGGATACTTACTGGAATAAAGGATGTAAGCGGGAAAAGCATCTTTGATGAAGCACTGGGCGGAGGCATACCCAGCGGCGATTCAATCCTTGTGGCAGGAAAAACCGGAACATGCAAAACGACTTTTGTGTCGCAGATATTAAATCATAATTCCTTGAATGAAAAAAAGAACTGCGTTTACATTTCACTGGAGCAGCCTGACTGGAAGATGACTAGGCAGATGGCGCAATACGGGATAAACTTTAACAAGACCCAGCATCTGCATTTGGTGTACCTTGACCTGTACAAGGACGACATTCTGAGAAGAGAGCAGATAATGAAAATGAATAAAACCTTGGAGGACCTCGGAAACCTGAAATACACTTCCCCAGAAAAAAAATCAAAGGTTCTGGAAAAGGAAACAAAAATCAGGGAAGAGATAAAGGCAATTAAATCGCAGTGCACTCCCGTTGTCGACCAGCTTCTTGAAATGGTTGAGCATAATTCCGCGGACATTGTTGCGGTTGACTCCCTGGATGCGATGGCAACTGAAATACTTGATCAGATAACCTACGACATGCCCTATGACATTGCAGAAATCCAGGAAGGGTTAAGTCTTGTGCCGAAGTCCGAGGAAAGGCTGAAAAGAAAAGAAATCAGAAGAATCCTAGCAGCGTTTGGAAGCCAGAAAATGACATCCTTCCTGATAAGCGAGCAGCCCGAGGATTCGGAAGCGTTAAGCAGGGACGGCGTTTCAGACTTCATGACAGACGGAGTAATTGTTTTGTACCATGTTGGAATGGGAGTCGAGGACTTCAGAAGCATCAAGATAAGAAAGCTGAGGGAGAGCAATCACGTTAAAGACTTCATACTGTTTAAAATAGGGAAAAACGGAATAGAAATAACAGAAGACCCGCTCAAGAAAGCCAAGAAAGAAAAACTAGGGCAATTCGATTAAACAGCCTCTGCTTCGCGAATTAGGGCTTTCCAGAACCTTTTTAAGGTGCTTAAATAAATATATTTAAGAGTATATATTAAAGGCAGGCTGTTAAAATGCTTAAGCATGTTTTGGTCATCCCTGACGGGAACAGAAGGTATGCAAAGGCCAAAAACATAGATGCAAAAGTGGTCTACAAATTCATTTCAGACCACATAACAACGCAGCTAGTAAAATATTTTTTAATTGACAAAAACGTGAAAGAATTATCTATTTTTGCTATCTCCAGGAACAATGTCCTGAAAAGGAAAAAGGAGTCCCTGGAAGACATATTCCATGCACAGATAGAACTCTATAACGAGTGGGCAAAAAACAAGGAGTTTAGGGAAGCAAAAATAAGATTCAATTTTGCCGGTGACAGGGAACTGCTGCCAAAGGAATACCTGAATGCAATGAAAAACCTGGAAGGGGCAACAAAGCAGAACAATGGGCCGCAATGCAACCTGCTGGCTGCTTATAATGGCCAGTGGGAGATCATGAAGGCAACAGAAAAAATGAAGGGCGAAACACTCAAGAACCCAGAGGATTTTTACAAATACTTGGAAATAAAAACGCCTATTGATCTGGTAATCAGAACAGGCTATGAGAAAAGGTTTTCCACTTGCCCCCTCTACCAAACGGCATATGCGGAATTCGTGTTCACCGACTACTATTACCCGGACCTGGACAAAGAAAAACTGGACAACATCCTGATGGAATACTACAGCCGGGACAGAAGGTTAGGAAAATGAGCATATTTGATAAATTATTGACGGTAAAGCAATTGGCATTTTCTGATGGAGAAATAGTCCTAATGGGTCAGAGAGCTTTAATAATTCCCCAGGAAATACTCATAAGCCTTACAAAATCTATGGTTCAAGATGAAAAACTCATTCCAAAAATTTATGAAGATATTAGAACATCGTTTCACAAAGAATGGGCAACATCTGTAAGAAACAAGTACGGCTTTGAGCCAAGAAATTATATTCATTGGCTTATAGACACTGCAACAGCTAGCGGCTGGGGAAAAAATAAATTAGTTGACTTTGATTCGTATAATCATAGCGGCACATTTCATATTGAAAATGCCCCAATGGGCAAATTCTTTAGGAGTAAAACCGATAAACCTGTTGAGCATTTTTGTAGGGCATTATATGCAGGAGGGGCTACTGCTGTTTTTGAAGAAGATATTGATTGGGTTGAAACCAAATGTGTTACTCAGGGAGCAAAAGAATGTGAGCTTGTTTTTGGCCCCAGAAAATACATGTTAGAAAATTATAAAGAATTCAAATATCAGATTTTAGAAAAATAATTTATGCTTATGCTTACCTATAACGCAAATAAATTAGGAAAACTGCTTTCGGATAATATAATGATTTTTCATGATAATGCAGACTACAATGGAATGCAGAAAAACACGGAAAACTTAATCCAGGAAATGGGTTATGATAAAAAAATTGCAACACAAGGGGCAAAACGTATAAAAGAAATTTACATAAATTACGATTTGGCTCAACAGTTTTATGAAAAGAAGGATTATCCTAAAGAGAACAGTTACTATAATAAATCCAAAGCATTAGCAAAAGGACTTAACAAACTTTTAAAAGCGAAATATGATACTATTTTATTAGTTGAAATTGTTTATAACTGGAGGCACGGAAAAAAATTAAACGCTTTGTTTGTGATATTCTGGAATTGGATGCAAAAATTAAATTATAATTTTTTGAAAGCTGTTCAGTGCACCTACTATATGGTTAAGGCAGCAAAAGCTCATGACAGTAGAAATTACAAAAAATTTAAAGAAAATTTTACAAAGATATATGAAATAATAATTTCTACTAAGCCATCAAAAATTCCGCTTTTATTTTAACTGTTTTCTTGGAATAAATCTTTAATGAACGAGCATATTTATAATTGCCCAGAGTGCAAGCGCAGGGGAGAAAGGATTGACTGGCTTACAGAGTACACCGACAAGCTTCAGTCGGAGATCGCCCACCTGAAGAGGCTGTGCGAGGAAAACGGCGTGAAGCTTTAGGGGGCACTATTCATTTCCACAGAGGCAGGTCCTTGGTTAGCCGGTTTATTTCTTCAACCGGTCCGAAGAGGGCCATGCCGTAATAAACCAGATTCTCTTCCTTTGCTTTTGAAACGGCTTTTTGAAAGTCTTCATCAGCATATTCCGTGTACGCCTGCTTGGGGAAATCAACCACTGTCAATCTGTCGTTTTTCTTGGCTCCGCTTACAATCTTTCTTATTCTGCCAGAATCTGCCTTGAGTATGATAAACGGGTATTCGGAAAGGCCTTTATGGGTCGTGCCGGATGCGTCCCTTATTTCCACTTTTGCTATCAGGCCATCCGAGTTTTTTCCCAACGACAAGGCCATGTGCGCCAGCGTATTAAATGCTACTCCTGTGGAAAGCTTTTCATCAAGTACCGCCACGGATTTTTTCCCAAGCATCATTCAACCGCCTATGCCCTCTTATATTTGTAGCGTGGGTTGTTTCTTTATTCTTTTTGGAAAAGGCCCGTAATAAAATGTGTGGGTGGAAACTCTCAACGCAAAGCCTAACGATCCGGCAAGGCTCGGTTCTGCTTTCGCAAAACCTTTTTTACCAGGAGGTTTTCTTTGCGTGGAGAAGACGTCACCCACATATATATCTATTTTGAAAGTGTTTTTAATATCTATAGCTGATTCATAGGCGATTTATAATAGATGGTATATATTCGCTGTTTTCCCATTAATTCATGGATTGGGACAAATTTTCGTTTGTGGTCAGCGGCCTGAACAGAAAGCGTGTGTTGCTTGTCATCTCCGGCCCGATGACACCGACGCAAATCAGCGAGAAGACAGAAACAAGCCTGTCAAACGTAAGCCATGCCCTGACAGAACTGCGAAAACAGAAACTCGTTAAATGCATTAACCCAAAGGCAAGGGTTGGAAAAATTTATCGTAGAACAAGACTGGGGAAAGAAATAGCGACTGCCTTGGAGAAAAGCAAGTAGCATTTTGCTGTTACCTTGGGAGCCATGCTTATGGATGGAATCAACTTTATTAAGCTCCCAAGACATCCCGCTATTTTATGAGAACCTTTCCCCAACCACCGGCCCCGATATGCTGCAGGGCAATCCCGATTATTTTGTGGCTGCTCTCTGCGCTTGGCTCGATTTTTTCAATGTTACCGTCAGCCGAACAGCACACGTACTTGTTATTTTCAACTTCAGCAGTAGCGCACAAGAGATAGATTTTCCCAGGGAGCAGGGCCTTCACAATAACATTTTCATCTTTGTTGTATCCTGTTGGCTTGTCTACCCGGGTTGCTGCGTACTGGGCGGCAACACCCAGCGCCTTGTCATCATTGCTGCTTGTTAATTTTACTGTTTCCCCTTCTCCTCTCGAAACAAGCTTGCCGAATGGGATGTTTTCCTCGGCTTGCATCTTGAAAGAGGGAACAGCCACTTTTTCGTTCTCATCGTTGCTAGGGTTCAAATCGAATTTGTCATGCATCAGTTGCCACCTCTTCGAGCGTCCTGGAAAATCCTCATGCGCCTCTGTTTCAATTCGTCGATGATTGGGTCCAAGCCATCGTAGCACAATACTTTTCTGCTTGGAGCAGTATCGCTTACAACCGAGCTCTTTTTTTCTACTAATTCAGTTGATGAAATCTTGTCTTCCGGCAAAGAGTGCGCTTTTTGGAAAATGTTCATCCTGGCCTCTTTCAGCTTATCTATTTCCAGGTCCGCGTCCGCAAACAGTTTTCGCCCGTGCCTCTTTGAATCTTGCAACGTTTCTCTCAATGATGCTGCCTGCCTGTCAAGCTCGGCGTTCATTGCCTTTTGGTCGGCAATCTTTTTCTTCAGCTCCTCTTTTTCCTTCAGCAGCTTTTCCTTGGTGTCCGCGAGTTTTTTCTTCTCTACTTTTTCTTTCAGTTCGGTAAACCTCTGCTCTTGTTCCACCTTGACCTCGTTCAGGTCATGAATCCTCTGGGCTGCCTGCTCGTAAACGCTGGCGTCGCTGGAATCAGTTCTCCTGCTGGCATCAACCCACCTGTCTGACTCCAGCAGTGCTTCTTCAAGTTCTTCAAAACTATTCATTTCAATTTCCCCCTTGCTTTTTCTTTATCTCTGCTTGTAGCTTCTTGTTAAGCTTTCTAATCTTTTTTTCCTTGTCGATGTTCTCCTGGATCCTGGCGATGGCTTTTTCAACCACCGGCTCGTTCTCCTTCACGCCCAGCAATTTCCTCAGCGCGCTGTTATAGCTTGGCGCGTCCAGCTCTTTCTTGAATTCCTTGAGCTTGTCAATGACTGCCTGGTCGACTCTGATCCGAAGCTCCTGCTCCCTTTCTTCTTCAGGGAGGGCATTGACTTCCCCCATGTGTTGTTCAAAAGTTTTTTTCGGCATAAAAATCACTCCCCCAAAAACATTCTTCTGTATCCCAATATGTATCCCATCATTAATATACTTTTCGGTGGCACCTTTGATTGCCGCGCCTTTTTTGCTCAAAAACTTAGCAATACTCCGAGAAGAATCAGGCAAAGGTTCTGCTGAACCACTTACTCCTTTTTTTCTTATTCCTGTCTTATGACTACTGTTAAGCAGCTTAACAGTAGTTGCTCCTGATTGCAGCCATGCTCCTGCCGAATTTCCTCAGGGTTTTTTTACTTTACTTTTTTCTTCCTGCCCAGATCGCCAGTGCCAATGACCTTACCCGGCTATTCATTGTGGCCGTGTTTACCGTGCCGTCCGGGTTTGCCTTCACAGCGAGCAAGCTGTCAATTAATTTCTTGTCGTTGGGAATCTCTATCCTGCGATTGTTTACCTGCTCCCTCAAATACAGCATCACATCCGTCCAGTCAGTTTCTTCTTTCATGGCTTTCCCCTTTCAGCTCTCCCAGGAATAGATCGGATACCCGGCAGGATATTCAGGATCAACATAGCGGTAGTCCTTGCATTCCTTCCAGGCCAAAGCAAGCGCGATGACACAGTCATCATGCAGGTGCCCTGGCGCGCAGTAACGCATTCGACCGCTTGGCAAAACCTCGAATCCAAAAGCGTGTAGTTCATTAACAAGCTCGGGAATATTCGGGAACGTTAGCTGTCTTTGCTCTATCGCAATCGAAAGCGACTCAATGAGCTTGGCCTTGCTTTCATTAGTGAACTTGAAACTTTCCACGTCCGTCTGGTTGCTCAAATCATCAAAAATAGGATCGCCCACACCGCTTGAATCCAAAATAATTCTCGCATTATTGTATTTTTTGGCCAATGCAACAATTTTGCTCTTTTGAAACGGCCAGGAAATCTCATTGAAACGCTGGAAAGCAACAAGGTGTTTTCTTTCAGCATGAAACACGCACAAAACAGTAAAGTCCGCATGCTTTGCAAGGTCAACACCCAAAATATACTCTGCTCCCTGCTCCGGCTCTTCCAATTCGCCGCTAATGCATCCATTCACTCCCCTAAAAACAGAGCCAGCCTCATCAATGAACTCGGCCAGGTACTCCTGCCTGAAAACAATCTGCGGCAGGCTTTTCTCGGCTTTTTCAATTTCCTCGGGATCGACAAAAGGGGAAGCTGATGTTGGAAACCGCCAGGACTGTATTTCGGTTTCTTCCGCTGCTGACGCATACAGTTCATGAAACCAGTTAAAGCTCTTCGGCGTGCTGATAAAAAGGCCCGCTCCCTTGGTGTCACTCAAGGAAGGCCTTAAGGCTTCTTCCCAGGCCGCGCGCTTGATCAAGGCGCATTCATCGAGCACCAGAAAGTCCACGCCCTCGCCCCTCAGCGAATCCGGGTTGTCCGCTGAACGAAACCATATCGTGCTGCCGTTGACTAACTCAATCGCAAGCTCGCTCCTGTTCACGTTCCTAATTAATTTCTCCGGAAGCAGTTCCATTATGATCCGCCAAAGCTTCCGCGTCTGCGCGTAAATCGGTGAAACGCACCACACTGTTTGCCTTTTCTTTTTCAGGGCGAAGCGAATGGCCTCGGCAGAAGCCAAGTAAGACTTTCCGAACCTTCGGCCTGCTGCAAGCACTCTAAACCTTGCAGGGGAATCGATTACCTGCTGCTGCTTCTCATGGGCCTTGAACCTAATCCTCACTATCTGCGCCATCCTCATCATCCTCGCCAAAAATTACCTTGATTTCCCTGTCCTGGCCGCTTACCTCAATCTTTCGCGGGAACATTATCCGACCGAACTCGATCCACAACCGCATGAATTTTTGCAGGGCAGCCGCCGGATCCCCAGACGTCTTAGACAGAACATACAGGTCCTGCATGCCTCTCAGCAGCACATTCAACCAGCTCTGCGCGCCTTCAGGGCCAGCCACCTTGTTGACTTCCTTCAAAAGCGTCAGCCTGAGCGGGCATGCCTGCCCGGGCTTGAAGGCCATGCACGAATCTCTGTAAATGCAGGAGCTGCAGAACTCAAAGCCCTTCAATACCTCTGACTTCGAATACCGGCCGTGCTTCAGGGCCCGCACGGCGTTTGCTTTCTTCTTTCTTTCACTAGTCGCCCTGCCGCCTCTCCTACGTTCTTCAACCGTCAACTCATGCCTTTGTTTATTATCCACCACATCACCTCTTTTCTGTTATTTTTCCTTCAGATGTATCAGAATAAGCCCTTTGTTTAGCCTTTTTCTTTTCCTGCATTCGCTCCCAAATTCTTTGCTGTTCATTATAAGAATCACTCAAACAAAACACCTCTTTTGCCTTGAATTTCCCTCTTCAAATCCAGATACCACTGAAATCCGTGCTTTTTCAATATTCTCTCTTCAACACCCATGAAATTCCCCACTTTTTCTCTTTTTTTCACACGCTTCGGCAATTGCCTAAACACAAATCCCCCTGGAAAGCCCACAAAACGCGTTTCCTGCGAATTTTTTCCCCTGGAATCCATATAGGACAGTTTATGCTTCAAAATTCCAGCCCCCTTAATTACCTGCCCTGGCACCTCAAAAAGCCCCCTTTTTTCCTTTGTTCCGCCCTGAAGACAAAAAAATGCTGTCCAGCAGGCAGGCGGATAGCCATTTCCCTCACTTGGCTCCTGTGTTGGCTTGCTTTTTCCATCATTTCAACTCCTGTTCTTGTCATGGTCTGTCACGCCCTGTCGTATGATGACACCGTGACATCTGCGTATTTATAGAGGTTGTAGTTGTAGCTGTCGCCCTTCTCTGTATTCTGGGGAATGTCACGGGTGACAAAGTGTGCCATGGGGCGTCATGTAGTGTCATGTTACCACATCCCTTTCAACGACCAGCTGCGTTTCCGCCAGCCTTTTCTTCCAGCGCTGAATCTGCCTGATGCTTTTGTTGAGCCTCTGGGCATAGAGCCGATTGGCCTCGTTCGGCCTCTCGTTGTACAGCTTGGCAAACTCCTCGTAAGTGCCTGCCCTTTCCTCGTACATGTACTGTTTCAGTAGCTCCTCAGTCCATTTCTCGGCCTGGTCGATTAAGACGCCTGCATCAGAGATCTTCAGCATTGTATTCTGCGGGGAGTCCCTGTCCATTACCTCGTGCGCAGCAAACCTGAGGATGTCGGAGCTGACCCGCGTAAGGAAACCTACCTGGTCCTTTTCCAGAATCGTGTCCACAAACCTTTCAGTGAACTTGGCGTAGAAATCGATGTACTGCGAGTAGGCATCCTTCTCAATGAAAACCCGGCGCACTGGCAGGCCGTAATACTTGAGCTTGAAGGCCTGCCCGCCACGCAAAGCATCCATGAGCTCGCTGTGCTCGGGGCAGCTGAAGTTGGGGCAGAACCTTGACTTGAGGCCCAAAAGCGATTGTGGGTTCTCCTCGAACAAGGAATTATTTTTTGGCTTCGGGTAAAACATGGCGAAGGCTATGCACGAGAAATTCACGGTTCCTTCAATGCTCCCGTTAGTAACGCTTAAATCAGTCCACTCGTTCGGCCGGATTGTTTGTGGCTCGGAAACAGCAAAGCCCAGCTGCCTGTTGATCCGCTGGTTCTCAAGAATCCCTAAAAGAGCCTTCTGGCCGAAAGCCTCGATGTTGTTGAACTCGTCAAGCACGAGAACCTTTCCGCCTATCTCCCCAGGCAGGCCGGCCACATATGTTTTGTCCTTTGAGATGGTGCCGAGTATTGCGGGCTTTGTCAGCTCATCCCTTATAACAACATCATCCTTCAGCACTTCCTCAAACTGCTGTATGTTGCCAGACTTGATCATGCCGAAAGGCTTGACAATTAATACATGCAGCTGCGGCCGCATGCAGAATGTTCCCTTGGGCTGCTCGATCTCGAAAAAGGTAAGCTTGCGCAGCGCAGAAACAGTGTTCAGTTGCTTGTTCAGCAGCTCTATCGTGTTCTCGTCATCGGTTTCACTCATCGCAATCGCTCCTCTGCAGTTCTACCTTTTTAATTGCAACGATCGCGAAAACATAGGGTCTGTTGAACTTGTCGATAAACCAGATGTGAGTATCTGTTACCCGAATGATTTTCCCAGTATATGTTAAGTCATGGCCAAAATCAGTAGTCAGCAGCCTGACTCTCTTATCCTTGAATTCTTCAAAAGGCAAATCCAACTAGCTCACTTCCCGGTCTGTCAGTCAGTCTGTTCATCTCTCTTTTCCCCTTTTTCTTTCAATTCCTTCCAGCGTTCATATTCTTTAAACAAAAAAACCATTGGTTGGCCAACCCGCTTTTCAAGTTCTTCGAGTGTTTCAATCGGCTGGCCGCAACTCTCGCAGACCTTCGCGTTTTCCTTCATGTTTCACCAGCCTCTTCTCTTATTTTTTGGACTGCTGAATCGACCATGAAGGCTGAAATAATTCGCCCGTGCTCAGTACAATACTTTCGAATAAGGGACAGGTCCCTTTCTTCTCCGCTAATAGTCATTAATTTTTTTCCCATACATATCGATAAATATGTTTAAATAGGCTTCTATATAAGAGTTACCGTAATACACCTGTTTGAGGTAACCCATATGAAAAAAACATCTACAAGGAAAAAATCAAAGAAAAAACGCAAGAATGATTACGAATCAAATATCTGGACTCACGAGCAGTCAAAAGAGGTGTTTCTTTGCATAGCGGAAAAGCTCAAAACCCAGCGGGAAATAAGAGAAGAAACCAAGTACTCGAAAGGACGCGTTTCAAAAATAAAGACAAAATTGGAAACAGAAGGCCTTATCGTTAAACTTCCTGAAAAAAAATACATTGGCCGCAAACCCGGAGCTGTTTATGATATAAATCCGGAATTTGTTTTTGGAAAAATGATTATAAAGAAAGGATATACTGACGGCGAATTCAAGCACGTTGTCGAAGAGTTTAAGGAGCTTCCCAATCTTGTCAGGCCATACCTGCAGACGATTGCAAGGCATCCGTTATGGCGCAAAGACCACTGCGGGAATAAGGAAATAAGTGATTGGGCCAAGTACAAAAAGTCATTAGACACGGAGTTTAATTTGAGCACTGTTGGCGATTACTTTATAGACTACCTGCTGGTGAACGAAAGAAAACTCGCGAAGAAACTCAAAAGGAAGCAGAGGGCTAAGTTTGCATCTGAGGTAAATGAATTTATAAGATGGATTCGCCTGTCAGGGAACCACTTGATGCTGCACTACCTGCAAGATAAAAATTTGTGATTTATGCCTTAATCTGCCTCTGCTCCATCGCATTCATTTTTTGCATCATCTTTTCCAGGCCCTCTTTCAATGCCATCAGCTCGATTCTTTCCCTTCCGCTGCTCATTAGCTCTTGCTGCTTGTCCAGCTCCAATGCTGTTCTTATGTCCAGCGGTGTTGCGCATTGCAGGCAGAATTTGTCTGTTGGAGAATTCTGCTTTCCGCATATTTCGCAGGTCTTTGGCTTTAAGACATCCACATCTTCCTCTTCCTCGAGCAGGCCTTCCTGCCTCAGAATTGCTTTATCGAGATCCCTGTGCGACAGGTGCACGTAGGTTTCAACCATGTCAGAATCCTTTCCCCAGCCAGCAAAAAGCCTTAACTCGCTCTCAGTCAAAGTCTTTGCAAGCTCTGTAAGCCTGCTGTGCCGCATCAGGTGCGGGTAAATGTTCTTCTTGAAGCCGGCCTGTCTTGACGATCTTTTGAGCAGCCTGTTTAGGTTGTTCTCATCAAGCCTTGCCTTGTCAGGGCTTCTCGTTGAGCTTGAAACCCATAAGGGGGCATTGGGATCATCCTTAAAGGGATGAACCGCAAGCCATTGGGTAATGTATGGAATTGATTTAATCAGCCTTATTGGCCTGTCCCCTGTCTTGCCGCTTACCACGACCATGTAAGAGTACTTGTCGCGCTTCAAGCTTCCGATATTCAGGCCAAGGAACTCTGCAGCCCTGGCACCGCTCTCATATAAAACAGAAATAATGGTCTTGTTCCTGATGTTGTTCTCGGCCTTGATCAGATTAAGAATTTCCGCCGGGAAATAAATATCCTTCGGGAGCTTTGACCGGTCTCTGCCGATTTTAATCCAACTAATGATGTCTTCCTTATCCAGCCATTTGAAGAAGCATTTAAGCTGCGACTTGAAAGTGTTGATTGACTTCTCGGAATAGCGCTGCTTCTCTTCCGCCCTAAATTTCTTGGCATTTTTTCCGATAAAGGTCAGCGTGTGTGGCCTGGGATGCGGAGCTGTTCTGCCTAGCTTGAGCTTGAAGTCCTCGGGACATTCCTTCGCAATATTGTTCATCAGGACTCTTGAATAAAAGCGGTTGATGTCAAAGTGTTCCCTTACTTCCGGGGATGTAATTTCGCCTTTACTCGCGGTCAACTGCTTTAATTCCAGGGCCTTGCCGTAGTTCTTTTTCTTCATCTTTCCCAGCTCATTAACAAAAGCTATCAGCTCCTGCTTTGTCATTTTCTTAAAAGGCTTTTTGAGTTTGTCATTCAAAAGAAAAACAATTCTCATGAAGTGAATCCTGCTTGAAGGCACCTTACCGTTTGCCCCAATGCCCTGGGCTTCCCTCTCAGCATCATACTCAAGAATAAGCTTTTTGTTTACCTCAGAGATTTCCTTGCTTTCCTCAATCCGCTTAATTAATTTCTCTAAGGTCTTAGCTCCCTTTTCATCCCCCATATTACTAATAATATGGCAGCAAGAGTTTAAAAACCTACTATTTCACTATGCTAATCATTATTTCGCCGAACCATTCCTCCTGCCAGGCGTTCAGCTTTCCCCCATTCACAAGGAACAGCAGTGGAATGAAGCACTCAACCATTTCCAGGGGCGTGCGCTTGTCCAGCAATGCAGTGAAGGTAACAAGCCCCTGGCTGTCACACCTTTCCTTTATCCTGCTGTAAACCTCCTCTATTTTCTGCTCGATGTTTTTCTCTTCCAGGAAGAACTTGAATTCAGGGATTTCCTTCTGCCTCAGGATTGACTGCCTCTGCTTTGTTTTCAGCAGAATCCGCTCAATTGAAACAACCAGCTCGTCCAGCGTTATCTTTCCCTCCCTGAACTGCCTCTGGCCCCTCAGCTCCGGAATGCTTTCTTCAATCATCGCCATCTCTTCCTGGCTTATTTCCTTTGTTTCCTCTTCCTCCTCCTCAATGCTGCTGAGCTTGATTGTCCTTGCCTTTAGCTTGAGCAAGATAGCAGATGCGAGGATTGCGTTTGCAGGAATCCTCAGGCTGCTCCTCTCCATGTTCTGGATTTTCTGCCAGTACTTTTCCGCCAGTTCAACCAGGTCAATGTCCCAGGGGTTCATTCGTTCGCTTTTAACCAAATCAATCAGGATCGTTTTCCAGGCAGGCTGCTCTATGAGGTCAACCAAATCAACCTTTTCCTGCATGCCTTGCGGATGCTGCTCAGCGTTGTTTGAAGGCATGTCAGGCATAACAAAAAATAGGGGCGCTTACTGTATTTAATGCTTTTCTTCCTGCCCTTGCAGGGGGGGGAAGAGAAAAACGTTTTAATAACAATAACCAATATATTTTAGGTTTTTTGCTATGCGGCGCGTCCAGACAGGCATCCTCGGCCTTGACCAGCTGCTTGAAGGTGGCCTGCCAGAGGGCAGCAGTGTTCTGCTCAGCGGAGCAAATGGCACAGGGAAAAGCATTCTGAGCATGCAGTACATTTATGAGGGGGCAAGGCAGTTCGCTGAGCCCGGCGTCTTTGTAACGATTGAAAGCAATATGAAGGCAATCAGCTGGGACATGCAGAGCTTTGACTGGGACATTCAGCCCCTGCAGGAAAAAAAGCTGATGAACATCTACAAGATGAATCTGGGTTATGCGAGGGACGCAAAAGCGGTTGTGGACAAAATAAACGAAGAGCTTGACCTGGTTGCCAAAACAGTTAACGAGATGGGCGCAAAGCGCCTTGTTATTGACTCAACGACTGCATTTGCAGTGTGGATGGAGCGCACGGAATTCAGGCCAAAGTTGTTTGAACTCTTGGACGGGTTGAAGGAACTGGACTGCACAACAGTCTTCACCGCAGAAACCAGGGAGGGAAGAACAGAGTTCAGCGCCTTCGGTATCGAGGAATTTGTTGCCGACGGCGTAATCGCCCTATACTTCATTCCGCCCCACAGAAGCATTTTCGTCAGAAAAATGCGGGGCACCGCCCACAGCAAAAACGTGCACCCCTTTGAAATAACAAACAAGGGCATTGCGGTAAAGCCAAGGGAGCAGGTGCTGTGGGAGGCAATGAAGTGATTGTCCGCTGCACAGTAAGTTAGGTTCCCTCTTTCCAGGAGCTGAGATACTTTTTCTGCTCCGCTGTCAGCTCGTCCTTCCTTATCCCCATTGCCTTGAGCTTCAGCTCCGCAATCTTGTGGTCAAGTTGTTGCGGCAGCAAGTGCACTCCTGGTAGCAGCTTCCCTTTGTTCTTTACCCCGTATTCAATTGCAAGCGCCTGACCGCAGAAGCTTAAATCCATTACCTCGCTTGGGTGCCCTTCAGCTGCAGCAAGGTTAACAAGCCTGCCTTCAGCGCACAGGTAAACCTTTTTCCCGCTCGGCAGAACGTATTCGTCCAGCTGCCACCTGATTCTTCTCTTGCCCTCTGCTTCCCTGTGCAGAGCAGCAACATCTATTTCGACGTCAAAGTGCCCTGCATTGGCAAGTATAACGCCGTTTTTCATCCCCTTTACATGCTCCATCCTTATAACGCGTTTGTCGCCGGTAACCGTGATGAAAACATCCCCCACCTTTGCCGCTTCCGCAATCGGCATTACACTGTAACCGTCGCCCCATGCTTGCAGTGCCTTCACTGCATCCACTTCGCACACGATAACATTTGCCCCCAAGCCCCTTGCTTTCAATGCAACGCCCCTGCCGCAGTCGCCGTAGCCGCAGACAACAACCCTCTTGCCCGCAAATAACAAGTTGGTGCAGCGCAGTATTCCGTCAAGCGTGCTCTGCGCAGTCCCCAAAAAATTGTCAAACAGGTGCTTTGTCTTGTTGTCGTTAACTGCGATAATGGGGTAGCGCAGCGCCTTGTCCTTTTCCATTGCCCTCAGGCGGATAATGCCTGTTGTCGTTTCCTCTGTCCCAACAATAAGGCTGGGCAGCAGTTCTTGCCTCTTTGAATGGATTTCGCTGATGAGGTCGCAGCCGTCGTCAACAGTTACATTCGGCTTAAAATCCAGCACCTTGTTCAAGTACCTGTAATAGTCTTTCCTTGTTTCGCCCTTGTAGGCAAAGACGTTCACGCCTTCCTTTGCAAGCGCTGCCGCAACGTCATCCTGCGTGCTCAGGGGATTGCAGCCGGTGATTGCGACAGACGCACCGCCTGCTGTCAGAGTCCTAACAAGGTTTGCTGTTTCCTTTGTGACGTGCAGCGCCATTCCGACAGTAATGCCCTTCAGGGGCTTTTCCTTTGCAAACCGTTCCCTTATCCGCAGCAGCGCAGGCATCTGCTCTGCAGCATAATCTATCTTCATCTTCCCCTGCCCTGCCAGCTTCACGTCCTTTACTTCAAACGCCATATCAAAACCTCACAATTTCCTTGAATTCCCCAAACCTTTTATTAATATCATCCAGCGAAACAGCCTTCATTTTCTCAAGGCCCATTCCCCCTGCGTTGAATGACGCAACAGCGCTGCCGTAGATTATCGCCTTCCTCATCAGCTGCTCATTGACTTTGCCCTGCCTTGCGAGGAAGCCAACCATTGCCCCGGCGAAAGAGTCGCCGCAGCCGGTGGGGTCGATTACGTTTTCCAGGGGATAGGCTGGGGCGACAAAGCATCCAAGCTTGGTGCAGAGCAGTGAGCCGTGCTCGCCCTTTTTTATTATCGCGAGATTGCTGTCCAGTTCCAGGATTTTCTTCGCTGCCTGCACAAGATTAGGAGTCTTGAACAGCAGCCTGGCTTCCGCATCATTCATAAGGCAGATGTCTGCTTTCCTTGCAATCTCAAGCACCTTTTCCCGCTTACTTTCAATCCAGTAGTCCATTGTGTCCGCTATCACAAGCTTTGTCTTGCGCGCCTGCCCCAAAACCTTTAACTGCAGTTCTGGGTCAAGGTTGCCGAGGAAAAGGAATTCCGCTTTTTTGTACCCTTCCGGAAGCGTTGGCTCAAAGTGCTGCAATACGTTCAAATCAGTTTGCAGTGTTTTTGCAGCATTGATGTCAAGGCCGTACTCGCCTTTCCAGCTGAAGGTTTTCCCTTCCGCCTCTGCAATTCCGGCTGTGTCAATGCCCTTGCTTTTCAGCAGCTGGATGTGCCCTGCAGGGAAATCCTTTCCCACAACGCTTACAATGCCCGGCTTTGAGAAGAGTGATGCAGCGATTCCCGCATATACTGCGCTCCCGCCCAGGGTTCTCTCAACAGAGCCGAAAGGCGTTTTGATTGAGTCAAATGCAACCGTTCCAACTATAACGCAGTCAACCATGAAAAACACCCATTTTTAATTCAATTGTTTTTCCCTTTCTTTAATTCGCTTAAAGCTTTTTCAACATTCTGCATGTTTTCCTGCAGGCCGGCGTTCGCATCAACCACTTTCAGCAAGCCCCTTTCCTCGTAAAAATCAATTAAAGGCTTTGTCTTTCGCCTGTATGTTTCAAGCCGCATCTTTACCACGCTCGGCCTGTCATCTTCTCTGTGCACCAGGGTGCCACTGCACGCGTCGCATTTCCCCTTGTCTTTTGGCGGAATGTTCCTCAGGTTGTAAATCCTGCCGCACTTGCTGCACTGCACCCTTGCACCCAGCCTTTCAATGATTGTCTCATCGCTTGCCTCAATGTCAAGTGCAGCGTCCAACTGCAGATGCAGTTTGCCAAGGCTTTCCTGCAGCAGTTCAGCCTGCTTGATTGTCCTGGGAAAGCCGTCCAGAATAAACCCCTTTTCCTTGCCAAGTTCGGCAAGCCTGTCTTCAACCAGCTTTGCGGCTATTTCGTCCTCTACATACTTCCCAGAATCAATCAGCTCCCTTATTTTCCTCCCCTGCACTGTTTGCTTTTTTGCCTCCTCCCTCAGCAAATCGCCAGTTGCAATCTGCACCAAGCCGTATCTGTCCGACAGTCTCTGGGCAATTGTCCCCTTTCCTGCCCCGGGCGGTCCGAGGAAAACCAGCCTAAGCGCCATTTTTCATCTTCTCTGGGAAGTGGTTGAACTATTGAATTAGGCTGCGAATTCTTTTATAAGTTAGCCCTGCGATAACTGCCCAGACAATGTTGCTGAACAGCAGTGCAACAATTGCGCCCCTCACAACCGGCTCGGCCATTCCAGCGAGCAAATCAGTGAAGTAGAGCCACGGAACCTGTATTGCGTATGCCCCAAGCACAGCAAAAACTATTTTTGTCCTTTTTGCGAAAACCCCGGTGAAAAACCCGAGGATTATGTTTCCAACGACAATGTAGGGGTTGTTCAATGCGATTGCAGTGTAAATGCTGCCGAATGCCCCTGCTGTCGCCCCCCCATATTTCCCGTAAAGCAGCGCCGCAAGGAAAATCAGTATCTGGAACAGGTGGAACTTGAACCCAAAAGGGGTTGGCAGCACAATCATCCCGAGAAGGTTCGGGAAAACCGCGAGAAAAGCCAGAAGCAGCACGCTTCGCCTTGAAAACTTTATCCCGAAAGCACTTTCGTACAATTGCATGAGAAAAACTTCCTTGGAACTTTTTTTAACACCATCTGCTATTGTATGGGCAGTAAACCCCGATTATTGCCTTAAATCCGAAGACATCTGTCCCTTGTGGATTGCCTTTCCTGAACTTGCATAAACTGCAAATGCCCAAATTGCGGCTATTGGCGCGAGCATTGCAATTCCAAGCATTGCAGCGCTTGGGATAAGCCCGTCAGTTGTAACCTCAATGAATTCCCCGCCTTCACTGATGAAGGCGATTGTATGGTCAACCAGAATCATTATGAAAGTTCCCCAGAGCATTAATGCCAAGAGTTCAAGTTTATACTTTTTGTTCTTTACCAGGAAGAATGCTAAAGTCGCTGCAGCCGCCGCAATAAGAGTTGTAATAAGCCACATTCCCATTGCCTCGCTTGCCCTCCATTCACGCCCCAAGCGTGCTCATTGGCGCAGTTCTTGCCGCTATTGCCTTTTCATATACGGCAACTATTGCAATCCAGGCTAAAATCAGTGCAATCGCCATCGGTATTCCCACTGCAGCCATCTCCCCCAGCATTGCTGCAGCATCTGCCGGATTGCTCATTGCAGTCAAAAATGGCGGCCAGGGAACAATTTCCTGGTGCGCGACGTGCTCTGCAGCCAATGCTGCTGCCCCGCCAAAAATCATTGTGTTCAGCCAGTTGACATGCCATTGCTTCGGGAATCTCTTTCTTAGAATTGTTGTAATTATCCCGACTGCGGCTGGTGCCAAAAAACAAGCCATGCTCTCGCCCCGTGCTGTTTTTTACATTATAAAAAAAGCAATAGTAATAAAAATACTATTTTCGTAACACTTTAAGCATTGCTTGATAATACTTCTTGAGGGGGCCATAAGATGAATAAAGTTACAAGGTTCAGTGTTTCCCTCTCAGCCCAGCTGCTGGCAGAATTCGACAGGCTAATCGCAAAGAAAGCCTATGCCAGCAGGTCAAAGGCAATTGGCGATGCAATAAGAAGCTATATCATGGACTACAAATGGAGTGAAGAGAAAGAAGCCGGCTTTGGGGTAATAACAATCCTTTATGACCACACCGTGAGGGGCGTCACGGAAAAGATAATTGAGGTGCAGCATCATTTCCACGACTTGATAAACTCCAACACGCACCTGCATCTGGATGAAGAGAACTGCCTGGAAGTGTTAATCGTGAAGGCTGATGCAGGAAAAATCAATGCGCTCGCGTCAAAACTGCAGGCATTGAGGGGCGTGAAGCAAACGAAACTGGTAACAATAAGCCCTGGCTAAACAGCCAATTGCCAGGCTGCCAATCCCAAACAAAATCAGTGCGCTTTCTTTTTCGCGAAAAAATCAACCACAACCTGTTCCTTGCTTGCGCTGAAACTCCTCACCCTCTTCTTGAAAAGGGTTTTTGCCCGCATACCTGCTTTTTCCGCAGCCGCTTTTGTCTCCAAAAGCGGCTTTTCCGGTTCAGCCTTTTCTACAAACCTGTAAAAGTGCACTGTCCCGCCGCTTGGCTTCAGCGCTTCCAGCGCACTGCCCAGAAAGCTTTCCCCGCCTTCAGGAAGCGGCATTGCAACCCTGTCGCATTTTCTCGCAAGCATCTCAGGCACAACCCTCCGCACATCTCCCTTTACCGCCTCAATCTTCCCCTGCACCTTGTTCAATACAATATTCTCTTTCATCTGCTTTACCGCATGCGGATTAAGCTCTACTGCAAAAATTTTCTGCGCTGCGGAATGCTTTGCAAAAACTATTGCAAAGGGGCCAACGCCCGCGAACAGCACTGCGATAACCTCGCCCGGCTTTATCATGCGCGCAATCCTCAGCCTCTCTGTGGCAAGCCGTGGGCTGAAAAAAACCTTTCCCAAATCAACCCTGAAAACGCAGCCGCTCTCCCTGTAAGTAGCAACCTTGTTTTTCTTTCCTGCAATAACCTTTACCGGCTGCACCCGATATTTCCCGCCGTGCTTTGCGGTGACCATACAAACTGTTTTGAAATGCTTATTCACTGAAAGCAGCGCAGTGCCAATCACCTTTGCCTTGCGCTCAAGCTCTTTCGGCACCTGTATTACGGCAATGTCTCCAACGCTGTCAAAGGAAGAAATCAAGTGCTGCATTTCCCGCTTTGAAAGCTTTCCTTTGAGCGCTTCCCTCAGGTTCCGGGGCTGCTGTTCTGTCCGCATGCAATATTATAAAAGAATTAAGTAGTTAAAAATTCTCTGCAATGGATGTTGGGCAGATTTTGTACGATTTCTTCGCAAGGAGGATTGCTGAAAGGGGCATCTACAGCCCTATTGAGTACGCTGTGTACGGGGCAATAATGCTGGCGCTTGCATTCTTTGTAATCTACCCCCTTCTTGACAGAAAGGGCATCAGGTTCAACGCGCGCTTCATGCTTTCCCTGCTGCCGTACATCCTGCTCGGCTCTGCTTTGAGGGTGCTTGAGGACACTGGCATCCTTCCAAGGTCATGGAATCCCCTTGAGCCGGCTTATTATTTTGTAACGCCTGGAATCTACCTGCTGATTGCTGCAGTAACGGTTTTCTGCCTTTTTGTTTCCCTTTCCCTTTCAAAAAGGTTCGGCTGGGATTCCATCAAAATTTTTGCAGCCGTTGGCTTAATCCTTGCCCTGCCTCTAGCTGCGTTTGAGGTGCTGCTGTTCCAGGAATGGCTCGGCTTTTCTGCTGCAATTGCAATGGCAGCTGCGGTTGTCGGCGCATTGGTTTTTGTCTTCAGGAAACTGAACCTGGTGCTGCTGCGGGGCGGCTTCAACATCATGGTTGTTGCCTCGCAGGCGCTTGACGGCAGCGCAACGTTTGTTGCCACGCAGTTCTTCAGGTGCGGGGAGCAGCATCCATTGAGCGGTTTCTTCCTTGAGCTGTTCCCCCTGTCCTTCGTGTTTATGAAAATCGCCCTGGTTTTGGTGATAATCTACTACATTGACAGGGAGATAAGGAGGGAGAACCTGGCTGGGTTTGCAAAAACAGTTGTGGCAATCCTCGGGTTTGCAACCGGGCTGAGGGATTTGCTGACGCTTGGCATCGGAACCTGCCTGTGAACGAAGAAAAAGAGCCTTAGCTCCCCTTTTTCCTCACTATCTTTACGCTGTCGCCCCACCTGATGTATTCAACTTCAACGCCGGAGGCAAGGCCGCTTATCTCAGCCGGCTTCTTGACATCATATGTTTCGTAGCTCTGCAGGTCCATTATCTGCACCACGTCGCCCATTACGGCAACAACCTGCGCTGCGCCCCTGACGATTATCGGCACTTCCGCTTCCGCGCTGGTCGGCTTCAGCAGCCCTTTCTTCGCCCCGGTAAAAACATCAAATGCAACGATTCTTGCTTTCGCCGAGCCGTGCTTTCCGGGCTTGCTTTTCTCCGCGCTCTTCACCTGGCAAACGCTCTCATCTATCAGGACATAAGCGCCGGGCTTCAGCGAGCCGACCGAAGCGAATTTCTTCTCCCCTGCAGCCATAAAAAACGCCAGAATTAATTAACTCATTTGGATTTAAATAACTTTTCGCTCCTGGGGGCTGTGCACAAAAACCTAGTTCTGCACAAAAAAGGGGTTTGAAATCCTACGTTCGCTCCCAGGGCAAAAAAACTTTTCCGCCGTTTTTTGCAAAAAAGGGCTTAAACAACTTTTTAAATAACTTTTCATGGATAATCCAATCGCCCAACAAACAGTTATGTAAAGCGCCCTGTGGTGCCCCCCTATGGTTTTAGGCAAGAGGAAAAAGCATCCAGATGGCAGAGCAAGGCGGAGGCCGTCAGTGCTTGCAACAGTCAGCGAAAGCATTGGGAAGGTAATAAAAAAGAGGAAGCGCAAAAATATTGCGGTTTTTGTCGACGGCCCGAACATTTTGAGGAAGGAGCTGGGCATTGACATGCGTAAAATCAAGCAGGTTTTGGAAAAGCATGGCAACCTGCGGATAGCGAAGGTTTTTTTGAACCAGTTTGCAACAAACAAGTTGGTGGAAGCCGTTGTAAACCAGGGCTTTGAATCGGTGATAGCGGTAGGTGACATTGATGTTGCGATGGCTGTTGACGCAACGGAAGCGGCATTCAACAAGGGCATCCACGCCATCGCGTTTGTCACCAGGGACAGCGATTTCCTGCCTGCTCTGATAAAAGCGAAGAAGAGGGGCAAAGAAACAATCGTTGTCCTTGCGGAGGAGGCAAGCGCAGCCGCCCTAAAGAACACCGCAGATATCGTAATCGTTTTGGGTGCTTGACCGTGAACATTCCTGTCGGGAAAGTTGTGGAGAAGAGGCAGTCTTTTGAGGAAACAGCCCCGTATGAAATGGTCATGGCGTTGCTGAAAGCCGGATTCAACGGCTACGTTGTTGCGACGATTGAGGGCCCAACAGGCATCGAGGAAGCGCTGTTTCTCATCAGGGGCAAGGAAATAACAGGGGCTATTTTTGAAGCAGGGCGCTCCAGCAAAATATTCTACGGGCTTGAAGCACTGCAGCTTGGGCTGAATTTGTTGAGGGCTGAGAAAGGGGTTTTTGACGTAAATGCCTTGACCATACAGCAAATTGACTTGATTGTGGCATTCAACGACAAGCTGGAATTGAGAAAGCCGGTTAACAAGGATGTTTTTGCAAAGCTGCTGCCCTCTTCCTACCACCCTGATGCAACCTTGCGAAAGCTTAAGGACTGGCTGCCGGAAGCCGAATCAAAGGAAAACGTTTTAAAGCGGTTTGGTTTGGGCTCAATCTAAGGTGTAGTGCAATGAATGCCCTGTCAGCTCTCTTTGTGCGGTTTGCAGCGAAGATTATCGCGGTTGATGACACGGTTGTGCCTTACGAGCAGCTGCGCGTTGTACAGGACATGCTGAAAGCCCAGAGGATTGAACTGGACAGCAAGGATGCGAGAAAGCTGTTAAATGCCCTGGCAAGGAAGCACCTGGTCAACGGCATTACAGTGCTGAAGCCAAACAGCAACATTGTTTTCAGCAGCAGTGGCAATGGGGCAGCCGAAGCCGAGGCAGCCGCATCGCTTTTCAGGTTTTTAAACACATCGGCTTCAAAGCCGGATGCCGTCGCGGTAAAGCACAGCAGGGAATGGAGCATGCTGCTTCCCTCAAATGGGAAGATTTTTGTTGTAAATGCGAACAGCAGCCTCTCAACAGTTGAGCTGAGGGCAATCGCAAGGGACACGGAAGTGGCGTTGGCGAAGCGGTTGCAGCTTTAGCTGCTTTCTGCCGTTATTAGAAAAGATTTTTAAACAAAGGACCAGATATTAAGTAGTTGAGGGCAAAGCGATTACCTGAAAAAAGGCGTAGTAGGATGGGAAAAATAATCACAATCGCCTCTGGAAAAGGCGGCGTTGGCAAGACAACGCTTACAGCAAACCTCGGCATTGCCTTAAGCCAGGCAGGTCAAAGAGTGCTGCTGGTTGACGCTGACATAGCAATGGCAAACCTCAGCTTATTGCTTGCGATGCAGAGCAGCCCCCTGACCCTGCACGATGTGTTGCTTGGCGAGAGCAGCATAGACGACGCAATCTACGACGGCCCTGCCGGTGTCAGCTTTATCCCAAGCGGGCTCAGCCTGGAGTCCTACAGAAGGGTGGACAGCGAGAGGCTTGAGGCAGTTGTAAGAGAGGTTGCCCCCAGCTATGATTTCGTTTTGTTGGACGCGCCGGCAGGCATTGAGAAAAATGTCATGGCTTCGCTTGCTGCCGCTGATGAAATCCTGCTTATTACAATGGCGAACTCGCCGAGCATTGCAGATGTGCTGAAAACAAAGCTGGTTGCACAACGCTTGGGCAGCAGCCCAATCGGCGTTGTCGTGAACTTCAAGATGGACGAAAAGGGCGAAATCAGCAACGATGACATAATGAAGATGTTGGAGCTGCCTGTTTACGGTGCGATTCCATACGACCCAGAGGTGAGGAAGAGCTTCATGCAGGAGAAGGCGCAGCCAGTGATGCTGAGAAAGCCCAACAGCCCCGCTGCTGTTGCCATGAGAAAAATCGCGGCAAGAATTGCAGGCGTCAAGCCAGTTGTGCCTTCTGCAAAGCCATCTGGGGAAGGCTTTTTAAGTAGATTGCTTGGGATATTTAAAAGAGGAAAAAAGAGAGCTGGTGCAGGGGCAATAAAAAAGCAGACAGAGGCAAAGGAGTGATTTACAATGGCTAACAGGCCTTTTGACATGCTGAACGAGGCAATAGGCAAGGAAATCCTTGTGGTTCTGAAGGGCGATGTTACTATCAGGGGAACGCTCAAAGCGTTTGACGTGCACCTGAATCTTGTCATGGAAAACGCGGAAGAGCTGGACAAGGGGCAGCTTAAAACAAAGTACGGCAAGCTGATGGTGAGGGGCGACAACGTAATATTCATCAGCTCCTGAAGGCAATTCTATTTCTATTTTGCCAAACCTTCACATTTTTTATTGCTTACCCAACAAACAGTTCATTTAAGGGCCCTTAGTCTAGCGGTAGGACGCCACCTTGGCAGAGCCTTCAAGCCTTTAAAAAAAAGCACTGCAAAAAATTATTCGCTTATAAAAAACACGTTGCGGCTCCAGTGTGGTGGAAATCGCGAGTTCGAATCTCGCAGGGTCCATTGTCTCCAAATGTTTTTTTCTTTACTGCTTTTTTTGGGCCCGGCCGGAATCGAACCGGCGACCCTCACCTTGTAAGGGTGATGTCATGCCACTAGACCACGAGCCCCTATCCATTTTTTGGGCAGAAAACTATTTTAATATCTACCCGCAGCGGAAACGTTTTCGCCCTTTTGGACTTTACTTGACACCAAGATAACCTTTTTATTCACTTTAAACTATTTTATTTCCTGAATGTCGAGCAAAAAGCAGATTCTGCTTGAAAGTATCAGGAAGCTGTTTGCCCTGCATGTAAGCAAGGAAGAAATAGTGACCAATTTGGCTGACGTCGGCGTAAGCAAGCCAGAGGCGCTCATGTTAATCAAAGAGGCCAAGAGAACTGCTGGGAAAAAACCAGCCCCTGTCAAGCCAGGGGAGAAGAAAGAAAAGTCGCGGAGATTTGAAAGGTTTTTTAGGGCGCGGGAGAAAAAAAGGAGTGAAGCAGTAGCGAAGCCCAGAATTGCCAAAAAAAGTGAGGCGATGACAGAGGAGCTGGCAGAAGAGTTTGTGGAGCCGGAGAAGGAAGAGGCTGCCAAGACCGAAGAAATGTTGGGGGAAATCAGTTACAGCGGAGAAGAAGTGGAAAGGGGGGAAAAAGGGAAAAGAGAAATTGGAGAGAGGGAAAAGAAGCTGCCGACTGCCGCAAAGAGGGAAGAGAAGCTGCCGACTGCCGCAAAGAGTGAAGGGGAGAAGGAACCAGCTGCTGTTGAGCGCGGGAAAGAAAAGCCAAAGGCAGTTCCAGAAGAAAAGAGTGAGAAAAAAATTGAGACACTTGATTTAAGCAAGCTGTGGGAGAAAGGGATTCTCACGGCAGTCAACAACCGCTTGAGGGAAATGAAGGAACTGAGGCAGGATATTGACGCGGTTTTGGATAAGAAAGTTCAAGCAGCCACAAAAAGAGAGCTGGATAAAATAAGGGTCTTGTTTGACAGCCAGAGGACGCTGTTGGTAAGCAAGGTTGACAGTGAAATTGAGTCAAAGGCAAAGGCCTTTGTTGGAATGATTGAGGCAAAGCTCAGGGAGATGAGGGAAACGAGCAGGGAGATAGAGAACAGTATTGAAAGCCTGCGGAATGAGAAGCAGAGAAGGAAAGTGCAGGAAGAGGCGCTGGCGGCAAAGCTGCAGGAAGTTGGCAAAACACAGCAGCAGTTGGTCGTTCAAATGAATGCAGCGCTGATTAAGGAAAAGAGCAACGTACAGCAGCTTTTGGACGAAGCGGAAAAGAAGCTCAAGGACATAGATGAAAGGGTCAACAAGACGCTGCAGCTTGAATCAGAGATTGTGGAAGGGCTTGCAAGAGATGTTGCTGCAAAAATCGAGAAAGGGCTTGAGGGGAAGAAAGCCGGGTTGGATAAAGAAACAATTGCCCAGCTGCAGGGATTCCAGACAAGCAAAGCCGCCCTGGAGCAGCAGATAAGGGAGAGGCTTGTCTCGCTCGACAAGCTCCAGGAGGCAGTGAAGAAGGAGTTCAAGCCAGAGCAGTTCAACCAGCAGATGCAGCAATTGCAGCAGTTCAAGCAGCAGTTCATCAAGGCAATCCAATACAATGTGAAAAAATTCAACGCCGCAATCAAAAAAATGAATGAAACGGCTGCGTCAAGCGAACAGCAAATCATTTTGAGGACTAAGAAAATTGATGAGAAGATTGCCGAGCTTGACGCATTCGAACGCAACTTTGCAAAAGAGATGGGCATTGCGCTGGAAAGGTTGACGGAGAAAAAGAAACCTTAAATACTTTCCCCTGCAACAAATTCTTAAAAGTAAAAAACATTTTTTGGGCCCGTGGTCTAGTGGTTAGCTCTTGTTCGCTTGTGAAGAGAGTCCATTAATGACGTCACCTTGACATGGTGAAGGTCGGGAGTTCGACTCTCCCCGGGCCCATTCACTTTTTATTAATCAGTTCAACCATCTTGCAGACAGGGCAAATCTTTCCACTCGCGGGTTCGCCGCATTTGCTGCACGCATTCAGCCCTCGTTCCCTTGCCCCTGCTTTTTCAACAATCGGCTTTGTCTGCTTGAAGAAGCTCAGGATGCTGAACATTGTTCCAGGGTACTTTGCCTCAAATCTTTTGAGCATCTCCCTGAAGTCGTTTCTCTTTGCCTGCCACTTGAACGGGCAGGGCTTTCCCTTGTAGTAGCGGATTCCCTGCATTTTCGCAAAGGCAATAACGTCTTTTTCCGGGCATTCGTACAGCGGCTTTATTCTCGGCACAAACCCTTCTGCTTTTTTCCAGCCAACAATTGGCCCAAGCCTTGCGTAGCGCGCCGTGTCCGCGTCAAAAACGTTCATCAGAATCCCCTGTACTTCATCATCCAGGTTGTGCCCAGTAACAAGCTTAGCCGCACCCATTTCCTTTGCATAGCGGTTCAAAAGCCTTCTCCTCAGCACGCCGCAGAATGCGCAGGTGCTTCCCAGCCTTTTCCTTGCGCCTGTTTTTCTCGCTACGTCCAACATCGTGAAGCCGAATTCCTGCCTGAAAGAAACCAGGTTGAAAGGAACACCCCACTTCCTGCAGTTTTGCCCCGCAATTGCAAGCGCCCTGTCCCTGTATCCGGGGATGCCCTCGTCAACCAAGAGCGCTTCCACTGGATTGCTTTTCCCAAAGATTTTGTTGACCAGGTAGAGGGCAACGCTGCTGTCCTTACCTCCTGAGCACGCCACAACCAGCTTCTCCCTGCCCTGCACAAGCCTGTTCTCCCTGACTGTCCTCCTAACGCGTTTCTCAAAGAAGTGAAGAAAGTGCTGTCTGCAGAAGCGGTGCGGACCGTAGGAGAGGCGAATTACCGCCTTTTTGCCGCATTGAACGCATTTTCGC
Organism: uncultured archaeon; assembly: GCA_964640195.1. Lineage (GTDB taxonomy): Archaea > Iainarchaeota > Iainarchaeia > Iainarchaeales > CAZXIC01. Next base: position 45,756 of record CAZXIC010000003.1, on the reverse strand, counting down.
TGCATTCTGATAACCTTTAAAAAAACCTTGCATTAATTAAATCCTTATTAAACATTACTGCCTTATTACTTCTTTTATTTCTGTTTGAAGCGGGTTTTTTATGGGTGCGGCAAAGGCAATTCAGGAAACATTCCAGCGCGAATTCAAGGGCGAGAAAAGCGCCGAGTATGATTATGGAAAGCTGCAGAGGGGCAGGCTGATTGGCTTCAGGAAGGAGCGCAAGGCAGTTGTCAGGCTGGACAAGCCAACCAACATCGCAAGGGCAAGAAACCTCGGCTACAAGGCAAAGAAGGGCTTTGTTGTCGTGAGGGTCAGGATCAGAAAGGGCAGCGGAAAGCACAAGAGACCTGTTTCAGGGCGAAGGCCAAAAAGGATGGGCGTAAAAAGGCTGACAAGGCGCTTGAACACGCAGGCAATCGCAGAACAGCGCGCATCACGCAGGTACAGGAACTGTGAGGTGCTGAACAGCTATTTCATTGGCGAAGACGGAAAAAACCGCTACTTTGAAGTGATTCTGGTTGACCCGCAGGCACCGGAAATAAGGGCAGACAAGGAGCTGAACTGGATTTGCAGCCAAAAGCACAGGGGCAGGGCTTTTAGGGGCCTTACATCAAGGGGCAAGAGAAGCAGGGGCCTGCGCTCAAGAGGCAAAGGTGCAGAGAAAGTAAGACCCTCGCTCAGGGCGCACGACAGGCAGGCGAAGTAAATTAGTTGTTTTTTAATTCTTTTTCCCTAATTCTTCTTGACAGCAATGGGCAATTGGAGGAAGAGCTTTTCAGAAAGGCAAAGGCAAGCAGGGATTTAAGTGAATTGCTATGAGCAAAGAAAAGCACCCTGTGAAGAGGAAGCTTCCAAAGAAGAGCAAGCGTCCTAAAAGGCGCTATCTTTTGTTCCAGCTCAAGCCCTATTCGTGCAAAACAGCAAAGCAGGCTTTTGATTTGGTTATAGGCTGCTTTTCACCAGAGGAGAGGAAGGTAGTTGGTGTCTGGTTCATTGAGTTCAGCCCTGAAACAGGAAAGGGCATTGTAAGGTGCAGGGCTGGAAACCAAGAAAGAGTGAAAAGCGCCCTCATGGGCATTCCCGAAGAATTTGAGCCAAAAACCCTTCTGGCAAGCGGTACTTTGCGCAAACTGCGGGCAAAATAGGAAGCGTTGGGAACATTTTTATAACTTACGCAGTTCAAGATATAAAAGTAGGGGAAAAGAAGAAAATTCGCTTGTTGAGGGCCTTTCATGTATCCAGTTTCCAAGAGAAGCAGCGCATACGACAGGGTTGCAACAATGTTCAGCCCTGACGGCAGGCTGTACCAGGTGGAGTACGCAAGCAAAATCGTTGAGCAGGGGACAACGGGAACTGCGCTTGTCTACAACAACGGCGTTTTGTTCGGAGCCGACAAGAAAGTGACGAGCAGGCTTATTTTGCCTGAAAGCATTGAAAAGCTGTTCAAGGCAGATGAGCACATTGCTGCGATAAGCAGCGGCTTGGTCGGGGATGCAAGGCGCTTGGTTCAGATTGCAAGGCGGGAATGCCAGGAGAACAGGATGTACTACGAGGAGAAAATCCAGGTTGAAACCTTGGTCAAGCAATTATGTGCTGTAAAGCAGTTGTTTACACAGTATGCCGGAATGAGGCCTTTCGGCGTCTCCTTCATCATCGGCGGCGTGGACGAGTCAGGCAAGAGGCTTTTTGAAACAGAGCCGAGTGGTGCGCTGGCCGAGTACAACGCGATTGCAATAGGCAAGGGAAAGAAAGAGGCAATGAAGCTGTTTGAGCGGGAATACAAGGAGAACCTGCCCCTAGACGAGGGAATAGCCTTGCTGCTGAAGGCGCTCGGGAGGGGCTTGGGTGAGAAGGAAAAGCTGGATGTCAATAGGCTTGATTTTGCTTTGATTGAGCGTGGCAGGAATTTTGAGAGGATTGGAAAGCAAAGGCTTAAGTCTGTTTTAGGGAAAAAATGATTTTTTTAGCAGGAGTTTTTCTTTTCATGGTCAAATTGGAGGAAGCGGTTACTGCAAGGCTTGCCTCGCAAGGCGAGCATTTCGAGGTTCTGGTTGACCCAGACCTGGCTATGCACTTGAAAAAAGGCGGGAGCGTGAGCAGCGCAGAGCTGCTTGCAGTTGAAACTGTTTTCAGGGACGCAGCAAAGGGAAGCACGCAGAGCCCTGAGGCATTGAACAAGGCATTTGGCACAACCGATGTTCCAGCAATTGCCAAAAAAATAATTGTGCAGGGCGAGGTCCAGCTTACGACAGAGCAGAGAAGGGCCATGAGGGAGGCAAGAAAGAGGGAAGTGGTGCAGTTCATTGCAAGAAATGCGATGAACCCGCAGACCAATGCGCCGCATCCGCCGAAAAGGATTGAAAACGCTTTGCTGGAGGCAAAGCTGCACATTGACGAATCAAGGTCTGTCGAGGAGCAGATGCCCGGCATCTTGAAGGAACTGAAGAAGATACTGCCAATTTCAATGCAGCAGCTCAGGATTGCCGTGAAAGTGCCTGCTTCGCACAGTGGAAAGGCAAGCAACGCGCTGCACAGGTACAAGCTGTTGAGGGAAGAATGGCAGAGCGACGGCTCGCTGGTAGCTGTTGTTGAACTGCCGGCTGGATTGCGGCAGGATTTTTTGAACGAGCTGAACCATTTGTGCCACGGAAATGTTGAAACAAAGACCTTGGAGGGCGAAGTTTAATGGCAAAGGAAGTCCAGAAGACTGAAGACCGAGGGGAGAAAAGAAAGGAAGTTCAGAGGACTGCAAGCCCAGGGAAGGGAGAGCAGAGGACTGCAAGCCCGGGAAAGGAAGGAAAGGAAGTTCAGAGGACTGAAGGCCCAGGGAAGGAAGGAAATGAAGGGCAGCACAAGCAGAAGAAAATCCTTATTCCCGGCGATTTGGTGACAGAGCAGAGAAAAAAGCTTGGGCAACATGTTTTTGTTGAAAACGGAAAGGTTTACGCAGATGCGCTTGGCATTACTTATCCTGGGGCAGCCGCTGCATATGTTGTGCCGTTGCATGGGAAATACATCCCGCAGCAGGGCGATTTGGTTGTCGGGATAGTTGCAAACGAAACTTTCAAGGGCTATATCGTTGACATAAACAGCATTTATTACTCTTTTGTTTCAAAGGAGAGCGTCAGGCATGAGCTGCAGAGGGGCAGCATCATAAGTGCAATCATCAGGGATGTGAACGAGATAAATGAAGCCGAGCTGGATGACATCAGGGTATTTTATGGCGGCGAGGTCATTGAGGTAAGCCCTGTGAAGGTTCCGCGCATTATTGGAAAAAACGGCTCAATGCTGCAGGTGCTGCGCAGCGGGACAGGCGGCAGCCTGGTTGTGGGCAGAAACGGCTGGGTTTGGGCAAAGGGCGGTGACATTTCGCTGTTTGTGAGGGCAGTGCGGCTTATTGAAAAGGAATCACATTTAAGCAATTTGACCAGCAGGGTTGAGGGATTTTTAAAACGTGAAAAGGCTGAGAAGGTGAAGAGCGCATGAAAAAAAAGAAAGAAGAAATCCAGTACATTAAGAACGGAAAGAGATTGGACGGGAGAAAGCTTGACCAACTGCGGGAAATCAAGGTTGAGGCAGGGGTCCTGAACAGGGCTGACGGTAGTGCTTACCTTGAGTGGGGCCAGAACAAGGTCTTTGCTGCTGTATACGGCCCGAGGGAGGCCCTGCCAAAGCACATCCAGAACCCCTATAAGGCTCTGGTGCAGTACCACTACAGGATGGCAACTTTCAGTGTGCCCGATAGGAAGAACCCAAAGCCCGGGAGAAGGGAAATAGAGATAAGCAAGGTTTCCGGGGAAGCCTTGGAGAAAGCAATTTTCCTTGAACGGTTTCCAAACACCACGATTGATGTGTTTGTTGAAATTCTTGACAGCAACGCAGGAACGCGGGTTGCCGCGCTGAGTGCGGCAAGCGTTGCGCTGGTTGATGCAGGCATTCCGATGAGGGACCTTGTAACAGCGGTCGGTGTTGGAAAGGCCGGCGGGGAAATAATCCTTGACCTGGACAAGGAAGAGGAGGATGCTCCAGACGCCGTAGACATGCCCATGGCAATTCTCCCCAGAACGGAGGAGATTGTTTTGCTGCAGATGGACGGCCTGCTTTCAAAGGCCGAGTGGAGCAAAGCTGTAAAGCTTGGCTTGCAGGGCTGCAAGGAGGTTTACAAAATCCAGAGGGAAGCGCTGAGGAAACAATTTGTTGAAGCAGAGCAAGAAGGAAAAGCGGGGAAAGGAAGGTGAGAAAAATGCAGGAAACGATTTGGGATTTAAGAACGGACAAAACCATTGCCGCAATAAAGGAAGGCAAGCGGCTTGACGGCAGGAAGCCTGACGAGTACAGGCCGATAAGGGTGGATAAAAAAATCAGCGAGAACGCTGATGGCAGCGCAAGAGCCTTGCTTGGAAAAACCGATGTGATTGCGGGAGTTAAAATGATTCTGGGCGAGCCGTATCCTGATAGACCAGATGAGGGTACAATCATAGTGGGGGCAGAGTTGCTGCCCCTGGCTTCCCCTGCGTTCGAGCCAGGTCCGCCAAGAGAAGATGCGACAGAGCTAGCCAGGGTTGTTGACAGGGGCATCAGGGAAAGCAAAACCCTTGATTTCAAAAAACTCTGCGTTAAGGAAGGCGAGCTTGTCTGGATTGCCTTCATTGACATCTACACCCTGAACCAGGACGGGAATTTGTTCGACGCATCAGCCATTGCAGCGCTTGCAGCATTGCTTGAAACAAGGATGCCGAAACTTGAGGAAGACAAGGCGGTAAAAGGCGAATACGCTGGAAAGCTGCAGCTGCAGAGGAAACCGCTGCTTTCAACCTTTGCAAAGGTTGCTGACAAAATCGTTTTGGACCCAATACTTGCAGAGGAGATGGCAGCGGATGCAAGGTTCAGCTGCGCGTCAACAGAGGATGACCTCTTTTGCGCCTTCCAGAAAGGCGGCAGCGGCTCCTTTGCTGCCAGCGAGTTAGAGCAGTGCCTAGACACAGCAATGCGCAAGTCAAAGGAGATAAGGAAACTGCTTTAGGGTGTTCGCTACAATGGGCAAAACCAAGAGAGTAGAGCGTACCGGCAGGTTTGGCGCGAGATACGGCGTTGGAATAAGAAAGAGGCTGCTTAAGGTTGAAGGCAAGCAGAAAAAATATTATCCCTGTCCTCGCTGCGGCTACGAGAAAGCCAAGAGAACAGCTGCAGGTCTTTACAGCTGCAGAAAGTGCAGTGCAACATTTGCAGGCGGTGCATACCTGCCTGTTACCCCGATTGGCTCGATTGTCCAAAAAATGGTTAGCCAGCGCTCTTTCCTGCCAAAGGCGAAAGAGCTGCTCCTAGCGACAGAGCACCCTGCAGAAGCTGGGGCAGAACCTGCAGAAGCAAAGAAAGCAGGAGCTACTGCCAAGGAAGAAAAGAAAGAGAGGGCAGAGAAAAAGGAAGAAAAGAGGAGCGGGAAAAAAGCGAAGAAGAAAGCGGCAAAGCCCGCCGGTAATGAGAAAAAAATAAATAGTAAAAAGAAGAAGGGCTTTTTGAAGATATAAAAAGAAAAGCATAGCGGAGGCTGTTATCATGCCCTACAAGTGCGGTAAATGCGGTGAAGTGATAAAGGAGTTGCCGGGAGGCATAATCAGGTGCCCTGTCTGCGCTTACAAGATACTGTACAAGGTAAGGGAACCTGTTGCAAAGAACATTAAGGCAAGGTAGGAAAGGGTGTTCCCTTGGCAGAGTACCGCTTGCAGATGTCCCTTGGCTTTGGTTCTAGGGAAAAAGCAGGGCTGGTTTTAAAAGCAATTGCACCCGAACTCGGCGCAGCGCATGAAAGGAGAAGCACCACATCTGTTAAAATTAAAAATGATGCACTCTTAATAGATATTAAGGCACAGGACAGAACAGCACTGAGGGCAGCAACAAACGGAATACTGAATTCGGTTGTTTTGTCAAAAAACGTTATGGAGGTTTAAGGGGAAATGGTTGAAGAGAAAGAAGCAAAGATTCGGGAGTTTGAGCAAGGCAGGGCGCAGCTGTTCAATGTTTCAGGGCAAAAGCAGCAAATGCAGTTGCAGAGCGGGGCAATGAAACAGGCGTTGGACGAATTGGCAAAGACCAAGGAAAAGCGCGTCTACAAAGCTGTCGGGAACATTTTAATCCAGTCGGATACATCAAAGGTCAAAAAAGAATTGAAGGAAAAGAAAGATGCGCTTGATTTGAGAATCAAGACCCTGCAAAAGCAGGAAGACAGCCTTGTAAACAAGTTGAACAAACTGAAATCGCAGATTGAGTCAGGGCAGACAGTTGCAACAGACGTTGCAGCAGAGGTGAAGGAGGAAAAAGAGCAGAAAAAGTGATTAAGGTTGTTTCCCAATCTTTCCTCCTTCAAAAGAAAAAAAATTTTGATAATAACGCATGCAGGCTGCGATGTTGATGCCCTGGCTGCAGCAGGCGCGCTCTTTTTCGCTTTAAGGAAACGGAACAGGGTGAAAATCCTTGTTCCGGAGCATATTGCAAAGCCTGCAAAGGCATTTGCGTCAAGGCTTCGCATCCCATACACCCTGAACGGCTGGCGGAACTTTAATAGGTTCGACTGCCTTTTCTTGGTTGACTTCAATTCAAGGAAAATGGCTGGCAGTGCCGCTCCTGCGATAAAGCGCTTCAGAGGGCAAACCTATCTAATTGACCACCACACAAAAACAAGGGAAAAGCTTGGCACGAGAGTAACAGAACTTGTGAAACCTGATGCGGTTGCCTCCTGCGAAATTGTCTTTGAACTGCTGCAGAGGGGCAGAATTCCCATTGAGAAAAGGATTGCTGCCTGCATTGCTGCAGGCATTGTCGCGGACAGCGCCTACTTCCTCACAGCGGACAGCAAAACCTTCTTAATAATGGCTGCAGCGCTCAAAAAAAGCGGAAAGAGCTTCAGCCAGCTTCTCTCCCTCTTCTCCGTTCCAAGGACATTTGACCAAAAGATTGCAGCACTAAAAGCAGCGAAGAGGAGCAGGATTTTTCGCTTGGGCAACTACGTCATAGCAACAGCCGACATAGGAGCCTTTGAGGCAGACGCAGCCTCAACGCTTGTTAAAATAGGGGCAGACATTGCGTTTGCAGGAGACAGCGAGGAGGGAAAGCTGCGGATAAGCGGCAGGGCATCGCAGCAGGTTGTGAGAAAAAGCAGGTTTGATTTGGCAAGGCATGTCTTCCAGCTCATGCCCAACTACTTCCCGGGCAGGGGCGGCGGTCATGCCGGAGCATCAGCATTCCAGGGAAAAGGCAGTGACATTGACGCAGCACTGTTTCGCTGTGCGCTGCTCACCAAAAACTTCTTCCACCTGAAGAACAGGAAAGTGCAGCTGAAGGAGTACACCTAAAAGAAAGCCACTTATTATGTATAAGCCTTGACTATTTTTTGCAGCTGTTTCACGTCCCTTAGAACGAAATCCGCCTTTGCTTTTCCCTTTAACAGCTGCCCGTATGCCGCAAGCGCTGTCAGCATGCCAACGCTCTTTGCCCCCTTTATGTCCCGCTGCGGGTCGTCGCCTACGAACAATACTTCCTGCGGCTTTACGTCCAGTTTCCGTATTGCCTGCCTGAAAGGCATCTTGTGCGGCTTTTTCCTGCCCGTATCTTCCAATGCAACAACCACATCAAAAAATTCGACCAGATTCATTTCAGCCAGCCTCAGCCAGGCCTGCAGCCTCGGGGCATCGCTCACAATCCCGAGCTTCAAGCCCTGGCCCTTCAGCTTCACAAGCGTTTCCCTCACGTGCGGATAAGGGGCAAGGTAGCCTGCCTTCACTCTCCTGTAGGCAGCTATCCCAGTTGCAAGCACCCTGTAATCCACTTTTCCCATCGTTGCCTTAAGGAACTTTTCAAAAATGTTCTGGTCCTCTATGCCGGCTTTCCAGTACATTGCGAAAAGCCTCTTTTTCGCCCTCTCTTCATTCAGCGGCAGCCCTGCCTCAACCATTGCCCTTATGGCTGCCTCGCTGCAGCGCCTCTTCATCTGCATGAAGTCAACCAGCGTGTTGTCCAAATCAAACAAAACAGCCTTCAAAACCATGTTAAAACCCATCCAACAATCCTTTTAGGCATTTGATTTTATATTATGCTTGCCTATGGCTTTTGGAACCTTTGCAAGGCTGGAAACAACCAAGCAGCCGACCTTTTTTGCTCGGGGGCTTGGCTTTGCAGAGATTAGGATGCCCTGCGCTTTCCCATTCATTGCAGCTCTTGCCCCGATAATATCCCCCTCCAAGCTATCTCCAACCATAACCACTTTGCCTGCAGGAATGCCAAGCCTTTTTATGCAGAGGCTGAATATTTTCGGGTTTTGTTTTGTCATTCCAACCTCGTAGGAAAATATAACTGCTGATTTTTTGAAATAGCCAAGCAAGCGGTTTTTTTCAAGAATCTCCCTACAGTGTGGACAGGCATTTGAAACAAGCCCTAGTGTATATCCTTTCTCCTTTAACTTCCGCATAACTGCTTTTGCTTCAGGGAAAACATTTTTCAACCCTCTTTCAACCTCAGAGTCCACTATTTTCCTAACTAATGCCCTGTTCTTTGCACTGTTTTCAATCCCCGCAGTTTCAATTACTTTGTCAAGGTATTTGTCCCAAGAAAAAAATTTTTGCCCGCAAACAGCCCGCTGCAATGCAGGGTGGATTTTCGGGCTCAATTTCCATTTTTTGATGATTCTCCGTTCTGGCGAAGTAGCGCATGTCAGAACCCCAAACAAATCAAAAACAACTGCTTTTACTGCCATGGCATTAAACCATTAGCCAAATTATCCTTTTAAACAATTTCCCCTTTCAATCAATTGACGGAACATGAACTGCCCGAAATGCGGCGCTGCCATGCGCAGGGTTGGCTTGGAACAACTGGCAGGGGAAAAGGTATTCGTAACCCTTGAATGCCCTGCCTGCCATTACAGGATGCAGCAGCAACAGCCAAAGCCAGGAATGCCCGGAATTTAAAGTCTATCCCCCTTGGTTTTCACATGCCCTCTGCGATTGAAGCAAACCTGCTCAAGATAAGGGCGCAAATCAGCTCTGCATGCGCCAAATCGCACAGGAGCTCTGCTGAAATCACAGTCCTCGCGGCAACAAAATCCCAGCCGGTTGAAAAAATTCAGGCGGCAATTGCTGCTGGAATTTCAATCTGCGGCGAAAACTACGTTCAGGAAGCCGAGAGAAAAATAAACGAAATTGGCGGTTCTGTGCAGTGGCACTTCATCGGGCACCTGCAGAGCAACAAGGCAAAGAAGGCAGTGCAGCTGTTTGACTGCATCCAGAGCGTTGACAGCGTAAAGCTCGCGGGGAGAATAAATGACGCTGCTGAAGAACCTTTCCCTGTTTTCATTGAGGTTAATATCGCGAAAGAGGAGAGCAAGTTCGGTGTTCTGCCTGGAAATGCTGCATCAGTGTACGCTGAAATAAAGCAATTCCAAAACTTGCGCGTGAAAGGCTTGTTCTGCATGGCTCCTTTCCTGCAGGCAGAGCAGACAAGGCCATTCTTCCGGAAAATGAGGGAGCTTGCCCTGCAGCTTTCCTTGCCTGAATTGAGCATGGGGATGAGCAACGATTATGCTGTTGCTGTTGAGGAAGGCAGCACCATGGTCAGAATCGGCACCGCCCTCTTCGGCGAAAGGAAAGAATGAGCTAATGTAAATTCTTCAGCCTGACAAAGCAGTTTTCGCAGATGAATTTCTCGTTGAAGTCAATCCCCAGCTCTGTTGCCTGACCGCACAGGATGCATCTTTTGCCCCTTTCCTCAACCCGGTTATTGTCTGCCCACGCCCTCAGCAAGTCCCAGCTAACCCATTTTGGCAAAAACAATTCCTGCAAAACGCTTTTGTCGTTCTGCAATATCCTTTCAAGCTGCGAGGGCATCACTTTTTTCCCCAAGCCCTTCAAAAACCTGACTTTGTCCAACGCGCCCTTCCTTGTCAGCTCAATTATCCTCTGCTCGAAAAACTCATTTGCCACAGCATCACTTCAAATAAATAATCTTTTTCCCGTTTTTAACCTTTGCCCTCTGCGCATATCTCTGCAGATAGTGCACAGTGCTCTTGGGGATGCCTGTAACCCTCTCAATCTCCCTAAGTGATTGATAGTCGCGCCTCATCTCCAGGGCATGCAGCATTTTTTCCAAGGGCACAGCAATTGCCCTGCCTGGCCTTGTTTCAACCGCAATCTCAATCCCCTCTGCTTGCAGCATCTGCTTGCACGCAGGCGACACTCTCTTCAAACAGCTCCTGCTCGCAGTAACCCTCGCAATCCCGCCGCATTTCCGCAGGACTGCCTCCAGCAGGCTTTTTTTAACGGGCCTCACCAAATGCAGTGCTGTTGCATCGCCTGGAATATCAGAAAGAAGCATGCCAGGGTAAACAGCAGCAATCATGCACAAATTTTTGGACAAAGCTTATTTAAAAATTAGCTCTTCTTCTTTTTCCTTCTGCCAATCCCCTTCACAATAGCCCTTTTTGTGGCATACTTTATCCCCTGCAGGAACTCGCGCTTGTTAAGTGTTGCGGCATCTGCCGCATAACCCTTCCTCGTTTCCCTTACGTATGGGCCTGCCCACACAACCCTGCTTTTCTGTTCCACTGCTTGCAGCAAAGCCTTGTTGCTTGCTGTGCCCCTTACATTCACCTTCATTATCCCTGTGCCGATTCTTGCTGCGCTGTGCCCGTCGCTGCCAGCAGTAATGAACCTGGCTTTTGTTCCCAATTCGATTGGCTTCGCGCACCTTTCTATAAGCTCCCTGCCCTTTTTGTCCAGCTTTCCCCTCATCTTTCTCCCAATTCCACTCAGTCTTGTTTTCCTGCCAACCCTGCTTTTCTCCAGAAAATCAAGGAAGTTCATCGGCTTCCTTATCCAGCTGCTGCTGTAGAAAAAGCTGCTCACGTTCCCAAACATGCCGTTGTATGCCTCAACCCCGATTTTTTCAGATTCAACCAGCCTTGCCAGCCTTTTCTCGCCGAGAACGTACGCAGCGCTGTCATAGCTCAAGCCCCAGGGGTGTGAAACGCTCAACAGCAGCCCTTCACTTTCAGCAATTGACAGCGCCTTTCCAATCGGCAGGTTCTTTTTATACAGCTTTTTAATTGAATAAATCCCTTCATCCCTTGCGTATGCAAGAACATGGCCGATGGCGCAATTCAATTCCATCGCGGGAATCAGCGCAATCCCCTTTGGCTTCCTTTCCAACAAGAGCTCGTACGCTTTCCGCGGCTGCCTGTCAGCATGTTCCGTTATCGCAACAGCATCCAGTTTTTTCGCCCTGGCCGCTTTCCAGTACCTTTCCGGCTTCTCACCCTTCTCGATAAGGTGTGTGTGCAAATCAAGCGTCAGGGTCGGCATAACTAAACAAGCAGCAGAAAAATATTTAAACCAAAAAACCGTTTATTGTTCTGCTTATGCTAGTGGTTTTCGTTCTTGCAGGAATCCTTGCATTAGTGCACTTTTTCTCCGAGTCCTACTCTGGACATGCAGAAAAATACCACACGCACCTGATTTCCTTCTCCGCAGGCTTATTCCTCGCGATAATCTTCCTGCGCCTCCTCCCCGAGTTCTTTACCGGCATAGAGCACATCGGCGAAACCATCTACCTCTTAATCCTTTCCGGCTTTATCCTGTTCCACCTGGGAGAGAAGTACATCTACCAGCACATCAAGAACAAGGGTGAGCTGCTGCAGGACCTTGCCTCAATCCACGTGCTCGGCTTCTTCATAAACCACTTTGTTGTTGGCATTGCCTTGTTCCTTGCGTTCAGCATTGAAAACTACGTTTCAGGCCTCTTGATTTTCGTGCCGTTGCTTCTGCACACCTTCAGCAGCAGCCTCAGCCTAAACCACATTGACGCGCATTTCAACAGAAAGAGCTTTGCCGGCATCCTGCTGCCTCTCTCTCCCCTCCTTGGCGCCGCCTTTGCCTCAATCATAAACATCAACCCTCAAGCCTACCACCTCCTCTTTTCCTTCGTGATAGGGGCGCTTCTCTACATCGTGATAAGAGACATGGTGCCCAGGGAAGAGTCAGGCAAGCCCCTGTTCTTCATAACAGGAGCGCTTGTCAGTGTCCTGCTCCTGACAGCGCTGTCGCTGCTCTAAGGAAGCCCCTGTTTTTCTGGCATGCCAGAACAGAACCGCAAAATTTAAATATAATAAAGCCGTATTTTCTGCAATAATGCCCAACACACCTGCCATGCCAGAATTGCTGCCTGGTAGCAGTTCCTCCTTTGCCTTTGCTTTGCACGGAAGGGAAAAAGAGATTTTCGAGCTCGTCTTGGAGCACTGGCCGACCACTGCACTTGAAATCGCAGAGCATTTCCGGGAAGACCTTTCCTCGCGCAAGCGGAAAAAGCAGGCCAGCACCAAGTATGCCTATTACCTCAAAAAACTGGTTGAAAAGCAGTTGTTGCTCAGCAAGCGCGTTGGCAACGCTCTTGTCGTGTGGCCCCTGCAGGCAGAAAAGCTTAGGACAATCCACAAGATTCTTGAATTCAGCCACAAACCCGAAAGTGAGTTGTGATGCTTAATTCCTTTTACGACAGGTTTATTTTCACGAATGGTCTGCATTACAAAAACAGCAACTTTTTCCTTGTTAACCTGCCTTTCCTTATCTGCCCCACTGAACTCCTTTCCGGAATGCTTAACACTGACAATCCTGCTTTTGAGCGGCACGTTTACTACAATGTCAAGCAGAGCGTGAGGGAGCGCCTTGTCAGCCAGTTCGGCTTGGAGTTCGGCTTCAAGGGCGAGAAGATGGTTAACTTTTTGGAACAGTATTTTGTTGCTTCCGGCTGGGGCAACATAAAGAACGTAGACCTTGATTTTCAGAGAAAGAAGGCGATTGTGCGCGTTTTGAACAACCCCCTAACCGGCAGGCTGCGCGGAAAGGTCAAGACGCCGAGTGACCACATAGTCCGCGGCATCCTTGCCGGCCTCTTCAGTAAGGTATTCCAGTCAAACGTCGAGTGCGTGGAAACCCACTGCATTGCCTTGGGCGAAAAAGACTGCGAGTTCATAATCAAAAAACAGCACGAATTCGACGTATCGGACAAGCGGGTGCAGGCACAGCTGGAGCTGGAGGTTTGAAAATTGTTTATTGACGAAAAAGAAAATTGCTTTATAAGTTTTTGCACAGAGGGTAATTAGGCTGAAATTTATGCATATAGTTTTTCCGCCGCTTCCTGAAAACAAACTTGCATCTACATTGAAGCAAATGCTTGAATTTGCTCTGAGAAATGGCCTTGGTTTGTTCAGGATCACCTACTTTGACAAAAAGAGAGAGTTTCTGGATAAAAATTTATGGGAGTTCAAAATTAAAGAGGGAAAAATAGAGGGAAGTTGTTTTTTGAAAGCTCAGATAATTTCTATTTTTTGGAAGGCAGGCTTAATTACAATTCGATTAAGATTTTAAGTAGATTAAACCGCAATATCTATGGACTTGTTAATCTATATATTTACAACAAAGAAAAAAGCAAATACATCGTTTTAATAGACAACATCATTTCGGTTAATGGAATTGACTTATCTCTTGTAGGCGAAATAAAGCGAATACTCAAAGAAACAAAAATTAAGACTCGGCTTGTAAACCCAAAAGGCGATCCAAAGCTCTTCGTATACGAGCCTGTGTCTTAAATTGATTTGGCTAACTGCTTTTTTTGCAACAGCTAAACACAGGGCAAAGCTTGCGATTTAAAAAATAGTAAGATGCCTTAATGGTGAAGGCAATTGTCTGAAAAGGTAGGCTAAGCCAGTTCAAATTCGCAGGTATTTCACAGGCTCTTCTGTCCAGGATGCTGTCCATTACTGCCATCAAAGCTCTGCTTAGTAATCAACTTTTTGGTTGAGAAGTGGAAAAAGGCTGACAAGTTGTGCAAAGAGTTCCCGGTTGCGAGCTAAGACTGCTGGTCTTTTTTTATGGGTGTTTGTGTCTTGTTATGTTTCTTTTAGAGGTGTTGGTTTTTCGTGGTCTGGGTCGTAGCCTGTTTTGTCTTCGGGGCACAGTGCTTTTTGTTAGCGTAGTAATTCTGTCTATGATGTGGTCGGGTTTTGCTCTTTGCAGGGTTTTTCTTGGGTGGTTTCCGTGTGTTATGCCACAGGTTTTTGTTCCGGCTCTTTTCCCCATTTCTATGTCCCAGACAGTGTCTCCAACTACCAGTGTTTCTTGGGGTTTGGCGTGGAGTTTTTTCATCGCTAGTTTTACTATGTCTGGCGCTGGTTTTTTGTTTTTGACCCTGGCTTCTACGATTATTGCGTCAAACAGGGGCAGTATTCCTGTTGCTTCAAGTATTCTTTTGGTTCCTTCGAGACCTTTGCTTGTTGTTATCGCGGTTTTTACTCCCATCGCTTTTAGTTGTTCGAGTGTTTCTTTTACTCCCCTAAATAGTCTTGTTTTTGCGGGTGCTATTCGGTTGTATGTCCGCCTGTATTCCCTTGCCATTTTTTGGATTTGTGCGGGTGTCGCGTTTTTTGCGAGTGCTTCAAAGTTTTGTTCGAGAGTCAGGCCTATTAACCGGTGGACTTGTTTTGGCTGGGCTTTTTGAAAACCGTTTCTTTCGAGGATAAGGTTGAGTGTTTCTATTATGCATTCTCTCGTGTCTGCGAGTGTCCCATCAAAATCGAAGATGATTGTTTTAACGCCGCTCATAAAGAAAACCATTTTTTGTTGTATTGATGTTTCTTGTCTTTTTTATTTATTCTTATTGTTTTCTCCTAAAAGTTTTTGTGTCATGTGAGTTGGCCTTTGTGAAACTTGCCGAGGACGAGTTTTAGGTTGGCGAGGATTGTGTCCCTGTTTTTTTTGTTGATTTTAATGGCTTTTTTTGCTATGGCTGCGCAGTATTTGCAGTCTATGCCGCAGGCGCTTTGTTCGCATGATTGTTTTTTGAAGTGGTTGAGAAAGCCATCGAGTTTGTTGTTATCGATGAAGATGTCAAGGTTGAAATAGTTTGATGACTTCAGGCGCCGTATTTGTGCGAATGATTTTGCTTGGCCTGGTTTCAATCGTTTTGGTTTTTGGTTTTCTGGTTTTTTTTGGTAAGTGTTGTAAAAGCCGAAGAGGTCGGCTAGGTTTCCATCGTATTTTTGCTCTGAGTATGCTTTAAGCATGTTGAGCATCCATTCGGTGGGTTTTATTCTGTCAATGAGCTTGAATCTTTTGATTCCGACTTGGCTGTAGGCTTGTAGGTCTTCGGGGCGGATGAACATGCTTCTGATTATTTCGGATGGGTTTGACCAGAATTTTTGTTTGCAGGAGAATGTGCAATAGCTGAAGTAACTGGTTTTGGTGTTTTCTTGTGAAACATTGCTTTCGGTGGCGTTATGGTAGTTGTCGTATGGGCATTGGAAGAGGCAGGCGTCGTTGGCTAGGAGTTCGAGTTCTAGGTCTACTGAATCGCTTATTTCTGCTAGCCTGTCAAAGTTTCTTGTTATGTAGGTGTCTAGGCAGACCGAGGCTGCTCCCATTTCTGCCCAGTACATTGCTCTTTTAGCGGTGCTGACTCTTGCCATTTTAGAAACGTGGATTTTGAGGTTTGGAAAATTTTCTTTGACTATTTTTGCGAGGAATGGGAGTGCGATGGTGACGCGGTCTGTTCCGATTTTCGAGAGCCATTCTAGTTGGTTGTAGATTTGTTTATGGAATTGGGGTGTGAATTCCTTGTTGTTTGTGGAGTTTGTGTTTAGAAGGTAGAAAAATTCTATTCCTTGTTCTCGTGCTTGTTTGACGTGTTCTTCAACTTGGCTGGGTGTGACTACAGGGAGTTTTTGTGGGTTCCTGCCCCCGCCCAAAATATCAAATTTTAGTTTTCCATAAATTGAGTGAATTGGGTAATCTTGTATTCCATGAAGCAGCTTGGGGTCCCAGTTAGTGGCAACTGAAAACTCGATATCGGGTTTTGTTTTCATTATTAAAACCTTTATATTGGCAGCTACATTCCCGGGCCAGTTAAGGCCATGCAGGAGTGCAACTGTGAAAAAGAGACAAATTTTGTTGTCTCCTCGATAAAAATCCCTTTTTTAGGACAATATATGCCTGCGGTTGAATTCTCATCAACTAAAAAGTTGATTTTTAAACCATTCCCCTTAATTATAATTCTATTACTATGGCTAGGGCTCTGCTTGCCTTTGGGAAGGAAGGCGGGACAAAAGGCACGATAATTCAGATTCTGGGTGAGCAATGGCCGCTCAGCGCAAAGGAAATCTTCAACAGGGTAAAAAGCAGTCAAAAGAGCCAGTATCTTATCAGGCAGTGCACAAGGCGCTGGGCGAGCTGGTTCAGGAGTCTGTCATTGAAAAAACTGATGAAGGCTACTCTCTTTCCCTGCACTGGATTGACGAAGGGCAAAAGTTCTTCCAGGGACAGCACGCAGCATACACCCAAGACTTCATCAAGAGCATTGAGGGCAGGACGCTGGAGTTTGACACGATTTATGCCGTTGACCTGTTTTTGATTGATTCACTCGGAAAGTTCCTGCCTCTTTTACCTAAAAAGCCACTTCTTTGTTTGAATTGGAATCATTTGTGGATCCCCCTGTTCCTTTCAAGAGAGGAATACGCAAACATTAAGGACTTGGGAATGCTTTTTGATGCTTACTCACTTGTGAAAGGAAAAGATGAAATTGACCGTTGGTGCGCTGATTTCTGGAACAAAACAGGCATAAAATCAAAAATAGGTGTCGATGTTGCCTCTACCTTTGACCTTGTAGTTCTTGGTAACTTTGTTCTGCAGGTTTTCTATTCGCCTGAAATAAAGCAGAAACTGAATGAAATATACTCAAAAACAAAGACTGTAAAAGAGTTGAACATTGATGATTTCTTCCACTCGGTTTTTGAGAGAAAAACGAAGGTGCTGGTGAAATTCCTCAAAGAACCCCGGCTGGCTGAAGAGCTAAGGAAGCAAACAATGACCTGCTTCAAATAAGCCTTTATCTATGCTTTCTCCTTTAAGAAAAATTTATATACAAGAGGACGGTTATATTATTGAAATGTCCAGGACAAAAACAGGCATTCAGGGCTTAGACAAGGTGCTGATGGGTGGCATTCCTGAGGCAAACCTTGTTTTGGTCAGTGGCGGCGCTGGAACTGGTAAGAGCACTCTTTGCCTGCAGTTTTTGATAAATGGCGCCCAGGTTTTTGGCGAGAAAGGGCTTTACATCAGCACGGAGCAGAGTGAAGAGGAATTGCAAAAGCATGCCGAAAAGTTTGGCTGGGACTTGAAGGCGCTGCAAAGCAAGAATCTGATTAAGATCCTGTATTTTGATATCACTTCAGGAGACGATTTTATGCAGAAAGTTGATGTTTTAATCAAGGAATTCAAGCCCAAGCGCGTAACAGTTGACAGCATGACCACGCTGACTGACGCTCTTATAATCGGCGGGCTGGGAGAAAAAGGCGGCTTCTCACTTGTGCAAATAGCGGAAACAGTTTCACCGATTCCAAGAACGGAGCAGATTGTGGCAAAAAGCATTTTGTACAAACTAATAAAAGAATTGAAGAAATATGGGGTTACAAGCTTGCTTACAAGTGAATTATCTGAAGAAATAAAAGCCCTGAGCGCAGATGGGGTGAGTGAATTTATAACGGATGGTGTTTTAGTTCTAAATGTATTGACCGTAGGGGAACAATTTAATCGAACAATACAAGTTAGAAAGATGAGATACTCCTCAATAGATGGGGGCATAAAATCTTATAATATAACTAGCAAAGGAATTGAGTTTGAGATTGAGTCTTAGGTTGAGACGATGGATCTTCAAGACAAAGTAGTGCGATTTTATGTCCAACGATACATAATGCCCAGAGCACTTATTTTCAACATGCCTGGCTTTGTGGATTTCAAAATATCTGGGAAAACCAATATTTTTGCCAGACAATTGTTGGTCCCAGAATCTTTCTTTGTTAACTTAGAGAAGAATCTGGTAGGAGGTTTTGGGGATAGGGGGAAGCAAGTAATGTACTCTTTAGGTAAAAGATTTGGCTATCGATTTTCACAACTTGGTAGATTTGAAAATATTAAGGACCATCCTGGTAATGCAGTAAAAAAATGGATCACTATTGCAAGTAAATTTGTGGAGGGGACCTATGCTACAGAGATAGCACAAAGTACCAATGTTGAAAATCGAACTGTTGATTATTCTTTAAGAAATTTTGCCGTATGCCGAAAATTGGGATATGATTACTTCTTAGCAACAGGGGGCGCGGCAGGTGTAGTGGCATGGATATTACAAGAACCAAAAATTGAAGGTTGCTTGTACGATAGTAAATTTGCTGGCAAAGAGCATACTTGTAAGGTTAAATGTGCGGTTCCTCAAATCTTAGAAAAATATTTTTCTTCGGGCGTATTCAAGGAAACAAACGTGGATGATCTTAAGCCTGATTTCGCTACTTACAGAAAACTTAATATAGAGACAAAAATTAGATACAAAAAATCTTTTCAAACATTTCTAGATTCTAAACTTTTCAAGTACAATAGGGGGATAATCACCCACGGGGCAGAAAGGTTATTTCTTATGGAGGTTAGTGCAATCTATATGCTTGAATTAGCCTTGCCCAAAGTTATGAGAGACAAAATGTTTGAAATAGCTGTTTCGACAGGCAAAAACTTATTTCCTGAATTTGGCATGAAAGATTTGCAAAGTGTAGTAGAACTCTTATCCGCGCTAGGATGGGGGGAGGTTATTGCGTTGCCGGGTACTAAACAACAGGTAGTTATAAATCATTTTCCATGGACTAAATATGCTAAAGATGTAGAATTTATAATGATTAGTGGTTTGTTGAGTGGGATATATAGTAAAGCTTTAAATAAGAACATTTTGTTTAGAAAACCTTCGATAGATCTTTCCCAAGGACATTTAGCTCTAATATTTTCAGAAGGGTGAACCGCATTGAAAATTGGCCCAATCGAGAAAAAGATATACAAACTTAGGGCAGAACATCCCCTCGTAATACCGCAGATAGACCCAGAAGAATATAGCGAGAGCCACCTTCATTTGGTTTTAAAGGAGATTCAAGAACTTAATATCTCCCACATTGCAATTGGAGGGAGTATTATAAATGCAGCCCAGATGCAAAATGTAATTAAAATTGCGACTAAAGATTTTGATTTTACTACAGTAAGTTATATCACAAATAATTCTCTTGGCCTTTTAAGAGGAATTAAAGACAAAACAGCAGCTTATTGGATGAGTGTCTTAAATGCAGAAAACATATTCTTTCTTAGGGATAATCTGATACTAAATGCAATCCCAATGAGTAAAAAAAATTTTGAGTTATTGCCTACAGCCTATGTATTTGATGAACGAGGGGTTGTAGGTTCATCGAATTGGCTGGCAAGGTCCTTTCCTATACCACGCAAAAAGCCAGAACTTAGTTTAGCCATGGCATTAGCCGCTCAATATTTAGGCATGCGTTTCTATATAATGGCAGGAGGTTCTGGTGCAATGTTGCCTCCTCCATTGGATCATATTGGATTAATTAAAAGAAATACTGACTTATTTCTTATCCCCACAAGCGGTATAAAAAAAATTGAGCAAGCAAAAAAACTTTTTGCTCAAGGAGCAGATGCAGTCCATTTAGGTAACCTTATTGAAACAGAAAAAGGCTTAAGAATTTTAAGAGGCATAGTAAAAATTTCCAGGAAATATGATGGAAAATACTTTTTATAATTTGGGTAAAGAGTATACTAAAGTTTCCGCAGGAGTCTTTATAGGAAATGAACTTACGCTTGAGGAGATAAAAGTCAAATTAGATAATACTAAGTATGCATTCTTTGATTTGGATGGAACAATATACCCCTCTTTTTTTATTTTAGACGTTACAATGAAGATATTTGCAGAGCATGCTCTCCTTGGTGAAAAAAAATATATTAAAAAAAAGGCAAGATTAAATAGTTTAATATCGCTAAGCAAAAAGATGGAATTTTATGATATTTATAACAAATTTATTCTTCTTCTTAAGAATGAAAGTTATGCGGAATTTTCTTCTTGCGCCCAAAAATTTATAATCAATTTATGTGTCGGAGTAGGGGAATTTACCAAATTCTTGAAGAGTAAAGGCATTAACTCTATATTGGTATCTCTGGCTCCAAAATTTATTGCAGATATTGTTGTAAAAGAATTATCTTTTGATGGCCATTGGAGCATGGATTATAAAATTGACTCCAGGGGGAAAAAGAAGTTTAGCGGGGAATATGAAATGAATTTTCTAGATTTGCCTACATTTAAAAAAGAGGTATTAAGAAAATATTGTTTAAAATCTAAAGATAAAAATAGAATTTTTTTTGCAGGAAATAGTGTTGAGGACCTAGAGCTATTCAATTCAGCAGGGCTAGCATTGGCGGTTAACCCCCCACTGCTATTATTGGAAAAAAGGCACTTCAATATTGTACTCCGGGGTTTTAATAATAAACCTTGGGAAAAATTAACAAATCTTCTAAGATAGTTTTATTTTATCTCAGACCCCATATGCCCGAACTGTTCTTGCTTGTCTCTTTTCCTTTTCTTGGCGCATTGCTCGCTGCGATAGATGCTGCTTTTGACAGGGCAGCGTTCAGCAAGCGCGCCGCTTTCCTGCTCGCAATTCCAACCGCACTGCTTTTTGCTTTCACGATGCTGTCAAGCGCGCCGGCTGCAACGATTCTGATGGCAGTGCTGCTGAGCTGCCTGCTAGGGCGCAAGGTTGACAACCTGGCATTCTTTGTAGGTGCAATAATTGTGGTTGCAGTGCTGTATTGGGCGAGCGCCTTCTCGTTCTTAATTGCCCCGTTAATTGTGCTCACAATTGCCGGCGTTCTGGACGAAGTGGGAAATAATTACGCAGATAAAAACACGGTTAAGGTTAAATTTGTTGAATTGTTTTTCCGCTACCGCTTTTTTATGAAAATAGCAGTACTTGCATTTGCCCTGCTCGGCGCGTTTGAAATGGTTTACTTTGCCGCTTTCCTGCTGTTCGATATTGCGTACGGGAGGGTTGCCGCAAGCTTCGGCGGAAAGCGGCAAAAGCAGTAATCTTTTTAAATATTACTTAGTATTATTTTGTATTATGCAGAGCGTTTCTTTGAAGTTGGACAGCGCGCTTGCAAAGGAGATTGTTGCGTGTATGCGTTTCGGGCATTACAGCACGAAGACAGAGTTCATTAGGGAGGCAATCAGGGAAAAGCTTGCCGAGCTTAAGGAAAAGAGAGCAAAGCAGGAGGCCTGGCAGGCGCTGTTTGCTGCAAGAGGCATATTTAAGGGGAAAGGGAGATTCAAAACAGATGAGGAGTGGCACAACTGGAGGAGTAACGTTTTCAGCAAGCAATTGGAGAAAGAGCTTGCAAAGAAGTATGGTTGGAAAACTTAAAATATTTCCTCTGGCGCATGTGCTTCAGCAATTTCGATGCCCTCAAAGTGTTTGTCTCTGGTTACGACTGTTGATTTTTCGTCCCTAGCAATGATGGAATGCAGAACGTCAGCAAATGGGAAGATGTAATTGTGTATCCTGCAGAAAATGCGCGCTTCTTCTGCCTGCTTTTCAGTATGGTTGACTCTGGTAATAATTTCATTAAATTCAGAATAATCTCTCCAAACTGAAGTATCAACATAGAATTTCACTGAAAACCACTTGTATCAGCATGTAATGATCTCAACTATCCTTTCTGTCCCAGGTTTCTTGAAAAGGCATCCTTCCCTTTCAACCAGGCGCTTTGCAGTAAACTGCCGCATTATTTTCCGCAGCTCTCCGTTGTGAATCTTTGTGCTCTGCTCCAGCTCCTCCAATGTGAGGTAGCTCTGCCTTTCGTGCAGGAGGCAGAGCATTGTTTTAACGTGCTGTGGGGTTGCATTCGGAACCCGCTCTCTTAAAATCCGCAAGTAAGCAAGCTCCGAAACCGTTATCCCCACCGACACCACTTCTCCCCGCGTTTGGAAGCGCGCTGCACGGGCTCTAAAAGCCAAGCGTGCAGCCCCGCTTCCGAGCAGGTAAACCAAACAAAGTTTGGTTTCAGCCGCTAAGGATTGCTGTTCGGGGAATTAATATACGTTCGGTTGAATTTTGTTCAACCAAAAAGTTGATTGCTTATTTTTTCTTTTCCGCAGTATTTATTGCGTCTAGAATTAGTTTGTTCAGTTCCTGGATTTTTTTCTTTACCGCCTGCTTGCTTTCCACACTGACCTTTCCCTGCTTGCTCAGCTGCATCATTTTCACGAAGTTAAGCTTCACGCCAACGATGTCTTTGTAGAGGAACTTGCTTTCCTCGATCAGCGTAAGCAGCTGCGAGTGTTCTTGGAGGTCTTTCGGGAAGAGGTGATGGAACATGTCGTGTGTTTTCCTTATAATGCTTGTAATCATCCGCCTCCTCTCTTGCAGCTCCGCTGCGCCCTTTCTGGTGATGCAGTAGAATTTGCGCTTCCTGCCTTTTCCCTCCTCCCTCTTAACGCCGATGAGGCCGTCTTTTTCAAGTTGTGCGAGGGCAGGATAAACGCTGCCGGTGGTCGGCTTCCACAGCTCTCCCGTAATGCCCTCAATCGCCTTGATTATCGCATATCCGTGCAGGGGGCCTTTCCTAAGTGCGCGCAAAATCATGTAATTCAGGTTGCCCTTCAGAACCCCCGGGATATTTTCAGATTCTTTACTCATACCTCAAAGCCTCCACTGGGTCGGTTGAGGCAGCCCTCTTTGCAGGGTAAACCCCAAAGAGCATTCCAACCGCCATGCTGAATGCAAGCGCCCCAATTACAAGCTCTGTGGTTACCGCTGTCCTGAGCGGCATGCCGGCCAGTTCCGCTATTAGTGAAATAAGCCCGGAGATGCCAACGCCAAGCAGCAAGCCGATTATCCCGCCAACCAAACCAATCATTCCGGATTCAACAACGAAGATTGCAATAATTTTTGTTGTCGTTGCGCCGATCGCCTTCATTACGCCAATCTCCCTAGTGCGCTCCATGACACTCATCAGCATTGTGTTCATTATCCCAATGCCGCCGACAAGCAGGGAAATGGCTGCAATCCCAATCAGCACAAGGCCGATAATTCCGATAACGCTTCCTGCGATGTCTGCAATCTGCTGCATTGCCACAACCTGGAAATCCTTCTTGTCGTGCTCTTTTTCCAGCCTCTCGGAAATGCGTTCCTTTACCTCATCCAAGTCTTCGGAGGGAAGAACATCAACGATTATCCTGAAGGGCGTCAGCTCCTCTTCAGTCAGTTCCTGGAGCGTCTCGCTGTTCATCACAACAGCGGTGTTAAACATTGCCCCAATGTTGTTCTTGCTTTCCTCCAGTATGCCAACCACCCTCAGCTTTGTTCCAGACATCTCAAAGTTCTGCTTCAGGTGCAGGTCCTCCTTCAGAACCTTTTCACCAAACTTGCTGCCGACCACAACAGCAGTATTGTCCTGCTTTGTGAGCTCTCTCCCCTCGGCGATTTCCATTATCCCGATTAAGCCAAGCTTGCCTGTTTTGTCAGGGTCAACGCCCCCAAAAATAGTCGTATAGTTCTCGCCCTTAAACTCAATCTGCTGGGCTGTAACATACACGGCAGCAGCAAAGTTCACTCCCTTGACTTCTTCCACCGTGTCAACGTCCTTTTCATTGAGCTTTGCCAAAACGCTTTCCACAAAACCGCCGCCTGGCAAGACAACAAGGGTGTTTGTTCCCAGTGATTCAAACTGCTCGGAAACAGAGCGCTCAAGGCCCTGCCCAAGCGAAATGAGCGCAACGATTGCGGAAATCCCAATCACCATCCCGAGAATCGTCAGGAAAGAACGCAGTTGCCTTGCCCTGAGGTTCCTGTAAGCAACCTGGAACAACTCGAAATCAATTAACGCCATTTTCAATCATGCCCCAGCCGGCGAATTCCGGCTGTGAATTAATCGGATTCGCTTTGCGAATCCGATGTGCCCGCCTTCGGCTCGCATTTGCCTTGCCCTACCAGCCGGCGAACAGCGGCTGTACCCCATTCGCTTTTCACTCCATTTATGTCCCATACCTTAACGCCTCCACTGGTTCAAGGAGCGCGGCTCTCCTTGCAGGGTAGTAGCCTGAAACCATTCCAACAAGCATTGCAAACAGCAGCGCCCCGATGAGCGCAAAGATGTTAAGGCCAACAGGCAAAGCAAAGCCCAGCGCAGTTGCAACGACTGAAACAAGCGCTGCAATAAGCAAGCCGAATGCAATGCCGATTATCCCGCCAACACCGCCGATAAGTGCCGCTTCCGTAAGGAAGATTGAGAGAACGTGCGTGTTTGTTGCGCCAACTGCCTTCATTACGCCAATCTCCCTAGTGCGCTCCAGAACACTCATCAGCATTGTGTTCATTATCCCAATGCCGCCGACAAAGAGGGAGATGGCTGCTAGCCCGATTAAGACAAGCTGGACCAATCCGAGCACAATGCCTGCGGCTTCCATTATGTTTTCAGTTGTAAGGACGTAAAAGTCCTCTTCGCCGTGGGCTCTCTTGAGCCTTTGCTCCACCTTTTCCACCACTTCATCCACAACGTGCCTGTCGGTTGCCTTCACGGCAATCTCCACAGGGTCTTTCTCACCAAAAAAATCCTGCACTGTTTTCTTGGGCAGCCAGAAGAAATTGATTGCAAGCCCGCCGCCCATGAAAGAGCTTATGTCCCTGCTTATCCCCACAATCTTGAATTTCTGCCCATCTATCTCCAGGCTGTCTCTTACCTTGAGTTGTTCATCCGGAAAGCCGTCTGCTGCAAATGTTTCTGTTATAATCAGAGAATACCTGTCTGTTGACTCAAGGTTCCTCCCCTTTACCACCTCTATGTAACCCGCTTTCTCCAGGTAGTCTACCTTGTCTGGGTCATAGCCTGCTATAAGGACAGATGCCTGCTTGTCCCTGAACTTTGCAATCGCGGCTGTCTCGTAGAAGCCCATTGCGGCTTCCACTCCAGGAATCCCCTCAATGATGTCTATGTCCTCTTCGCGTAGTGTCCTGCTAACAGCTGTTGAAAAGCCTGCCCCGCTGCCTGGCTCGACAAAAAGGGTATCCAAGCCAAGTTTTGCAAACTCTTGGTTAACAGCCTGGTTGAGCCCTTCGCCGATTGAAACAAGCGCAACTATGGCTGCAATGCCGATGATTATGCCAAGCAGGGTGAGGCTGCTCCTCAGCTTGTGCATCTTGAGGTTTCGGTATGCTACACCCACAAGTTCCTCGTCAATCAACCAACCACCCGGCAAAGGGGAAAAGGAGGGCAAAAGCCCTTTTTACCTCTTTTCCCTGAACTTTTTATATTTTCTGTATAGGAATTTCGCTACAACATACAGGCCGGTTAATTGCAGCGCCAAGCTGATAAGGCCCAAGAATATGGCGCCAGCCCCGATGCCTACCACCGCCTGCATTTCTGCAGCGTTCAGCACCTTTACATTGAGCACCTTTGTCGTTACCTGCTCCTGCAAGTCGTCGTCCTTGTATATTATGTTCAGGGTGATTGGCACGTAGCCCGGCTGAATAGTTGGAGCAAATGTAATCCCTGTTTTGAATGAATCAAAGTCGTCTGCTTCCAGCGTTCCAATAAACTGCTTCGGCTCTGCTATTTCAACGCCCTGCCCCTGCAGTTCCACCAAAACGTATTTAGCGTCTGCCAAGCCAATGTTGAACAAGTCAACCGTGAGCTCTGCCTTTGTTCCCGGAAAAGCAAAGGGCTCAACCGAGTCTATTACTGCGTCAACATCCGGCTCTGCCGTGACCTTCAAACCGAGGTAAGCAGTGTCTGTCCTTGCCGTGCCGTTCAGGTCGTAGTACTCCATTGTTATCGGCACTGAATAGTTTTTCAGTTCCGCGCCTTGGTTTGCCCCGAGCAGCATTTGCACTGTCGTTTCCTGCCCTTGGTCGAGGTGGTCTACATATTTTGATACCGCGCCAAGTGAAACTATTTCCCTTTCCACTACAACGCCTGTTGAAGTCACTGTTCTGTCTGCCGGGGTCTTTACGACAATGTTTTTTGCAACGCTGCCGCCGATGTTCTTGATTGTGAGGTTTGCCTGCGTTGCCATGCCTGGAGAGAGCTCTGCTATGTCGCTTTGAATCACTTCAAGCTTCGGCGTTCTGCTCAGCACGCTTACAGTGAAATTCTGCAGCCTGTGCGGGGCGCCTTCCCCAACCATTGTTTCTATTTGGTATTTCCCGTCCACTGCCTTTGGGTCAACCAAAACCTTGTATTCAACGGTCAGCCTCTTATGCGCTGCTATTTTCCCAAGCTCTCTTTTCGCTTCTTGCCCTGTCTGCAGTGAAAGTGGAAAATCCAATTCCAGTTCCACCACGCTGTTCTCTGCCACGTAGCCTGAATCGTTTAAAACGAACAGCCACAGCACCATTGTGTTGCCTGGCGCAACCGGCGCCGGCTCATAGCTTATCGAGTCAACGTAGAGGTCTCCCGCTGCTGCGCCCGCTGCAAAAAACAGCAGCAAGGGCAACAGTATAAGAAAATTTTTATTCATTTTTTTGCCCTCCTTTTTGCTTTTGAATTTTTTTCAGTTTCAACAATTTTCCCGTCACGCAAATGCACTATTTCCTGGGCTCTCTCAGCAACATACCTTTCGTGCGTTACCATTATCACTGTCTTGTTCTTTTTTTCATTCAGCTCGTCTATTATCCCCAGGATTTGCTCCCCAGAAGCGCTGTCAAGGTTTCCAGTCGGCTCATCTGCAACAATTGCCTCTGGATTGACTGCAAGAGCCCTTGCAATCGCGACCCTCTGCCTTTGCCCGCCGGACAACTCGCTTGGCTTGTGGTGCATCCTATCAGCAAGGCCCACATCCTCCAATATTTCCTCTGCAATCTGCTTCCTCTCGGCAGTGCCCTTGCCCAGGAACCACAACGGCAGCATAACGTTCTCCAGCGCTGTCATCCTCGGAATCAGGTTGAATGTCTGGAAAACAAACCCGATTGTTTTCCCCCTAACCCTTGCAAGCTGGTTGTCGTTCATTTTGCTGATTGGCTTGCCGTTGATAAACACTTCGCCCTTAGTGGGCCTGAGCAGTGCACTCAGCACGTCCAGCAGCGTTGTCTTGCCGCTGCCGCTCGGTCCCATAATCGCAAGGTAATGGCCTTTTTGCACCTGCAGGCTCACGCCGTCCAGCGCCCTTACCTGCACCTTCCCCATCTGGTAAATCTTTGAAACATTTTCAGCCCTGATTACAGGCACAGATGCCAAGAAAACCCTCCAGATTTTGTAATGTGTAGGTGCCGACACATTTATAAATCCTTGTGATGTGTTGCTGCCAACATATAAGGTGGTTTTGCATCGGAGCAATTTTTACATTTTACATAGCCGCCCCTGTATTGGGAAACTATTTATTTTAATCTTCTATTAATAGTATGGTTATATGAAACATTCCTTGAAGGTCGGCTTCTGCTTTGGCTTGACATCCGGCGTAATCACCACACTTGGATTGATGGTGGGGCTGCATTCAGGCACCCACTCGCAGTTGGCTGTTATCGGCGGCATATTTGCAATAGCGATAGCAGATGCGTTTTCAGATGCATTGGGCATCCATGTCTCGGAAGAAGCAGAGAACAGGCACAGTGCAAGGGAAGTATGGGAATCTACCGTAGCCACTTTTTTTGCAAAGTTCTTTTTTGCATTGACGTTTATCCTTCCAGTTCTAATCTTTGAGCTTTCCAACGCAATTATTATAAGCGTCGTTTGGGGGCTGGCGGTTTTGGCAGTCCTTAGCTTTATTCTCGCCAGAGACAAAAAAGCAGACCCTTGGGGGGTTGTCTTGGAGCACCTGCTCATTGCATCCCTTGTCATAATCGCTGCCCACTATGTTGGCGACTGGGTATCTGTGGCCTTCATCTAATTCCCTGCCGCTTGCCTGAACCCAATGCATATGTTTTATTTCCTTTTCCCAGAAAATCCCTATAATGCAGTGTGCAGATTACTATGCAGGAATCAGTTCTGGCTATGACAGGCTGCATTCTGAAGAGCAATTGGCGAAAGCGGAATTGATTAGGAAGCACGCAATGCCCAGAGGCCTGCTGCTCGACATCGGCGCCGGTACAGGCATTGCAACAAGGGCATTCCAGGACAAGGCAGAGTGCATTGCGCTTGACAGCTGCAAGGAAATGCTGCGGCACTTTCCCGGCATGAGGGTAGCTGCAAGGGCCGAGCAGTTGCCATTCAAGGAAAACGCCTTTGACTCAATCGTAAGCGTTACCGCCCTGCACCACGCAGACTTGCCAAGGGTAAGGGAGGAAATAGCCAGGGTTGCAAAGGAAAATGCGTCAATCGCCTTGAGCTTCTTCAAGAGGGCTGCGAATTTCCAGGATGCGAAAAGGCTGTTTTCAGCTTTCAAAAAAATCGATTCGGAGAAGGACCTGCTCTTTGTCCTAAAATGAACGAACTGGTTTTTTCCTCAAAAATAAAGAAGCTTTTTAAGTATTTTGGAAGGCAATTCCCTTATGCTTGGCGACGATAAAAAACCAGAATCAGGTGAAAAGGAAACAGAGGAAGAAGAGCAGCCTGAAGAGGAAGCGGAGAAAAAGGGAGAAGGTAAGCAAACAGCAGAGCCAGGGAAAAAGGAAACACCTGGGCAAAAGCAGAAGAGGTTTGATTTAAGTGCAGCAGCCAAGCGGCTGCCGCTTAAAGCGCTTTCCCTGCTAATCGTTGGGCTGGTCATAGGAACCATTTTTGGGCTGGCAGCGTTTCCGTGCCCTGCCACAGGAAATGTTTCATTGCCAGGCGCTGCAGCAGGCGGTCTTGATGCAGCCGCGTTGAAGGAAAAAGCCGAAGCATATTTGGAAGAAAACCTTTTGCCAGAGGGCATGAGCCTGGAGAACGTAAGCATAAGCGCATACAACGACTTTTTCTACAAATTCGAGTTTGAATTGACAGACGGTGAGCAAAGCCAGGCTTTTTCAAATTTCATTACGGCAGACGGAAAGCTGTTGTTTTTAGGCAGCGGCACTTTCCCCAGCTCGTATTTCGCTTACGAGCTGGATGAGCCGCTTCCAGAGCTTGGGGAGCAGCCCGAGTCCCAAACGCCAGCTGCCGAAGTGCAGCAGAGCGACAAGCCAAAAGTTGAACTGTTTGTGATGAGCTACTGCCCTTATGGCCTGCAAATGGAGAAAGCGATACTGCCCGTGATGAAGCTTTTGGGGGAAGAGGCAGATATCAGCATAAAGTTTGTCTCTTACATAATGCACGACTGGCAGGAAATCGAGGAAAACACAACGCAGTACTGCATCCAGCTTGAGCAGAATGAAAAATTATTTGATTACATGAACTGCTTTGTTGTAGGCGGCGATTCAGATGCATGCATTGCAAGCGCAGGCATTGATGCTGAAAGGCTTAGCAGTTGCGTTTCTGCTGCCGACCAACAGTTTGCCATAACAGCTGCCTACGAGGACAGGGCAAGCTGGCTTAGCGGCAGCTACCCGCAGTATAATGTTGATGCAGAGCTTAATGAGGAATACGGCATTCAGGGCTCACCCACCCTTATTATAAACGGCACAGAAGTGCCTGCAAGTAGGTCGCCCGAAGCTGTAAAGCAGGTAATCTGCAGCGCATTCAGTGTGCAGCCTGAGGAATGCAGCCAGACCCTTTCAACAGAGATTGCTTCTGCAGGCTTTGGCAGCGGAACAGGAAGCAGTAGCGAAGGCTACTGTTAACCGCCGAATTGTTGCAATGCTGTTCTTTTATGGATTTCTTTGAATTGGTTGAAAAAAGGCATAGCATCCGCAGCTTCCAGCAAAAGCAGGTTGAAGTTGAGAAACTGCAGCGCATTCTGCATGCTGCAAGCAGGTCGCCGTCTGCAGGCAACATGCAGGCGTATAAGATTGTTGTTGTAAGAAGCCCTGAAAAAAAAGGGAAGATTGCAGAGGCAGCGCTGGGGCAGACATTCATTGCAGAGGCGCCCCTGGCGCTGGTTTTCATTGCTGATAAGGGGAGGAGCGCTGGCAGGTACAGGGAGAGGGGGAAAAAGCTTTACGCTTTGCAGGATGCAACGATTGCCTGCGCTTACGCACAGCTCGCTGCCCAGGAACTGGGTCTTGCAAGCGTCTGGGTCGGGGCTTTTGAAGAAAAAGCAGTTGCAAGGGCAATCAATGCCCAAGGCCAGATGCAGCCTGTCGCAATACTGCCAATCGGCTATGCGGCAGAAAAGCCCTACGCCACAGAACGCAGGCAGGCAAGTGAAATTGCAAGCGAAGAAGGGCTGGGTGGGTAAAAAATGCCAAGGAGCAGGCTGCGTTCTGTCCTTCTTGGGAGAAAAACAGCCTTAGCTGATTTAAGCCCTGCTGTTGCCAACATTTATAAATGTGAACAGCATTTATCTATTATTCCTGTTTGCATTTCAGAATTTTTAATAGGCAAGTGTTGGGGATATGTGAGTTGCGATGGTTAACCGTTTTTTGGAAAACGTGAGGAAAAGGGACGGAAGCCTTGTTCCATTTGACATAAAAAGGATAGAGGACGCGATTTTTGCGGCTGCAAAGGCTGTTGGCGGCACAGACAGGCAAACAGCAGTTCAGCTGACTGAGAGGGTAGTGCATTCCCTCAAGAAAAAGTTCGGAACAAAGCCGCCCGGGGTTGAAGAAATCCAGGACACAGTGGAAAAGGAGCTGATTGAAGCAGGGCATGCGAAAACAGCGAAAGCATATATCCTGTACCGGCAGCAGAGGGCCCAAATCAGGGACACTGCCGCTTTCCTGAACAAGGTAAACCAAATAATTGACGACTACGTGCAGTTGGCAGACTGGAGGGTTTCAGAGAACAGCAATGCTTCTTACTCCCTTTCCGGGCTGCAGGCGCACATAAGCGGCGCAATCATCGCAGAGTACGCTCTTAAGAACATTTACCCCGAGGAGATAGCGAATGCCCACAGGAGCGCTGACTTCCACATCCATGATTTGGGTAACGGGACATTTAGTGGTTATTGTGCAGGGTGGTCCTTACAGCAGCTGCTGGAACTGGGCTTTGGCGGCGTTAGCGGAAGAATTGCCGCAAAGCCCGCAAAGCACTTTAATGCAGCACTTGGCCAGATAGTCAACTTCATGGGCACGCTGCAGAACGAGTGGGCTGGCGCGCAGGCCTTCAACTCCTTTGACACTTACCTTGCGCCCCTGGCTGCAAAGGACAACCTTAACTACGAAAGGGTAAAGCAGTCACTGCAGGAATTCGTCTTTGCAACGAATGCCACCTCGCGCTGGGGAAACCAAGTGCCGTTCACGAACATTACCCTTGACTGGACTGTCCCAGAGGACATGCGGGATGCGCCAATCATATACAGCGGCAAGCTGATTGCAGACGAGACATACGCTGACTTCCAGCAACAGATGGACATGATAAACAAGGCATTCATAGAAGTGATGACCGCAGGTGACATGAGCGGCAGGGTATTCACTTTCCCAATTCCAACTTACAACATTACAAGAGAGTTTGACTGGCAAACAGAGAACGCAATGGCGCTGTTTGACATGACTGCAAAGTACGGCATCCCCTACTTCCAGAACTTCGTAAACAGCAGCCTAAAGCCGAGTGACGTGAGGGCAATGTGCTGCAGGCTGCAGCTTGACTTGCGCGACCTGAAGCAAAAAACAGGCGGCTTGTTTGGTTCAGGCGAAAAAACCGGCAGCATCGGCGTTGTAACAATAAACATGCCGAAACTCGGCTTTCTCGCGAGGGATGAAACAGACTTTTTTGAGAGGCTGGACAACCTCCTTTACCTTGCAAAGGAAAGCCTGGAAATAAAGAGAAAAGAAGTGAACAAGAACATGCAGCAGGGCCTGTTGCCCTGGAGCAAGCGCTATCTCGGCAATCTGGAGCACCATTTTTCAACAATCGGCTTGATTGGAGCCAACGAATGCATCTTGAACTTCATGCAGAAAAGCATTGCAACCAAGGAAGGGAGGCAGTTTGCGCTTCGCATACTTGATTTCTTCAGGGAGAGGCTTACAGGCTTCCAGAAAGAAACAGGGCACATATTCAATCTGGAGGCAACTCCCGCTGAGGGGGCCTCCTACAGGCTTGCAAGAATTGACAAAAGAAATTACCCTGAAATAATAACTGCGGGAGAACAGCAGCCGTATTACACGAACAGCACGCAGCTGCCGGTTAATTACACCGACGACATATTTGAGGCGCTACAGCACCAGGATGAATTGCAGCGCAAATACACTGGTGGAACGGTGCTGCACGGCTTTTTGGGCGAAGCAATGGACAGTGGCGAAGCATGCGGGAAGCTGGTTAAAAAAATTGCTTACGGCTTCAAGCTGCCCTATTACACGATTACCCCGACGTTCAGCGTTTGCCCAATTCACGGTTACATAAAAGGCAGGCACGAAACCTGCCCTGTTGAGGTAAACAGCAAGGAGGCGAAACAGGATGTCCAAGTGCAACGCGCGGTGTGAGGTCTACAGCAGGATCGTTGGCTATCTGCGGCCTGTCCAGAGCTGGAACCTGGGAAAGCAGGAAGAGTTCAGGGAAAGGAAGATGTTTTCGGAACGGAAAGCGCTTAGCAAAAGCAGAATCTGAGCCGGATTTATCCAAGCCGGTTGTTTTAGAAACCTTTCTAGGTGTACAGCATTGCTTGTTTTTAAGGGAGTGCAAAAGACAACGCTGATTGACTTTCCAGGAGAAGTAGCATGCACGGTTTTTCTGCCCAAATGCAATTTCAGGTGCCCCTTCTGCCATAATGCCCAGCTCGTTTTAAACAAGGAAACAGGCGTGAGCATAAGCGAAGCGGCATTTTTTGATTTCCTGCGCGAAAGAAAAAATTTTTTGGACGGCATCTGCATTACAGGCGGCGAGCCCCTGCTGTATGATGAACTGCTGCCGTTCTGCAAAAGGCTGAAGGAACAGGGCTTTCTGGTGAAACTTGACACAAACGGTTCAAGGCCAGGGCTGCTGCAAAAGATGTTAAAGGAAAAAGTTATTGACTACATTGCAATGGACATAAAGGGGTCAAAGCACAGCTACAGCAGGGCTGCCGGTGTTGCTGTTGACCTGGATAGAATACAGCAGAGCATTGATTTGGTCAGGGAAAGCGGCGTTCAGTACGAATTCAGGATGACTGTTGTGCCGCTGCTGCACAAAAAGCAGGATTTGCTCAGTGTTGGAAAATGGCTCCTGGGAAGCAAGCAATTTTTCCTGCAGCAGTTCAATTCAACGGGACCGCTGCTTGATAAGAAATTTGAAGGAAGCAAAACATACAGCGCAAAGCAGCTGCAGCAGTTTGCTGCCGCCCTCAAACCTTTTTTTGAGCAGGTCAATGTGAGGGGAATTTAAAAACATTTACCTGGTTGATTGATACCGATGCCTGAAAAGATTTCTAGAAAAACAGCCCTGGGAGAGGTGGCAGCTAGGTTTCCGGCTGCAGTGCCGGTTATGCTCAGCAAAGGCATGCACTGCATAGGCTGCCATGTTGCCGCCTTTGAAACAGTGGAACAGGGGGCAAAAGCCCACGGAATGAGCAGCGAGCAGATTGACTTACTGCTTGACGAGATGAACAAAGCAGTTAGGGAAAATAAAAAGCAGAGGTGATTTTTTGGCGGAGAGGCCTTTTGTTGATAAGGAAAAGTGCGATGGCTGCGGCACATGCGTTGAAGTTTGCCCGGTAAACGTTTTTGAGTTGCAGGGCAAGAAGAGCGTTGTAAAGAAACCAGCCGAGTGCATTCAGTGCAGGGCTTGCGAGGCAAGCTGCCCGAAAAAGGCAATCACAGTTAAGTAAGGATAGTTGCTGATTTAAAATGCGTTCAATCTCTTTCACAGCCCTGGGAGGGTGCAACGAGGTAGGCAAAAGCAGCTTTTTGCTTGATGCCGGCGAAAAAATATTGCTGGAGAGGGGCATAAAACTTTCGCCTGATGAAAGCCAGTATCCCCTGCCTGTGGACACAAACCTGGATGCGGTTGTCATAAGCCACGCGCATTTAGACCACAGCGGTGCCCTGCCAAACCTGTTTGTTGAAAGCAGGTTCCTAACATACATGACACCGCCCACGCTTGAGCTGTGCAAAATCCTGTGGTTTGATTCACTGCACATCGCCGGCTTGGAAAGCGAAAGCATTCCCTTCTCAAAAGAGGAAATCAGGCAAGCAGAGCGCTACACTTTCCCGGTTGTCTACAGGAGGCTGCTTCACGTAAGCAGCAAGTATTCAATGCAATTTTTCGACGCAGGGCACATCCTGGGGAGTGCGATGGTCAAGCTTTCCATCGGCGATAAAAGCCTATTGTATACAGGCGATTTCAAGCCGGAGGAAACAAGGCTGTTTAAGGGCGCTGACCTGGATGTCGGCAAGCCAGATTATCTTGTGACTGAGTCAACGTACGGCGACAGAAACCACCCAAAGAGGCGGGAATGCGAAAGGCTGTTTGTTGAAGAAGTGCAGGACACTATTGACAAGGGCGGCTGGGCGCTGATTCCCGCTTTCGCTGTTGGAAGAAGCCAGGAAATACTGGATATTTTGCAGGAGTACAAGGTAAACGCCCCAATATACTTTGACGGGATGGGCCAAAAGGCTGCGCTGGTAACAATGCGTTTTCCACAATACCTAAAGGACCCCAAATTTCTGGCTAAAGCCCTGCACAGGGCAATATGGGTCAGGAATCCCGGCATCAGAAGAAAAGCCCTAAAGCAGCCGAGCGTTATTGTTACAACTGCGGGAATGCTGCAGGGCGGCCCAGTGCTGAACTACCTCAAGAGACTGCACAAGAACGAGAACAATGCCGTGCTTCTCACCGGCTACCAGGTTGAGGGCACTCCAGGGAGAAGGCTGATGGAAACCAATAGGATAGAGATTGACGGAAAGATGTATGAGGTTAAAGCAAAGGTTGAAAAATTTGATTTTTCCGCGCATGCGTCCCAGCAGGAGATGCTGCATGCAATCAAGAGACTGCAGCCGGAAAAAATTTTGCTGGTGCACGGCGACAAGGAAGTGATTGACACGTTCAAACAGAAAATAAGGGAGGAAACCGGCATAACAGCCATTGTCCCTTCAGCCGGGAAAAAAATAGAGCTTGGGTGAGCGTTGATGGTTTTCATAAAAATTTTGGTTGACAGCTTCAGGCTGCTGCGGAAATGCCCAAGGCTGTTCATCCCAAAGATACTGATTGCGTTCCTCCTGCTGCCTACTTTCATCCTGATTCCGCATTTCCTTATCCAGTCCAACCTGTTTGCTGTTGGGCAAGACTTAACCGAAGAAAAGTCGCTGCAGCTGCTTGAAGCAGTCGTGCCGCTTTTTTTTGTTGTTTTGTACGGCATGCTGGTGGATTTGTTTGATTTCTTTATCGTGAACCCGATGTATCCGCTAATGGTAAAAAGCTTCTACCGGAAAAAGAATGTTTTTTTCAAGAGAGCCATGTTTGATGTTTTACAGCGCTTTGGAACAATATTCCCCGCGCTGTTAACTGTTTTAATAATAGTGTTTACTGTGCTAACCCCTGTTGCCATTCTTGTAACAGTGGCAATATTTTTGCAGAACGGGTTTTTGCTTGCCCTCTCAGCACTTGCCGGCTTTCTCGCAATCTTTGTTTTGTTTGTC
This sequence comes from uncultured archaeon, assembly GCA_964640195.1. Classification (GTDB taxonomy): domain Archaea; phylum Iainarchaeota; class Iainarchaeia; order Iainarchaeales; genus CAZXIC01. The sequence continues at coordinate 10,292 of CAZXIC010000003.1, read as the reverse complement.
TTGTTCTACCTGGTCTACCCCATAAGCAGTTTGGAGGAATTTACCTTTCTGCACTCTTTAAAGGAAACGGTTTCCGCCTCACTCAAGCACAAGCTGAATGTCTCAAAGGCGTTTTTAGTGAGCATTGTAATAACCGGCTTGAGCTATGCCCTCGGCTTTCTGGTTGCATTGCTCGGTTCACCCGAGCAGCTGGCGCCGAGGATTAGCCTGTTTTTCTTGTTCGTTTTGGTAAGAATCCTCGTTGCGCTTTTCTCAACCTACCAGTATGTGCTGAACGCGGTTTTCTACCTCGGCCTGGAGAAAGGTCAATTCCTAAAAGGTGCCTGAAACATGCGCAGCAGCAGATTCTGCCCGGTATGCGGCAAAAGCGAGGGCGTGTTTGTAAGGGGCTTCTGTAAAGAGTGCTTTTTGCTGCAGCACCAGCTGCTTTCTGTCCCAGAAAAAATCGAGCTGCCTTACTGTCCTGGCTGCGGAAAGGTAAGTGTCCTTGGCAGGCAAGTTGCCCTGCAACCTGAGTTGCTGAATCGAATCATAAAGCAGAAGGCGAAGGTAAAGGAGCTGTCAGATGCGGAGGTAACAGTTGAATCGCTGCCCTTGCAGCAGGGCAAAATTAAGGTACTCACCAGAGCCAAAGGTTTTGTTGATTCTGTCCCGATAACACTGCAAAAAGAAACCACTGTTGTTTTGTTTCAACAGCAGTGCGATGCGTGCATGCGCCTGCGCAGCGATTACTGGGAAGCAAAGGTGCAGCTGCGGAGCAGCGAAAAAAAGAGGCTACAAAAGGCTTATGCAATGCTGCAGCAAATACTTGCAGGACGGAAGGGAAAAGATAACCTGGCAGCGGTTGTCAGCGTAAGCAAAACAAAAACAGGCTTGGACATTCTAATAGGCTCGAGCAAGGCAGCCGCTTCTGCGGCAAGACAAGTGCAGCATGAGTTCAAAGGGGAAATGAAAGCCTCTTTCAAGCTGGTTGGCGTTGACAGGAAGGGAAGGGAGAAGAAAAGGTTCACTTTCCTTGTAAGAATCTAGCTCTCGAATTTTTTCAGTTCGCTGAGGATTTCCTCAATGCCCCTCTGTGTTACCAGCAGCGGAATCTTTTCGCTTTCCGCAATCTTAATAGCGAGCGGGTCCACATTTTTTGCCGTCACTTTCCCGTGCAATACGACAATCGCAGGTCTCATGTCCGTGCTGAACCTCCCTATTTTCACTGCAATCATCGGGCTTCTGCCGTTTTCAACGAACCTGAAAACCAGTGCCCTGTCAGGCGTCTTGCCGTAAATAAGCATATACTCGTGCACAGGCACGTCCAGAATGACTTTCATGCTGTCAATGACAGTGTAGCCGTAAATCAGCGTTTCCTTCAACCTGCTCGGGTTTGCAACGCATGTCGCGCCAACCCTTTTTGCAAAATCGCTGCCCTTCATTGCGCTGAAGAATTCATGTGTGTCAAATGCGTCCTCCTTCGGCTTGAAGTCCCTCTCCAACTGCTTTACAACCTTGCCGCCCCTCGCCCTGTCAATTTCAATAAGGGAGCCAACCAGCCTCGAAATCACGCCTATCCCAGGGCTCTTTCTTCTGCCGCCCTCGTAATCAGAAATAGTGCTGCTCGTCACCTTTAAATGGTCAGCCAGCTCTGTCTGCGTTACCCCGAAGATTTCCCTCCACTTCTTCATGCTCCCGCCGGGGTCCTTGCTCAGGCAGATTTCGCCTGCAATAGTCGTAGGCAGTTTTTCCATAGCAGAAGATTAGGGGAAAAACAGCTTTAAAAGAGTTTCGTCAATTGTCCCACACAAACGCCATTTTTAAGCCTTTTGTCGAAAAGCCTTTTCTTTCTTTTAGAAAAAGAAAGAAAACCCTTGGGAAAAGAAAGAAAACCCAGAGAAAGTTTGGGAAAAGAAAGAAAACCCAGAG
>CAZXIC010000003.1:0-8281 GCA_964640195.1 uncultured archaeon | reverse complement strand
AAAGTTTGGGAAAAGAAAGAAAACCCAGAGAAAGTTTGGGAAAAGAAAGAAAACCCAGAGAAAGTTTGGGAAAAGAAAGAAAACCTAGAAAAAGTTTGGGAAAGAAAACCAAGGAAAGTTTTGGGGGAAAACGTGATTCCCACTGAATGCCATTTTTAGCTTGCGCTAGATGGCATTACGGACCCGGTGGGAATCGAACCCACGACCTACTGCTTTCGCCCCTTCTTTTGGAAGGGTAGGAGGCAGTTGCCCTATCCACTAGGCTACGGGTCCAGTAGCCGTAGCCATTTTTTTCGTTAACCTTTTTTAAAAGGTTAGGCTACGGGCCCATTTACCTCTGTAATATAATAGAATAGAAAATTTATAATAAAATTGTTAGCACTGCAGCGCTTGCAATGGGAATCGTGAAGTTGTCGTCAAAGGGGAGAAGTTCTGCAGCCATCCCTGCAGCTGCAGCAGCCAGCGCAATCCACCACTCAAACAAAACCCCTAGGAAGATTACTGATACGAGGATTCCGCCAAGCGTTCCCTCCAGGGTTTTCTTTCCAGCTATCCTGTGCCTTCCAAAGCGCAGGCCGACAATCGTTGAGGCAGCGTCCCCGTAAACTGCAGCGCAGAGGGCACCGACCACAACCAGCTGCCTTTGGAACAGCGCCATGAGGACTATTGCTCCCAGGAAGAAAAGTAACGCCCCCTTACCAGGCAGGTGCTGTTCGTAAGAGCGTTCCACGCGCTGTACGACCTGGAAGAGAATTGGGATTTTTAGCCCTTTCTTGATTAAGCAGGAGAAAACCAGGCCAATCAGGAAAACGGCAATCAGCAGCTGCAGCGTGAACCACACGCCCTGCACTGCAACCAGTGCAATGAATAATGAGCCAAAAAAGTAGTGGATGGACTGCCTCCTCGCTTCCTGCCGCACTTTTCGCTCACTCCCTCTTTTCACACAAGACCATTGCGTGGTCTTTTTCAAAGGGCCTTAGGTTGATTATCTGCTTTACCTTGAATTGCGTATTCAGCTCGCTTATCTCTTTTTCAAAAACCTGTTCCGCTGTAAGGGTCTGGCTGATGCTTTTCGCCTTTATTGCAAGCAATCCATACGCGCCCTTTTGCAGGAAGTAGCTGCTGTTTTTTAAAAAAATTTGCGACTGGTTCCTCTGCGAAACGTCCTGGTAAAGCACGTCAATCTTGTGCCCTTCCAAGTACCCCTTGTATGTCCAGGGCTTGTTTGCGTCAGCGAGAATTGGCACAATGTTCTTCCTCTGCTCGCATACGGCAATGAACTTCCGCATCACCCTTTCGCTTAAGTCAACGCCGAATACAATCCCCTGCTTTCCAATGATGTCACTGACATGGCTTACGGTCGTGCCCTCTGCAGCGCCGAGGTAGAGGACAGTGCTGCCCGGCTTTACCGGCAGCTCTGCCAAGCCGTTTTTTATTGCGGCAGCAAGCTTGCTCCTGCCTGGCTGCCACTGCCTGTATTCAACCCCCTTTTGCGTTAACAGCCTTTCGCCGTAAACAGGCTTTCCCTGAATCTGGTTAATTGTAAACAGCCTTCCCTGCTCTGCGAAAACTCCTGCAAACAGTTCCTTCAAAAAACCGGCCTCCATTCCAGTTATTTCTGCAGCTGCTTCACTCTCTGCTGCAGTTCCTTTTGCAGCCTGCCAGAAACACGCTCTTTGCTCTTGAAGAAGTCTGCTTTTGCAGCTATTGCAAGCTTTGCTGCAACGCTCCTAGCCACTTTTCCCTTGTGCTTTGCAGGAACGCTCCTAACAAGCGCGTGCTGGTACAGCAGCCCGTGCTTTGGCCCCTTTACCCTGCTGTTCCTCATGTGCCTGAACAGTGCCCTTTCTGCCCCAAGCAGCTGTATGGTGGAAGCGGGCAGCAGGGCAAGCTGCCTCAGGCCGCCTGCAGCAGCCAGCAGCCTAGCCCCAAGCACGGCTCCAGCCAGCTGGCTCAGGTTCGGCGCGTATTCCGCCATTTGCTTTTCAACCAGCCTCTCCAGCAGCTTTCTTTCCTCCCTCAGGTTGAGGGCATTAAGCGCAAGCAGTTTCATTGCATCAAGCACAGGCGGCTCGACTTCGCTTCCCATGCTTTTCTTTGCAGCTGCAGCAATTTTCTCTGCTGTTTCTTCTCCTGCTATTTCCGCAACCTTCTTTGCATCAAAGCCCTTTCTCCCGCCAATCAGGTAAACCAGCTGCAGGTATTTTTCATTGTCTTTAAGCAATTGGTGCAGTTCAGGGAAGTAAGCAGAGTACCATTCAACCGCGTTTTCCGCGAGCAGGTTGAATGTTGCATCCAGGTCCTGCAGCACTGCAACAGCCCTGATGATGTGCACATCGCTTTCCGCGTAGCGCTGCTGAACCTGCCTCTTCGCCTTTTTTATCAGACGCCTCCTCAACTGCTGCAATTTGTCAGGCATGTTTAAATCATTAGCAATAAATTATTTAAAAAGGCTAATTGAAGTCCCTTGCAGGGAAAAACAGCAAATTTAATAATGTTTTAATTCATTAAAATAGCTGGCATGCCGAAAGACGAAATCATAAACCTTGCTTTGAGGAGAAGCCTGTTCTATCCGGCTGCAGGGATATACAGCAGTGCCGCAAGCGGCTTCTTTGATTTTGCCGGCGAAGGCGAAACAATCAGGAGAAAGATAACTGATTTCTGGAGAAAGCAGATGGTGCAAAAAGAGGACATGGTCGAGTTGTTCTGCAGCCAGATTCTGCCGGAAGAGGTTTTCAAGGCGTCAGGGCACCTGGAGAATTTCAACGACCCAATTGTGCAGTGCAGGAAGTGCAATTCGTTGCACAGGGCAGACAAGCTTATTATGTCAAAAGTCGCTGGTGTTGTCCCTGAAAGCCTTGCAACCAGCGAGCTGGACAGGCTGATTGCAGCTCATGCAGTTAAATGCCCGAAGTGCGGCGGGAAAAACTTTGAGAAAGTGAGGAAATTCAACATGATGATGCGCGTTGACATTGGCGCAACCGGGAAGCAGGTTGCTTACCTGAGGCCAGAAACCTGCCAGAGCATTTTCTGCGATTTCCCGAGGCTGTACAAGACAGGCAGGCAGAACCTGCCCCTTGCGGTTGCCCAGGCAGGAACCAGTTTCAGGAATGAAATCGCCCCGAGGAACACTTTGTTGAGGGAGAGGGAAATCGGCCAGATGGAAGTGGAAGTGTTTTTCAATCCGGGCAAAATAAACGATGTTGAGAACTTTGGGGAGGTTGCTGAATACAAGCTGAACCTGCTGCTGCTTGGGCAGGAAAAGAAGCCAGTTAGCTGCAAGGAAGCCGTGCAAAAAAAGATTGTAAGCGGCAGGCTGGTTGCGTATTATTTGGCTAGAACGCAGCAGTTATATGAAGGCTACGGCATTGCCGCTGAAAAAATGCGCTTCAGGCAACTGGACAGGGATGAGCGGGCTTTTTATGCAAGGGAAACCTGGGATTTTGAAGTTCAGACAGACCTGGGCTGGATTGAAGTGATTGCCTGCAATTACAGGACGGATTACGATTTAAGGGGCCATGCCAAGCAGAGCGGGCAGAAAATGGCTGTGAAGGAACTGGGCAAAGAATTCATCCCGCATGTTTTTGAGCTGTCAGCCGGAATTGACAGGACAGTCTACGTTGTTTTGGACAACGCGTTTCGGAAAGAGAAAAGGGGCAAAGAGGAAAGGATTTATTTAAAGCTGCCGCCGAGAATTGCGCCCCAAGACGCGGGCATCTATCCCCTGGTAAAAAAAGACGGGTTAAGCGAAATAGCGAAGAAAATATTCGCTGGCTTGCTGCACGAAGGGTTTGATGTTTTTTTTGACGAAAAGGGAAGCATTGGCAAAAGGTACAGCAGGGCAGACGAGGTGGGTGTTTTCGGCGGAATCACAGTCGATTACCAGACAAAGGAAGATAACACCGTAACCTACAGGTACAGGGATTCAATGCAGCAGGTCAGGGTTAAGGTGCAGGAACTGCCCTCTTTCCTGCGGAAAGTCAGAAAGGGCGATACGCTGCCTGTTTGATTAATAATGCAATTCCCCCATACGCGAAACGGTTTTTCCCTGATTCAAATCCTGCTTATTTCTGACAAACAATTAAAAACAGGAACAGCGTTAATAATTTACCTTGCGGCTGCAGTGGTGGACAGGCTATGGCTGAAAAGATTCCAAGGCGGCTGAAGCGCTTTCACAGGAAAGGGCAGAGGCTGCGTGAGACAGTAACAGAGGAAGGCGTGGCGGAAACCCTTTTCGCCCAAATGCCGAAAAAGCCTGCTGCTGAGGAAGCGGACAAGGAGATAACAATGCATTTGACCTTGGAGGAGGTAAGGAAATTCAAGGCTGAACACAAGAGGTATCCCAAGAAGCAGGAGTACGACCAAATAGCTGAAAGCATTTACCTGCAGCTGAAGGACAAGGAGCGCAGGGAGAGGATTTACAGGAAGCTGGAGCGGCAGAGGAAAAAATCCGGGAAGAGGAGAAAGGGAAAGGAGAAGGAAGAAGAGCCTGCACAGGAAGCAGTAGAAGAGCCGGCTGCTGAGGAACAAAAAGCTAGCTTGAAAGAGGAGGAAATAAAGGGGCTGAGCGTAGAGGACCTTTTTGCGACAGAAAAAAAGAAGGGTGAAAAGAAAGAGCCAGGCCTGGAGCTGGAGGAAGAGTTCAGTTTGCCTGAGTTGGGTGAGGAAAAAGGGGAAGAAAAGTGCCCAAACTGCGGCAAAGAGGGCAGCAACATCCTCTTTTGCCCTGAGTGCGGGACAGCGTTCTGCCAGCAGTGTGCAAAGGGAACCGAGAAAATCGCAGGCGCTCTGCAGCTTGTCTGCCCTGTCTGCGGCAAAAAAGTCAGGCAGTGAACTCTGCGCAATTCAAGGCAGACAGGTCAGTGTCGGTTGGAACCCACATCGTCAGGCTTATTTGAGCCGGCAGATACCTTCCCTCGGCGTCAATTAACTGCATTCTGCTGATGCTTTGTGCTGTCTGGCCCATGCCTGAAAGGAAGTTGTCCAGCTTATCCATGGAAGAGGGGGAACAAATCATTATTGAACCCCTGCCTACCAGCAGCTGGGTTTTTTCTCCGCTTGGCTGCGCTTCAACTTTGCCTGCCCTCAGGAAAGCTATGACAAATTCCTTTTTGTCAGGAATATAGATGTAGAAGAGGTAGTCGAATGATGCAGCAAAGGGGTACATTATTCCAGTCAGGTTCTGTGCCAGAATCTCTTTCGTTTCATCCAGCTGCCCGTCGTCAGCGTAGTCCTCTTTAACTGCAGCAAGCAGATAATCAATTTCTGCTGCATCTTCAAGTGATATGCCGGGCGTCCTTGGCATGCTGCTGTACAAAATCGTTTCAAGCGCGGATTTGGCGTATTCAGTGCTGTACTGCCTTGCAAGCTGCCGTTCCACCATTACGCCATAGTTCACAGTGAAATAGAAAAGGAAAGCGCTTAACCCGCTGACTATCAGCAGGAAATAAAGCGAATCAGTTAAGGCTGCCTGCCCTCTCTGGCTTAGCGCTATTTCCATGCGATTACCACCAGCAGCATTGGCTTTACATAGAACTGGTCCTTGTTGTAAAACTCAAGCGCAACCGGAAAAAACCTGACAATAATGCTTTTGTTTTCCACTTCAGGCATTTCGTCTTTTGCGTTGCTGCATTCAAACGTTTCATCATCTGCCGAGAAGAAGTGCAGGTCGCCGCTGCTTAACTTCTCAATGTCAAACTCTTCAACACTCTCCCCCGGCCCTGTCGGCACCTCAAGCAAGCCAGCCAGAAAGCGCATTCTTTGCACCTCTTTTGCTGTTTCGCACCTTTCCCTGAATTTTTCAATGTTTGATATGTAGCTGTTTGCCTTTAGGGCGCTGCCAACCCTGAGTATTGCCAGGGCATCGTTGAAAGCCGCGTCCCTCTTGTCAAAAACCCCCCAAGTGAAAGTGAAGACGTAGAAAAACAGCGTTAAAGCGAAAAGCAGCGGGATGAGGCTGGGCAGGTCGTCACCAATCGGCCCCAAAAAGCCCAGGGAAACCCTTCTTGCACAACCCCTTTTTCCTTTCATGCACCCCATATCTTTCACCTAGCATGTTAAAGATAAAGTGTCACAGTCCTCCGCCGGCTCAAGGCAGGTTGATTCAACGCCGCCGCGCAATTTTTTTATACAGCAGCCCGCATACCCGACATTCCAGCTGCACTGTTCGCCGGCAGAAGAGCAGACTATTATGTGCAAGTAGTTTTTGCCTGCAAACAGCTCTTTTACCAGCACCATGCTGTCTGCCACTGCAATGCTTTTGGGGTCGAGCTTGACGGTGCCCTGCATCTCTATGTCGTCTAAAACCATGCCCTCTCCAGTAGGCCACTGGTACAAATATATTTGCGCATTCAGGTCAAAGCTGTCTGTTGCAATGAATTTATCCTGCTCCTTTCTGCTGGCAACCTTGAAAATAACCTTGCTGATGTATTCTGGGTCGTATTCCCGGGGCTCCCTTGAAACCTCCACTATATAGTAGAATCTCTTGCTTTGCTGTATGCCGCCAAAATAGCTGATGCTTTCCGGCAGGGTCATGGTGTGCTTGAAGCAAAGGCTGTCACCGCTCGTTATGCCTGCGACTGTTTCAACGTAATCATTCACCATTTGCTGCGCTGACCTGCTTACCATGATGTCAGTCAGCCTGAACATGAAGAATGTGATGATTGCAAACAACGCTGTTACTAGAATCAGCAGGTTCAGCTTGCTTAACGTGAAACCAAGCATTTTTTAGTTCACCTGCCCGGATGCGGATTCTTCCCTTACGTAAGAGCAGACAGTTGGAAACGTGTCGGTTGCACTTGTCTTGTCAATCAGAAGATAGTAGCCCTGCTTTATCCCGCCCGATTCCCTGAAATCAACCAGCTGCATGCCTGCCCTGGCTCCACACCTGCCCCCGGTTGGAAAAACAGTGTCCGGATTTATGTCCAGGCACTTCCTGATGGAGAAGCTGCCGCCGCAGCCGCCGCCGCTGTAAAAGTATTGCAGCAGAATGCACAACCGCTTGGCGGCACCGCAGTAGGAGGCACAGACCTCAGGTTCATTGACCTCTTTTACCCTGACAACCTCATCGTCTGGGTCAAAGCAGCCGCTCAGGTAGAAATTAATTGTTTGGGGGCCTTTCTTCTTAGCCGCGTTCTCCAGCCCTGTTTTCATCTCCTCCAGCTTCGCGTCTGTCTCGCCGTAGCATTTCTGGCAGTTGAGGTCTGACATTGCCCGCATTCCGATGTAAATAACAAAGCCCATGATTATCACGGCAATGAGCAATTCAAAGGGGGCAGCCTCTTGGCCCCTTTTGTCCAGCATTCCTTCTTCTCCCCTAAAAAAATTTAATCTGCCTTTGGCTCTGCCTTTTCCACTATCTTCTGGCTCTGCCTGAACATGGGCTTTACTATTGCAATCAGCAGCAAAACCGCGATTATGAGGACAATGAGCATGTAAACGCTGCTCCACTCGCTCTGGGCCCTTTCTTCAGCAGCAAACCGCATTAGTTTCCGCAGCATATCAAATAGTTTAGGGCAAAAGCTATATTTAATTTTTTGCATAGAAAAAAAGGGAAAAAAGAAGAGGGGAAAGCTGTTTAAATCAGCTTCTCTCCAGAACAATCGCACAGCACTTGCCTTTGCCGTCGCAGATTCCGCAGGCCGTATCTATGTCAGTGCCGTCATAAGCCGTAAGGCCGTAGTCGTCAAGGTCTATCCGCAGCTCCTCCATATTCACGTTGCAGACTATTGCAATCTTTGCTGTCTGGTCGCTGTGGCCGTGGTATCTGATTCTTTGTTGTGCGTCATCAGGATTGCCACCGCATGTAAGGCATTCAAAGCCCCTTTCAGGGTCTTCCAGAAACTGCCCCGTGCTCATGCAAATCTGGTCCTTTGCGATGGGAACCCTTTCAGCAAGGGCGCTGCCCGCAAGAACGCTGTTCGGCTCAAAGACAACCTCCTTGGTGTGCTTCAATGCCCCTGGGCTGTCGATAAGTTCAGACAGCAGTGACTTTGTTTCGTTCAATGGGTTTGCCTTAATCAGCCCCATTACCTGCATGATTATCGGAATCAGTATCGCAAGGATTGCCATTGCAACTATCGCTGCTATGAGCAGCTTGAAAGTGCTGTAAGCCTGTCCTTTGCAGTTCAAAAAATCACCTGATAAAGAAAACAGTTTTCTAGTATTTAAACATTTTGTTATCCCTAATTCTTTTACCATGCCCCGGTAGCTCAGTGGTTTAGAGCACCGACCTCGTAACAGCCTTTTCTTTAAACCTTTTAAGAAAAGGTTTGCGAAAAAA
>CAZXIC010000002.1:35539-146356 GCA_964640195.1 uncultured archaeon | reverse complement strand
GCCCAGGGCACAACCAAGGGGCAAGAGGTTAAGGCAGAGAAAATCAAGGAGAAAAAAGAGGAACAGGGGGGTTGATAACACACCTTGGCATTTGCGCCTGAAGATGGCGAAGAAAAAATTTCGCTTTGGGTTAAATCCTTTTAGGTTAAATCCCTTTCAGCTTTTTATAGTTTGAATAGAAACCCTGCAATCTTTCAGACCGCGCGCAAACTGCTTTGAACCAATCATTTCCAATAACAGCCTGGGCCTCAGCCAAAAGGGCATTTAAATACCCTGGATCGGCACTGCCTCTCGCTCTGCCAGCAACAATATTCAGCTCGTTAATCAGCTTTTCGTGTTCTTTTGAGGTAGTCAAAACATACTTTCTATCAAGCATGCCCTCAACGGCTTTTAATATTGCGGCAGCATCAACATCCTTTTCATTCATATAATAAACCGCTTTCCATTCCCCCTTGCCCCTCCAGGTATGCGCTGGGTTTTTTCCCGTCTTGAAGAACTCAATCAGCCTTTGGAAAGCGTTTGGGGGGATTATCACGCAATTTTTCCCAGGCCTGATATAAGGGACGCTTGAGAGGACTCCCTCCCTGTGGTAGTGGTATGTTTTGCCACTTGACTTAAATACTGCTTGGGTGTAGCCATACAGCGCCCTGAAAAGCTTTTGGTATGTATAGGAGGAATGTTTAAGCGTCTTTGGGATAATGAATTTGTATTGGATAAAGTAGCCTTTTAAAACCATTGACACCCCACACTTCCCCTATTAAGCCTTATAAGAGTAGAATCCTGCTTATGTATAATATAAAACATAACAGTATAAAAACGTTAAGGATGTAAAAGAAGAGAAAGAAAAGAGAGAAGTTGGCTGGTGTGGCGGGCTTACCTTCTTTTGTAGCGGTAGTAGGTCGGCTCTGGCTGTTCGCTGCGCGCTGCACTCCCCTTGCCTGCGACAATTAGGATGTCCTTTGCGGATTTAACGTTTTTGTAGGGGATGCTTTTCTCACTTATAATTTTCTTTGCTTCCTGTTTTGTCCTCGCTTTCAGGGCCTCGGTTGTTATTGTTTCTATTCTGCCCTTTTCAAGGTTTATAACCAAGTCAAATATCTTCCCTCTGTAGTCTGCGTCTGTAGTGTAGATGTCCATGCCAAACATTTTTGACAAGCGCATTGTCATATTTGATTCCTCCTGGGACGTTATATTGGTATTAAATTAAACCCGTTTACCTATATAAATCTTTTGTCTTGCAAACCAGCGCCGGCAGTAAATTCTACATAATAAAAAATACTTGAAAGAATGGCGGTGCCTTTCGAGTGGACCAAAAATTTAAAGTGGGGGGATTTTTCATCCTTATACATAACCAGGGGCCGCCTTGCAAACCCCTTCCATTCTCACTGGAAATTTTTATTTTATTTGGCGGCCGGGTTGCCAGAGTGGAATACTTGAAGTATGGGGGCCCTGTTGTTGTTGCATCAAGGGGCTAGCGGCTTTTTAAGGAATCAGAGTTTATCCAAGGGGCTTTGGACTTTTTTCAACTCCTGCAGCGAAATCTGGGTGTATATTTGTGTTGTGTTGAGGTTTGAATGGCCAAGCAATTCTTGTATTTTTCTAATATTTTCCCCTGCCTCGAGCAGGTGGGTGGCATAGCTGTGCCTAAGCGTGTGCGGCGTCACCTCTTTTTGGATGCCTGCTTTTTTTGCAGCCCCCCTGACTATCCTCTGTACAGTGTCTGCAGAAATTGGTTTGCCGTTTTTTTTGCTGAAAACAAAGGGGGTTTTTGCTTTCTTTCTCGCCAGATATTTCTTTGCCGCTTTTATCCATTCCTTTGACAGTATGATTGTCCTGTCCTTGTTTCCTTTGCCGCCTTTTATTAAACCAGTTCTCTCCTTTAAATTGAGGTCCATGGTCTGTAGTTTTACAGATTCGCTTACCCTGCAGCCAGTGCTGTACAGGAATTGCACAATCAGCCGGTTTCTTTTTGGCTTAGCCGCGGTTATCAGTGCCTTGACCTCCTGCCGTGTCAGAACAACCGGCAGCTTTTTCGCTTTTTTCGGGGTTTTAATTTCGTCCACAATTTTCTTATGCAATATGTTGTGGAAGAAGAAACGCAATGCTGCATGTGCCAGTGCAAGTGTGGCGTTGCTCGCATTTCCCTTCTCTTTTTTCTCTGCGAGGAACCTTATTATGTCACCCCTCTCAATGTCTGCAACCGGCCTTTGCTCTGAGCGCAGGAACTGCCGCAGGTAATAGCAGTACATTTTTTGCGTCCTTACACTGTAGCCGCTTACAATCAGCTCCTGCTTGAATCTGCGCAGCCAGTCATCGGGTTCGCTGTTGGCAGGGCTGCCACCCTTTATTGTTTCCTCTTTTGTTTTTTCAACACCGGCGCCTGCTCCGTTTTGCAGCATAACCCAACCTGTAAGTTAATTGCCCTACCCCCTTTTATTTTTTTCCTAAGGCAGGCGTTAGCATTCCCCCCTTTTTCTGTGTGGTGCCAAATCAGTTGCATGGCTTAGAGCGGAACAGAAAAGATTTTAATTTTTTTCTTCCCAGGGTAGCATTTTTAATGATTTTTGGTATCACGCTTTTTGGTTTGGCATGGCTAGGAGATTGAAGCCCGTGCCTGGGGGCAAAATAGATAAACCTGAAGACAAGGCTTGGCGTGAATGGTTCAACAAGCTGGATGCAAAGGAGCATGAGGATTATTTGTCAAAGCTTGGATTGGATAAAGGGGACATAGAGGAATGGGAGGAAACGGAAGGGTTTAAAAAATCCCACAAAACAAAGAAGGCAGGGGATTAGGCAGGCATAGAATCTACTTCTATCTTTTTAGTATCCGCGGACAGCAAGGTTGCGCTGTTTAAGCCGCATGGTATTGGGCCTTGCTGTTGGCAGGCAGCGGCTGTTTGTTGTTTTTAAGAAGATTGGCACTGGGCATTGCTGCCTGTTTGCCGTAGTGTTTGCCGTTTTAAAAAACCAAAGCAGATTTGCTCACTTCGATATCTGCGCATAGTGCAGGATTGACCTGGCTTGGTGGTAGAGTGTAAGTGCGCCAACCCCCGCCAGCCATGAGGTAAAGTAGTAGAGTAGGGTGAAATCTTCGCCCCCAAGGTGGGAGAGTATGCCCTGGACCATGCCCCAAACAAACAGCGTTGCGAGCACAACGCCGACAATGAAGAAAAAGCAGCCTTTTGCGAACATTTCTCTTATTTGCTGCATGGCGGTAACTAATAAATACAATATATTTTTAAAGGGTTTAATGTATAAGAATATTACAATCCGCTACTTTTCTATGGTGTTTTGAGAAGCAAGGCAAAGAAGGTGGAGTTATGGATATGGGTGTAGATGAAGTGCTGAGAACGCGCTTGCTTGAAGAGGAATTCAAGCTGAGGAAAAAGCAGCCCCCAGCATGGACTATGCAGAAGTATAGGAAGTACGCAAATTTTGGGGCAAACAGAAAGAAAAACAAAGCATAACTTATACATAACTACAAGCGTGTTTTTTTTGGGGGCAATGCGAATTGTTGCCCCCACCCCCCCAGAACCTTAAAAAGATAGCTTTAAATACTACTTTTTTCCTTTCACCGTTTGGAGGTACTAAAAAATGGTCAACCAACAAGCAGTTGGTTCATGGGCCTTCTTGATAGGTATCATCATTGCCATACTTGCTGGTGCGGCTGCCGGCGTACTGGACCCTACAACTGCCGGCTATGTCCCATTGGTCCTAGTGATCTTAGGATTGATTGTCGGCTTTTTGAACATTGCCGACAAAGAAGTCCAAGCGTTCTTGATTGCAGGCATGGCTTTGTTGATTGTAGGAATTCCTGCAGGCAGCTTGCTGGTGTTGGATACAATCATCACGCCATTAGGCACTGTGTTGTCTAAGATTTTGCAGATGATTGCAGTGTTTGCGGCGCCAGCAGTCTTGGTTGTTTCACTGAAGGCATTCTACAACCTGTCAAAAACGCCTACACTACCAAAATAAAGCAGCCTTTTGCCCTTTACCTTCTTTTTTTGGGCACCCAAGGCTATAAATTTTAAAAGCGTTACGCCGGTTAAGTTACTTAGTATATTATGTGAAGGGGAATAATGAAGGATCTGAAGGAATTGCTGTTTTTTTGGGGTTATAAGGGGAGCATGGTTTATCCTTTCAACTCGTTCAGTAGGGGGGCTAAGCAGTATACTGTTTTTGGGGCCGTGGTTGGCCTTTCATTTTTTGGTTTGGAGGTGAATTTAGGTGGCATATAGCAAATACAACAAACAAAGGTTCATGGGGGAGAAGCCTGTAAAAGAAGGCGAAACCTATGACCTTGAAATAGAGGCAACAGGCACAAAGGGAGACGGCATTGGAAAGATTAAAGGCTTTGTAGTAATTGTTCCAAACACAAAGCCGGGTCAGAGGGTCAAAGTGAAGGTTGATGCAGTCAGGGGCAAGGTTGCCTTTGGATCGGTCGCTGGTGAGGCAAGCGCGGCATCTGAAGAAGCACCAGGTAAAGAAGAAGCATCTGAAGAAGCACCAACTAAGGAAGAGGCAGTGTCTGAAGAAGTACCTGGCAAGGAAGAAGGAGCGGCTGAAGAGGCAGCCGGCAAAGAGGAAGCAGTTGAAGAAGTGCCTTCAGAGGGAAAGGGAATAGAAGAAGCCCAAGCGGAAGAGGAAGCTAAAGAGGCAGCCGCAGAGGAAGGGGCAGCTGAAGCAGGGAAGACAGAGGAAGCAGAGGAGAAAGGCGGAGCGCCGCAGGAGAAGAAGCAGGCAAAAAAGAAAAAAAGAAAGAAAAAGCAGTGAACCTGTTTATTTTTTACATTAAAAGCAAAGCAAGGGTTTGCTTTTTGAAGCAAATAGTATTAAATTCTCTTTGCTTATCTATCTTGTTTTGAGGTGAGGTTAGTTGGGTATCACCGTGCTGGAGCAGCGCGCACCGAATTTTGCTGAGAAAAAGCAATGGCGGTGCCTGAATTGCGGGAAAACGATTGGTACGGCAGGCAATCTTTACAGCAGGTTGTTTTGCAGTGTGGAGTGTAAGGAGCAATATTTTACCCCCATTAAAACGATTTAATCTCCCTTGCGTTCCCCCTTTTATTTTTAGCTGTTTTCCCCACATTTTTTCTGATGCACAAAAAAATTCCCTTAATCTTGAGGGAGATGCGGCGCACTGTTGGCGCGGCATCACCAGCCGTCTTCCCCCCTGGAAGCCCTTTCAAGGTTTTAATTACAACAGTGCTAAGCCAGAGAACAAAGGACAGCAACACAAGGAAAGCGGCAGCCCAGTTGTTTGCCAGACATCGCACAGCAAATGCAATTGCAGGCGCGCAGTTGGAAGAGATTAGGTGCTTAATCAAACCAGCGGGCTTTTACAGGCAAAAGGCAAAACGGATTATAGGAATAAGCAAGGAATTATTGCTGAAACACAACGGCAGGGTGCCAAGTGATATGCAGCAGTTGCTGCAGTTGCCCGGCGTTGGCAGGAAAACCGCAAACTGTGTCCTGGTTTACGGCTTTGGGCAGCCGGCAATCCCTGTTGATGTTCACGTCCATAGAATCAGCAACCGGATTGGCTTGGTTAAAACAAAAAAACCAACACAGACGGAGCTGGAGTTGATGTGCGTAATCCCAAAAAGGCATTGGATAGAGTTGAATCATCTGATGGTCCACTTCGGTCAGCATGTCTGCTTGCCCCGCAATCCAAAGTGCATGCAGTGCGGCTTAAGGAATCGCTGTGATTACTTTTTAAGTGTTGCATCAAAAAAGCAAATTTAAATACTTCGAGGGCAGCTAATTTTATTATGGCGTTTGTTGCAAACTTTTTCAGCGGCATTGTAAAAGCAATCCCCCTTCTGCTGGTTAAGATAGGCACTTTCCTGCTGCTGATTTTCACTGTTGGGATGTTTGCAGGATATGTGATGGCAACCCTGCACTTGAGCCCGCTGCTGCTTGCAATCCCGGTTATAGCGATGTTTGTGATGTGGTACAGGCTGGATGAGGGCATTCTCTTGCTTGTGTTGTTGTTATTGGCCGTACTGCTTTTTCCTCAGCTTGTTGAGGAAACCCTTGGCTACGTGGGCGCAATATTTTGAGCCGGCACACTGGTTGTTTTTAATCAATTCCTTTCACAAGAGCCAGCCTGCTTTTTAATCAATTCCTTCCAAAATCTTGGGGATGCGCTACTCTTTCTCTGCAGAGTGGACTGAGGAAGCAAGGGGGATAGTAAAAAAGCTTGGTTTTAATTACATCCCACTTGACAGGCTTGCGTGCGTGGTCAGCACTGGCACAAAAACAAGAAGGGTAATTGCGAGGATTCATACGCTTGGCAAAGTGATGCAGCTGGGCATGCGGCAAAGGCCCTTTTACGTAATCGAGCTGATAAGTGAAAGGTTTGAAAAGCAGAGCAGGGAAGAGCAGCTTAAAACCCTAATCCACGAGCTGTTGCACATCCCGCATTCGTTTGGCGGCGGCTTCAGGCACCACAAGCCGCATGTTGGGAGCAAAAGCGTTGAGGCAGCATTCCAAAAGCTGCGAATTTAATGTTGCGCGTAAAAAAGAAAAGGGGAAACCCCCTTTAGTCAAATGTTGACGCTTCTACTGGTCTGTCCTCTATTTCAGTGCCCTCAAAGGAATTCACCTGCAGGCTTCCCATTGCCTTTTAAAACCATGCCCCGTAGAAAATATCTACTTGCCTGATTCTTAGTTCAGGCAATATAATCAAAAACGTAGGTGAATAAAACAATATGGGTGAAGATAAGTTCGGCAGGCAACTGTTCAAGGTAACCTGTTCTGAGTGCGGTCAAGAGACTGAAGTTCCTTTCAAGCCAGACGGGAGCAGGCCGGTTTACTGCCGAGAGTGCTACATGAAGCACAGGAAACCTAGAAGCGGCTTCGGTGGAAGAAGAGACTACTAATTCTAAGCAATTAGTTGAAGTTCCGTACAAAACAGTTTCTAATTTTTTATTTTTATTTTCTGTTAGGCTAATCGCTGCCGCAGGCAAAAAGGCAAACACCAAAATTATACATAACAGAGCCTTGTGTTCCCAACCCTGCAATAATAACCCTTAAATACCCATATAAGGTGAATAAACTATGGGGCAAATTTGATGGCAATTACCGGTTCAAAGAAAAAATTGATTGCGGTTCTTACAGGCGGCGGCGACGCCCCGGGATTGAACGCTGTGATTCGCGGGCTGACAACAAAAGCCATTTCCCTTGGTTATGATGTTCTTGGCTTCAGGAAGGGATGGGCTGGTTTGCTCGGAGAGGGCGAGCAACACCCCCTTGATTTGGATGAGGTGGAAGACATACACATACTTGGCGGCACAATATTAGGAACCTCCAGAACAAACCCCCTTAAAGTAGAGAACGGCATAGAGCAGGTAAAGAGGAATCTTAAGCGGTTCAGATGCGACTACCTTGTTGTTATTGGCGGCGAGGACACCCTCGGCATAGCCCACAGGCTGCACAAGGACGGAATTAAGGTTGTTGGAGTGCCAAAAACCATTGACAATGATGTCAATGCAACAGATTATGCGTTCGGCTTTAACACATCTGCCAATATTGCCGCTGAGGCAATAACAAAACTGCATACAACCGCCCAAAGCCACGAGAGGGTTCTTTTAATTGAGGTCATGGGAAGGCATGCAGGCTGGCTTACGCTGCATGCAGGCATGGCAGGGGGAGCGCACATAATCCTCATTCCAGAACAGCCCTATGACACGCGTGAAATATGCAAAGTGATTGAGAGAAGGGAGAAAAGAGGTAAGCACCATACCATAATTGCGGTTTCCGAAGGGGCTGTTCCCAAAAAAGGCTGCTTTGTTACGCAGGTCAAGGAGAAAGATGCCTTCGGGCACGTAAGGCTGGGCGGGGTTGCGGAGAGCCTTGCAAGGGAGATTGAGAAATTAATAGACAAGGAGTGCAGGCACGTTGTATTAGGGCACTTGCAGAGAGCCGGGCAGCCCACTGCCTTTGACATCGTGTTCGGGACAAGGCTTGGGCTGCACGCTGTCCAGATGATTGACAAAGGCGAATTCGGAAAGATTGCTGCACTGAGGGGGACAGAAATTGTTTCAGTGGACATGAATGAAGCACTTGGTTCTTTAAAGACAGTGCCAGATGAAAGGTATGGGGAGGCAAGGCTTTTCTTCGGCGTGGAGGGGTAAAATGTTTGTCACGAATAAAGAACTGCTGGACAGGGCAATGGAGGAAGGTTTTGCCCTTGGGGCATTTAACATAAATAACATGGAAATCATCCAGGGGATAGTGTCTGCCGCAAAGGAGCTTGACGCGCCGCTGATACTGCAGGTCAGCAGAGGGGCGAGGTCCTACGCCGGCAAGACCTACATACTGAAGTTGGCTGAGGCAGCTGAAAAGGATTCTGGGCTGCCGATTGCACTGCATCTTGACCACGGCGACAGCTTTGAAATCTGCAAAGAGGTGATTGGCGACGGCTTCACCTCAGTGATGGTAGACGGCAGCCATGAGCCTTTTGAGGCAAACATAAGCCTCACCAAAAAAGTGGTTGATTACGCGCATCCAAAGAAAGTTTCAGTGGAAGCCGAGCTTGGGAAACTTGTCGGGGAGCAGTTTGATTCAGGCGAGGGCGACAAAGTATCTACAAGTGCAGTGTACACTAACCCTGGTGAGGCGAAAGAATTTGTTGAAAGGACAGAATGTGATGCCCTGGCTGTTGCTATCGGCACCTCCCACGGCGCGTACAAATTCAAGGCTGAGCCGAAACTGGATTTTGAAAGGCTGAAGCAAATCAGGGAACTTGTGCGCATTCCCTTGGTGTTGCACGGCGCTTCTTCAGTGCTGCCTGAATACGTTGGGATTGCAAACAAGTACGGCGCCAAGATAATCGGCAGCAGGGGCGTGCCAGAAGAGCAGATAAGGCAGGCTGTGAAGATCGGGGTGCAGAAAGTAAACATTGACACTGATTTGAGGCTGGCTATGACAGCAGCAACAAGAAGAGCGCTTGCCGAAAAACCGGAAGAGTTCGACCCGAGAAAGTACCTTGGCCCTGCAAGGGACATGGTCAAAGAGGTTGTTGCCCGGAAACTAAAATTGCTGGGCTGCGAGGGAAAAGCAGCCCTTTTCAGAAAATAGTTGCCCAGCGTTTCCCCAGAAAACTAATCCTTTTTCTTTTTCGCTTCCCTTTTCGGCATCTGCTTTAGCAGCTCGTCCCCCAAGCCTACAATGCCGAGGCTCCCCATGCTTTTGGCAAACTCTGTTGGAATCAGAATCATCAGGCTGTTCTGCTCCGCACCAATTTCCTGCCATGTCTGCAGCTGCCTCAACTGCATTGCAGGCGGGCTCTTCAGCATTACTGAAGCGGCTTTCTCGAATTTCGCGGCTGCCTCCTGTTCAGCGCTGGCTTTTATCAGCCTTGCCTTCTTTTCCCTTGTCGCCTCTGCCTCCTTTGCCATCGCCCTTTTCAGCATCTCTGGCAGCACAACGTCCTTTATTTCAACGCTTATAACCCTGATGCCCCAGGGGTCGGTTGCCTTGTCCAGAATTATCTTGATGTCGTTCCCTATTTCCTCCTTTTTCATCAGCAGCCTGTCCAAGTCAGATTTCCCGACAATGTCCCTCAAAGTTGTCTGCGACATCTTCACTGAGGCAACTGCAAAGTCCTCAACATTCATTATCGCCTTCTTGGGGTCAGTTATCTGGTAATAAACAACAGCATCCACTTCAACCGGAACGCTGTCAGCGCTCATTATCTCCTGCGGCTTCACGTCCCAGACCCTTACCCTCAAATCAACCTTGAAGGTTGTTTCAAAGAAGGGGATTATTAAAAACAGCCCTGGGCCAACCATCCTGCTGTACTTCCCAAGCCGCAGTATAATGGCCCTTTCCCATTCTGCCGCAATCCTTATGCTCAGCATTGCAATGAACGCAACCAGGATTCCAATAATGGCAATTTCAGCGCTCCTGAAAACTATGCCGATTAGTATGGACAGAAAGAGCAGTATTACCCCAATAACCACACCAACCGGAACAGGGCCCCTGCTGCCAGAGCTGTATTCCTGCTCGGCTTTCTGCGCCCTGTACATAAAAACCGGGTGTGCGCCAAACGCAGCCAAAAACAAATCCCCTGAAAAAGATGCCTGCTTTGGTTATAAAAACATATCTAAAAAGCGCAGGCAAGAACTTTAAGCCGCCAGCGCCTGCAAAAAAGATTGCTGTACTGCCCTGCAATGGGGCGTGCGGCAGCAATGCGGGAGGATAAACCGAAACCATTAAATTTTTCAAAAGCGCTAATCCTTTAGGTGTTTACCAGAGACGGGGGGTAAGAGAAGACAAGGGGGAATGAGCCTTATTGGCAACATGTTCAGGGTTTCGAGGCCCAAATCAGGAGAGCTTATCGGCGGGCCAAACAAACGCACATTGAGGGGGGCAAGGCCAACTAAGATGGAGCCTGAAAGGCGGTTTATGAAGTCAAAAGTCGAAGACGGCATGTTTACAGTTTCGCACCCCAAGACAGGGTATCTTGGTTTTGGCAGGGCAAAGAGGGCAACAGACAAAAAGAGCACAACAACCCAAAAGAGGGCAAAAACCAAAAAGAGAGCAAAAACCAAAAAGAGAGCAAAATCCAAAAAACGAGCTTAGCCGCCGGTTGTGCCCAATTTTTTAGGAAGCGCAACACCAACCTATTTAAACCAAACGCTCTTTTTTTATCCCATAACGGTGAGCCCATGCCTGAACTCAAAGCAAATCCCGCGCCGCTCGGCTTGGCTGGCTTTGGCATGACAACAGTGCTGCTCAATCTGCACAACGCAGGCTTTTTTGCCCTGGGCAGCATGATTCTCGCAATGGGGATTTTTTACGGCGGCATAGGCCAGATTATTGCAGGCATCCTTGAATTCAGGAACGGCAACACCTTCGGCACCACTGCCTTCACCTCTTTCGGCCTGTTCTGGCTTTCATTGGTAGCCCTGATAATGATTCCGGCCCTGAACCTAGGCGAGGCAGCAACTCCAACTGCAATGTCCGCATACCTTTTCCTCTGGGGTCTGTTCACGCTTCTCATGTTTTTCGGCACGCTGCGCACAAACAGGGCGCTGCAGTTCGTCTTCGCTTCCCTTGCACTGCTTTTCTTCCTGCTTGCTGCAGCAAACTTCACAGGCGTGAAAGAGATAACAACGATTGCAGGCTTTGAGGGGATAATCTGCGGCTTCAGTGCTTTATACCTTGCAATGGCACTGGTGATAAACAAAAGCAGTGGCAGGGAAGTGCTGCCAGTGTGGCCAACTGGAGCGCATTCAAAGCAAAAAATTAAATAAGATGCCCCCTTTTATAGTGTTATGGCTAAGCTCAGGCGAGAGACGACTGCAGCAGGGAGGAAGCAGGGGAGTAGGGGGGATCTCTCTGAACTAATTCGTGACCGCCATATGCGCCTTTTGAGCCGAAAGGCAGAGGCGTCCAGACCAATAAGCAAAGACTGTTGGGCTGATATCCATAGTTTATTGGATGCTAGATTGAGAGAAACCAATCCGCTAAGTGGCCCAGAGTTTATCGGAGAGTTCATTAAGCTTGCCATCAACCACTGCTTTGAGCCGCCAGACCTCGCAAGAAGGGTTTTGCAGAAAAATCGCCCAATGGTTAATGCAATAACAAAGCAGTGGGCGAAGGTTGCGAAAAAATAGGGCCGTTGCCATAGCAAATTCCTTCAGACAGGAAATCCATGCAAAAAGGCTCTGAAAAAAACAATTTTAAAGGGGAAAATGCCTAATTCTACTTATGCAAACTGCCATTGCTAAGAAACACAAGGTTGTCTCAACCTTCCCGCAGAACAAGGCTGGCATATCAAAAATTCTTTCCCCCTATGAGGTTAGCAAAAAAGGCATTAACATGCTTGCAAGCAGGAACATCACGCCACGCCTTGTTTCCAAGCGGATTAAAAGAATGAAGAAGGCAGGAGTGCCAATAGAAGGGCTTGTTTGGAGGTTATCATTGCCAAACAAGGGATTTGAGGGGTTTATCAAAAGGTTTGAGCAAAGGTGTCTTGAAGATAACAAGGCATCAAAGTGCCTGAACAAACTGTTGCCTGGCTGGACAAAATTCAATGTGCTGAAGCAGTTCAGGCCGACGAACATCCTGCAAAAAGTAGAGGTGTGCCTTGCCAACGGCATAATGCCAACCCCTTACTTAATGGCAAACTACTCCGCAGAATCAATTGCAAAAGGCAAGGCAAAGGCGCCGGAATCGCTTAACAGACCAAACGTCTTAAGGCAAGCGGGCCCAAACCCCGTTGTTTACGAAAACGTGCGCGTAATCAAGGCAAGACTTTTTGTGGTCAATGAACTTATTTCAAAGCCGCATCTTTCAGTCAAAAAAAGCTGGCTAATGCGGCGGTTCAGGGGGAATAAAGGACTTGCGGGCGTCAGATTAATTCGCATACTGGATCAACTAAGGGAGCTCGGGGTAATCTCATACAGGGACGGCTATGTCAGGATAAGCAAATATTTCAGAACTGGCAACAAAACATGGAGCGACTATAAGCCAACAAGGTTCTAAACTGCTACATAACAGATTCCTGGCTACTTTAATCCCTTAACTTACCAAATGCCAGGTAAAAGTCTGTAGCGCACTTCCTTCGCGTACTCCTTATAGCCAGGCAGGTTTTCCTGCAGCTCCTTGTCTTCTAGTGCTGTCCTTGCAACCAAGCCAACAATTGTCAGCAGTGCAGGCGCCAATGCGTACAGGGAACCGAGCCCGATTGCCATTCCTACTGACAGCAGGGCAAAAGCAGAGTATATCGGGTGCCTTACAATAGCGTAAGGGCCAGTGCTCACTACCTTCTGCCCTTTTTGTACTTCAACAATCCTCGATGCAAAAGCGTTTTCCCTTATCGCCCAGAACACCAATACAAGCGAGCAAGCAACTCCCGCAAAGCCAATCGCCTTTATTTCCAATGGCACTGCGCTCAGGCGGAATGCAACAGCGTCAAGAGCTGCAACTGGCATTATTGCAAGCAGTGCAATGCTTAGCAAGGAAACGATAACCGCGTCCCATCCTTTTACCGGCCTGCGCAGCGAGGTGCGCTTTTTTGCTATCTCCGGCCTGTGCTTTCCGAGCCATAATCCCGCTGGTACAAAATAACAGGCGAAAAGAAAAAGCAATAGCCAGCCCTCAGGCCAATCTAGCGTGCCAGCCGGAACAAAAAGCAGTGCAGCAAGGAAAAACATTGCTACAACAAAGCCGCCAAGAAGGCGCGCCAAGGGCATTGCAGCAGCCATAAAAACCACTCTTACTTGAACCTTTTCCCGAACACTATGCCAAGCATAACTAGTATTATCCCAAAGCCGCCGGTGCTTGGCGAAACAGCATTCCAGCCAACAATGTAATCAGCTGCATTCAGCACTATGAGGATAAAGCCGATTGCAACCAATGCCAAGCCGAGCCGATGCTTCAAATAAAAACCTCTTATTTGCCCTTCTTCCACAACAGCCCAACAATTTGCCCTGCCGCCATTCCAAGCATCCAGGTTATGAAGGGAAAAGGATATTCAAAGCCCGCAAGCTCAACAAGCCCGATTCCAACTGCAACGCCAACTATGCCGCCTGCAGCCATTCCAACCGGCATTGGGTCAAGCGGCCGCCTTCCCCTCTTCATGGCAATGATTCCAACAATGCCGAGAATTACAGCCAATATCCCTATTGCAATGAGAATCCACATAACCTAAAAATAGCCTGCTTCCGGTTAAAAAGCCTTTCTGTGGTTTTATTTGAAAGCTTATTTTTAACACAAACCCTTAAATTGCCTGACTTCCACAATCTATTTATGGTTCACCGGCGAAAATTTGAGGTGAAATCGCCAAAACCAGGTCATTTGGGTGCTGGTCGGGAAAAGCGCGTTCGCGAACGAAGGTCAGGTCGTGACAGGCGTGAGAGGGAAGTGGAAGTTTCTGGCGGAAGGTTTTACGTTCAAAATCCCCTTCCTGGCCAGTTGCGTATGGGTCTTGACAAAAGGAGCGGCGTTGAAAGGCGCGTTGAGCCTGACAGGCGCGCAAAGCCAGAAGGTGTGTCCCAAAAAAGCCCTGCTGTCCAGCCAAAGCTTGCAGAGCCAGCCAAAAAGCAAAGGCGTGCAGGAGTGAAAAAGACAGCAGCCTAGTTTTCCTCAGCCTGCTTGTATGCCAGTGCCAAATGCGGAGCAACCCTTGAAAATTCCCTGCAAAAGGCTTTTTTGGAAATTAAACCTTCTTTGGCTGCAAGCAGTTGGGCATTGGCACCTTCTCTATTCTTGGGTTGCCCCCGCCCAAGGGAAAGTGGCGCTTTTCAACAAGGAAATAGTTGTTGTGGGCGCTTTCGTAAACATACCCAACCCACCCGCTGGCCCTCTCTACAGTGTAGGTTGCCCTCGAGCCAAAAGCCTTTCCTGTCAGCGCCTTTTCCAGAAAGTCAAACACGGTAAAAAGAGCAGGCTTTCCGGACTTCTTGTGCGACCCAAGCAAAACCGAGCGCTGGCAGCCGGGGGCTTGCCCCCTCCCGTCCCTGCTGAGCCTGTTCCTCTCCAGCTCAGCCTTTGTTTTTGAAATGCTGTAAACTAGCTTTGGCATAACAGATTATGGCATGGAAGAATGGATAAAGGGGGCGTACCGCTGTGCGAAACAATAAAATAGGGGTTTGAGCTATACTAAAGCAGTTGTTTATAGTTTTGAACGCACAGGTTCTTTTTTGCGGGAGGCAATCCTAGTGGCTAGGCGGAAGCTGTCCGCGCTTTTGGATGAAGCAAACAAGGCAGAGCCGCAAAACTTCTGGCGCGCTAGGCTGTTTGAAATGCAGGCATTGCTAAAGGAGAGAAAATACTCTGCCCTGGAGCGGAGGATCTACGACTTGCTGGAATCCGACAGGGTTACTGGCAGAATCAAAGCCAAGAAACCGAAAGCGCGCAGCATGGACGGCTAAAAACAACAAACCAAACCCTGCCCTATTGCCCAAAACCTAAAAATGTGTAAAAAAGACAAGAAAAGGGCAAAAATAGGGAATGCGCCACAAAGGGCCCCATTCAAAGCGCTTTTAAACCCCTGCCCCCAGAATACTCTTATTGCTTGGCTGATTTTAGCAAATTGGTTTGAGTGATAGAACAAACAAAAAAAGGTGAATGAAAACAATGGCTGAAGATCAATATGGCAGGGCAATGCACAAGGTCACTTGTGCCGATTGCGGCAAGGAAACAGAAGTTCCCTTCAAGCCCGACGGAACAAGACCTGTTTACTGCAAAGACTGCTATATGAAACACAGGAAACCAAGAAGAGACTATTAATTCTAGGCAATCAGTTTGGAATTCTTCAAAACTATTTCTATTTTTTTATTTTTATTGCACGGTCCAGCGAAAGCTATGCCTTGGCGCAGGGAAAAGACAGCGCCAATTCCCGGGCAGGCGCCCTTTCAAGGGAAAGGGCAAAAAACTCTCCTGGCTTGTTTTATAACAGTTTTCAGCATAATTCAATTGCCCCCCATGAACCAAAAAGCCCTCAAAATTCTGGTAGTTTTTCTCATAGCTGCACTTGTTTCAGCCTTACTTCTTTCCCTGACTGCCTACATCAACCCGTTGATTTTCTGGGGTTTTGCAGCAGCAACCGCACTGTTCGCGTTCATCGTGCTGCCAAAGATAAACAAATAAGGTTCCAAAGAAGAAAGTAAAAGAGTTCTAAAGGAGATAAATGGCTAATTGTTTAATGCCTAAGAGCAAAGCACCCAATCTCAACCTTAAGACAGTTCACAGACAGCTATTAACCCCGCTTGTTTTGAGAAAGGCTCGGCATTTGCAAGGATTCAAAAAGGTTTGGTTTAGGGAGTGGTGCAAGAGCACAAGAGTTGAGTTTCTGCCAGATAACACACCATACAAGCTCAGCAGTGACACCTGGATTCGAACCCAAGGCGAGGATGTAAGAGGGTTTTAAAGGAGTTAAACCACTACTTGTTTTATGGCTAAAATCAGAAAGAAAAAGAAGGTTGGCAGATGGAGGCGGGTGCAACCTTCACCAAAACAGAATCTTAGGCCAGCTTATATCTCTAACCTCTTGGTTACTACTGGTAGGGCGATGGCAATTTTTGAGAGAGAAGGTAAACTCTTTATTGCCTCTTTTCCCCCATCCCAGAAAGCGCCCGTGCAAGCACTTGACTGTGCAAGACACGCGGTTTCAATACCGCTGAGTTACTGCACCGGCGTTATTGCTGAAAACAGTGCTGCAAAGCCAGGCCAGCCCAAAGCAATCGTTTTCCACGTGCCTCCAAGACAAAGAGCCCACGAGCACAGGGCGCCGTTTGCTTATGCTGAAAAAATTGTTCCGGCTTTGCTGAATGCAATGCCCTTACCCACAAGGGTGGAAATAATCGGCGGCTATGGAAAGGGCAAATGCCCGGAAATTCAACTAATTGAAAGAGACCTTTTAAAAAATAAAATAAAGCCAATAATCAACAAAAAGACGCTTGGGGGAATAGACAAAAAACGATTTGTCCAGCTAAGGCCGCAGGAGGGAAAGAAAACAGTTTTTGACTACAGCCAAAAGTATGTTTTAAGCGACAGAGAGCGGTTAACCCGAAGGGGGCTGGCCATGGGCCTTTCAGGCAAAGCCCTGCACCAATATGTTGCAGAACAACTTGCGGGCGTGAGGCAAACAATAGCTGAAGTAACACGGGCAGATGGCGAGAAGATTTATAGGTAACAGAATTGCAACATAACTTTTATTCCTTGCCTTGGACTGCTGTCCTCCCGGAAAGCCCGTAAGAGGGTTTTAAAGGAGTTAAATCATTACTTGTTTTGTTATGGCTGGAAGCAGTTTGAGCGACTTCGATTCCTTATTGTCTGAGGCAAAGGAAATGCTTGCAGGCATCAATTTAGAGAAATTGCCTAAAGCCGGCGTATGGAAGCACCGTGAGATGGTGGCCTCAAGTTCCATTAATGTTACTTACCCTCCCCTTAAAATACTGCCGCCTGTTGATTCAGGGGCAAAACTTTTTTCTTGCCCGTGGGGGCAAAGGAAAGCGATTTAAAGCAATAAAGGCAATTATTTCTTTCATAGCCATTCCCTTTTTGTAGTTGATTAACTTATGGGATACAACAATCCTTTCTTTGGTTTGTATGAAAACGTTTTTCTTGTTTTAAAGGAAGAATTTGGGGAAGAAAAAGCCCTTGCACTCTTCGCAAAAGTCATGCGGTTCGGGTTAAAAAAATCCTATGATGCAAGCGGTTTTGAAAAGGGCTCGCCTGGAGACTTTGCAAGAGTGGTTGGAGAACGGGACAAAAGCGTTGGCCTTGAGGTTTCATTCCCAGAAGTTAGCGAATCAAAGATAGTCTACAGGTTTTTGACAGACCCCTTTCCAGGATTAAAAGGAAAGGTTAAGCCGCAAAAACTGGATAAAACCTACATGGGCTTCAAAGTAGATTATCTTTTGGGAAAAAGCTGGAAATATGAAACCACCAGGCATATCTGGAATGGCAATGAGTTTACAGAGCATGTAATTTCTAAAGTGTGATTCTGTTTATTTCCTGCACACTATTACAAAATCGCCGGCCTTTGGGTCTCTTAGCTTTGGGCGGTTTCTAACTAAACAGCGTGAAGTGCCTTATTGTCATGTCATAAAACCACGGTATTTTGCCCTGATATCTTGCAAACCTTATTTCCGCTATTGTACCGTTTTCCATTCTCTGCAGGATGTGGTCAGTCATTTTTACTGCATTTTTAGTGCCGAATTTTTGCGCGAGCACTTTCCCTGCCTCTTGGCTTAGCCTTCCTTTTTCAAGCCCGAGGTCATTCCTTGAACCAGTGCCTGCCAAAAAGCCGTTGGTGTTGTCGCCGGTAACAAATTTGCCAGGCGGGGCCTCTTCGCGGCTTTTGTATGGAGACTCTGCGTAATAAACGCTTGTTCCTTTCATGCCTTTCTCGATTGTTATTGAACCATATGCTTTGATTGTTTGCCTTAGCCCGACCTTCTGCAGCATAAACCTTTGGTCCGAGCCGCTTTTCCTTGATGTAAGGTCGGTTATTGAGTCAGCAACAGCCTTCAATTGCGGAAGCGAAGCGCCCCTTAAAACCACTTCAAACCTCTGCCAGGGCATCCGTACAAGCAGCCTGTCAGCGCCTATAATGTTCTTCACCCTGACAGGCGTTCCAGCGCGATAAACCTTAATCGCTTCAAACGGAAGATAAAAAGCAGAACAGATTCTCCCCAACTTGATAGCCCCGTCAATCCTCTCCATGCAACCATACTTGCGCGAAACAGGGCGCGGCTTCCGTCTCCTCTTATGAACAGCTCGCTTATCCCCACCGCGCTTTTTTACTTTAACAAGCATACAAGAATTAGCGCGACAAAATACTTAATACCTCCACAAAAGAGGCAAGATAGCGGCAGGGCTTTCAGAAAAAGCAGCTACTTCTTTCCCTTGCCCTTTCCTCGCCCAGTCTTCTTCTTTATAGCAGTTAAATCTATATTTCTTTCATCATAATTGTTTGAAATTCCTTTAAGGCAACCCATCTTTTCAGTGTTCTTGGATTGACTTGCCTCCAACCAATTCTTTGGAGGCGTGTCAGCAGTTGAAAGTCTTCTTTCAGTAATCTGCCCCAGATAAGCCTTATCCCCATTTTCTTTGCCTCTTCTTCAAGCCTTTCAAACATTGCCATCCCGTGGCCTTTGCCCCTTGCCTCGAGCGGTGTTAAAACAGATATAGCATACAGGCTTTTTCCAGTAATTCCTCTAACAGGCGAATCAGATTCTTTAAAGTGAAGGAATCCTTTTGAGCCAATAGTGATAGGCAGCCCCATAATTTTTACCATCTCTGCCTTTGTTAAAGTAAATGTTTTGCCCTTTGAAATGTGGAAAACCACTTTGTCCCCCACATCCGTCCATCTTCTGGCAACTGCTGGCTCTCCAGCGATAATCACTTTACTACCTTTTAAATCATTTAAGACCTGCTGTTTCGGCTTCTCGGCCTTTGCATTTTGGGCCTTTCCCCGCTTTGGCAGGTTCGGCAGCACAATCCCATGCCTAGTAACAGAACCATGTGTTATCCTCTCTGAGCCAACAATCTTCCTAGCCATAGAACCAATAAGATATACGCCGCTCCAGGTTTTAATACATTTCACAACAGCAAAGAACCCAAATTCTCGGACAGCCCGCCCCGCGGGAAAGAGGTAAAAAGGGTTTTGGGGCAAAAATTACACTCCAAAGCAACGTTAAATGACGTACCAAATCATAAATTTTAAATAGGTTTGGAAGAGTATATTTTATCAGAAGAACAATTCAGGGGCAAGTAAAGTATATAAACTAGCAAGCCCTACTATGCCTGCAAAAGAGGTGTCTAGATGGAAGTAATAGAAATTAATGATAAAAACCGAGAGGCGGTACTCGAAATTTTTGATTTAGCTATTGATAAAAAGGGTTACGTCGTGGACACAGAAGAAAAAGAGTTATTTGCAGGTATAGTAAAGAACCAATTAAGGAAAACCGATTGGCAATTGTTGCTGGCTCTGAAATTAAAATAAATAATTATTCGTATTGCATTTCAGAGTATATAAACGAATTCTTAAACCCTAAGTGATTTAATGGTAGATCCTCTTTCGGAAGAGATTAAAGCAATACTTACGAATGGAATTACCATCGCAAATTTAAAGCGAATTCTTATCGTTTGGAAATTGATCCCCAAAGAACTCAAGACAAAATTAAAAAAGGCTGTCCGAAATTTTTTCAAAACAAAGCAAGTTAGTTTAGATACGGCATCTACTAATGCTGAGCTTTTTACCATTGATATGTCCAGCTCTACCCTCCGTAGGCTTAAGTCCATACTGGTCAATCAGGAATATATCGCCATCCTGAGGATTGCAGAGCAGATAAGGTGGCTAAATGAAAACAACTTGCATAACGATGCTGAAGAACGTCGAAGAGAAGTACACAAAAAGTATAAGGATAAAGGCATAAACATTGTCGATATGGTGGGCACAGGAGACATTGGCATAATAATGAGTTATCTGGATAAACTAACAGGCGATCCAGCACAACAGGAGCTAACTTTCAATCGCCTTTTTGATAAATTTGTAATTAATTATCGGCAGTTTTGCTTCATGATCCAAACTGCCATGTCTGATACACACATTCAAAAAGGCATAATCGACCGTGTTGCAAAAGGTACACCCCTCGTTCTCGTAAGGTTTTTATCGGATAAGAGCACAACAGATAGGATAGATAAGCTTCTCTTCAAATTGGTGGACAACCCAATCTTGACGAGTTCGAGTTACAAAGAAACGTAACTAAAATGGGGAGAAAATTCCAATACCAAGGGATGTTTATTAATTTAAATAAAATAAAAGAGGCGGGGTAGTTTGGTTCCGTCCCCCCAAACTTCTACATAACAAATCTCTGTGCCAACCCCACAAAGAAGCGCTGTTTTTATTGCTCCCTGAACCACCCATCACTCCACAATTAACCCTTGTGCAGCGTACCACGAGTGCCTGTTTCTCACCATCGCCTTGCTGAATTTCTCCTCGGACATCTTCAGTATTTTTTCCAGGTATTCTGCTGTCACGTGTTCTGGATGATACCACTGGCCTTCCTCAAACCTGTTGAAGGGAAAGCCCTGGTTCGGCGGAGTGCGGTTGAAGCCCTGCCTGAGGCTTTTTCCGGCAGGGGTTGCAGGATGGAAAGAGAGCACTGACTCGCTCACCAATCTTACTGTTCCCTTATTTACCCATTCCTCTGTAAAGTCCAGAGTTGCCTTTATTGAATTGCCGGTTTCGTAGGGCAGCCCGTAAAGCAGGGAAACCCCGACAGTAAACTGGTTTTTGGACAACAGTTTCATTGATTCCGCGATTTTTTTCGTTCCCTGCCCTTTCCTCATTTTTGCCAGAGCCCTGTCATCGAACTGCTCGATTGCACAGTAGAGGTAGGCAAAGCCAGCATCCTTGTAGGCTCCCACTGTTTCCTGCCTGTCCAAGTGGTTAAAGCGGTTCAGGCTCCCGAAAACCATGCCTGTCTTGCCCAGCTCTTTTAACAGTTCCATCAGCTCCGGGTACAAGCCGAAGGTGCTGTCGTCAAAGAAAATCGCCTTGAATCCCTGCTCTTTACGCAATAGGACTTCCTCAATGACATTTTCAACAGACCTTGCATTAGGGTACGCAAGTTGTCTTCTTTCAGAGCAGAAATCGCAAGAATACGTGCATCCCCTGGCAGCAACCATCTGGAAGGTCGGCAGTATTCCGCTGCTATCAGTGAAAATGTCAAAATCGTGCTTGTGCCTCTCAACATCAGCAAGCTCAATGGGCATGAAAGGCAGCCTGTTCAAATCAAGGGGCTTCCCGCTGGTGGGTTGCACGCCCTTTTTGGAATACACCCAAGCTTTTCCCGGAACTGAAGACAAATCAAGCTTCTCCAAGCTATCTGCCGCGATTGCTTCCAGAAGAGCCTTCAATGCAAATTCCCCATCGCCTGCAACGCCAAAGTCAACCAGTTCAGGAGACTTTTCCACATCATTGAATCCAGCAAGGCTGTGCACTTCGTCAAAATGCGGCCCGCCCAGAACAATCCTTATGTTCGGGTCTTCCCTTTTGGCTTCGGCCAACAACTGCATTGTGGGGTAAAGCGAATCATACGTTGAGCTGGCGCAAACGACATCAACGCCGTTCAACTGCCTGAGGAATTCCTTCTTTACTCTGCCATCATTTTTTCCCTCAGCGTACCATATCGGGTCAAATATTTTGGGCACGTACTCCAAATCAAGCTCATCATTCTTGATTGCATCAACGCTTGGCGCTATCGCATAAAGCAATGGGGTGGGCCACCCAAAAAACCTGTCGCAGGTGTCCTGCGAAGGGCCATTCACAAACAAAATCCGCTTTGCCATGCCATAGTATCTATCTGGAATGTTATTTTTATAAGTAGGGATTCTGCAAGAGCCGTCTGGTTAGCAGGCTAATATCGGCAGCCTGTAAATGAGTATTCACCGGAAGTCCACTCTTTCTACCTATTTTAAATATTAACAG
Organism: uncultured archaeon; assembly: GCA_964640195.1. Lineage (GTDB taxonomy): Archaea > Iainarchaeota > Iainarchaeia > Iainarchaeales > CAZXIC01. The sequence goes on along the minus strand of CAZXIC010000002.1, from coordinate 124,398 downwards.
ATTGTAATTATAGCAGTGCTGCACATGGGCTCGGCTGTTAAATACAAAGAGTACGAGCTGTTGGATGGTAGCACCAAAATCCTAGTTGAGCGGGTGAAGGATGGCTCAATAATTACCCGTTTTGATAAGACGCCCATCCCAAAATATGCGCAAGATGTTGTATGCCCTCACTTCCTTGAGCTGAAGTGGGGCTATGGCTGCCCTTTCAACTGTTCTTGGTGTTTCTTAAAAGGCACCCTGCGCATGGTCAAAACAAAGACCGCACCAGTGCCAAAGGACCATGAAAAAATTGCAAACCACGTAAATTATTTTTTGCAAAATGACGGGGTTTCCAACGAGCTGCTTAACTCAGGCGAGCTTGCCGATTCGCTAATGACCGAACATCTGGAACGACCTTTTTCGCAGTTTATCATGCCGATGTTTGAAAAACAGAGGAAACACAAAGTGCTTCTTTGCACGAAATCTACTAACGTAAAGAACCTCCTTGGGATGGAAGAGCATAACCAGACGGTGGTTAGCTTTAGTTTAAATGCGCCAGAAGTTTCAAAAAGATGGGAGAAAGCGCCCTCGCCATTTGATAGAATTGAGGCAGGAAAAAAACTGCATGAGAGGAGCTATGTTGTAAGAGTTAGAGTTGACCCTATGGTACCGATTGAGAACTGGAAAAAAGAGTACAGTAAGTTGCTTGACAAACTGTTTAATAGTTACACGCCAGAAAGGATAACAATCGGGTCGTTGAGGGGGCTAGCTTCAACGATTAGATGCTGCCCTGACAAGAGCTGGGTAAAATACCTCAACGAAAAATCAAACTGGGGCAAGAAAATAGACTTCAACACGCGACGAGAAATGTATTCATTTGTTAGGGACTACTTAAAAGCCAACTTTGGATACAGAAAACTGGCGCTTTGCAAGGAAACAGTTGAGATGTGGGAAGAACTGGGAATGGATTATAGGAAAATAAGGTGTAATTGCCTGATTTGATATGGCTATCAAACAACCTTGGCTTGAGAAACAGCTTTTTAGTCTTAAACCCTCCCTTTTAGCAAATCTATTGCCGTTTGGCAAGAGCGTCTATTATGAGAAAAATGGCTACTGGCCGGTTAAAAAATTAATTTTTTTAAAATCTTATTTATCAACAGTTTATAGTGCGATAATCCCAAAAAGGTGGGGGGCTTTTTATTATATTGATTTATTGGCTGATTCAGGAGTGTGCAAAGTTAAAGAGCAGGTCATTTTAGGTTCTGCTTTAATAGCCACACTGTACACTCACAAACCCTTCACAAAAATGTTCTTCGTAGATACCAATTCTAAATCATTAGGCGCTTTGGAGAAAAGAATTAGTTATCTTAAAAAGTTGCCTGCTTATTCAAAAATAAATTATAAAATAATTCATAAGGATTGTAACCAGGCCATCGATGAAATCCTAGAAGAAATGCCTGAAAATAGCCACTACCTTGCTTTCATTGATTGTGAAAACATGGAAGTTGAATGGGTAACGATTCAGAAATTATTGAATAAATCAGGCGACCTAATTATTAATTTTCAATCATGTGGGGCTGCTAGGGCTATTAAAGCAGCCCAATGTGACATCCCCCATTCAAAACTCGCAAAGTTTTTTGGAGTTGAGGTTAAGAAGATTAAGGAGGGCGGTCTAAATAGAGATGATTTGTGTAATTTATATATTTCTAACATAAAGAAAAGCGGCCGTGATGTGTGTTTCTACATTAGAATTAAAAGTGATGAAGGAAGTTTTTTCTACGACCTCATATTTGCTACAAGACGAACAAAGGGAAGGAACCCCTGGCTCAAAGCGGTTATTTATACAAAAAAGAAGGTAGAAAGAACAACCTGTAAAATGATTGAAACTGGATTTAGTGTAGTTGATGGAACGCAGAAAAAACTGTTCGCCCCATAACTTCTACATAACTATAAGGCGTCCCGTGCGGGCCCTGCGCTCCCTGCTGCAAGTTCTGCAGCTCCCTCAAATTTAAAGCCATCCCAGACAAAGTTGAGCCAGGTCAAACCAGCTATTTTAGTGCAGGAGGCCTGATTTCACGCTTTTAAGCCATTTCCGCCTTCTGGAGGTGGCTAAAAACAGCATACAGGATACAACATATTCTACATTATACTGTAAAATTCCTTCGGAAATTTTGAAAAAAATGTGAAAAACGCACTGGAAAAATTGAATAGCGGAATAGGGGTGGCTTGAAAGGGAGCGGCGCAGGGGCAGGGCGGGATATAAGTTATGTATAAGTAAAGCCCATTTTGGGCGGGTTTTTATTTTGGAATGCCCTAAAATATTTTACAATGGCTGCAAGGGCGACTCTAACCTCAGCCGCAAAGCGGAACAAGACCCGTGCAAGACGGGGCAGAGAACTCGTTTTGGCTAGGGATATTAAAACAGTCGCCAATGCTGTTACGGCGCTGGGCAGGGCAGAAGTTTTGGGCAGGCCTGATAAGCGCAAATTGAGGTGTTTTTGTGGAAAAATGGTGTCGGAAGAAGCCTCGCTGAAATAAGAGTTGATGCCTACAAGCTTCTCAGCATTTTAACACGTGAGCAAGCACGAGAACCACAACTCTTTGCTGCAAACGCTGTAGATGAAAAGGCCCTTTTAAATGAATTAAGGCAAGTTATGAGGCTGTTGCCAAAGGCTAAGAAGTTAGGGTTAATATAGGTATTATTATGTAGCATTCTAGCTACATAACAATTCTTGGCTGTTAAAAGATATTTTAGTAACAGTTTCTTTGGCCCGGTCTGGTCATCTGAAAAAAGCCCTTTCAAGCCACCCAACTACCTTATCCCATCTCTCCAGCGGTAGGTTCTCGCATTGCCTCACCATTTTTTCAAGCATCTCGCTGTGGGCAGGCGATACTAATTCGCGGTGTGCATTAAACCATTGCCACGCCTTTTTCCCCACAGTCTTTGTTGTCTTGGTCGCTCTTATTTTCATTGCCTTGCCTGCTGGCTGTTGCTCAACTACAGCTGCACTCTTCTTCCTTCTAATTTTAGTTTCGGGGTATGTTCGCTTAAATTCCGCGGCATCTGTTTTTATCATGAAACTGCGTTCTCCCGCTCCGCGTCCCCCCACCTTCACAGTTTTAACGTCCTTTCTTCTGGAAAGTGTCCTTGTAGTCAAGCCCAAGTCTTGCGCGACTTTCGACAGTGGTATAAGCTCGCCGGTTTTCAGCAGCGCTGGAAGTTTTTTCCTTAGCTCTGCTTCTCCCAGCAGTTCTTTGCACAACACTTTTGGCAGAATGTATCTGTGTTGTCGGTCTATTCCGTCTCTAGCGAACCAGGCACTATTCTCCCAGTTCGCTCAATCTCAGCAATTTTGTCCTGTATGGTTTTACGTTGCAAGGGTAGGCGCTGTTTTTTTGCCAACTTGAGCAGGGCATGGCTGCTCATGCTGCCCCTTGGCAAAATTGCCTCCGCCGGGGCACTAACCCGTGGGGTAGACAACCAGGTTGTTGGACGGTTTGATTTCCTTACAGCCATTAAATATCCTTTGTGTTCGCCAGAATTTAATTGTTTCTTATCTTGGAGATCGCACCCAAAGCTACTTTTAAATACCAATTAATATGTATATAGTGTGGAATGAACAAAAGCATTGCAGTCCTGGCAGCCGCTGCCCTTGCCATTGCAGCGCTTTTCCTGCTTCTGTATTCTGCGCCAGGACAGCCAGCTGGCTTTTTTTCCCTGTTTCTTGCCCCTGCTCCAAATTACTCAATTGACTCTTTGGGTGTTTTTCAAAGCGGCAGCACTGTTATAGGGAGTGGCACAGCAGTATGCACAGGCATTGATGTCACTGGCGCAAGCGCAGCATGCGATACCAATTTGTTGAGAAGTACCGATTACCGCTTTGAGCTGACTATTTCAAACAGTGATTGGTTTCAACACGGCTATCCAGACCAATTCAATTTCCATAACGTTTATGCAGCAAATGATGTAATAGGCTCAGATGCAACTGTTTCATACTGCGGCTGTTTGGATGATACGACCTATAAGGCTGGAACACCCTCTTTAAGCGGCAATGACGTATTGTGTGCCCTGCCAACAGTTGACCAGTGCAGAATTGAGAAAAGCGGCGGCAGTGAAAGCTTTTATTTTGTCCTTTCAACAGGCAGCGATGCAGCAACAGGCAGCGGCAACTTCTTTATCAGCGAAACAGGCGATGACGATGACACGTCAGCAGACGTAACATTCAGCTACTGCATGATTGCATGCGATGCAAACGCTGACTGTGACGATGGCAATAGCTTAACAGTGGACGTTTGCCTCAATCCAGGCACCTGCTCTGCCAGTTGTTCCAACACTGTCTGTTCCATTGAATGCACTTCTGATTCTGCCTGCGATGACAGCAACAGCCTTACAACCGATACCTGTTTGAACCCAGGCACATGCGATGCAAACTGCTCCCATACTGTGTGCGATATCGCGTGTGACAATAATGCTGCCTGCGATGACAGCAATTCCCTTACAACTGACGTTTGCCTCAATCCAGGCACCTGCTCTGCCAGTTGTTCCAACACTGTCTGTTCCATTGAATGCACTTCTGATTCTGCCTGCGATGACAGCAACAGCCTTACAACCGATACCTGTTTGAACCCAGGCACATGCGATGCAAACTGCGCTAATACGCCAATTGCCTGCACTGTTGCATGCGACGCCAACGCCGACTGCGATGATAGCAACGCTATGACTGTCGATGTTTGTTTGAACCCAGGCACATGCGATGCAAACTGCAGCAGCTCGCTTTGCGCAATCGCATGCTACAGCAACGCAGACTGCGATGACAACAGCACTGAGACAGTGGATGTATGTAATAATGCTGGAACCTGCGATGCAAACTGCACGCATACTGTTTGCACTGTTGCTTGCACAGCTGATGCTGACTGTGATGACGGTATAGAGGCAACCAGTGATTACTGCTTTTTTCCCGGGCAGTGCGATTCGTATTGCGCCAACGTTGGTTGCACTGTTGCCTGTAGCGGTGACGGCGACTGCTTTGACGATGACCCCCAGACCCTCGACAAGTGCCTTAATGCTGGCACTTGTGAAGCCTCTTGCTCAAACACACCTTGCACAATTGCCTGCAGCAGCACTGCTGACTGCGATGACCAGAATCCGATAACATTGGATGAATGCCTTTCTCCTGGCACCTGTTCTGCTGCCTGCACCCATACAGGGCAGCAGCAGTTGTCAATCGAGCTCCTCACTGACTTCAACACTGTTTTAAGGGGTCAGGCGATTGACTTGAACGTGCTTGTAACAGACCTTGAGGGAGAGCCTATTGAAGGTGCAGCAATCTCCCTTACAGACGCTTACGGAAACGGAATTGATTTGCAGGACCTCGGAAACGGCTCTTACACCGGAAGCTATGTTGTGCCAGTTGACCTTCCCATCGGCAAGCAGAGCTTTTCCTTTTTTGCTGCAAAGGGCGAGTTGGCAGGGCTGCAGGAGCTGACGCTTGACATTAATGCAGGGGCAATCAAGGCAGTTCTCCTCCAACCCAAGGAGCTTAAGGTGTCCGTCAGCGAGAAGCTTGAGTTTAAGTTCCAGCTTGTTTACGCCAACAACGCTGCTGTGCCAGGCGCTGACGTGAATGCTGTCCTGAACGGAGTTTCCATCCCGTTGCAGCAGGACGGCAATGTTTTCACCGGGCATTACGTGTTTTCCGACAAAGACCTGCCTGAAGCTGCGCTTGTAATTACCGCAATTGATTCATTGGGGAACAAAGGCACAACCTCTTTTCCCTTCGCTGTTTATGCGCCGCTGCCTATTTTCTTGATTGCCTTGCTGCTTGTTCTGCTTGTCGTGATACTGTTTGCCTTGTATATGCTTAAGAGAATGCACAAGCTGTTTTTCCTGGAACACAAGAGGGGCAGCCTTGCAATTGCGAAAAAGAAAGCGCAGCTGCAGAAAGCCGTTGTTAAGGGAAAGGCCCAGGGGCGTGAACTGGAGAAGCAGATTTCCATGCATGAGAAGGAGATGCGGAAGGCAGCTGCGGAAATAAGCACTGAGAGGAAGAGGCATGTCCTTGCCTGGAAAAGGCTGCCTTCTGAGTCCAGGTATGCTGCCCATAAAACTGCAGTCAGCGCTTCAATGCTGCCGGCCAAGCTGATGGGGCTTTTTGCCAAGCCAGGGAAGCCAGCTGAGCCCGTTGAGGCAGGGCTCAGGCTGCAGGAAATTGATGCGGAAATCGCAAAGCTCAGGGATATGGTGCAGAACCTTGAAACAGAGTTCTGCAAGCAGACAATAAAAGAGGACTATTTCAGGCAGAAGCTTTTCGAGTACAGGGAGAAAATCCATCTGCTTGAATTGGAGAAAAAGAAATTGCAGTAAATTTTATTCCTCAACAATCAGTTCAGGGCCTTTCTTGTATTCTTTTTTAACGTAATTGAAGTTCTGGTAGTGCTCTAGGACAGTTAGCCTGATTTTTGCCGCTCCAACCCTGATGCTGTGCTTTGGCCACAGCTCGTAGTAAAATTTCTTGCTTTCCCCCGGCTTCAATTCCGGGATTTGCTCAGCCGCGCCTGTTTTGTAACCGCTTTTCTCCAGGCTGAAACACGCCCCGAGTTCAAGGTTCAGAGACAGCATCGCATTTTCCGGGTTTTTGTTAACCAGCTCAACAGCCAGCTGCACAGGCTCTTTCCGCGCCAGCTTCAGCCTGAAAGGAGTGAACTTTGTCTTGACCTCAATCATGCCCGCACCACTAAAACCCCCTGTTTGAATGTTTTAAAAACCAATTGCATCCCGGGCAAAGGAATAAATACCACCTTAGAATAATCTATTAGCGAAGGAAATAAATTATTTCCAACAAAATTATGTATACGTCCCCATAATGCTGTGGTCTTTATGGCGCTTCCGGAAGCAGGGCTTGTGAGAAAAACCTTTGTCATCAAGAAAATGGACCTGCCGCCCAGCGTGCAGCTGACAAAGCGCAGCCTGCTGCGCTGGTTTGCCCTTTCGTTCGGCCTGCTGTCAGAGCAGGAGTCAAGGGACACTGCCCTGAACGTTTTGGATGCATTGTTCCACTTCCTCCTTGCAAAGAAACAGAGGCCGACGACAGCAGAGCTGCAGGCGTACATTGACAGCAGGTACCACAAAAAAATAAGCGAGAAACTGCTGCGCTATCATCTGAACAAGCTGATTGACTTGGAACTGCTGCAGAGGAAGAGCAACAGGTATTTCATCAACAACAGCCCCTACGCAGAGCCGGACAGCTTGCAGGAATCTTTCAGCTATTGGATAAAGCAGCCTGCGAACGCTGCAATGGACGACATCGCAAAGGTTCTCGCAAAGCTTTCGGATTCCTATAAAAAGTAATCCAGGGAAAATTCTTTTCTGGTTGAAATGGATTTTGCGGTAATTGTTTCAAAAGAAGATGCTGCGGGAAAGAACATAGCTTCTTTCCTGCAGGGAAACCTGCCGAAAAGCATGCAGCTGCATTTCATTGAGGGCAACCAGTGCTTTGCTGATTCTGTGAATGAAATTGCTACTGATTTTTTCATCTTTGCCTCGCTACACAGAAGTGAAGCAAAGAAGCCCACGCTTACAGCTCATGCAATCGGAAACTGGGGCAGGGCAGAATTAGGGGGAAGGGACAGGATGCTTGTGCCGACAAACGCAAATTTGATGAAAAATTATTTGGTCGGGCTGCACAAGCAAAAAGAGGAAATGGGTTTGCAGTATGATGTTTCTCTGGAGTGCCTTCACCACGGTCCTTTCCTGACAAAGCCGACTGTTTTCATTGAACTGGGGAGCAGTGAAAAGCAGTGGCAGGACAGAAAAGCAGCGGAGGCGGTTGCAAGTGTAATTCTCAACTGCAGCTCACTTGAAGGCAGCTACAAGACTGCAATTGCCCTTGGCGGAGGGCACTACTGCCCTGAATTCACAAAGCTTGTCCTGCGGACAGAGTACGCTCTTGGGGCAATCTGCCCGATGTATGCCCTCTCAAACTTTGACGCGGAAATGCTGCAAAAGGCGATAGAGGCAACCGAGCCGAAGCCCGAAGCAGTGGTCCTTGACTGGAAGGGCCTGGGGAAGGAAAAGCAGAGGGTAAAAGAACTGCTTTCAGGGCAGCAGCTGCCTGTTTTGCGCGTCAGGAAGCTGCCGGGTTAATTAATATTTAACTATTGCTTTCTTTTTTAACTGCTGCAAATTTTTTGCCCCAACCAGAAACATTGCAGTGCGCAGCTCGTCAATAATCTTCTCCAAGTATCCCTTAACCCCGCTACTACCTGCTTTTTGCTGTGCTTTGAGTACTGGCAATGCAATGCCGCAGAGGTCAGCTCCCAATGCAATCGCCTTTGCACAGTCCAAGCCGCTTCTTATCCCCCCAGATGCAATTATTTTTCCCTTGAATGCCTTTCTGCATTGGATTATGCTCTCTGCAGTTGGAATTCCAAAATCCCAGAATGTTTCTCCCAAACTTTTCTTGCCCCGAAGTGAGTCAACCGCTATCCAGCTTGTGCCACCTGCGCCTGCAACGTCTATTGCCTTTATCCCTGTCTTGGCAAGCGCTTTCGCTGTCTCAAGCCCTATGCCATGGCCAACCTCTTTCACATATACTGATTTCTTTAATTGTTTCACTACTTTCCCCAATTCTTTTAGCCTGTTTTTAAAATTGGTTTCAGCCTCTGGTTGCATCGCCGCTTGGGCAGCATTGATGTGGACTGCAAGGGCATCTGCCCCCACAGCGCGCTGCGCATTTTCTATCTCTTTGGCAGAATACTTCCCCAATTCTGTTATCCCAATGTTCCCAGCCAGGAATATTGTCGGTGCCACACCCCTGACAATGTAGGTTTCTTTCAATGCAGGCGTTTCCAGCATTGCTCTCTGGCTTCCGAGGCACATTCCAACGCCAACCTCTTGGCAAGCCTTTGCAATATCTTTGTTTATCTTCTTTGCCTCTTTCACGCCGCCAGTAATTGCCTCAACTAGTAACGGCGCTTTTAATTTTTTTCCAAAAAATCGGGTAGCAAGCTTGACCTCTTTTTTATCAAGTTCAGGCAAAGCATTATATTTCAAGTCTACATTCTTGAAGGAAATCTTTTCTAAGCCGGTTTTCTTCTCCTTGAACTGCACGCCTTTCTCAACAGCTATCCTCAGGTGCTCTGCCTTCCTGTTCTTTGTTTTGTTTGCCATCTTGACCCTCATTAAATTTGTTCAAAAAAGGTTAAAAATGCCTGCAACAATTGCTAATCTCCCTGCAAAACCATTTTTTTAAATTCGGCAAACTTTTTTCCTTGCATGTAGTCCAATGCTTCTGACCTGAATTTTTCTTCTTTTTCTGAGTTTGGTTCAAAGTCATATATTGCCTGGTCGAGGCTGCTGTTTTTCTTTCTTCCTTGCCCAAAGGAATAGCTGCCCAGCCTGTTCGCCCATTTCTCATTTTTTTCAAAGGCTTCTATAAACTCCATCTGCCAGGCGTTTTGGTAGTCGTATAGCTCATGAAATTTTTCCACAAAAAACTGTTTTTCCGTTTTTTTCAGTGCGTTATTCCATCTTATTGGTATGGCCTCTTTAGCTTCCATGTCCGCGTATTCCTTTACTTCGCCAGCATAAGTGGCTCTCCTAAAAACAACATATGCTCCCATCTGTTCCAGCAGTTTGTCTGAGAGGAAAACGCTTTGATGAAGTGGAGACAGCCATTTAGCTGGTTTTTTTCTATGGCCTCTAACGCTTTGGACTATTAGTTGAATCTTTTCCTCTTCAAATTCAAATTTTTTAAGAATTTTTCTGGCTTCATCCGCGCTTGCCTGTGCGTGGTCTACCTTTTCAGTGTTTGGCCTTACAATATCATGCAGTATTCCGGCTATGTATGCAAGTTCTTCCTCTTCTTTAGTGCCGCCTAAAAGTTTTACAAACCACTTTGCGCCGACAGCGGTTCTTTTGGCATGCCCCCAATTATGGATTACGCTTGGAGCTCTTTCATAGATGGGCTTGCAATAGTTTTCCAGGGGCTCTATTTCCATTTTTAACATCTTCGTGAAACATTGACATCTATTGAGTAAATGCCCTTCTCTTTCCAAACATTCTTCACTTTCTCGGCGGTTTCGTTGTTAAAGCAGATGGCAATGCCGCAGTCTCCTGCCCCTGCACCAGAAAACTTTGCAGCTGCGCCGGCTGCATCAGCTGCTTCAATTAGAGCAGTCAATTCCCTTGTCTCAAGGTTGTTTCCGCTTTCCTCTGCAAGCTGTTTCAGCAAAACCCTGTTTTCCTTTATTAACCGCATTATGTTTTCACTGTTGCTTTGCTTGATTGCTTCAATCATCTGCTCTACGACCTTTTTTATCCCGCTGTAAATCTCGTTGTAACACGCTTCATTGCTTGCCTTGAAGTCCCTCATTTTTACAACAAGAACCTTTGTTGAAGCGCTGTAGCCGACAAACCCAACGCATAGGATAAAGTCTTCAGGGAGTTTTATTGGAGTTGCTTCAAAGGCAGCCCATTTTGATTCAACAATTTCTTTCACGGGCTTGCCTGACTCAATCTCTTTCACAAGCCATTCCGGGTCAAAGCGGCGGTATACTATTGCTCCGCCATAAGTTGATGCTGCAACATCAAACGCAGAGCCAACCTTTCCCTGGCCAAAATAATGTGCGATGCAGCCAAGCTTGTATGTTTTTTCCTTTCCCTCAGGGGATTCAATATCCCGGCCATGCAATTTTAGGATGCCCTTGATTATTGCAACAACTGCGGCAGCACTGCTCCCAAAGCCTACTTTTGCAGTTGAACCATCCTTTAATGTTATTGAGGTTATCTCTGATTCCGTGCTTGCAGAGAATTTCTTTGTTTCAATGCCTTTCTCCTGCAGATAGCGCAGGCAAATCTCAACAGAGTTCTTCGCCATCACAATTTTTTCCTTCTCCTCGTCACTCAATGCCTGCTTAAATTGCAGCTGCTTTCCGTCGAATTTTGCCTCTTTGTTTTCTACCCCCAAATCCCTTGCGCTTATTGCAATGCTGCCACTTTCCTCAACTTTTGCTGTAACATACTTGTCAACAGCAAGGACAATGCAGGGATTGCCCACTTCAAGAACAGCCCATTCGCCCGTAAGCAGCAGTTTTCCAGGCGCTTTAACTTCAACCAATTTATATCACCTCAAAACAAGTGCCCTTCCACCAATTTGGCGCCTTCTCCGGGCCTGCATAAAATGGTTTTCTGAACGCCCTCAATTCCTTGCAGCCGCTTCTCCAATTCATCTGCGTCTTTTTCCAAGCAAATCACTTTCACCTGCGGCCCGCCGTCAATCGTGAAATAGCATTCCAGGCCTTCCTCCCTCCAGGCAAGAACCGCGTGGATTACAGCCATCGTTGCAGGCATCCAGTATATTATCGGCGGCTTGGTTGTAATCATTGTCGCATGCATCTTCAGGCAATTGTGCTCGGCGGTTTCCCCAACCAAAGTGAAATTCTTGTCTTTAACGCCTTTTTTCACGTTTTCAATGTCGTTGTTCACGGTTGCCAGCCAGTCCTTGTAGTAAGGGCATGTTTCCACTGTCTTCGCCATTCCAGCCCTGCTTTTAACCTTCTTCTGCACAGTGCTTACAATCGTTGTAATCATCCTGAATTCAGTCCAATGCTCTGGTGGTGCAATCTGCACAGCAACGCTGTCGCTGCCGTCCGCCTTTCCCCCCCTTTTCCATTCAACAAAGCCGCCCAAAACAGACCGGGTCGCACTTCCACTCCCTCTCCTCGCTAATGCGCTAAGCTGCTGCTGGTCCAGCTTCAAGCCCGTTGCCCCTGCTGCGGCAACACTTAATGCAGCAAAGCCTGAAGCACTGCTTGCCAGGCCTGCTGCTGTTGGAAAATTATTTTTGCTCTGAACCTTTGCTTTTTCACTCACTCCAGCCATTTCCCTTACCAAGCCCAGGTGTCCTTTTACTTCATCGTATTCCTCGCTCCCTTCTTTGAATTCCTCTTCCCCAAGAATAAAAATGTCTTTATCATACTTCTTGTCAAACTCAACAGTTGTAATCGTAAATAGGTCACTCAATGTCATGCTTGTGCTTCCGTTCTGTGGCAGCATCAGCTTTTTGTCTCTCTTCCCCCAATATTTTGTCAGGGCAATGTTTGCGTTTGCCTTTGCCGTTGCTTTCATTTACTCGCCTCCAATTTTTGTCCTAAAAGTTGCGTAGCCCTTATCTTTTACTGCGTTGGCTACTTTTTCCTGGAGTTCTTTTCCTGGCGTAAGCAGCAGAACGTAGCCACCCCTGCCCGTGCCTGTGAGCTTTGCTCCAAATGCCCCGTTTTCTTTGGCAGCCTTAACTATCTCCTCTATTTCTTTGCAGGAAACGCCAATTTCTTGGAGCAGTTCTTGGTTTCTGTCCATTTGCTCTCCAACTGTTTTCCAATCGCCATTTTTTAAGCCTTCCAGTGCTTTGTCAAACATTTCTTTGTATTCTTCGCATACCTTTCCAAACCATGCCTCGTCAGCTTCCTTTTTCTTTCTCACATCCCCAACCACAACCTTTGTTTCCTGTGTTATGCCTGTGTTTGCAAGCACTATCTCTGCAGGCTCTTTTACCGAGAGCCTTTCTATTTTGTTTGGCCCGCCTGTGAGGTTTTTCTCAAACAGTATGAATCCCCCATAGACAGAGCAGGTGTTGTCTATTCCGGACGGCGTTCCTGTTCCGGCTTTTTCGGCTATGTATGCCGCTTCGTTTATCTGGTCGTCATTCATGTTAAGCCCAAGCATTTTGTTCAAAGCCCTGGCGATGCTTGCTGCAAGCGCTGCACTTGCTCCGACACCGGATGCGCAGGTCAGGTTTCCCGCAAGCCTTATCCTGGTGCCTTCTTTCCCAGTGTCAATCTTGAAGTGTTCAATAAGTGCATCCAGCTGCCTTTGGATTTCCTCTTTTTTCTTTTCTTTGTAGCCGGGTGTTGCAGGTCTTTCGTCAATGAAATGCAATCCTTTTTCTTCGGCTTTTTCAACTTCGGCAGTTGTGATATCAGCCAGAGCAGAGGCAATTGCCGGCAAGCCGTATACTACAAAGTGCTCTCCAAAGAGAATTGTTTTCCCAAATCCCTTACCTTTCCCCATTAGAGCACCCATTAACTTATTTTCGCAAAATAAGTTAAAGATTACCTTTTCCTTGCCTTTATCTGATAAAGTAGGCTATTTCTTAATGGGTAAATTGTAAAGGGAGTTTCCCTTTCCCCGATAAGCCCGACTTCCCTCATCGCTCGCTGGTAAAATTCCAGCAGCCTGTGCTGTGCTTGCAGGTATTCCTGTGCGATCTTTGTTCTATCGCCTGCCCTAACCAACGGATATCTTGCTCCTCCGTAGGGCTGTAGAAAAGCGTGTATATCGGACCTTGACTTTTCTCTTAGGATGCCTTTACTGGGGCCCAGTCCCATTGCGGTGAAAACCAGCTTCCTAATCTCGGTTCTTGCATCCCTTGGTTTAGGCATTTCACACCAATAAAATTAGTCCACAACCTTGAATTTATACCCGTACGCAATCGGCCCTTCAGGGTCAATGTCTGATATTTTCCTGAAGACCTTCCTGACCTTTGTCCCAATCCTAATTTTTTCCCTCGGCGAATCAACAACCTGCGAAAGCACTTTTGCCTTGTTGCTCAACTCAATTATTGCGATAAAGTAAGGCGTCTCAAACTCAAAGCCGTATGGGGCAGTGAAGACCTCAGTGAAAGTGATTATTTTCCCTTCCCTTGGCATTTCCTGTTCAACCAGCTTCCCTTTCCTCCTGCAGTTCGGGCAGATTGTCCTTGCTGGGAAGAAAGCGCTTCCGCACGTTTCGCACTTGTTCCCCTGCAGCAAGTACCTTTCAGGGAATTTCCTCCAAATCAAAGGCAAACCGCCGTTCGTCATTCCGTCACCAATCAAATTTTTCCAGCTAACTTAAACAATAACAAGATAATTGCCGCATCTGCAACTATTGCTATAACAAAACTCTTTGCAAAGCCGATTCTTGGAATTCCCAAAAACAAAATTGCAATGAAGGCAAAAGTTCCGAAATAAGTAAGCAATGAGCCTTCAGCCATCTTTAGTGCAAATTGCTCGCCCTCTCTCATGCCGCCTATCAGCAGCGTTGCAGCTAGCCTTATTGGTAGAGCAGCAACCAAGCCGCCGAAAACAGCCCCTGCAACTGAACCCACAGCCAAAGCCAATGCAACCAATGCCCCACCAACCAAGAAATTCTGCAAGATTTTTTCGACCATTCCCGATTCCACCTTAATGCAAATTTATTCGCCTTTTGCTATTATCCTTATTCTCCTCGCTATGCCCTGCGCAGTATGTGGACAGCAGCTGTTGCCCCACTGCCTCCAACGTTGTGCGCCAAGCCGATTTCCGCGCCTTTAACCTGCCGTTTCCCGCATTTGCCGAGCAGCTGCCCAACTATTTCCGCCACTTGCTTTACGCCTGTCGCTCCCACAGGATGCCCGCATTTCAGCCCGCCTGAGGGATTAACCGAGATTTCTGAATTTAGGGCTGTTCTTCCTTCCTCAACAGCCTTACCCCCTTCGCCTTTTTTGAAGAAACCCAGACCCTCTATTGCCATTATGTTCGCTATGGAAAAGCAATCATGCAATTCAACCACGTCAATGTCCTTTACCCTGACGCCTGCCTGCGAGTATGCTTTCTCCGCAGCACTCTTTGTGGCGCGCAGCTCTGTGAGGCTCTTTCTGCCTGTCAGGGCCAAGCTATCTGAAGCCTGCGCAGAGCCAATGATTTCAATCGCGTCTGCCCCGAGCTTTTTTGCCTTCCCTGTTTCGCACAGGATGAGGGCTGCTGCCCCATCTGTTATGGGCGAGCAGTCCAGCAGCTTGAGCGGGCTTGCAACGCAGCCGGAATTCATCACGTCTTCAACAGTAATTTCCCTGTGGAACTGCGAGTTGGGATTCAGCATGCCGTTCTTGTGCGCCTGGACAGAGCACATTGCCATCTGCTCCTCCGTTGTTCCGAATTCGTGCATGTGCCGCCTTGCCATCAGTGCATACAATGCGGGAAAGCTTGCCCCGTGGAACAGCTCTGTTTCCTGGTCGCCCGCTCCCCCTAATGCAATCGCCGCCTCGCTCGTGCTCACCTCAGTCATCTTTTCCACGCCTCCAACTGCAACCACATCGTATGCGCCTGAAGCAACCGCAAGGTAGGCATTCCTCAGCGCAACGCCGCCTGAAGCGCAGGCAGCCTCAATCCTCGTTGCTGGTATAGGTACCAAACCAAGCTGGTCCACAATCAGCGCGCCGATGTGCTCCTGTGCGATAAAGCGCCCTGAAGCCATGCAGCTGCCGTAAATTGCCTCAATGTCCTTGCCAACCAAGCCGCTTTGCATCAGCGCCTGTACTCCGGCCTCTGCAACCAGTTCCCTGAATGCCTTCTCCCAGTGCTCGCCGCACTTGGTGCATGCCGCGCCGATTATTGAAACGCTCCTCATTCTTGCCCCCTTCTCCTTACTTTTCCTGACAGCATTTTTCCACCTTTACAGTGTTTTCAGCTTCCTCCTGAATTTTGCGTACTGGGCGTAGCTGATGTACTGCTTTTCCTTAATCACAGCAAGCACTGGCTGCCCTGCCCTCTTCCTTTCAATCGGCTTTCTGACTGTCAGGGCAAACGCATCGCTGCCTGCTCCACTTCCATAGCTTACCGCAAGGATTTTTTGCCCTGGCTTTGCAGCGTCCAGGATTGACGCAAGCCCAATCAGGGTGCTCCCGCTGTAAGTGTTTCCTATCAGTGGCGCGAGCAATCCCTGAACTGTCTTCTCTGGCTTGATTCCAAGCATTTTTGCAGCCCTTATTGGGAACTTTCCGTTTGGCTGGTGGAACACGGCGTAATCAAAATCATCTGCCTTCATTTTGGCTTTTGCCATCAGCCCCTCTGCTGCGTTCACAACGTGCTTGAAGTATGCCGGTTCTCCCGTAAACCTGCCAGCGTGCCTCGGGAATTCCGCGTTCTGCCTCCTCCAGAAATCAGGCGTGTCGGTTGTATAGGAAAATGTTTCGTCAATCTCTGCAATCACTTCCGTTGGCTTCTTCCCAATGATAAACGCTGCACCGCCGCTTGCTGCAGTGTACTCCAAGGCATCTCCCGGCCTGCCCTGGGCAGTGTCAGCCCCAATCGCCAGGCCGTAATCAATCCAATCAGGCTGGTCGCTCAGCACCAGGCCCATGCACATCTGCATTCCGGCAGTTCCAGCCTTGCAGGCAAACTCCAGGTCTGCTGCTGTCAGCTCCGGGCCGGCGTTTATTGCGTCTGCTACAACCGATGCAGTGGGCTTCACTGCATAGGGGTGGGATTCACTGCCCACATACACTACACCTATCTTCTGGGCATCAATGCCAGCCATCTTCACTGCGTTTCTTGCTGCCTCAACCGCAATAGTGCAGGCATCCTCGTCAAAACTTGCCACTGCCTTCTCCTTTACATTCAGGGATTCAGCTATCTTTTTCCCGTCCTTTTCCCAGGTGAGGGCAATCTCTTCAAGCGTAATCCTGTACTTTGGCACGTACACCCCGTAACCAGTTATCCCAATCATTTCCTCAACTCCAAAAGTATTTCCTTTGCCCTGTTAACCCTTATATTCCCTTCCCTTGCTATCTGCTCCGCAACTGCGTCAATCTCTTTCGCCTTTGCGCCGGCAATGACCGCAATGTTCTTTGCATGCAGTTCCATGTGCCCGTGCCTTATCCCCCTAACAGCAATCTCCCTCAGGCTGCCGATGTTCTCTGCCAAAGCAACAGCTGCCATTACCTGGGCCAATTGCTGCGCGGTCTTGATGCCAAGGATTTTTATCGCAACCTGTGCAACTGGGCTTGTTTTTACCGCCCCTCCAACCAGCCCAACAGCCAAGGGCAGCTCTATCTCAGCAACAAGGTTACCTTTCTTGTCCTTCCTGTAACGCGTCAAAGGGCTGTATTTCCGCTCATAAGCCGCAAAGCTGTGCGCCCCGCTCTCAAGCGCCCTCCAGTCCTGCCCTGTTGCAATTGCAATTGCGTCAATCGCATTCATTACCCCCTTGTTGTGCGTTGTAGCACGGAACTGGTCTGCTGCAGCCAGGGCATACACATCCAGAATCCTTTCAATTATTTCCTTGCCGGAAAACCCGACTTCTTTTCCCTTGAAGCTCTCTTCCAGTGCCTTAGGTGTTAAAACCGCTTTTGCCCTTGCCTTCCTGTGCACTGCAAGGTTGCTGATTATGAACAGCCGCGGCTCTCCTCCTGCCAATTCCGCAACCTCCGGCGCTATTGTTTCAACCATTCCGTTCACTGCATTTGCCCCCATTGCATCCCTGCAATCAACCAACAGGTGCACTACAAGCATCTTCCCTCGTTCGCTTTTCACTTCCCTCGCCTTGATGTCCTTTGCCCCGCCGCCGAATTTCACCAAGACCGGGTCAAACGAATTCGCCTTTCGGAGAAGCTCTTTCTTCTTTGCCATTATTGCCTTCTTTGCTTTGCGTGCATCTTTTGCCCCCAAAAGCTGAATCTGCCCTACCATTATTGGTTCGTCTGCCGATGCAGTAAAGCCGCCTGTTTTCCTTACCAATCCTGCAATTTTGCTTGCTGCTGCAATAATGCTCGGCTCCTCAATGCTCATTGGCACAATGTAGTCCTTCCCGTTTATCTGGAAGTTGGTTGCTATGCCAAGCGGCAACTGCTGTGTTCCAACAACATTCTCGTTCATCCTGTCTGCTGTCTCAAAATCCATTGCGCCAAATTTCTGTAAAACAGCAATGTCCTCTCCTGACAATGAAGCGAATTCCTTCACTGTCTGCAGCCTTTCCTGCTGGCTTTTTTTGTAGAACCTGTGTATCTCGCTTGAAGGCAACTTTCCACCCTTGTTTTATCAATTATATTCAGCTGCCTTATAAAAAGGTTACGGTTATCGTCAAATCAAAATTCGTCAATTGCCTATAATTTCTTTTATTTTTTCAGCTGCAGCTGCAGCTGAACCAATTGCTGCGGCAATCCTCCTTTCCCTGTTTGCAAGGTCTCCGGCAAGCACTATTTTTTCAGGCAGCTGGGCAAAGCTGTTCCAGCAGGTGCCATGCAAAACACCCATGTCTGGCTGCTGGCCTGAGGCGATTATTGCCCTGCCTGCCGGCAGCTCTTCACTCTCTCCAGTCATTTGCATTTCCCTTCCTGTTCCCAGTGTTTTTTCAAAGACAATCGCTTCAAGCCTTTCTTTCCCCCTGAATTCAACCGGGCTCAAGTGAAACCTGAATTTCACGCCTTCTTGTTCGGCTGCCTCTACCCCCTGCTTTTCCGCTGGCATTCCCTCCCTGCTCCTCCTGTAGGCAATCGTCGCATCTGCCCCGAGCCTTTTTGCCACTCTTGCGCAATCTATTGCAGTATCACCGCCCCCGATGACAATTGCATTCTCTCCACGCAGCAGTTCTTGCTTTCCCTCGTTGTATTTCCGCAGAAATGTTGTCCAATATTCCACTCCTTTTAACTGCTCCCCGCCCAAGCCGAGCTTTCTCTCCTTCCATTCGCCTGTTGCAAGCACAACAGAATCAAACCTTT
Organism: uncultured archaeon; assembly: GCA_964640195.1. GTDB lineage: Archaea > Iainarchaeota > Iainarchaeia > Iainarchaeales > CAZXIC01. Next base: position 105,904 of record CAZXIC010000002.1, on the reverse strand, counting down.
TAGATATTTTATCCAGCTTTTCGTGCTTTCCAATCTCTTTTCCCAGATGGATTTCCACGCCAAGTTTCCGCAATTCAGCTGCTTTCTTTTCTATGCCATCCCTCTTGAACCTGAAAAGGGGCAGGTAATAGCGCAAGGCACCCCCGAGCTTTTCCTCCCTTTCAAACAGCTCAACGGCAAAGCCTGCCTTTGCAAGCAGCAGCGCTGCATGCATTCCTGCTGGCCCTGAACCAATCACGGCAATGCTTTTGCCCTTGGGTTTAATGCAGCCTCACCTTTTTTGCAGCAATCAGCTATATTTCCCTTTTCGTGCAGTACAGGGCCAAGCCGTGTAAGAGCTCCTTTGCCCCGCTTTCCGGCAGCACTGCGTCAATCTCCTTCCATGCGTTTTCAACAATCGCGTTGGCTTTTTCCCCAGCGTATTCAATTGCCCCGTATCTTTTAATTATCGCAATCGCCTCGTTAATGCGCTTTTCATCGCTTGCGTGGGATTGCAAAATCTCAATCAAGCGCTTTTTATCGCTTGCCGAAGCCTTTTCAAGCGTTTTTATGACAAGCAGCGTCATCTTCCCCTCATGGATGTCTCCCCCCAAACTGCCCTTGCCTTTCCTGAACTGCCCGCTGGTCAGCTCAAGTATGTCATCCTGTATCTGGAAGCCGATGCCAACTGATTCCCCGAATTTTCCAAGTGCATCAATCTGCTCCATGCTTCCGTTTCCAAGAATAGCGCCCATTTTTGCCGCAAACCTTGCAAGGACGCCTGTCTTGTTTACAACCATCTGCAGGTACTGCTGCTCCGTAATGCCCTGCTTTTCCCCCTTGTGCCAAAAAATGTCTGTCGCCTGCCCGATGCTTAACCTCAGCATTTCTTCCGCGTACAGGTCATAGATTTTCTTGCCCTTTTCACAGCCAATCCCTTGCCTGTTTTTGTACAGCAGTGTCAAGGGAATGAAGTAAAGCGCGCAGCCGGTGTTTATCGCGGTGTCCTGCCCGTAAACCAAGTGGATGCAGGGCTTGCCCCTCCGCTTCTGGCTGTCGTCCTCAACATCATCGCAAATCAGTGTTCCAGAGTGGATTAATTCCACAACTGGCGTGAAAGGCAACGCATCATTTTCCCCACCGCCGACCGCTTCACAGCAGAGCAGCGTAAGCCCAGGCCTCCACCTCTTGCCGCCCCTGTCCAACAAATCCCAAATTGGCCCTGCAGTGCTGCGCGAAATGCTCTCTGCGTCATAGCTGTAATCTGGTTTACCAAGGGCATCGTGCAGCCAATTCTCACTGAGCTTTCTGGGAATCACCTTTTCAATCTCCCTGTCAATCAAGGGCTTCTTTTCCGCGAGATATTTCTCTATATCCATTCAGCCCAACCAAACAGAATTGCCCTGCAAATTTATTTTAATAATACCCCTTCGGCAATAAACTAAATCTTCAGGAAAAGCGCTTCTTTTCCCACACTTACCAGCAGCCTCTTCTTCACCCTGAAACGCGGCTGGCCGTCCACCACAACCTCGTGTCCTTGCTTTTCGTCAAAGCCAAGCAAGGCGATTTTGCTGCCGCCCTTCAGATACAGGGGCTTTGCTGCCCTGTTAAGCGGGTTGCTTGGTACCACTGCAATTTTTTTGCAGCCGGCAGGGAGCCGTTTACCGCCGGCGCTGTACGCATGCCCTGTGCTTCCTGTTGGGGTTGCAACAATGCAAGCGTCAGCCCTGCAGCAGTAGCGCCTTTTCCCATTCACGTAAAGGCAGTAATTTATTATTGCACCGCTTTTGCTGTTCACCAGCATTACCTCGTTTAGCGCTTCCTGCAGTGGTTTCCTGCCTGCCAATGCCTGAAGCCTCAGCCTTTTCTGGATTGAGTATTTTCCCTTCGCAATTCTCTGCAGCGCCCTTTGCAAATGTTCCTGCTTTATTTGCATTAAAGCGCTTTGTTCCCCAGCCGCAATTCCGACAACCGCCTTTCGCGCCCTCAATTCGCGCACCACTCTCAGAAGGGTTCCGTCGCCTCCAACGGCGATAACCAACCGGATTTTCTTCCCGTTGAATTTCTTTTTTTTGATGTCTGCTGCAACTGCTTTTGCACCCAGTTTTTGCAGCCGTGCCTCTGCCTTTTTTGCAATTCTTTTCACTTTCGGCCTTTCAAAGTGGCCTGTTATTGCAATCAAGTATCTGCTCACCAATAATCAGATGTACTTTTTTGCTTTTAACAGTTCCGCGTTCAATACTGCGCAGCCTGCAGCGCCCCTAATCGTGTTGTGCCCCAAAACAAGCAGCTTGTAGTCCATTATCTGGTCTTCCCTGATTCTTCCAACAACGGAGGCCATCCCGTTTTCCAGCATCCTGTCAAGCCTCGGCTGCGGCCTGTTCTCCTCTTCCAGCACAATAACGGGATGTTTTGGTGCTGACGGCAGCCCAAGCCTCTGGGGCTCTCCCCTGAATTCCCGCAGAGTTTTAACCACTTCCCGCAGCCCTGGCTTGCGCTGCAGTGCGATTGAAACCGCTTCCAGATGACCGTCCTTGACGTTCACCCTGTTGCAGTGCGCGCTAATCTTTATTTCCGCGTTTTCAAATTGCCCATTGCTCAGGCTGCCCCAAATTTTCAGGGGCTCTGTCTGCATCTTTTCCTCCTCGTTTTTTATGAAAGGCACAACGTTGTCAATTATGTCAAGCGATGCAACCCCCGGGTAGCCTGCGCCGCTCAGGGCCTGCATTGTCGTAACATTGATTTTCTGCAAACCGAATTTTTTGTGCAGCGGTGTCAGCGCAAGAACCATTGCAATAGTGCTGCAGTTCGGGTTTGTTACAATAAATCCTTCCCATTTCCTGTTCTTTTTCTGCTGCTCCACTGCTTGCAAATGCTCTGGGTTCACTTCCGGAATCACAAGTGGAACATCATCGCACATCCTGTGGCACCTGGTGTTGCTTGAAACAGCATAGCCCTCTTTTGCAAACCGCTGCTCTATCGGTTCTGCAACACTGCTGTCCAGCGCACCAAAAACCAGTTCGCAGTCCAGTACAGGCTCGCATTTTTGTACAACCATTTCAGCAAATTTTTCCGGAATGTTTCCTTCAACAGCCCATCTGCCGGCAACCGCTTCCCTGTAAGTCTTCCCAGCGCTCCTCTCGCTTGCAGCCAGTGCTGTTACTTCAAACCAGCTGTTGTTCTCAAGCAAAGCCAGGAAGCGCTGTCCAACCATTCCTGTAGCGCCCAGAACGCCGACCTTCGTTTTTTTCATCTGCTGCCCCCGCACACTTCCCTGTGCAGCGCCCTCACTGCTTTTCCCAAATCCCTTTCCTTTACCAGAAAAGAGATGTTTATCTCACTGCTACCCTGGGAAATCATTTCAACGTTTATTTTGTGTTTCCCGAGGCAGCTGAACACCCTGCCTGCCAGGCCCGGTGTGTGTTTCAGCCCCTCGCCGACCATTCCAACCATTGCGACGCTGCTGTCAAACGCAACCTCCTCCAGGGAGAGGTCTATTGCTGGAACCGACTTTCTCGCAAGCTGCATGTTTTGCTCGTCGATTGTGAAGCTGACGCCGGTTTCGCTTGTTGCAACCAGGTCAACGCTAACGCATGCATCTGCCATCGCCGAGAAAATCTTCTGCAGCACCCCTGCTTGACCGACAAAGGCAGGGCTCCTCAGGGTAACGCAGGCAATGTTTCTCTTGATTGCAATAGACTTTATCACCCTCTCATGTCTCTGTTTCCTCCCGCTTACAATAGTGCCCGCTTTTTCCGGCTTTAAAATGTTCTTCACAACTATTCTAATGCCTTTTTTTCTCAGGGGCAGAACGGTTTTCGGGTGCATGATTTTTGCGCCGAAATAGCCGAGCTCCTCTGCTTCATCGTAACTGAGGTGCGGCAACAGCACGGCATTCCTTACAATTTTGGGGTCTGCACTCATAAAGCCGTCAACATCCTTCCACAGCTCAAGCGCATCTGCGTTAAGCGCTGCAGCAACTATTGCAGCGCTGAAATCGCTGCCGCCCCTGCCGAAGCTCACAATGTTTCCTTTCCTGTCAGAACCAAAAAAGCCCGGGAAAACAACGACCTTGTTATGTAGCAGTTTTCTTGCCTTTTTCCCCAGCCTTTTCCTCGTTTCGTGCATTAATGGGATGCCCTGCCCGTAATCGCTGTTTGTCACAATACCGTGCTTCCTTCCGCTCAGGGCAACAGCGGCAACACCTGCATCCAGCAGGTATGCCTCAATCAGGGGCACGCTCATCCTCTCCCCTGTTGTCTGCACGATGTCAAGTGAGCGCGGTGAAAGCTCCTTGAGGTAGGCTATTCCGTACAAGGCCCTCTCCAGCATTGCGGTCTTCCTCAGCAGCTTTTTCTCTGCTTGCAGCCTTATCTCGTCGCTTTTTATGCCTGCAAGCATTGCAATGTGCTTCTCCCTTACTGCAGCAACCTCCCTCTCAACAGCCCTGCTGTTTTCAAGGCTGCTGCACCCTGCAGCAATAAGCGAATCAGTGGCGCCTTTCAGCGCCGATGCCACAACCACAAGCCTTTCCCTTTTCGAGCGCTGCTTTACTGTTTTTGCTGCTCTCCTCAAATCGCTTTCGCTTGACAAGATGCTTCCGCCGAATTTCATCACTGTAAGCATTCTAAAAAACCGGGGCGAAAATGCTTTAAAAACTAATCAAACTGAACGAAATTCGGATTAGCGCTGTACTGATTTCTGCTGCCTTTCGCGTCCTTGCTCCCCTCATTTTTCTCCCCCCCACTCTGCAATAAACCTTTCAACAAACTGCCGCAGGAAGCCGTGCCTTTCCCTTGCAATTTCCCTGCCTTTTGCTGTGTTGAATTTCTCCGGCTTGGCAAAGTTGATGCCCTTCACTATGATGTGGTTTATTGCAGGCAGCCGCTGCCCCCTGTATTCAACGTCTGTTGATTGTTTTTGATCATACATTTCCAAGCCAAGGGCGCCAGCCCTGTGGAAATACCTGCCAATCCCTATCGCGCCCAGCACATCCAGCCTGTCAGCGTCCTGCAGTATTTTTGCCTCCATTGTCTTTCCCTTCAAGCCCTTGCTTGCCCTGTGCACTGCAATGCAGTGCTGCACTGCAGCGATTTTTTCCTTTGGAAAGCCAACCCCTTCAAGAATTTTTGCAGCCTCCTCAGTGCCCTTCTCCGCGTGGCATTCCACCTCTCCCTTGTCCTCGCGCGACCTTGCGATGTCGTGCAGCAACGCTGCTGCCTCAACAACCTGCAAATCTGCTTTCTCTTCCCTTGCAATCCTCAGAGCCAGCTCCCTCACCCTGAACGTATGGTCAAACCCGTGGTGCCCCTGCCCTGGAAAATAGCTTAGGGCAATTTTTTCAATTTCCCGCATCATAGCAGGCTGCATAATCACCACTTGACACCAAATTTCCTTAACTCCCTTTCGCACTGCCGCCTGTTGCGGAAGTGGATGGTTTTGAAGCCGAGCCTTTCCGCTGCCTCAATGTTTTCCAGTGCATCGTCAACAAATACGCACTCTTCAGCTTTCAGCCCAAGCTGCTTCAGCGCCAGCCTGAAAATTGAAGGGCTTGGCTTTGCCAGGCCAACCCGATGGCTTAGGACAGGCTTTTCAAATACCGGCAAAAAGCCGCTGCGTTCCGCAACCTTCTCATGCACGTCATCGCTGTTTGAAAGCAGCGAAACAACATACTCTCTTTTCAGCTTTTTTGCCAATTTGACCATTTCCTGGTTTGGGGGCCACTCAGCAGCCCAAAGCCCGATTATTTCCTGCAGCTGCTTTTCGCCTGCTTCCGGGTACATTCTCTCAAGCAGCTGCCTTGTGGTTATCTTGCCCTCATTAACATCTTTATCAAAGCTCACAGGGGTTGCTTTGCATCCCTCGGGCCTCAGCCCTGTGCTCTCGCGGACCGCTTCAAAAAAGTGCCTGCAGCTGCCTTTCTGCATTACCCCGCCGCTGTCAAAAATAACTGCCTTTATCCCTGCCATTGGATTTAATTGCACAAAGAAAGTTATTTAATTGAATTCCACTAATTTCCATAGGGTTGGGAGAAAATGCCGGAGGCAAAGCTGAAAGTGCAACTGCTTGCGTTCACGCCACAGCCAGGGATTACCGCTGCAACAGCAGCGCATTTGTGCTATGCGGGGGTTTCAATTGAAGAGCTTAAAAAAAGGGTAAATCCAGATTATGCAAAAAAGCTGTTAAAGCGCTTGGGTGAGGAAGGGCATCTCTCCCCCCTTGAGCACGCTTCCTTCACCTTTGCGATTGAAGGAATAAGCAGGGCTTGCTCTCACCAGCTGGTGAGGCACAGGATTGCCTCCTTTTCTCAGCAGAGCCAGAGGTATGTGAAGGAAACCGGCTTTAACTTTGTTGTCCCGCCGAAGGTGAAGGGGAACAAGGAGGCATTGAAGGTTTTTGAAAAGATGATTGAGGAAACAAGAAAAGCTTACGATGCCCTGCTGAAGTCGGCGCCTGCAGAGGACGCGCGCTTTGTCCTGCCGAATGCCTGCGAAACAAGAATCATCGTAACAATGAACACAAGAAGCCTTTACAATTTCTTTGAAAGGCGCCTGTGCGCAAGAGCCCAGTGGGAGATAAGGCAGCTTGCAGAGGAAATGCTCAGGCTGTGCAAAAAGGCAGCGCCGCTGCTGTTTGAAAACACTGGTCCAGTATGCGACAGGCTGGGCTATTGCCCTGAGAGACAGACGTGCGGCCGCTATCCCCTAAAGAAAGCGGTTATTAAGGAGTAGAGGCAATTGTTTTTATATGCAGAAAGTGGAATTCCAGTTGCTTGATGTGGCAACCTGGAGAACTCCTTCAGGTTACGAACCGAAGTTGAGTGGCGCAGAAAAAAGGGATTTGCTTGAGAAATCGCGCCGTATTATCGGGAAGGTCATGCCGGTAAAGCCAAGTTCTCTCAGGAAACGGGGAAATCACCTGCTTGTTGTTCTCGCAAACAACCAGCCGATAACTGCGTTGTTTTACAAGCAATGGGTCAACGATATTACTGGAAAGCCTTATGCTTCCTTTCATATTGCAAGCAGTGCTAAAAAGGCGGCAACCCTGAATTATGCCAGGGCAAGGGGAAAGACGCCAGCGAGGGCGCTTTTCAGCTGGATGCAACACGGGGTTGGCCGTAAAACAACTCTCTGTTTGCGTGGGCTTACCCCTGATGGGCTGAATTTCATAAGAAAACTTGTTAGGGATAGGATTCTAGAGCATACTGCAACAGGTTCCACGGAGGAATATAAATTTCTTACAAAGCCACGCAGGAAAACCAAGAAGAGAAGGACTGCCCAAAGACCAAAGATTGTGAGAAGGCGCTGACTGCGCGCTTTTCACATTACTTTTAAAACCCTTTTCTTGGTTGAATTTATTTGCTGTTTGGGGGTATAAGAGCCAGTTTTTTCAGTTTTTTGAGCCATAAGGTGAGCCTGTTGAGCAAGAGGTATGTTTATTCGTTCAATGAGGTAAAGAAGGCAAACAGCCCGAAATGGGTTCTCCTGCTCGGGAACAAGGGGGCGCAGCTTGCTGAAATGACTGAGTCAGGTCTGCCCGTTCCCCATGGATTCACTATTACAACAGAAGCATGCAACCTCTTCTACAAGGAGGGAAGGCGCTGGCCCAAGGGCCTGCAAGAGCAGGTCAGGCAAAAGCTGGCTGCTCTGGAGAAGAAGATGGGAAAACGGCTTGGCGACAAGCAAAATCCCCTATTTGTGAGCGTGCGCTCAGGTTCCTATGTTTCAATGCCCGGCATGATGGACACTGTCCTGAACCTTGGAATGAACGATGAAAGTGTTGTGGTGTTTGCCCGAAAAACAGAAAACGAGAGGGCAGCCTACGACAGCTACAGGCGCTTTATTACAATGTTTGGCGATGTTGTAATGGGCGTAAAGCACGCCAAATTTGAGGAACTGCTTGACAATGCAAAGGAAACAAAGGGCGTGAAGTATGACACCGGGCTTGATTCCGCTGATTTGAAAGCACTTATCCCGAAGTATAAAGCGCTTGTGCGGAAAGAGGCAGGCAAAGACTTTCCGCAGCAGCCCTGGCAACAGCTTAAAATGTCAATTGACGCGGTTTTCAGCAGCTGGAACAATCCAAGGGCAATTGCCTACAGGAGAATAAATAACCTGCGCAGCGATGCCGGAACAGGGGTTAACGTTCAGGCAATGGTTTTCGGGAACATGGGTGAAACAAGCGGCACGGGCGTCAGCTTCACAAGAAACCCCGCAACCGGCGATAAGGAGCACTACGGCGAATTCCTGCTGAACGCGCAGGGCGAAGACGTTGTTGCAGGCATCAGGACACCAAAGCCGATTGACAGCTTAAAGGAAGTAATGCCTGCCATCTACAAGCAATTGCTTGGCGTTTACGAAAAGCTTGAGCGACATTACAGGGATTTGCAGGACTTTGAGTTCACGATTGAGGGCAGGAAGCTCTACATCCTGCAGACAAGGGCTGGAAAGAGGACTGCTCATGCAGCGGTGAAGATTGCCGTTGACATGGTTGGCGAGGGGCTCATTTCAAAGGAGGAGGCAGTCCTGAGAATCAAGCCAGAGCAGCTTGACCAGATGCTGCACAAGCAGCTTGACCCGGTTGCGGTGAAGGAAGCCCAGGTTATTGCAAAGGGCATCAACGCAAGCCCTGGCGCTGCGGTTGGAAAGGTAGTTTTCACCGCAGAGAAGGCAAAGCAGATGAAAGAGGACAATCCAGGCGAAAAGGTCGTTCTGGTGCGCTTGGAGACAAGCCCTGAGGATGTTGAGGGAATGCACGCCTCGCAGGGAATCCTTACAGCAAGGGGCGGCAGCACAAGCCATGCTGCTGTGGTTGCCAGGGGCATGGGAACGCCCTGTGTTGCCGGTGCTGGCGATATCTCAATTGACGAAAAGGCAGGTGAAATGAGGACAAAACAGGGGCTTGTTTTTAGGGAAATGGATTGGATTTCCCTGGACGGAGGCACAGGCGAGGTTTTTCAGGGCAAGATTCCGCTGGTTGAACCCAAGCTGAAAGGCGACTTTGCAAAGCTCATGACTTGGGCAGACTCTTTCAGGAAGCTAAAAATTAAGACAAATGCAGACACCCCCAAGGACGCAAAGGTTGCCAGGGGTTTTGGCGCGGAAGGAATCGGCCTTACAAGAACAGAGCACATGTTTTTTGAAGGCGACAGAATCCAGGCGGTCAGGGAGATGATTCTTGCCGAGAACCTGGATGGCAGGAAGAAGGCGCTTGCAAAATTGCTGCCTTACCAGAGGAGAGACTTCAAGGGCTTGTTTGAGGTAATGGACGGCCTGCCGGTTTTGATAAGGCTGCTTGACCCGCCCCTGCACGAGTTTCTGCCTAAGGAGGACAAGGAGGTCGCAGCTATTGCGCAGGAAATCAGCATCAGCAAGGAAAAGCTAAAAGCCAAGGTTGAGGAGCTGCACGAGTTCAACCCGATGCTTGGCTTCAGGGGCTGCAGGCTTGGTCTGGTTTATCCTGAAATAAACGAAATGCAGGTTAGGGCAATTTTTGAAGCCGCGCTTGCCCTACGAAAGGCAGGCAAAAGACCTTTGCCTGAAATAGAGGTTCCTTTGGTTGGAAAGCTTGAGGAGTTCCTCAGGATAAAGCAGCTGGTGCACAGGGTTGCAAAAGAAACAGGCGCAGAGGGCAAAGTCAGCTACAAGATTGGGACAATGGTTGAGGTTCCGAGGGCAGCGCTTACAGCTGATGAGATTGCAAGGGAAGCAGATTTCATGTCTTTTGGGACAAACGATTTAACGCAGATGACCTGCGGCTTCAGCAGGGATGATGCAGGAAAGTTCCTGAAGCACTATGTTGAAATGGGAATCTATGAGCGGGATCCTTTCCAGAGCATTGACCAAGGCGGCGTTGGTCTCTTGATGCGGCTGTGCGTTGAAAAAGCAAGGAAAGCCAACAAGCGCATTGAAATAGGAATATGTGGGGAGCATGGCGGCGAACCCAAGAGCGTCGAGTTCTGCCACAGCATCGGCTTGAATGATGTGAGCTGCTCCCCGTACAGGGTTCCTATCGCGCGATTAGCTGCAGCGCAGGCAGCAATAAAGGAAAAGCAAGGTAAGAAAAAGGCAGGTTAGCCCTCGTTTTTCTCGCACTTTTCAGCGTACTCGCAGTACTTGCACATCCACCGCATTTCCTCTTCCTTCTTTGCTTCAGCTGCAGGCAGCAGGTCGCTTTCAAGCAACCTGTGCAGCTTGCCAAACCTTTGCATAATCCCTTTAACCTGCTTTTCGCTATATTCTATTTGGAACTGCTTGCTTTGCAGGTTCCCCTTGTCAATGTAAAGCACGATGCCGTTGTGGATTCCTGTTGCGTGCATGTACAGCTGCAGTTGCATTACATGGCCTTGGCTTGCCTCTTTAACAAACTCAATGCTCTTTGTTGACTTCACTTCAACGACAATTGTTTTTCCGCTTGTCCTCACCAAAACAAGGTCGTCTACCCTGCCGCTTACAGTGAATTCAGGCATCTTAATCTGCAAGGGAAATTCGCTTTGCAGCAGCTTAACCTCCTTGTTTTTTTCGCTCCTCAGCACTTCAACCACAAAGCCGTGCATTATGTTCCCAACCTCAAATATTTTCAATTTCTCTGGGTCAATTTTTTGCGGATACTTGTAGCTGTACCATACCTTTCTAATGCAGTTGCCTATCTCGCTTGGGTAGTATCTCCCGATGCTTTTCTGCCGCATTCCCCTCTCAAGCACCCTTGAAACCATTTCATTGAAGTCAATCATTTCAACTGCGCCTCTAAGAACCCTGTCTCAACATTTTTTAAGCCCTTTTGGAAGAGTGTCCTTCCGCTGATTTTTTTATTTCAGCACTTCAATCGCAATTCCTTTAAATTCCTATTTCAATTAGTTTTATTGTTCCAGATGGGCTTTTTTGGCAGAATTTTTGCAAGAAGAGAGCAAAAAGTGCTTAAGCTGCGGCTGGATGAAGTTGAGAGCTTCCTCCAGAACAGCACGGAAAAACAGGGCAAACAGCTTGAGCAGGGCATTGCAGGAAAGAAGGCCGAAATAAAGCACCTGCTTTCAGAGTTAAGGGCAGCTCTTGGCAGGCTGCGCAATGCCAGCGTTGAAACAGAGAACAAGAGGCTGCAGAAAATTGTGGAAACCGCGAAGAGGAATGCTGAGAGGCAGCTTCTTTCCCTTATTGAAAAGCTGCAGCCCCCCAGCAGCAGCGATGCAGAGATTGTGCGCAAATACTGCACTGAGGCAAGCATCTTATTGCAGCGCGAGCTCAGGGTTTTTGGAAAGAACATTGCCTACACCTCTGTTTCACTCAAGCAGGAGGTCAAGCAGATTGGCAGCGTTGTAAAGCAGATTGACTCAGTGTTCTCGGAAGCGCAGCGGTTATTTGATGCTTCTGAGCCGGTCCTTTTGCAGCAGGGGGTGAAGAAAGCGCTGGACGAATTAAGGGAAAAGGTAGGGCATGTTTCTGCCCTGTCCGAGGAAGTTGGTGTGTTGGAAAAAGGGCTTGCTGAGGCAGAGCAAAGGCTAAAAGCCACGCAGAGGAATTTGGACTCCTTGCGGCAGGGCAAGGAATTTCTGCAAATCAAGGCGCTGAATGAGAAAAAGTCTGCTTTGCTGCACCAAAAGCAGCAGGCGAAAACCGAAGTAATTGACTTGTTCTCAAAAGTTGAGAAGCCTTTGCACAGGATGAGAAAGGCTGCAAATGCAGGCAAATTTGTTCTGCCAAAGGACATTGCCGATTTTTTGAACAATGTGATGCTCAACCCGTTCAATGCCCTGAAAAAGGACCCAAAAGCCCTGAAACTGAAGCAGCTGCTGCAGGAGACGGAGCAAGCGATAGGGCAGGGCTTAATCGACTTCAAGGAGCACGAAAAAGAGAAGCGGCTGTCTGCTTTAAGGGAAGCACGTTCGTTTGACTTCTTTGAGCGGGTTTTTTGGAGATTCAACCAAATTGACTCACAACTTGCAGGAATTGAAGGGCAGTTGAGGCACCTGCCCGTTGTGAAAAAAGAAGCCGAACTGCTTGCCCAAGCAAATGAGGACAGGAAAAGAAGCGCTGAGAAAAGAGCAGCTTTGGAGGAAAAAACCGCTTTGCTGAGAAGCGAAAGCCAGCAAATTCCACAGTTGAAGCAGGCAGTGCAAAACCTTTTGCAGGATGCAGCCGGAAAAAAAATTGAATTAGTTGACTGATTCTAGATTTCTATTACCTTGTCGCAGAACTGCCCCAGGGTGCCTATGGTTTCAGCCTTTTTGCTTACAAGGGTGAAAACAACCTTGAATTGCGCTGCCCGCATTTTTCCGCTTAAACTGTGTGTGAACTTTTCCAAAGTTCTCTGGGGGCTGTATACAAGCAGCGTGCTCAGGCTGTCCAAAACAAAGAAGCGGTTTTTGCTTTGCAGCTTTTCAGTGCATTCCCCTATTGCGGAGTCCAATTCGGTTAGGTTTTCCGGTGAATCTATGTAGATTACATTCTTTCCCCCCGCTTTTTCTTCACTGCTCTTTCTGCTCACGGCATCAATAAAGAAAACGCTGCCAACGTTTAGTTTGTCCCTTTGCAGTACTTCAATCAAATTCGCTGCGGGCCTGTTCGTCGTAACAAAAATCCCCGCGACTTGTTTTTCCAAAAAGTATTTGATTAACTGTTCGCCAAGTAGCGCGTAGTTTTTGTGGGTTGTTACAACAAGCACCACGTATTTTTCAGGCAGCTCCTCCAAATGCCTCCTGACCATAATGCCCAGCTCCCTGCCAGGCTTGAGAAACTGCATCAATTCGTCTATCTCAGCTGCCCTGCTTTTTTTCTTGGCTGCAGGGAAGATTTTAAGTTCCCTCATAGCTATTTCACTTCTTCAAAAAGTTCTTGGTTGGCTAAGACCTTCAAGCCATCATTCGTTATCCTTATGGGGTGCAGCTTTTCGCTTATCTTCGTGCCCCGCATCTTCAATACGCCTATGCTCCTGATGAACCTGTCCTCCAGCTTTGTGTGGTATAGCAGTATTACGCCGTCAGCAACGTATTCCTCCAGGCCAAAAAGGGAAGCAGCCTTCTCCAAGCTAATCTCGTTTGTAATGATGGCGGTGCACCCAATTCTCTTCAGCATCCTGCCCAAGCTGAGAATCCTTTTCCTTGCGTCAAGCTCCCTGTCAAAGTACAGCCTGAACACGACACCCGGGTCAATAATCAAGCGCTTTGCCTTAAGCCTTGATATTTCGTCCTCAACAGTGTTCTTCAGCTTGTCAAAGTCGTACAATTCCACTGTCACAATGCTCAGCTGCCCCTTCTCAATTAAGCCCTTTACATCCCACCCAAACAATTCAGCAAAGCCGATAATTTCCTCCTCGCTTTCCTCAAGCGAGATGTATACGCCGGGCTCATTGTATTTAACTGCCCCGTAGTAGAGGAATTCAAGGCACATGCATGTTTTGCCGCTGCCTGGGTCGCCGCTTATTACAAGCAGGTTGTTTTTTGGTATGCCGCCGTACAATATCTCATCCAAGCCAGGCACGCCTGTTTTTGTTCTCTCTGGTTCAACCATTTCACGCAAGCCTCACAATATAAACAGTTAACTTATTTAAAAAACTAATCTCCCTGCAAGAAGAATAAGGAATTAGAAGAAAAAAATGCTTTAAGGGCAATCAAAGTCTTTTAGGCTCTTTCGGGTTTAATAGATGCCTTTCGTCCTAAAGCAGATGGTGTGGAAAAAACGGGAACCGGAATTCCAAGGAATCCCCGCGGTTAATCATTTCTGATTAACGATTCACCGTTCCCAACCACACCGCTTAATATTGTCTCTTTTGAAAAATAAAATAATTCTGGGTTTGCAAAACAAACCAGCAAAGCCCAAGGCGCTTAATTTTCTTAACCTGTTTTTAACGCGATTGCCAACTGCCAATGGCGCCATTGCAAGCAAAACAGCTTAATCCCTTCTTGCAGCCTCCTTGAACAGCTCACAGTATCTCTCACCAATACTCGACCACTGCCAGCCCCTGGTGTAATTGAATGCCTTTCTTTCAAGCGAAAGCCTGTGCCTTCTGTCTAAAAGAATTCTGTTCACTGCCTCAGCCAAGCACTTGCTGCTCTTGAATTTCACTATGCTGCCCCTGCCGTGCCTCAGGGCATCCCTTGCATACAGGTAAGGCGTTGCAACACAGGCAGTGCCGCTGCCGACTGCATAAGCAAGTGTTCCACTGCTTACCTGCTGCGGGTCATAGTAGGGAGTTATGTATACGTCTGTCGCTTGGATGTACTTGCATATATCCGGCATGGGCAAGAAGCGGTTTTCAAACCTTACGTGCCTTTTCAACCGCAGTTCCTTCACAATCCTCTTCAAATAATTCCTGTAGCGTTCGCCCTCCTTCTTTCTCACAACCGGATGGGTTTCGCCAATAATCATATACAGCACATCTGGGTTTTTGCTCACTATTCTTGGCAGTGCCCTTATTGCAAAGTGAATCCCTTTCCTCCTACTCATCAGCCCAAAGGTTGAAAGCACTTTCCTCCCCTGCAGGCCAAGCTCTTTTTTTGCCTTTGCCTCCTCCCTGAACGGAACAGCCGGAACGCCGTGCGGCACTACCTCAATCTTTTTCTCTGGTATGTCATACTGCTGTATCAGTATTTCCTTTCCAAAGCCGCTGATTACAACAACCTTCTCGCTGTTTTTGCAGATTTTTTTCACGACGTACTTCCTGTGCCTTTCCGGCTTTGGGTTGCCGGGCAGAACACTGTGGAATGTTGTAACAACAGGCTTTTCCAGCTCCTCCAGCAAGGGAATCAGATAGTAGCCGAAATTTCCGCCGAACAAGCCGAATTCGTGTTGAACGCACACAAGCCTTGTCTTGTTGCTTTTATTCAGCCTCTCCGCAGCTATGTGATAGGACTCCTCATCTTCTTCATCAATTTGGATGTTTACCCTTTTCGGGTAGTTGTAGGTTGAATACATGTTATCGTTTACTGCTGCAACCCTGCACTCAATGCCTATGCTGTTGTTTCTCTCAACAGCCCCGAGCAAGTCCTGCGTAAAGGTTGCAATGCCGCATTCCCTCGGCGGGAAGCTGCTCAAGAAATGGACCCAACCCCATTTTCCCATAAATATAATCTTTTCAAGCCAGCAAGCTTTCCTTTTTCCTCGGCTTGCATTCCTCGCGCAACTCTGCAATCAACTTCTGGTAGAGGGCAACATGCTTTCTTGCAACAATGCTCCACTTTATCTGCTTCGTAACATGCTTGGCAGCGTTCCTTGCATACCTCTTGCGCAACTCCTCGTGCTTCATCACATGTGCAATCGCGTGCATCAACTCCACATCGTCCTCTGCTGGAACTGTGACACCGCCCTTGCTCCTCTCAACCTCTGCCTTGAGGCCCTCCATTGCAGTTGCAACGCATGGAATTCCCAACGCAAACGCATGGGCTAGGTTACCTGACTGCGACGCCCTGCTGTATGGCAAAACCATCAAATCAAATGCCGAAAGTATCCTGTCGTATTCCTGCGGCGAAAAGCTGCCTTCGATAAGCTTAATGCTGCTTTTTGCTTTGCTTTGCCTTATCGCCTGCAAAAGCAGGGGCTTGTATATCTGCCCGCTTTTGCTTCCAGGCCTTGCATCGCCTGCAACAACCAAGACAGCCTTCTTGCCCAACTCCCTCCTTACATCAGGCCAAATCTGCACAACTCTTTCAAAGCCCTTGTTCGGCTCCCACCAGCCGATAACGCCGACAACCCTCTTTCCAGCCAAGCCCAGGGCTTCCTTTGCGCCCTTGTACGGCTTTATGTCCTTGGCACCGTGCGGTATGACGTACACATTCTGCGGAACCCTGCCAATGTTCTCAGGCAAGTAGATTTTCTGGTATTCCTCGTGGACAACACCTGCATCTATCAGCATCAGGCAGGTATTCATGTAATAGCTGTGCGCCCTTTCCAAAGCAGTGTAGATGCTGTGAAACGTCACCACCACAGGGAATTCTGCTTCCACGCCCCACCTGAAAAATGGCCTGAACAGCCCGCTGCTGAAGTCCTTGTCATATTCGTACAAAGCGTACTCATGCTGTATATGAACCACATCCGGCTTTATCCTTGCAATCACGTTGTACAGCCGCTCTTCCCAGTTTGGGTCAACCAACTTAGCGCCTTTCTTTCGAACCCTCATTGCCTTATGTACAAAGCGTTCGCCTTTCTTGCCCCCATCACTGAATGTCACAACATGCACCTCGTGCCCCTGTTTTCTCAGGGCCCTGACCAGCTCCTGGCTGTAGGTTGCAATGCCGCAGTGCCTCGGCGGCCAGCTGCTCACCAACGCTATTTTCAACTTAAATCGCCTCCAGCCCTGCTTGAAAAAGAGGGGTTTTTGCTTATACCTTGCCCATATAAATAAGGCGGGCAAATCTAATTTAAATGCTTCTGTGTTGGGGTTTCAAAAGCTTTTTTATTTCAAAACCGCTGTGCCTTTCCTTAAATTAACTTCCACCCAATTCCATTACAATGCATTCGCTTGCTTTAACCGGTTCTGCAGGCAGCGGGAAGAGCACTGCCCTGCGTTTTTTCAGGCAGTGTGGCATTCCAGCCATCGACTGCGATGCAATAGTGCGAAAGCTGTACAGGCAGAAAGGCATTCAAAGCAAGTTGCTGCGCCTGTTTGGCACAGCCAACAGGAAAGAACTCTCTTCGGTTGTTTTCCGCAGTGCAAGAAAGAGGAAAAAACTGGAGAAAATTTTGCATCCACTTGTCTGGAAACAGCTGCAGCGCAGCATGAAAAAATTCAAAAAGCAGGGAAAGCGGCTTGTTGTGGTTGACGTGCCGCTTCTTTTTGAGGCAAGGTGGCAGCATTACTTTGACAGCACCTGCGTTGTTTTCGCAACAAGAAAGCAGTGCCTGGCAAGGCTGCAGCGCAGTGGCCTTACCAGAAAAGAAGCAGGGCTCAGGCTGCACGCCCAGTTGCCCCTAAAGAAAAAAATTAAAAAAGCCCGCTTTTTAATTAATAACACAGGCGGCCTGCAAAAAACCAAGAAGCAGGTAAAAGCCGTAATTGCAAAACTGGGAGGCAATTTTTTTGAATAAAAGAACCGCAATCTATGCTGGAACCTTTGACCCGGTTACACTTGGGCACCTGGACGTCATAAAGCGCGCCCTGCAATTGTTTGACCAGGTTATTGTCGCTGTAACGACCAGCCCGCGCAAGAAAGCGCTCTTCCCGCTGGCTGAAAGGGTTGCCCTGATAAAACAGTGCACCAAGGGCATGGAGCGCGTTTCGGTTGACTCTTTCCAGGGGCTTCTGGTTGACTACGTCAAAAGGAAAAATGCAAAAGTGATTTTAAGGGGCCTGCGCGAGTTGTCGGACTTTGAGTTCGAGTTCCAGCAGGCGACGATAAACAGAAAGCTTGTGCCGAGCCTTGAAACAGTCTTTGTGATGACATCGCCGAGGTATTTTTACCTGAACAGCACTGCAGTAAAGGAAATCGCTTCGCTTGGCGGAAGAATTGACTGCTTTGTTGCGCCGCCGGTTGAAAGAGCGCTGAGGAAAAAATTCAGGAAAAAGTGAAAAAGCAGGCGCAATTCGGCAAATAATTAAATTTAAAGCCGCTGCGTTAAAGCAAAGATTTTTAAAGGAGAAACACTTCTTATAATACAAAAACTCCCAGCATCAAAAGAATTGATGTTTATTTTGGGAAAAGGCATTAAAATAAAATGAAAAACCTATAGGAGGGAAAGCATGAACAAGAAAGGACAAGCAGCATTGGAATACCTGATGACCTACGGATGGGCATTAATCGTCATAGCAATCGTCGTAGGCGTCCTAGTGTTCATTGTCGCAACGCCGACAGGCGGCGTAACCTGCAGCAGTTCAGACCCGACAGTGCTTAACGTTGTCTCAAACAACCTTCTGAGCGCAGCTTCTGCAAGTGGAGACCTACAAGACCTCATAGTGACAAACACAGCAGGCGGAACGCTGACAAGCGTAACGATTGCAGGAAGTCAGGCATTCGCGGATAATAACGCTACAACAAGCCTGCCGGTTGGAAACACAACGCTTGACGTTGCAGCGACATCAACAGCAGCCACTTATACGTCAGGGGTCTATACAATCACCTATACTGACGCAGCTGGCTTGACGCACACAGGGCTTACAATCACTTGCCGCGGTACAAACATTGTAATCAGCAGCTGAAATCGTTCATTTTTCCTTTAATTTCCTTTTTCTTCTTTTATTTAGGTTAATTACCGTTGTTAATCCCTACTGTTTTGACTTTTTATAAGCGAAATAGGTTTCTTTGAAGAAAAATGCGCCATCCTGTGGCGGAAACTCTTTTATTTCTTCAAAACCCATTGAAGCAAGGTATTCTTCTGCATTTGTGTCTGCGTAAAGCCAAATCAGCTGCTCAAAAGGCCTTATGGGTGAAGTGCTATCCCTGACTACAAAGCAGTCCCTTTCTGCCTGGGAGATAAGCATCTCAAAATCACCCCTACTTGGATTAACAACCAGCCGCCTGCTTGCCTCAGGCAAGCCAAGCTCTGCTGAAAGCACGATGGTTCTTGCTACAAACTGTTCTGAAAGGACTATAAGCCTGTCCTCTCCCCCTACATTCTCACCAAACCATTGGCCCATCTCGCTCCAACGCTCCTGCTTTAGCGGCATGTAGCCCCTGGCATAGAGGTTTTCCCAAGGTGCTTTCCAGAAAATAGCCTCCCAGTAGAAGCCCCAAGCAAAAAAGAGCAGCCCTGCTGCAGCCAGAATTGCCACAAACCGCAGCCCCCTTTCAGCTAACCTTGCAAAGCCATAACCGGCAATTACCGCAACAGCAGGCATTATTGGGAGATAGTAGCGCACGAAACTCCTGAAGGTCAGAGCGAACGCGGCAGATATAAATACAATCCACAGCAGCAGAAGCGCAATATTGGAGTCTCTCCTTCCCTTAAGTTCAAGCATGCCTACTAATGCAAACACGATAGTGAACGTCCCTGTTAGGGCCCAAATGATGCCACGGCCAACTATGGCAAAGAAGACATCCCAATCCTGCTTGCTGAATGTTTTCAAGATAACGCCTACAATTTCGCCCGGTGCGAATGCAATGGCGCAGGCAATCAGAAGTGCCAGCAGCCCAAACCCAGCAGCTATTTGTTTCTTGTTTAGCTTTTCCCTGTACTTGAGCATTAGAAAAACAGCCACCGCAGGCAGTACAACCATTGAAGTGGTTTTTATCAGGTACATTGCAGCAAGTGTCAGAGCGGCAAGAATTGCCCGCCTTCTGTTTAGTGTTATCAGTAAATATATCAAAATTGCGGACAGCGCTGTAAGCGGCACACTCGGCAAGCCCCTTGCGGCATAGAAGAAAAAGGCAGGGGAAGATAACATCAGCACTATTGCAGCCAGACCTGCTTTTTCAGAGAATAGTTCTTTCCCGATTAAGTAAGTGAAGAACAGGGCAACCAGCGCAAATGCCATTGTTACAATCCTGAGTGGAACCTGCGGCGGGAAAAACGCATGCAATGGTGCTGCCGTTGCAGTAAAGAGTGCATAATAGGGGCGGTTAATTTCCAGCAGCAGAATGCTCGCAGGCTCTTTGTATATTCTCAGACTCTGCCAGACGTAGAGCGGCTCATCCCTGTCCATGTAAAACGACTGCATTGCAGGGATTTTTAGTGCAACAAACAGCAGCACTATTCCTATTACAGCCGCCTTTGCATATCTTAGGTTGTGCAAATCCACCCCCCTTTTCAAGCTGATGGGGCACCCAGGCCTATCATTGAATTATTTAACACAGCTTCAAATATTTATTATTTTATCCTTGGTTTTTCTCTGCCTAGAGCATTGTCGTTATGCTGCCCAGCATCTCCCCTAGGACCATTCTCACTGCATAGAACAAGCCGAGCCCTATGAACAAAATTATGGGGAGGAATTTCACGCCCTTTTTCTCGCTTCCTGCGCTTATTGCCCCAATCGTGAAAGAAGCGAAAATTGCGGTTAAAATTAATGCAATGGCTGCAAAAAATGTTACAAATTCCTCCGTTATCCCGACTGTTGGTACGCCGAAAAACCTGCCGATGGGGCTCATCTGGCTGTACTGCGCCATCTGCTCTGCCGTTATCGGCAGCTCTGCTGTCTGCTCTGCCAGCATCCCCACAATTATGCTGCTTATCCCAAACAGCATAGGGGCGCCAAATGCGGCAGCAAAGAAAATCAGCAGCACGTACATGCTGATGTTTGCCTTTATCTCGTCTTGCATTGCGTTCTCTTCCCGCAAATCCGAGCCCAATTGAATCAGCAGGTCTGCCATCTGGCCGCCGCCTTTCATCCCCTGCACAAGCAGCCAAACCGTTCTCTCAAGCACGTCGCTTTTTATTTTGCTCGGCAGCTTCATCAACGCAGTATCCATTCTCTCGCCAGAGAGGATTTCTTTGCTTGCCTCCCTGAGCTCCCTTGAAAGTAGGCCAAACTCCGGCCTTGCTGAGGTGAAAATAGCTCTCTCCGTGGTCAGGCCGGCCCTGATGTTGCTTGCAATCAATTCAAGCACGTCCGGCAGCACCCTTTCCACCCTTCTCCCGCTCCCTTCAGCCATTTGGTCAATCCAAAAGTACACCCCGCCGCAGAAGATTGCAAATACCAGAAAAAAGCTGGCGTAAACCGGCATGTTGAAGAACAGGTAGAGGTTTATTGCAATTGCTGTCGCGATGCCCAAGCCGAACAGCACCAAAAAGCCAACAAACCGTTTTCCCTCAACGTGAATTCCAACGTAATTGAGCTCTTTTCTAAACGATTCTATTACGCCTTCCGGCAGCAGGGAAGTGATTCTTTGATATATGCCCATTTTGTCTCACCCTATGATTGTTGGCCTCCTGCTTTTTATTATGCCAACGTACATGAACTCAGTAACTACAACCAGCAACAGCATTACCCAAAAAGTGAATTCATCGATTTTTATCTGGGGGAAGGAGCCGAGGACAATTAAAAACGTTACGCCCAATGCTGGGACAATCACGCCCAACATCATGTACATCAGTGAAAGGATTTTCAATTGCGAGCCATATCTACTTATGGCAATCTTCTGCTCTCTTATCATTGATGCAACAGTTTCAGCCAGGACACTGCTTATGTCAGCCCCCGCCTTCATCCCGTTGACTATCTGCCACAGCACTTTCCGAAAGAAAGGGCTGGGGTTTTTTTCAGCCATGTCCTCCAATGCTTCCTCAGCCGGCGTTCCGGTGTTTATTTTGTCAACTGCTTTTTTGAATTCAGTGCTTACCGCGCCGTACTCGCCGTTTGCGATGGTCGCCATTCCATCAAACAGGCTCACGCCGCTTTTTATCTGGATAAGAATGGCCCTCAAAGCAAATACGAGGTTTCTTTCAAGGCTTCTCACCTTTTTCCTTAAAAGCAGCGTCGGGTACACCAGCACCTGAACGACCATCATGAAGCCCATTAACAGCCCCACGCACAGTCCAAGCGCCCAAAAGGGCAAGGCGACCTGCAAGGCTTGGTCCAGCTGCAGCCTGTAAAAAATCAGGGTGGATGCAACTGTGAAGAAAACGAAGTAGAAAACCGTCAAAAAAAGCATTATCGCTGCGTATTCCCTTTCGTCTGCCTCTATGTCGGCTGCATCCAGTTTCGCCCCCAGGTTTGGGAACATCCTGCTGAAGCCAAAAGCATACCTAATGAACGGGCTGCTTGCTCTCTTCAACATGCTCATTGGCATTGGTGCAAAGGGAATTATTCTAGCCATGGGCATTCACTTTTTTTCCTGCGCAGGGCCTTTCTCCAACTCAGGCTTTTGTTTTTTTTCTGCTGCTTTAACTATCGCTTCCGGGTCCCTGTAGTACTGGGCTATAACCCTGCCGACATCTGTCACATTCCTGACATTGAATTTAACCATCCAATCAAGTATTTTCTGCTTCTGCTTAAGCTCGCCATCTATTTCGCTTTTACTCAAGCCAGTGTGCAGTGACAGCTCGTCATACAACCTGATGCTGTCACCATGGGGCACAATCATATCATCTGCCCCCCGCCAGCGGTACAGAACATTTGCCTTTACCCCGGATTCTCGCCCCCTTCTCTCCGGAACGTACTCCGCCACTTGCAGTACGCGTCTCACTCCCAGGCGTCTGTTTCTGAACATCACAACATTCAAGTGCACGGCTTCAAGCATTGTTGTTGGAACGTTCACAGGGGGGTTTATGAGCCGCCGGATTGTCTCATCTGCCGTGTTTGCGTGGAAGGTCGTGTAAACGCTGTGCCCTGTGTGCATTGCCTCAAACATCACCTCTGCTTCCCTCTGCCGCCTAATCTCTCCGACGATTATCCTGTCAGGCCGCATCCTCAGGCTGTTTACAAGCAGGTCAAGCATTGTCACGCCGCCTTTTCCCTCGGGGTTTGGTTCCCTCGTTGTCAGTGGAACCCAGTGCAGGAATTCCGGCAGCATCAGTTCCCTGGTGTCCTCTATGGACAAAATTCTGTGATTCGGTTGCAGGAACGGCATGCATACGTTCAAAAGGCTTGTTTTCCCGCTGCCCGTGCCACCGCTGATAATAATGTTCAACTCGTATTCCATTGCAAGCCAAACCAGAGCCATTATCTCCTTGTTGACTGTTTTATTGCTGATGAAATCTGTTACCGTCCAGGGCTCTCTCCTGAACATCCTGATTGTTATGGTGTTCCCTTTGCTTGAAATCGGGAACAGGGTTGCATTTGCCCTATCGCCTGTTATCAGGTGGGCGTCAAGCAGCGGATTCAGGATTGTTATCTGCTTGCCAACGCGCCTTGCAATAATGCTTGCATAGTTTTCTATTTCGCCCTCGTTTCCAAGCGTTATGTTTGTCTTCAGCCAGCCGTATTTTTTGTGGTAAACCCAGACAGGCTCCTTGCTGTAGTTTACCACTATTTCCTCCAGGTTGCCATCGTTCAGCAAAAACTCTATCTTTCCCAAGCCAAGCATTTCATTCAGCAGAATCCCAATCAGGGTGTTTTTTGTCTCGTCAGGCATTTTCGGCAGTTCCCTCTGCAATAACTCTGCTGCCCTTTGCTTGAACCTCTGTTTTGTCTTCTCAACGAATTTTGCCTCCATCATCTTCTCAGCCCTTAATGCGGTTTCGCTTAGAATTGCTGTCCGCAGGTTATTCAGCAAAGCAATTGTACCCGACCCATAAGACGGAAAGTTCAGGAAGTAATTCCTTACAAACGCCTTTTCCGCGTCAATTATGTTTACCTCCACTTCTACGGCGTCTGATTTCACGCTGTATGTTTCAATCACGTTTGCCTTTTCCACCCCTGTTACCTTTTTTTCAGCATCGTACATTTTTTCACCTGCCTTTAACTAATTTATTTTTTCTTCTTTTTCTTTTTTTCCTCTGCCTTCTTTTTCTTCTCCCTTTCCTTCCAGCGCAAATATCCGGGGAAAGCAAGCCGCATAGCGCCAATCGGGGGATAAATCAATTGCACTAAGTGGTTTTCCTCCAAAACCTTTGCGTATTCCTGCAACTGCCTCTCCTTAATGCCAAGCTCTTTCGCTGCCGCATCCACCCCAATCATTCCCTTGAATTTGACCAGGTCAAGCACCCTGTCAAAATCTGTTTCAATCTTTGCCTTGACTATCTCCTTTTCCTGAGCAGCAATCTTTTCCTTTTTTCTGGAGGTTACTGCCAAGCCAGGCTCATAGCGGGACCCCGGCGTAATCGGCTCTTGGCGCAGTGCCTCGTGCCGCACTTGAATCAACCCAATCAGCTTGTGGAAGTCCTGAACCAGCCTGCTGCTGTCAAGCGATTGAATCTGCATTGTAATCGTTTTCTCCGGAACCTTGTACTTTTCAAGCAGCCTTCCAAGTTGCTCTTCAATCCTGTCAACCTGCTCCTTGCTTATTTTGCCGGCAGCCTTTTCCTCGATTGCCTTCCCAATTCTTTCGCTTAGCACCGGCTTCTTGATTTCTCTGGCTTTGGGCATGGGCGGCTTCGGCTTTTCAACCGGCTTTACAACAGCCTTCGGCGTTTCCGCAGGCTTCGGTTTTCCAACAGGCGCTGGAACAGGCTTTTCTTCCACTACTTCCCTTTCCTTGGCTATTCCAACAGGCTGCCTTGCTGCAGGCTTTTCCCCTGCCTTAGGTTTTCCGGCTTCCTCCCACAACCTTTCCTCTGCCTCTCTCTTCCTAGGGGCTTCAACTTCTGCCCCTCTTTCATGGGGGCGCTCAATAACCCTTTCAATGACTCTCTCCCTCACAGGCTGTGTTGGCGGCTCTGCTCCCCTGCCCTGGTAGCTTGGCATCCTTGCAACCCTTTCAGCCATTTTCTCCAGAGCCTTTGCCACACTAGGAGTGATGCCGGCTACTTGCTGTTCAGCGGCTTTTTCCAAAGCCCTTGCAGCCCTTGGCGTAAGTCCAACGCTCGGCACAGCTTTTGCTGCCGCAGCCTTGCCAGGTGCTGCTGTTACTGCTGCCCCTGCAGGCTTCTCTTTCCCTTTCCGCTTTTTTTCCTCCTCCAAAAAGCGTTTCTTTAGCTGCAATTCGCTCAGTGTGGACTGGTACTCAAACAGCTTTTCCCTGAATTGGTCAAAGCTGATTTTCCTCTTGTAAAAAGCCATTTCAAGCCTTTTAATCAGCTTTTGGGTTGTAGAAATCTTGTCATCCAACCCAAGTTCTTCATCCCTGCTTATCGGTCCTGCAGGCATTTTTGTTACTGCTGCTGCCAATTCCTCTGCAACTGCCCTTACTGCCTCAACCGCAGTCCTGAAGTCTTCTGTTGTCCTAAACTCTGCCTTTCCCCTCTCAATCGGCGGTAACGCCTCCTTTGGGATAGTGATTCCGGCTTCCTTTGCTTTCTTTTCCAACAGCCTTTCCTCTGCCACTTTTGCTCTCTCAATGCCCCTCAGAGCCTTAATCCTTTCCCCAACAGCCTTAATCCTTTCCCTCAGCGCTTTCTGTTCCTCCCCCAGCGTTTTCACGAGCTTTCTTTCCTTTTCACTCAGCTCTTCTTTTTTCGCTTTCCTCCGCAGATGATACAGCTCTAGCCGCTTCCTCAGCCGCCAGCCCTCCAAAGCAACCCTTTTGTGCCCAAGCCTGTCGCCATACCAGCCCCTGGTTCTCCTCGCCATCTTGACAATTTTCACAGCCTCCTTCACCTCTGGCGGAGCCTTCTCAAGCGGCACAATTTCCTTGGCGGCAACTCTTTGGGGCAGAGGCTTTTTTGCCCTCTTCCCCTTCCTTTTAACTACCTTTGGTTTTTTTCCCGGCTTCTTGGCTTTCTTCATCTGAAGTGCTTTAACTGAAATCTCCCCCCCAGGTTTTTCTTCAACAGCAGGCAATTCTTCAGCAGGCTTCCCAGCCCCTGCCTTTTTCCTAATAACAACCACTTCCCCTGGCTTTTTTGCAGGAACCGCCTTTACTGCTTTTGGCAGCAGCGCAACCTTTTTTGGCACAACGGGCTTTTTCTTTACGGCAGGAACCGCCTTTACTGCCTTCGGCAGTTCAGCAATCTTCTTGGGCAAGACAGGCTTTGCCGCTTCAGCGGCAGTTTTCCCACCTTGCAAAGCTTTGCTTTGCGAGGCCTCGCAAACCCGCTGGTTTGCAAGGAGGCTTTTTCGCGTGAGTGAAAAAGGCTTTGCTTCTCCAGCTTTCTCAGCCGCTGCAGGTTTTCTTTCCATCAGAGAAGGCCTTTTTTCCTCAGGTGCAGCAGCAGGCTTTTTAATTTCCCTCGCAACCCGCTCCAATTCCACCGCAGGCTTTTCTTTCCCTTTTCCCCAGAACTTGAGTTTGCCGAAGAGTCTCTGCAGGAATCCCTCCTTTTTCCCCTTCTTTCCTTTCTCCATTTCTTCTATTGTCCGCAAATAGTCCTCCCAGGCTTTCCTTTCCTTCTCCAAAGCGCTTTTCTTCGCCATACAAAGACCTTAAAAACAATTGATTTTCCTAACTATTTACTCTTCACTTTTTAATAAACATTTTCACTCTCAACTGCTGCTGCAATCGCTTTCCTTCAGACCCCTGCAGTAGTCAAAATTCCGCTTTTGCACTGAAAGCTCCTCCAAAGCGTCAAGTTCAACCGAGCCAATGCCGTTTTCAAAGGTAACCTTGTTTGAGATAACCAGCTGCGGATACTCCGCATCCGGGTCTCCAAGGCCCCAAAAGCCCCTGTATCCCTTGAATACAGGCTCATCATTCTCAAAGCTGCTCTTGTGTATGAATTCAAGGTAGGGATCACTGAAAAGGTCAGGATGTCCTGTACAGCTTACATCGATTTTGACCTTGTTTTGTTGCTGGAACGGATTTTCTACAGGCTCCAGGTGCCCCCCGATTGTTTTTTCCCCACCGGGAACCCTTGCGAGACAATTTGGGTGTGCTGCATCGCAGTCAGTTATTGTTATGTGGATACTTGCATAGGGGTTTTCGTTTTCAGGGTCTTCGTCATCGTTTGTGCAGGTGTCTCCAAACCAAGAGCTGCAGCCATTGCCTATGCACAACCCCCGCCAGCATTTAATCGGCTTTATCGTGCTTTCTATGTCGCAGTCCCCAAGCGTTACCTCTATTTCAACATCGTATCTTTCAATCTCGCTTACCTGAAATGTGCACTCGTCTGTTTCTGCACCGGTTTCGAAAAGCATTTGGTTCTTGAAGATTACCCCAAAAATCCCGTTATCCCCAATCGCGTACTTCAAGCACTGCGGCTTGATAAGATAGCCGATTTTTGGGAAATCAAATAAGCTGCCGCCCCAAGCAGTGTTTGCCACGGCATCTGCTTCTACTTCCAGGTCAGGGCTTGTCTGCTGCCCTGCAACGAATATCGCAAATAGGTTGAATGCGTCGTATGCGTCATTTACTGAGATGTCCCTTACCGGAATCTCCTGTTCAACCCTAACCCAATTGTCTTGCCATTCATAGTCCTTTACCGGCATTAGCCTCCCTTGGGCCCTGCCGGCATAGCCCTCCTTTTGCGTGACGATTTGCGAGTAGATGTTGTTGAATGCGTTGTTCACTTGCCTGAAAGCGCTTTCATCTATCAGGCTTTTTTCCTCCCTCACACTGCTCTGCCTCAATACAACGTTCAGGGCAAGGACTGCGCCAATCAACAGGAAAACCATGAATGTCAGGAAAAAACCTTTTCCGCTCGGCATTTTTTTACCTCACCCACACAAAGTAGTCAATTGTGTAAAACTTGAGTTCGGCAGGCGACTTGCAGTAAATCACGCTTTTATTGTTCTTAATACATTGTGAAATCTCGCCGCCTTCATCCAATACAGCGTAAACGTCCCCCACAGCACCTACAGAAATATCCAAAATAATTGCCTCTGTATTTTGGTCCACGTCAGGAGTACACCCTTCCTCGCCCTGCGAGGCGCACAAGGTCATCTCTTTCAGTAGCACGTCATTGTCGCTCGCTGTAACAGTTGCACTTGCAATAGAGCCAAGCAACTCGCAGCCTCCAGTACAGTCTGTATCCTTTGCAGTTCCACCATAATCCGGGTCGTCCAAATAAAAGGAAATCTTTACGTCTTGGCCAATGTCTTTGTAACCCAGGTTTTCTACTTTTACGTCAAGCGAAACGCTCTCTGTTCCCTCGATTGTGCCAGCCAAGAACTCAATGCCAAGGTCAACGTAGCGAAACGGCACCTTCAGGTAATTGTTGTAGCAGGGCGTTTCAATGCAGGGCGTTCCTTCCACTTCAGGCCACTCAAATATTTCTTCGCCGTCTTGTACGTAGGGCTTTTCTGGCAGGTCTTGAGGCGGAAACAGCACATAATTCAAGTCGCAATAAGTGCTGTTGCAGGGCAAGTTCACATCAAACTGCATCGCAAACCAGTAGGGTGCAATGTGTGTAATTGATTGCCCGCTCAGCGAAATTGTTCTCTCATCTGCATCCCAAGCCAAGTCGCCCCCTGGAGTTGAAAAACCTCCGCCATCGCTGTCACTCCAAACGCCGAAGTCACCATAATCGCTTGGTTCAGCCTGCTTGATTGGCTCCATTCCATCCGGAAAAGGCAGAACAATATCAACCAAGCCAAACTGTTCCGCAATTTCCCCCAGAATCTGCTGGTAGACGGCATCCAGCACGTCCTCGTCTTCCGCATAATAGTATTTCCCGCAGTTCTCTCCATCATCACAATATGCTGTATCGCTGTCTTTTGCAATCTGCTTCAAGGTGTCCTCATAATCGCCTATAATGCTTTCGTCTGCAAACCCTATCACATAGATGGTTATTCCATAATCGTTTCTTGCTTCATCTGCCTTCAAGATTGCGTAATCCGCTGCCTCGCTTTCACTGCAGGTTGCACCGCCTGCACAGAGGTTTGCTTTGCCGTCAGTCAACAAAACCATAATCTTTATTTTGTCTCCTGCCCCACCAAGCGGTTCAGCGGTTTCTTCAATTGCATCGCCTGTAGCTGTTTGGTCGCTTGGAGAAAGCCCGTTCAAGAAATCATCCCTGACAGGGCTTCTGTCATTGTCCAGGGAATAAACTGAGTTGATAGCATCCGAATACGACAGGGCGCCTATAACGTCGTCTTCCCCCCAAACGATTCCGGGATATGTTCCCAGGTTGTCAATGAACGCCCTTGAAGCGCGTTTTGCTGCGTCAACCCTCTGTATGTACCATTCAGCGGTGTAATCTGTTTCCTCGTCTGCCCAGCCCTCAAGCTCCCATGTGCCTGTTTCAAGCGGGCTGCCAGTGGCTGTCAGTGTGCAGCTGCCGCTGCATGTCGTTTCTATTCCGCCGCTTGGCTGCCTCAGCCTAAACTGCGGGTATGAGCACACACCTGCGTATCCTGACCCTGATACCACTGCTTTTAGCCCAAGCAGGTGCTCCTCTGCTGCGATGGTAAACGTGCCCAAGTCGTCCCCGCCTGTTCCCTCATCCTTCCAACCTGTTTTGTTGTCGCAGTTGCTTGGGTTAATGCTGCATGCCCCGCCGTCGCAGGTGCCCCCGCTGACTTCAATGCCTGCAAGGGTTGGATTGGGATACTCTTGGACTGTTGCATAAACCCCGGTGAAGGTAATAGACACCTCGTCATCGGTCCACAGATATATCTCGTATGTTCCACTAGCAGTTGTATAATGAGTTGTCTCACAGAGCCCGCTTTCTGTACATGTACCATCTGAGCAGTTTTTTACGGCTAAAGGCGTGCCTTCCCCCTGTTTCCTAAGGAAGAGCCTTGAGCAGCAGCCGCTTACTGTGCTATCATATCCCTGAACATAAGCTTGCACTTTAACCTTATAGAGCTCCTGTCCTGATTTAAGACCAGGGGTATCAAATCTGCCAATCAATTGGGCTGTGCCAAGGTTCGGGCTGCATTCTTCGCCGCTGCCCTCTGCTGTGCCACTGCCTGGAACAGTAGTTACTCTGTCTGTCACTGTAAGGCTGCCCTCATAGAATCTTCTATATAGATTAGTTGTGTAAGCCACATTTGACCACCCGTAAATCTCCCAAATCTCCGCCGGGTCCTTAGGAAAATAAAAAACGGCGGGACCAACATAATATTGTGCACTACCCCCCACCCCATAGCCGTAATACTCTGTGCCGTCTTCGTCAACCATTTTAATTTTTGGAATTGTTCCGCAGGTGGTTGAGTCATCTTTTGTTGAGTAAAAAAAGTTATAAAACTTGGTATCAATAATCATTCCATCCGGAAGTCTTTGCCAAACGTCTGTGAGCGTATTGAATTCCGCACCGCTTATAAGCTGCCAGTCAGTGTATTCTTCATTTGAGGTGGGGCAGTTGTCTGTTCTGGCATAGCATGCTCCGCCACCGCACGTTCCGTCGTTGAAACTGCCTGTTTCTTCCTGCTCCAGAATGTCGTATTCTGCCATGCTGCCGCTTTCATCCATCGCCAGCATTATCGCAACCGGCTTTCTGCTTGAGTCCCTAAGCTTTACAGTAACCTTTGCTTTCTCGTGCGCTGTTAATGGCGCTGCACCGTCATCGCATTCGATGTAATCATCCGGATCTACATCTATCTCCGTTTCAAGATTTTTTTCAATTTCATCGTTGAGAGAGGCAATAACCACTTCGGCAAAATTTTCTTCTTTTTTCAATTCTATGTCTGGGTCAGCTAAAGCGCACTCGTCTTCCCCTGTTTTGTCTGCAACAGGCCGCCTCATTATCTGCATTTTTCTTCCGTGCACTACTTCCTTGTTTGCAGGAATTTCTTCACCTGCTTCAAAGGTATTGCGCTGCCCTACTGGAAAGCAGGTGTCAAAATCCTCGGCGGATCTGCACGCTGGAAGGTTTGGGGTTGGGATGTATTCTGTCACCTCTACACGCAGCCCTGCATTTGCCGGCAGCATTTTTTTTGCCTCGCTGTAAATGTTGGCCGCGCTTTCCTGCCTGAAGACGCTGAACCTGTCAACCAGCTCTTGAACCAAAAAGCCGCTGTTGTCCAATGCAGTGAATGCATCGTCCGCTGTCTGGCTTATTTGAGCGCT
Source organism: uncultured archaeon (assembly GCA_964640195.1). Classification (GTDB taxonomy): domain Archaea; phylum Iainarchaeota; class Iainarchaeia; order Iainarchaeales; genus CAZXIC01. The sequence continues at coordinate 75,582 of CAZXIC010000002.1, read as the reverse complement.
TGCAACCGTTGTTAAGCTCTCTTCCTCTTGCAAGCCAATGCCGACAAAGCCCAGCAAGGCAATTGTGAGAATCATCGCAAGCAGCGCGTCAATTGAAATCGCAAACCCGGCAGCTGGCAAGCAGCGGCTGTGAATTAATCCTGTGCCATGCTTCGCATTGTATATGGTGTGCTCGCCCTCTGCTTGCATTGTCCTATGCCCCCTACTGGCTTTGCGTCCACTGCTTGATTCTGTGCAAAGTGAATTCAGCAATTGCAGCATGCTCTTTTTTCGCCCCCTCTGCCCCGCGTTTATATTTAAATGTTACATTTCTGGTTATTTTTACTTCCATCAATTTGTTTGGTTCAACTATCTCCTTTTCATCAGGCACTGTTTCACCATACTGCGGATGCGGGTTGATTCCTACCTCGATTTTTTCCCCGTAGCTGTTTTTTATTGCCTCCTTTGTTCTTGCATCAAGCAACCTAAAGAAGTAATTGTTATCCCCAATTAAAAGCTTTGTTTTAACGAAATTGTTAGACCATTCGCACAAGGTATTGATTTCACCTGCCTCCAAAGCCCTATCGTATATCCTAACTTCCTCAATCGTGCCGTTGAACTCATGGTCTCCGCCATAAAAGTCCCCTATGAAGAAATTCGAGCCTGGCAATGCGCCTATGCTGCCTGTGCCATCCAGCACTCCATCCAGGTATAGCCTTACCTCAGAATTATCAAAATCCCGTACAACTGCTACTTGGTACCATGTCCCAGTGCTAAGCTGGGTTTCTCCTGTTGCATCGCTCCATTCCCTAGTATCGAGCTTGTTCTGGCTGCTCACATAGAACTGCGTGTTGCTGAACTCTGCGATGTGCTGCTCCCTATTTAGCTCGTTCAGTTTTATCCATGCGCTTATTGTGAATGTTGCAGGTGCCGGGGCGCATGTAGCTGTCATATATCCGCTGCCGCTAAGCGCTAATGCCTGCGTTTCCCACAGCCCTTCCGCTGCAAGGTCTACTGTGCCTTGCGGTGTGCCGTCGTTTTCTCCAAAAGAGTCTTCTGCGTTTCCATTAAAGTGCCACGCACTGACTAATCCGTTGCTTAGAATTTCAGCCCTCCAAATGAATTGGTTTAATTTGTTTTCGTCCAACACCCTGTCTCTTTTTGCCAAGCCAATTGAGTTAATGTTTTCCTCACTGCAATGCACCTGCTCCCAGTCAGCTGGGCTGCCGCTGCCCCTAATCAATGCATCCATTGCATTTTCCGCCATCCTCTGCATTTCCCTTTCACTCAATTGCCTGCCTGCAACCGACGCTGTATTTGACCAAATAGCAAGCGTGGCAGCCATCAGCAGCAGGAATATCAGCACTGCAATCATCAGGTCAACTGCTATGCCCTGCCCTCTGCTGTTAAGTGGCGACAAATTCAATTCCTCCAATTGTTGTTTTCACCAAATAGCTTTTGCCAGCTTCCAAGCTGGCTGGCACAACAGTGCCGTTGTGATAGCAGTAGGTGCAGTTTGGGCAGTTGTCTGGCTCAATCCTAATTACTTTCTCTTCTATAGTAGCGTTTTTTTGCATTGTAATGATTGTTTCACTGTAGGCAGGGTTTGATTGGAAGTTTGCTATTATCGCTGCAACCCTGTTGCATTCCTGCACGTTCTGGTTAACGTTTGAAATCAAAGAGGTAAAAAAGTTTTTTTGGACAACCAGGGCAATAACCAATGCGAAGAGCAGCAGTATCACTGCTGTGATTGCAATCATTTCAGTGGCAGTTTGCGCGTGTTTTCCAAGCAAGCGCTACACCCTCCGCAATTCAATTTTCCCAGTATCTGTCCAGCTGACCCTGACGGAGTAAGCAGGTCCACCAGCCAGCTCGCCTGCACTGAAGTCTGTTAAAACAAGTTTTGCCTTTGAGTTCCGTCGAATTTCTGTGCTGCCGCCAACCAGGTTCACTGTCATCGCAATTAAGCTGAATTCCACTTCACCGCCAAGTCCACTGCAGTCGTCTTCGCTTGCAACCGCCTGTTTGGTTGTGCAGTCCGGCGGGTCAGTGCAGCACACGTGCTTTACTTCAATTGCTGTCATTCCGCTGGGAAAGGCAACACCTACAAATTGCACATTGCCCTCACCAAGCGAGTAAACCCTGTCTGCTGCGCCCGCCATTCTTGCAAGGGCATCGCTCGCTTTTGCAACCTTGATGCTCTGGTCGTAGTTCACGAACGCAAAGCTGAATATTACTGTAACAACCACCAGGATGAAGGCTGTCACAACCAAGTACTCTGTTGCAACCTGGCCCCTTTCCCAGGACATAGCCAAACTATTATCTTTTTCTTCAATTAAATACTTTCCACTCAACTCAAAAACCCCGTTATGTGCTCCTTAAAATCGGAAAATTGTGCTTGCCTGCTGTAATCGAAAAGCCGGTGAAGTAAAATAACTGGATTTTCTGGTCAAACGAAACATTCAACTCAACCTCAATCGGCTCTGCAAGGAATTGGTTTTCAACGTGAACTGGAATGCTGCTGGCGCCAATTTCCACCATAACAACGTAATCGCCTGTTGCCTGGATTGAAACAGTGCCCTGGTTGCCTTCCGGGTTGAAGTGCCCTGCAATCACTTTCTGGTTCCTGCCCAGGGGCAGGGTTGTCGTAACCTTGCATCCAGCGCTTGCACCACACAATTCATCCAGCCTAACCACAATGTAAGGGTTAGGGTTTAAGGGGTCGAAGAGCTGCTGCTGGCAGCCGCTGAATGCGCCAGTGCATGAAAGCGTTCCATCAGTGTATGGTGTTGAATCAAAGAAAACGTTGACATCAACTGCGTTGATGTCCGCATACCCGAAATCATGCTCGCACCCCACTTCATTGTCAGTGCCTGCTCTTAGTGCCATGTTCCCGTCGCTGTTCAAGTCGAAGAAAAGGCATTGCGGCAAAATCAAGTAATTCAGGTCAGGATACTGCGGGCTTCCTGGCTCCCAGTCACTGCTCTGCGCAATCACCGCTGTGCTTATCTGCAGGTTGCCCGTCTGCTCCTGCTCGTTTGCAAATATTGAGTAAATGTTCAATGCATCCAGGTAGCTTTCCAGAAGCCCTGTTCTTGCTGGCAGCGTCTGGCTTATGGCAATGCTGTTGTCATTCAAATTGTATCCAAATGGCATTGGCCTTTGCTGCACTTCCTTTGCGTAGCCCTCCTTGTTCAGTGCAATAACCTCCTCAAAAAGGTTGTTGAAGGAATCATTCACTGCATCGAACACTGCCTCGTTTACAAGCAGTTCCTCCTCGCTGCTTGCAATCTCCCCAGTCTTGCTGTACAGCAAAATAACTGCCGCTGCCAGCAAAAAGACCATGAAAGTGATAAAGACCCCCTGCTTATTCATCCAAGGTCACGCCCCTAGCCGCAAACCCGGCTTGTGTTAATCGGATTCGCGAGGCGAATCCAATGTGCTCGCTTCGCTCGCAAGCCGGCAAAACCCGGCTGTACTTTAAGCCCGTACTCCGCTTCGCTTCGTATGGGCTGTGCTCGCTTCGCTCGCGTTTCATTTCTCCCACGCCCAGTAATCCAAAACGTACAGGTGCGTTTCAGGGACCTTGCAGTAAATCCTTTTAGTGTTGTTTGCGCTGCATTCGCTTACGTCCTGCTCTTCGTTTAGCCAAGCGCAAATGTATCCGCTGTTCTGCAAATCAATTGTTCCAGAAGCATCTGTCTTTCCGCCGCCGTCATACGCTGCATCCAAATAATCCTCCAAATCAACCGAGTCAAGGAATGTTCTGTGCAGGGGGTCGCATGCGTATACCTGCTCTGTTTCATGGTAATAGAAATTGACTGTTGGCTGAATCTGCCCTAAGTCAATGTCAAAGTATCCCTTGTTTTCAACAATATAATTTACCGTGATATCGTCTGCCCCGAAAACAGTCCCGCCTAAATCTATAACGATATCTGCATACTTGAGTGCAACATCTACAGACACATCCCAGTCAAGCGGCTCCTGCGGGACGCCATCCAATTCGTAGCCAACTGTTGTGCCATCCGGCGGGAATCTGAGCGTTTGCCCTTCAACAAAGTCGTCTGCGCAGTCAGCGTAATCGCATGGAATCATTACATCAAAAGAGGCTGTCCAAGGCTCTGGGTGAACATCAATGCCCGTGTATTGTAGTGTTTCACCGTCCCACACCGCTGGCAGGGGCGAGAAATTGTACAAAAACCCTTCTTCGAACCCAGCTTGAAAAACCATAGTGAAATCCATTCCGATATCTGTTGTGCCGGGGTCTGGGGTGATTCCTGCAAGCTCGCCTATTTCGCCTGCAATCAGGTTGTAGATATCCTCCAATGCAGCCGGGTCTGCTGCATAGTGGTATGTTCCGCAGTCTGTTCCTGTTTCACCGCAGTATGCGTTGGCAGCAATTTCCTGTAGTTGCTGTTCATCAGCTTCTATCCCAAAACCGATTGTAAAAACATACGCTTCGTTGTTTTTTGCTTCTATCACTGCATCATAGGGGTCGCCTGGGTCTGGAACCCAGTCAGAGCTGTTTGGTTTCCAGGTGCCTGTGTTAGCCATGCCGTCTGATAATAGGATTTGCACTTTGATTGGGTTTGGCTCCGGGTTGCCTGTTGTCAGTTCAACAGTTGCCTTGTGGATGCCCTCGCCTACCGCAGTCCAACCACCAGCGGTCAGAGAATTCACTGCGTCAATAATGCTTTGCTTGTTTTCGGGTGTTGCCTGCACCAACTGGTGGTCAAGGCTTGCACTTGTTGAATATGAGACCAATCCAAGCTTGTCCCCTGGGTCAGGCGAATCCCAGCCCCTGCCTTCCTCATCTTCGTAGTTGATGAAGTTTGCTGTTGCGTTCTTCACCTCATCCATTTTTGTGCTTGGACCTTCAATTATGTTTGCGGTAACAGTGTAATTCAGCTGCGGGCCTTCCTCCCAAACCCATACATCCCAAGTGCCCCAGTTGCTGCTGTTTTTTGATACGGCAATATAGCGGTGCGTTGGCGTTCCAGCGCTCTGGCTTAAGCAGCCTTGGTCTCCTAAGGGGGCAACGTAGTGGCATGTTGGGTCGCAGACATAACCATATTTTGTTCCGCTCCTCGTATTCTCAATCATCAGGTTTGGGCAGTGGTCAGTGCAGTCAGTGTCCCAGTGCAGGTAGGTGTCAAAGCCGTAATTGGCTGCCCGTTCCTCGCTAACGAAAAAGCTGCCAACATTTTTCCAATTAGGGTGGTTTATCAACAAGTCGTATGCTTGTATTTCAGCATCGTTTGCAAGCCAAACACTCCAGTCGCCGTTTTCGCTTGCTTCCTGCGGGATGAAAATGTATTCGCTTGTGCTGCTGCTTGCATAACTGCCGCCTGGCGGTGCGCCCCGCTCATAGCCATACTCTGCTCCTGTCGGGCTTTCCACGTACATTTTTGGGCAGGCTCCGCTGCACCCGCCTTCCCAGGTGAGCGTTAAACTCAATGGCTCCAAGCTGCTTACTGTAACCGTTTTCTTTAGCTGCCATTCCACAGGATTACTGATTGTAAGAGTGTACGGGTCGGCGCTGCCATAATTCCAGGCATGCACGCTCCAAGTTCCTGCTTCGCTTGCACTGCCTGGCACAAAAACAAATGTTTTTTTGCTACTTGAATCGTATGGGCCATATTCAACGTTGCCGGGCGCATCGCCGTAAAATCCGTATTTCACGCCAGTTGGGCTTTCAATGTACAGCTTCGGGCACTGCCAGTCGCTGCAGCTGCCGCCCCAGGTTGTTAGAGCGCCAAACATGTCACTGTTTGCCACATCAAGGCTGCCGATGTCCTGCCAGTCGTCGTAAACCCATGTTCCAAAGCACCAGAACAAAAATTGCCATCCATCGCACCATCTCGTGCCGTTGCCAACCGAGCCACTTGTTTCAGTAATGTTTTCCCCCCCAATTGTTCCCTGCTCCGATTCGCCGCTTGAACCATTATATGAAAGCAGTGGGTTTTCCGGCACATCCAAGGGTGAAGCCACTGCGCAGTCATCCATGCTCCCGCTTTTGTCCAATACTATCATTATGTCAACCGGCTGTCTGCCGCCCGCTTCAGCGTAGGCGCTCAACTGCACTGTTGCCTCTTTGCCGCAGCTTAACTCTGTTATTGGCTGGCCTGTTTGCTTGTCCGTTATTTCACTGTCGAAGACGAAATTCGGCTGCTCGGCACCGCCATCGCCGTCTGCGAAATATAAATGCAATCCTTTCTCCTTTTTTTCTTCCAGCTGCCCAATAACCTCACAGTCGCCGGGCTCCTTTTTTATGAAGATTTTCCTGCCATGGAAAACGTCTTTGCCTTCCGGCACTTCTTTGGTTGACGTAAACAGTGTTGTTGGCGCTTCTGGGAAGCATGCGGCAAATGTTTTCTGTTCTTTGCATGTTTCGCCCAAATCTGCATCATGCTGCTTTAATTCAAGCCTGTATTCCAGCGTAGCAGGCAGCAGTGCATCAAGCTTTTCATGAATAGCCTGGCTCAAGTCTGCAGGGGTTGCACTTTCCTCTATTGACTGTATTATGAACCCGGTGTTGTCCAATGCCGTTACCGCATCGGCAATCAGCTGGTTTGTTGCAATCTTCGGCTGAGTAAAGGAAAGCTCCGTTAGTGGCTGCATGCTCAGCAAGGCAACCATGCTGAGGAATAGCACAAGGGCAAGCAATGCATCAATTGAAATCGCAATGCCCCCAGCCGCAAACCCGGCTTGTGTTAATCGGATTCGCGAGGCGAATCCAATGTACTCGCTTCGCTCGCGAGCCGGCAAAACCCGGCTGTGAATTAAACCCATGCTTCGCATGGGGCGTGCTTGCCTTCGGCTTGCCTTATTTTGGGAGGTAAAGCGTGAGTTCTGCAACCGCTGCATCACCTCCAAATTTCACCACCCTCTTTACATTCACAGCCCACTGGTTGACAGGGCTGTCTGGGTGGGCGGTTTCCGCAATCACACCCCCAGCAGAATTGCTCAGCTTGAAGTAGAAGTCCCTGCCTGCCAGCAGCCTGACCCTTGCCGCGTTGTAGTCGCTTGACCAGAATGTTGCAGCGAGCTGGGCAAACCTCTGAACCTTTGTTTCGTCCAACACCCTGTCTCTTTTTGCCAAGCCTATTGCGGCAACAGCGCCAAGTTCTGCTTTTTTTTCCCAATCGTCTGGTTCTCCTTCGTGCCTTACAAGCATGTCGGCTACTTGCGTTGTCTCCAACCTCAGCTGGTTTGAAATCACTTCGTTCTGGAGGAGAATGGCATTGTTTTGCCAAAGGGCAAAAGATGCATTGAGCAGCAGCAGGAAAATCAATACTGCGAACAGCAAATCGATCACAACCCCCTGGCATTTCTCATGCTTAGCACGGCATAGCACAAATGCTCACCTTGCTGTTTTCTTTCCTGAACTTGTACTGCGTGGATGCGGTAAGGCTTATGCCTGCCGCTTCGTTTTCCACAACGCCGATGTACCTGCAGCTGTTGCCGCCCACAAAGACTGCCCCTGCGCTGCCTGTTTTTTGAATTGTCGCGTCTCTTTCAATCAAAAGAATTTGCTCACTCGTTGCCCTGTTGTTGTAGGCGTTTGCAATTGTTTCGCTTATCGCATTGCATTGGATGCTATTCCTGCGTGTTTCAGAAATCAGTTGTGTTTCAGCGTTTTTCTGCTGCATGGAAAAAGTAACGAAGAGGAGCAATATAGTGGCGATTATCACAACGCCGAGAACCTCAACAGGCATCTGCCCCTGCTTGGTGAGCATTTCAGTCAACTCTCTTCAAAGAAACCTTTTCTTGCCCCTGCTGCCAGTAAACCCTTATTTTGTACCTTCCCTGGCAGAAGCTGGCATCTTGTGAACATGGAAAAGGATTCTCGTCATCGTCGTTTTCAAAGGAAAGGGGGCCTTTTGCAGTCCTTGTAAGCGTTGCCTGCCCGCTGAAAAAGCCCATCGCCAGCTGTATTGCGCTGAAGTCTATTCCGCTGTCCCCCCCTGGGCAGGTGCCGCCTGGCAGTGTTTGGCTTCCGTCTGTGCATTTGTGCACTATGCCCATTGACCCTTGCTGTATGCCGCTTGGAATTGTTACTATGGCAATCTGGCTGTTTCCCTGGCCAAGGGCATACACGTAGTCTGCCTTGTTTGCCAGCGTGTCAAGCAGTGTGTTGGCTTGGCTGGTTTTGATGCTCTGGTCTTGGTTCACGAACGCAAAGCCGAAGATTACTACAACGATGAGAAGGATGAAACCTGTTACAATCAGGTACTCGGTTCCAATTTGTGCTCGTCTTTCCAGCATATTAGTCGCTTATATATAATGTTTTAGTGTATAAAAAATTTTCACTGAAAGCAGCCCAAATTGCCCTCAACAATCGCTTTTAAAGCAATTTTCGGGTTAAAGTTACTTAAATGGCTGCTGCGAGTAATGAAGGAAAGGGCAGGGCTTTAATTGAACAGCCCGAACAGCAGGAAGGTGAAAAGCAGCAAAAGCCAAAAAAAGAGCTGCAGTTCAGGCTGTACAGGCTGCTGCTTGAAAAGTACGCTGACCTGGTAAATGAGCATGAGAGGCGGACAATTGGGGAAATAAAGGGCCTGGTCAATGGAGAAGACCTCACAATTCAGTCAATTCTCGCCGATTTCAAAAAACCAGCCTACGATTTCCAGAAAGACTACCCCCAAGTGGCAGAACAGGTTTTGCGCTTTGTCGCCACCGAAATTGACTACGTTGACCCGGAAATGAATTTGAATTACTGGCTTACTGCAAAAGAGGTTTTTTCGCACAAGATTGGCGATGACGAAGACCTGGCCGTTTTCCTCTGCTCTCTGCTGCTTGCCTTGGGCGACGAGAATGCCGCGGTTGTAATTGCAGAGCTGAACAATCTGCGGACGCATGCGTTCGTTGCGACCGAATTTGAGGGAAAATTCTTCATCCTTGACCCGAGCCAGCAGCACCAGTTTTCCCAGTTTTCCGGCGCAAAGGAAGAAGCCCTGCAGAAATACAGCTTCAAAAAAGCGAAGATAAAGCGCTTTTTGTACAAGTTCAACCACACCACTTACGAGCAATTCATGTAGATTACGGCACCGGCTTGGCTGCTTTTCAATAAATATGTTATAAACAACTTCCGCGCACATTCCTTCAATGCCAAAGGAAAAGTCTGTTGGCGCAGTCGTTTTCAAGCACAGTGGCAAGGAAAACCGCTTCCTGCTGCTGCACTATGGTGCAGGGCACTGGGGGTTCCCGAAAGGGCATGTTGAGCGGAATGAAACAGAGGCACAGACCCTGTTCAGGGAAGTTGCAGAGGAAACAGGGCTACACAATGTGGAATTGCTGCGTGGATTCAAGCACTATACAAGCTATTTTTTCAGAAGGGAGGGCAGCACGGTTTTCAAGGAAGTCGTTTTCTTTTTGGTTAAAGCAGGACAGGGAAAAGTACGGCTGTCGCACGAGCATAAGGCATTCCAATGGCTTCCTTTCGAGGAAGCGGCGAAAAAACTTACTTTCAAAAACACCAGAAACATGCTGCGCAAAGCAAATGCTTTTCTGCAGCAACGCAGCCTAAGAGAATTTTAGTACAGGCACTTATAAGATTTACCTGATTTTCTGCTTTCTTGTTCTTGTCGCGCTTGTTTCGTGCCCCTCTATAAAGCGCTGCATTTCTTTCAATGAGAGCAGCCTGTTTTTTGCACCCAGATGCATTATTACGCTGTGGGCATTCGCAGTTCCCCAACTCATTGCCTCCTCAACAGGCAACCCCCTTATTTTTGCTGCAACAAAGCCAGAGTGGAAAGCATCGCCAGCGCCGGTCGTATCAACAATCTTTATCCTGTAAGCAGGCTTCCTGTAATAATATATGCCGTCAAACGCGTGCGCCCCCCTCTTATCCTCTGTTACAACCACTAGCGGAACAACAGCCTGCAGCTTCCGCAGCTGTTTCCTTACATCCTTTTCCCTTGTCAAAACCCCTGCCTCTGCCCTGTTCAACAACAGGACATCAACCTTTCGCAGCAGCGGCAGCAAGCGTCGCATTCCCTGCTTCACCTCGCTCAAGCCAGGGTTAAAGGAAACTGGAATCCTTTTTTTTCCAGCAAATTGCAGTATGCGCTGCAGCAGCGCCGGCTTTGAGTGGAAGCTTGTGATGTGCAGCCATTTCGTTCTTGCCAGCAGCCTCCACCTTACCTGCCGTTCCTCCCCAAGGTGCGTCGTTGCACCGCCATAAGTGAGGATAATTCTGTCTGCCCCAAAGCCTGTAAGGATTGCGCTGTAAGCAGTGTTGAAGCCATGCAGCATTGTAACCATCTTAATGCCAATGCCCTCTTTGCCCAGTTCTCGCAAAACAGTTTTTCCAGCAGGGTCACAGCCAATTGCTGCAAGCACTGCACTGTGCAAGCCAAGCCTCTTGAACCCAACTGCAGTGTTTGTTGCCCCGCCGCCGGTGCTGTAAAAAATGCCTTCAATCTCTTTTTTTGTTCCAACAGGCAAAAGCAGGGCTTTCCCCTGAACTTTCCCCTTCAGGTGAATGAAGACATCAACAGTCGCATTTCCAATGCACACGACCTCAAACATCACTTGCTCAGAACCAATTAGCATACTTCTTGTTTTTATTTGTTTTCCCTACAAACCTTTAAATTCCCTTAACCCATATTAATAGCGTTGGGTGAGCCCGTAAATGCACGAGCTGAGGAAAGACTACCTGCTGAACCGCTGGGCGATTATAAGCACGGAAAGGGCGAAAAGGCCGAGGGATTTTGTGAGAGAACACCCTGCGGTAAGGGAAGAAGGCCCCTGCCCATTCTGCCCCGGCAACGAGAGATTGACGCCGCCGGAGATTGCGAGAATTGAGGAAAATGGCGAATGGCTTTTCAGGGTTTTTCCGAACAAGTTTCCCGCTGTTACGCTTGGAGTCAGCCCGGAAGCCACAACAAGGGATATATATTTCACCAGCGGAAATGCATTCGGCAAGCACGAGGTTATTGTTGAAACACCAAACCACAGCGAGCAGCTGGCCGACCTGAGCACTGAAAGGATTGCACAGTTGCTGCAGCTGCTTTTCAACCGCTCTGACGCCCTGAGGAAAATAGAAGGGGTTAAGTACGTGGCGGTTTTTAAGAACCACGGCTTGGAAGCCGGCACGTCGCTTGTGCACGAGCACAGCCAGATTGTTGCTTACAACAGGCTGCCGACAAAGGTAATTGGCGAGATCCAGGCAATAAACAGGCACTACAGGAAGCACCACCGCTGCCCCTACTGCGGGGTAATTGAATTCGAGCGGAAAGGCCCTAGGAGGATTGCCGAAAACAACTCCTTTGCAGCCTTTGCGCCGTTTGCCTCAAGGTTCGGCTTTGAGGCATTCCTCGCAAGCAAAGAGCACGTGAACGCCTTCAGCAAGCTTGACGATGCGCAGCTGCAGGACATGGCAGGGCTGCTGAAAAAGATTCTGCTCAAGCTGAAGGAGCTGAACACGCCTTATAACCTGTATTTCCATGACGGCCCGAAGGGAAAGAGATACCACGCGCACGTGAAAATAATCCCAAGGCTGCTCACCTGGGGTGGCTTCGAGCACTGCACTGGCTGCATAATCAACACGGTTTCGCCAGAGCAGGCAGCGGAATTTTACAGGGAGCAATAGAGGGGGGAGAGAAAAGTGGCGGAACTGGAAAAAACCATGTTCAGGGCATACGATATAAGAGGGCAGGTCAATGAAAAGGAATTGAACGCAGAGTCCATGAATTTAATTGCAAAGGGCTTTGCAAAAATGCTTGCCGAAAAAGGAATTAAACAATGCATTGTTGGGATGGATGCAAGGCCCTACAACAATGAGTTGCGAGACTCACTGGTTAATGGCTTGACTGGCAGCGGGATAAATGTAATTGACCTGGGTATGGTTACAGCACCAATGGCTTACTTTGCGCAGTGGCATTTTAAAGTAAAAGGCATTGCAATGATCACTGCCTCCCACAACCCGAATGGCTGGTCTGGATTAAAGCTTGGCTACGGTCTCAGCCGTACCTTATTGCCCGAAGACATGGAGAATTTGTATAAAATAATTGAAGAGGAACGCTTTGTTTCCGGCAAGGGTAGTATTGAAGAAAAGGAAATCGATAAAGCATACGTTGAAGAGATTTTAAATAGAGTGCGCTTGAAGAAAGGGCTCCGTGTTGTAGTGAATTGCAGGCACGGCGTTGCGGGAAAGATTGCCCCTGAGCTTTTTAAGGCAGCCGGCTGCAATGTGATTGAGCAATACTGCGACATAGATTTCAATTATCCACACGGCGATGCAAACCCCAGCCTTGATTCAATGACACACGAGCTTGGCGAAAGGGTTGTGCAAGAGAAAGCAGACATTGGTTTGGCTTTTGACGCCGATGGAGACAGGTTAGGTGTGGTTGACGAAAAGGGACAAACAATCTACCCAGACAGGATACTTATATTGCTGGCCAGGAAGGTGCTAAAAGAGAACCCTGGCTCGCCAATAATCTTTGAAGTCAAATGCACCCAGGGCCTTTTTGAGGATATTGAAGCCAGGGGCGGAAAACCAGTGCTGGCTAAAACAGGACACTCTTTCCTTAAGCAAAAATTGCAGGAATTGAAAGCACCGCTTGCTGGCGAGAGAAGCGGGCACTTTTTCTATGGCAAGGGCTATTACTATGAGTTTGATGACGCCTGCTTTGCAGCACTCAAGCTTTTGCAATATGTTACTGAGCAAAATGAGCCTCTATCGGAAATAATGAAGACAACCCCGCAGTATTATTCCTCTCCAGTAATACACGCCCCCTGCCCCGATGAAATAAAATACGATGTTTTGCAGAAGGTTGTTGCATACTTTAAGAAAAAGTACCCGAATGTGGTTGATGTTGACGGTGCCAGAATTGTTTTCCCTGACGGCTGGGCATTGATTAGGGCAAGCAGCAACCTGCCTGTGATGGTTTTGGGTTTTGAAGCGAAGACAAAAGAAAGGTTGAAGGAGCTTGAACAGCTGTTCAGGAAGGAATTGAAGAACTTCCCTGCCATAAGCGCGAAGTGGAGGAACGGTTAGATTCTTATTAATTTGGTTGTTGATTCAATTTAATGGGGACTTTTGAATGGTAAATGTTGCAATCAACGGCTTTGGAAGGGTCGGGAGGCAGGCTTTCAAGGCAATGCTGCTCAACAAGAAAATTGATATTGTTGCAGTGAACGATTTGACAGACAATGAAACGCTTGCAAGGCTGCTGCGCTTTGACAGCGTTTACGGTCGCTTTGTGGGGGAAATAAAGGCCGATGCACAACACTTGATTGTGAACGGCAAGAAGATAAAGGCAGTAGCAGAGAGGGACCCAAGCAAGCTGCCCTGGAAGCAGCTTGGCGTTGAAGTTGTCTTGGAGAGCACAGGCGTTTTCAGGACTCAGGAGCAGGCAAAAATGCATCTGGATGCCGGGGCAAAGAAGGTTGTTATCAGCGCTCCGCCGAAGGGCGAAGGGTGCAGCCAGTACATTTTGAACATCAACACTGACAAGTACAATCCAAGTGAAGAGCACATTGTCAGCATGGCTAGTTGCACGACAAACTGCCTTGCGCCGATGGTAAAGGTTTTGCACGAGGGAATTGGAATAGAACAGGGCTTTATGACCACAGTGCACGCTTACACCGCTGACCAGGTGCTTGTTGACGGGCCGCACAAGGATGCCAGAAGAGCGAGGGCAGCTGCAATCAACATTGTTCCGACCTCAACTGGCGCTGCAAAGGCAATTACCAAAATCTTCCCCGATTTGCAGGGCAGGCTTGACGGCATTGCTTTGAGGGTGCCAGTGCCAACAGGCAGCGTAACAGACCTAACCTGCGTTATGCGGAAGGAAACAAGCCCTGAGGAAGTGAACGTACTGTTCAAGAAGGCTGCCGCCGGAGAATTGAAAAGAAACCTTCAATACAGCGAGGAGGAACTGGTTAGCACTGACGCTATCGGCAATAACCACGGCTGCATTTTTGACAGCAAGCTCACAAAGGCAAGCGGAAAGATGGTGAAAGTGTTCGGCTGGTATGACAATGAATGGGGCTACTCCTCTTTGCTGGCGGACTTCATTCAGTTCCTTGCCAAAAAGTGAATTCTGGTTTCAATTAAATTTTTATACCCCTGCTACTTCTCTTTATTGGGTGGTGTGCAACGGCTGCATACAAGTTCATCGGAAAGGAGAACGTAAGCGGAAAAACCCTTGTTGCAAGGGTTGACTTCAACAGCAACGTTGAAAAGGGCGAATTGTTCCCTGGCGCGAGAATTAGGGAGCACTCGAAGACACTTAAAGAATTGAGTGATAGGGGGGCAAAGCTTGTTGTTCTTGTGCATCAGGGATGGAAAGGCGATGAGGACTGCATTTCCCTCAAGCAGCATGCGGAGGAAACCTCCGAACGGATTAGAAAAGAGGTAAAGCTCCTTTCTTGGGATAGCGATTATGTTTCCGCAATAAAGGAAATGCAGAATGGCGATATTGTTTTGATGGAAAATGTGCGTTTCCATGACAGCGACAACAAGGACATGACACCCGAAGAAGCCGCGGCTGTTGAGTGGGTTCAAAAAATTGCTTCTGTTGCTGACATGTTTGTTCAGGATGCCCTGAGTGTCTGTCACAGAGCTCAGCCGAATGTAATAGGTTTTTCAAAGCTGCCTTCCTTTATCGGTCCAATCCTTGAAAAAGAGCTAAAGGCTTTGCAGCACTACGATAAAGCTGAGAAGCCGGCTGTATTTATTTTGGGCGGCGCCAAGGTAAAGGATTCAGTAAAACTGATGAATGTAGTTCTTGAGCAGGGGAAGGCTGATACCGTATGCGTTGCTGGGCTACTCGGCGAACTGTTTTTGAAGGCATCAGGCAAGAATCTGGGCGAGAAGGAAAAGACGTTTGAGGAGAAGGGCTTGAACGATTTGCTGGACAAGGCAAAGGAACTGCTTTCCTCCTACAGCGAAAAAATCATTCTGCCGATTGACTTGGCTGTCCTGGATGAGGACGATGAAAGGAAGGAGATTGCTGTTGAAGAGCTGCCTTCGGACTTCCTTATCTATGACGTTGGCATGGCAACGGTTGACCTGTTCAAGCAGCAACTAAAAAACGCAAGGCTTGTTGTTTTCAACGGGCCGCTTGGCGTGTTTGAGCACTATGGTTTTGAACTTGCGACAAAAAAGCTGCTGAAAGCTGTAAGCAAAAGCAATGCCTACAGCATAATTGGCGGCGGCGACACAGTGGATGCGATAGAAGAACTTGATTTCGGCTTTGACCTTTTTTCCCACGTCTCCTTGGGGGGCAAGGCGCTGCTGCAGTACATCAGCGGAAAGGAATTGCCCGGCTTGCAGGCGCTGCAGAAATGATAAGCTGTTTTACGGGAGAGAGAAAGTGAATTCCATTCTAAAGAAAACCGACCTGATTCCATTTTTGAACAGCCTTAAGCGCAAATTCAAGGTCATTGTTCCAGTTGAGAACGAGCTTGGCGCAAGTTGCTTTTCCGAATTCAACGGGCAGGAAATCTTTTTGCGTACACGCACTGACTTTTCGCCGAAAAAATTCTTCACGCCACCCCAAGAAAAAATGTTTTTCTTTAGGAAAAAAACTAATTCCTACGACCTGCAGCGCATCTTTGATGAAAAGCCCAAAGTGCTGTTCGGAATCAGGCCCTGCGACACCCATGCACTGCATGTTCTGGATGAATTGTTCATCCGCTTCTGTGGGGAGGACACTTACTACAGCGAGAGGAGAAAGAATACGCTGCTTGTCGCGCTGCAGTGCAGCAAAGCATGCAGCAATGGCTTTTGCACTTCACTCGGAACCTCGCAGCCGATTGGGCACGATGTGCTGTTCATTGAGAGGGGCAATGATTTTTTTGTAACAGCCGCAAGCAAAGCTGGCGAGCAGCTGATTGACTGCAAATTCTTCAAGCCAACCAGGGATGCGCCCCCAGGCCCAAAAATCGCATGCGAAAAGGAACTGCTAACCCACAACCTTGAGGAAAACCTTTACGAAAATTTCAATCACCCTGTGTGGGGAAGGGAGGCAGAAAGAGAGCTGAACTGCACTGCCTGCACCCAGGTTTGCCCGACATGCTACTGCTATTACAGCGAGGACCAATTTGAATTCGGCTCTAGTTCCAGTACAAGGAGTAGGCAGCAGGACAGCTGCCACCTGCTTCGCTTTACCCAAGTAGCGGGCAACAAGGTCTTCAGGTCAAGCAGGCAAGCCAGGTTGAGGCAGTTTGTTTTGCACAAGCTCAGCTACTACAAAAAGGACCGTGGCTTGCAGCTGTGCACTGGCTGCGGCAGGTGCATTGATGCCTGCCCAGTGAAAATTGATTTAACCAAAATAGCAAACGAGATTCAAAGGCACGCAGGGCAGGTGGGCAAATGATTGCACCAGAAACACCCCTGGGGGCAAAGATAACTGGTGTCAAGCGCGAAACAGCAGGCATTAAAACTTTTACAGTAAGATTCCTTGACGCGGCTCTTCAAAAAAAATTCCTTTTTTCGCCTGGAACGTTCATGATGGTAAGCGTTTTTGGTTTTGGGGAAATGCCAATCAGCATCAGCTCCTCGCCGTATAAAACAGATTCAATTTCCTTTACTGTTGCAAATGTTGGCAACACCAGCAATGCAATGCACCAGTTGCGGAAAGGGGATGAAATCGGCTTGAGGGGGCCGTTTGGAAACGGCTTTCCACTGCAGCGCTTCAGGGGAAAAAACATGTTGTTCGTTGCAGGCGGCTGCGGCTTCGCGCCATTAAGGAGTAGTGTCTGCGCTTTCCGGGAAAAGAAAGAGGAATTCGGTGAAGCCTTTATTTTCTTCGGCTGCAATAGCCCGAAAGAAATGCTGTTCAAGCAAGACCTGATGCAATGGGAAAAGGAAAAGAAGATGCATGTGCTTGTTACTGTTGACGAGCCAACCCCTGAATGGAAAGGCTACACCGGGGTTGTAACAAAATTGTTCAACAAAATAGAGCTGCCTGTTAGGAACACCGTCTGCCTGCTCTGCGGACCGCCGGTAATGCTTCATTTTGCATTAATTGAGCTGCACAAACATGGCTTCCAGGACAAGCAGCTGTTTGCATCGCTTGAAAGGAGAATGCACTGCGGCGTTGGCTACTGCGCCCACTGCAATATCGGCGACAAAAGGGTTTGCACTGACGGCCCTGTCTTTAGCGGAGAGGAATTGAGGAGAATGCCTGTGAGGGAGGATTGAGGTTTGGCCAGGAAAAAGCTCAAAATCGGTTTTTTCTCGCTTACCTGCTGCGAGGGCTGCGAGCTGGCAGTGCTTGACTTGGAGGAAAAGCTTTTGCAGGCATTCAAGCAGATTGAAATAGTTGAATCAAGGCTGCTGCTTGAAAAGCCGAAGGAAAAAGCACACAGGCTGGACATTGCATTTGTGGAGGGCAGTGTTGTAAGCAAAGCTGACCTGAACAAGCTGCACTATGTCAGGGAGAAAAGCAACTGCCTTGTCGCGCTCGGTGCCTGTGCAACAATTGCAGGCACCCCAGGAATAAGGAATGCGCTCCAGGCTGAATTGCGGGAGAAACTGCGCAGGGCTGCGATAAAGCCAGTGTATGAGAAGGCGTATCCCCTTTCTGCTTTCGTGCAGGTTGACTACCTGCTACAGGGCTGCTCAATCAACGAACAGGAATTCCTCGATTTCCTGAACAACTACCTCCATGCTAAAAAGCCCAGGCTGCAAGAAGTGCCTGTCTGCTTTGAATGCAAGCAGCAGGAGAATCCCTGCCTTCTTTTGAAAGGCATACCCTGCCTTGGGCCCGTGAGCTATGCCGGCTGCGCTGCCCTGTGCCCAAGCCAGAATGCGCAGTGCATCGGCTGCAGGGGCTTTACCAAGGACGCAAACTTTTCTGCATTAAACCAGCTGTTCAAGGAACTTGGCATAAG
This sequence comes from uncultured archaeon, assembly GCA_964640195.1. GTDB lineage: Archaea > Iainarchaeota > Iainarchaeia > Iainarchaeales > CAZXIC01. Next base: position 57,753 of record CAZXIC010000002.1, on the reverse strand, counting down.
CAAGCGGCAGCGCTACAACCTTTTCACCTACTTCAATCCCTTGCCAAAAGAGCTGCAGAAGGAATTAGAGGGGGGGAAGTGAATGCGCAGGACAGGGCATTTTTCAATAAAAGAAATCACCAAGGTTGAGGGGCACGCAAACCTGGATGTTATGCTCCGCAATGGAAAGGTTGAGAAGTGTGAACTGCAGATTTACGAAGGGCAGCGCTTCTTTGAGCAAATCTTGGTTGGCAGGCACTATTCGCAGATTCCGCTGATTGTAAGCAGGATCTGCGGTCTTTGCAGCGTTTCACACCTGAGCACAGCGATTGAGGCAGTTGAGAAAGCATTTTCAGTAAAGCCGTCTGACCAGACAATGCTGCTGAGGGAGCTTGCAGTAAACGCTGAATTCATCAAAAGCCATTCCTTGCACCTGTTGTTTCTTGCCCTGCCAGACTTTCTGGGAAGGGAGAGCGCTTTGCATTTCCAGGGAAAAGAGCACAAGTACATCCACTGGGCGCTTGATTTGAAGAAGGTCGGGACAGATTTAATAAAGGCCCTTGGGGGCAGAATCTACCAGACAGTTAACATTAGGCCAGGGGGATTTACCCTGCTGCCAAGGCAGCAGCAGTTGGATGCCCTGCTGCCTGAACTCCGAAAGGCAAAGAAGATTGCTGTCGATGTAATAGAGTTGTTCGCATCTTTCAGGGAGCAGTTTGCTTTTGCAAGGAAAACCGAAAGTGTCAGCCTTGTTGGCAACAAGTACTGCTTGCTATGTGGCCAAATACACTGCAGCGACGGCACAGTCGTGCCGGAAGAGGAATACCTAAACCACGTAAGGGAATTTGTTGTCCCCTACTCCACTGCAAGGCAGGCGAGGTTTAACGGCGGGGAATACAGGGTTGGAGCCCTGGCGAGAATAAACCTCAACCAAAAAGAGCTTTGCGACAGCGCAAAGAAAATCATGCGGGACTTAAAACTGCGCTTTCCAACCCACCAAATTTATTACAACAACATCGCCCAAGCAATTGAACTGCTGCAGTGCATTGAATCCTGCATTGAAATAATTGAACTGCTGCAGATCAGGAAAGAGCCGATGGCTGAAATCAAGGCAAGGGAATCACATGGCATCGGCGTAACAGAGGCGCCGAGAGGCACTCTATACCACTACTACAGCTTTGATTCCAAGGGGTTTGTGAGGGAAGCAAACATTGTTGTCCCAACACTGCAGAACAGCAGGAACATTGAGTCGGATTTGCGGGAATTCATCCCAACGCTGCTCCCTATGCCCCAAGAAAGAGCAAATTTGCAGATAGAGAAACTGGTCAGAGCATACGACCCCTGCATTAGCTGTGCAACCCACTTTCTAAGGGTGAATTGGGAGAAGAAATGATTTAACTCGTGTTTTTTACACAAAACCCCAAAAAGGAAGGATTAAATATTCAAATTTTATATTCTTAATTGATTTGTATGAATGGCAGAGCACAAGCCGGCTTAGAATACGTGATGGCTTACGGCTGGGCGCTGGTGCTTGTGGCAACAGTTGTCGGCATCCTTGTCTTTGTTGCAACGCCGCCAGCTCCAAGGGTTGCCTTCTTAAGCAATACCGGCAAGATTCTGGTTAAGTCAGGCAGTATTCTCACGGACAGCAATGTTGACAACGTTTCGCTTATTTTGCAGAATACGACTGACAGCCCGCTCAGGATTACCTCTGTTACACTCGCCTCTGATTTCAGCGATTCTCCCGCTGCTGGAAACGAAGCCGCTACTTTGAACGGAATCCCTATTTCAGGCAGTCTGAATGCCTGGATTGCTGCCGGAGGCGAAATGCATTTAAAGAACATTGATGCTCCTGCAAGCGGCGGGGTAAACGGCAGGATTGACCTGGTTTACAGGGACACCTTTGGCTTGGAGGCAAGTGCGGCTATCATTGCTTCAGGCAGCCTTGGCGGCTGATGGTCAATCGCCCATTTCCATTTTCCTGAGCAGCTTTTCCACTTCTTCTGTGGCTTTTTCCAGCCCAAAAGAAGCAGGGATAGAGATTATTTTCACTTCCTTCAGCTTTCCAACCTTGCGCAGCAACTTTAATTCCATTGCCAGGTCAAAGTCATGCCCGCTCAGAGGCTGTGCTGTTTGCAGCTCATCCAAGTTGCTGAGCAACCGCACTTTTTCAGCCCCAAGGGCAACATCCATTATGTATAAGTTTTCTTTTTCTTTTACCTGCTCCAACGCATCAACAGCTTTGAACAGCACGCCCGGAATTTTCCCCTGCAGGCACTCCGCTACTTTTAGTGCAAGGGAATCCTGTTCAACCAGCGGGTTTCCGAAAACAAAAACCTTTCTCTTCATGCAGGCTTTCCAATAAATTTTTTAACCCTTTTAGTATAAATTCTTCGTAATGAACGAAAGAAAAGGCTTTGCCCAGGGCATTTTTCCCCAAAGCTTTTTTCGTGAGAAAAAAGGTTTATTGTTGGTGCTGTTGACAGCTGCAGTTAGCGGTGCCAGCATTTTTGCAAACAGTTTTGCTGTGAAGGGGATAAACCCCTCTGTCTTCACTTTTCTGAAGAATGCGGTTGTCGCGGTTTTCCTGTTCTCACTGCTTCTGGCTGTTAGAGAGCTTCCCGCGCTTAAAAGCCTTTCAAGAAGGCAGTTAGGGAAGCTTGCGGCAATCGGATTAATTGGTGGCTCTGCCCCTTTTCTCCTGTTCTTCTACGCCCTGCGCTTCACAACAGCGATTAACGCAGGCTTCCTGCATAAAACCCTTTTCATCTGGACCGCGATTTTCGCCACTGTTTTACTTAAGGAGAAAATCAGCAGAAACTACCTGCTTGGGGCAGCACTGCTGCTTGCAGGCAACAGCCTGTTTTTCAGCCTATCATCCTTTGGTTTTCCAGAAGCGCTGGTTTTAATTGCAACGCTTCTCTGGGCAGCCGAGAACACCATTGCAAAGCACGCCCTCAGGCACTTACGTGGCACAACTGTTGCATTTGGCAGGATGTTCTTTGGCAGCACATTTATTCTCCTCTTCCTGCTGTTTACCAACCAGCTGCCAGCTGCATTTTCCTTGACGCTTCCGCAAATGCAGTGGGTGCTGCTTACCTCAGGCTTCCTGTTCGCATATGTTCTCTCTTGGTACAGCGGCTTGCGCTACCTGCCAGTGCATAAGGCAGCAGCTGTCCTGCTGCTGGCGCAGCCAGTTACTGTTTTCCTTTCCTTTGCCTTTTTGGGGGAAAGCCTTGGCTTGAGCCAGGCTTTTGGACTGCTGCTAATAATTGCAGGCGTCTTCATCATTGCCGGGTTCGGTTACTTCCTGCATGCAAGCAAATCAAAGGGGCTTTCGATTGCAGCAGAGCGAAATTAATGCGTTGAGGAGAGCCTGCCTTTACGCCATGCCGGCAAACAGGCTCGGCTACTGCGGTCCAGCGGAAAGCTGGCGAACCTTCATGCGGTTCACGCAAAAGCCAACAGAAGAGCTGGCAGCTGACGCAAAAAAATTATTAACCAGGTTTTACGCCCTTTACCCTTACCTTGAACTGATTGCAAGAGTCAACAGCCTGCAGCCCTTTGATGCAGAGGTTGTAGAGGCATACTGGCTTGGCAATAAGCTGCTTGAAAACGTGCAGTACAGTGAACTGCAGAAAACACTGCTTTCCTTCCAGCGGTTCGGCTTGCCCAGGAGCATTGCAGAAAAGAAAGCAGCTGAACTGCCTGATGCACTGCTGCCCCACCACTCGTCCCATGTTTTGTACGTTAACTTCATCAGCCCCAAAGTGGAGCCGGTTGTGGCAAATCTAAGCAACTGCCTTGTCCAATGGGCTGCCGTAAAAGGGGAGACGAAGAATGGAATAAGGGTAAAGGGGATTGAATTGTTTGCAGAGGCAGCCGAACTGAAACTGAAAGAAAAAACCAAAACAATTCAAAACCCCTTCAGCCTGCATTTGAACGAAGCCGCTTTTGCGGCAGTTCACTGGGGCAGCGCAATTGAGCCTCTAGCAAGAAAGCAGTTGCGCAATTTGCAGAATTACACAATTAAAAATTTGCATGCCCTAGCGCATTAGAGCCCAGGCTTCCATTGCCTCTTTCTCGCTTACCCTTTCGACAATGAACCCCTGCTGCACTAAAACGAATTCCCCCTTCCGCAGGGAGCCCAAGGCATTCAATACCTGCCTCTTTACCCCTGGCTGTTCAATAAGGGCTTTTTTGCCCTTGTCTCTCAGTTCAATTACCTTTGCCGGAATAGCAAGGCACACCCAAATCGCCTGAAAATACTACTTTAAAAATACTTTTTTAACCTATTCTTTTCTGGAGTTGCTGCAATTTGGCTGTAAAAAATAACGCAGGACTGTGCTGCTACTGCGGAGGCTGTGTTGGCTCCTGCCCGGCAATGGCCCTTGAGCTGCACGAAACAAAGATTGCGGTTGACAACGCAAAGTGCATAGACTGTGGCAACTGCATAAAAATTTGCCCTGTCGGCGCGATGTCAAAAATTGTGAAGTGAACAGCAGATGCGTGAATTTGATGCAATAGTCATTGGTGCTGGCCCGGCAGGGCTGAGGGCAGCGGACAGGCTTGCAAAAGCAAAGCTCAGGGTTCTCTGCCTTGAAAAGAAGCAGGAAATCGGCGTGCCCAAACGCTGTGCAGAAGGGCTTGGCATCGGCTGGTTTCACACCCTTGGCTTAAAGCCGGACAAGAAGTGGGCAGTGCAGGAAATAAACGGTGCTGTGCTTTATGCGCCGAGCGGAAAAAGCCTGCAGCTCCGCTTTCCAAAAACGAGCGGCTACATTCTGGAGCGGAGGGTTTTTGAAAAACAGCTTGCAAAGCAGGCTGTGTTAAGCGGCGCGCTGGTTAAGACAAAGGCAGACGCATTTGAATTCAAGAGGAAGGGCGGAAAAGTGAATGTCAAGGTAGAAGAAGCCGGTGATATCCGCGAATATGCCGCACCGCTGATTATTGCCTGCGACGGCGTTGAGACAATGACCGGAAGGCGCCTTGGCGTAAACACCGCAATGGGCCTTTCCGACTACGATTCCGGTTACCAGTACGAGATGGTTGGCATTGACATTCCGGACGAGAAGCTGATTCACCTCTATTTTGGAACGGCTATTGCAAAAAGAGGCTATGTGTGGATTTTCCCAAAGGGAAAGCACCATGCAAATGTCGGCATCGGCATCGCTGGAACAAGCGAGCAGACGGCAAAAAGCTGCCTGGACAAGTTTATTGCTGCAAGGCCAGGGCTGAGCAAGGGCAGCGTAATTGAAGTGAACTGCGGCTGCATCCCTGTTGGGGGCTTTCTGCCTGACATGACCGCAGACAACTTGCTCATTGTAGGGGATGCAGCGCACCAGGTAAACCCCATTCACGGCGGCGGCATCGGCATTGCAATGGAAGCCGCGGACCTTGCGGCAGATGTGGCAATTAAGGCATTCAAGGCAAGGGACTTCTCCCACAGGTTTTTGCAGCAGTACAACGCGCTTTGGTACAGACTACGTGGGAACAAGCTTAAGGGAATTCTCAAAAAGCGCCTCATGTTTGAGCAGTTGCAGGACAAGGATTTTGAAACACTTGCAGAGAGCATCTCAGGGGAGGACATCCTGAAAATAACTGAAGGCGACCTTGTTGCAGCAGCAAAAGTCGTTACAAAAAAGCTTGTAAGGCACCCAGGGCTTGTAAAGGTAATGCTCAAATACCTGCGATAGCCCTGTAGAAATCCATACAAGTTTGCCCCTGCAGAGTACGTAGCTATTTGCATCCTGTTAAAGGCTTGTTTTCACCTATTTTTCGACAAAACACCCAGAAGTGAAATAATTAAATATGTGTTTGTAGCATATCCATTGGCATGAATAGAAGGGCGCAGGCTGGTTTGGAATACTTGATGACCTATGGCTGGGCGCTGGTGATTGTGGCAACAATTGTCGGCGTGCTAATTTTTGTTGCTCTGCCCCCCACACAGCATGTTTCTTTTTCTAGCTCCAATCCTGGCAAAATACTGTTGAAAAGCGGTAGTGTTGGTGCGGATGGAAGCGTTGCTGCCGTTGCCCAGAACGCAACAGGCGGCCCGATAGAAGTAATTTTTTTCTATACAAGTGGCGACTTTTTCGGTAGCAAGCTGAACGGCGTTGAAAGCACGGCTATCACGCCGGCCGTTCCCTTGGAGGTGGCAGCAGGCAGCGAACTGCGCTTCACTGAAATAAGCTACATAGGGGCAGGCAGTGTCGACGGCGGAATAAACATCTTGTATACTGACTTCGCAGATCAGCAGAGGAGCGCAACCATTTCGGGAAGGGGAACAACGACAGAGCCACCTGGCATACAAAAAATAACAGAATGCGATTTCCTCGACACATCTGATGGAAACTACGTGCTTACAGCGGATTTGTCAACCGGCTCAGATACATGCTTAACTTTAGCGGATACTGGAGGGAAGCTTAATTGTGCAGGGCACAGCGTAGCCGCGAGTAACTACGCCATATACTTGGCAGGCATTGCTGGGCGGGTTTCAAACTGCGTTGTTTCTGGAGGGCATATCTACTCTGAATGGGTGAGGGACAACGAAATAATCAGCAACACAATTACTGGAGCAGGTCAATATGGTATTTACCCGGACTTGGGGTCGGTGCGGCTTGTTGCAGAAAATACTATTACAAACAGAACGTATGGCATTTATGCGACTACGGGCAACATTATTTTTATCAACAATAATGCAAGCAACAATGCCAGAAACTTTTACTGCACAGGCTCAAACAACATTGCGTATCAAAACACATTCTGCTCAGGCACTGATTGGGATGCTCAGTGCACTGGCGGATGCACGAACATTACAGGCAGTGGCAACAAAGCAAATTCCGTTACCGGTTGCACCTTCCAATATACTGGCTGCTGAGAAAGAGCGCTTTTTCACTGGGCACCGCTTTTTTTGCCGGCTGGATTAAAACTGTTTAAAGTAACTTCCCTCGTTATGTTTCCTTTATGCAAATCCCAAATTTGACCCTTGCATACCAGATTGCTGAATTGCAACCGGTTTTGGAGGGCAGCATTGTGCGGAACGTGCAGGAGCTGGGCAACAATTGGCTGAAGCTGCGTTTGCAGTCAAAGCAGGGCAGCAAGGATTTGATTCTTGCCCCGAACGCCTTTTTCCTAACCTCCTTCTCCATGCCGGCAAAGCAGATGACAAGCGGTTACGGCGCTTTTCTGAGAAAGCACTTGCGGAACAAGAGAATTGCCGCATTCAGGCAACACGGCAGCGACAGGATTGCGGTAATAGAATTCCCCGAACATTTCTTGATTATGGAGCTGTTTGCAAAGGGCAACATTGTTTTATCCGACAGAGGAATGGACATCATTGCGGCTTTCAGAAAAGAGCGCTGGAAGGACAGGGAGCTGAGGAAAGGCGCTGCTTACAGGTTCCCTTCCTCAAAGGGAGCAGACCCAAGCAAGGTAACGCCTATTGAATTAAAAAAAGTTTTTGCAGAAAGCAAAACAGATGTTGCAAGGGCCCTGATATCAGGATTGAACATCGCGCCTGTTTTTGCTGAAGCAGCATGCGCCAAAGCAGCTGTTGAGAAGAGCAAAAAGGCAGCTGAGTTGAATGCAAAAGAGGTTGAAAAGATTTGCAGGGCTGTAAAGGCAATTTACTTGGTGGATTTGGAAAAAGAGCAGCCTCTGCTGGCTGAGAAAGACGGTGGAAAAGTCCTGCTTCCCTTTGCATTAAGTCTGCCGGGCACAAAAAAACTGCAGCGCTTCCAGTCAGTGAATGCGGCTGTGGACTCAGTCTATAGCAGGCAATTTGCAGTTGCAGAGCAGCTGCCGGAACAAAAGGCAATTGAGAAGAAAAAAGCAGAGCTGCTGCGCAGCCTTGAGAGGCAGAGGCTGGCTGTTGCAGCATTGCAGAATGCAATTTCCCTGAACAAAGCGAGGGCAGAAGCAATTTACGCCAACTACACCACTGTGTTTGAGTTCGTGCAGGCTGCGAAGGGCTTTTTGGGGCATAAAAAAAGCCAAAAACAGATTATGTATAAGCTGAAAAAACGTTTCCCGTTTCTGCAAAAATTTGACCCGGCAACAGGGAAAGCCGTTCTGCTGCTGCAGGAAAAATAGAAAGGGCAAGCAGCTAAGCCCGCTTATTTTTCTGGTGCGTGTGCTGCAGCTATTTCCCTTTCATCCACAATGAATACGTCACTCACTGCTGTAACCGCACTGTAGGGAATCTGGATTACCCTATCTTTCAAGCCAGAGCTTTTGAGGAATTTACTGTCCCTGTCCAACTCAACCAGCAGGTGCTCTATTTCTCCTGTTGATTCGTTTACCAGCAAATCACTCAGCTTCCCCACCTCATCGCCACGGTTTGTTATGACTTTTTTCGTTGCAAGCTGCCTTGCAATTGTGTACTTGTACAAGTAACTCACCATTCACCCGTTAATTGTTATAAATAAAAAACCAAACTTGTTTATAAACATTTGCATTTTTCGCTCTTCTACATAAACTAATTTTTTAAGGTTTTTCCACTTCTCTTCCCCTTATGCACCTAGCAGAAGAGTACTTCCCAAAAGAATTAATCGCAATGTTCAAGAGGCAGCAGTACAAGCTGTTCGGCCACAGCGCGGTTAAGTTGTGCCACTGGACAAAGAGTGCGATTTACAGAAACAAGCCGTGCTACAAGCAGCGCTTCTACAGCATAGAGTCGCACAGGTGCCTGCAGATGAGCCCGGCTGTTGCCTTTTGCGACCAGAATTGCGTTTTCTGCTGGAGGCCGCTCACAACATTCAGCAAATTCCCCGGCACTTTTGATGAGCCAGCTGAGATTGTTGAAGAGGCAGTCAGGCAGCAGCGCATTCTCCTCTCAGGCTACGGCGAGTTCAGGGAAAAAATCGGCGAAAAAAAACTGCAAGAAGCGAACAATCCCAACCAAGCAGCCATAAGCCTAAGCGGCGAGCCAACGCTTTACCCTGCAATCAGCGATTTGGTTGAGGAATTCCATAAGAGGAATTTCACAACATTCCTCGTAAGCAACGGCATGCACCCGGAAGTTCTTTCCAAGATTAAGATGCCAACGCAGTTGTACCTCTCCTTGGAAGCGCCGGACATGGAAATGCATAAAGAAATCAATGCCCCCTTGATTAAGGGCAGCTGGCAGAGGCTGAACCAGTCGCTTGCATTGCTCCCAGGGCTCAAGACAAGGAAGGCGATAAGGCTTACTGCAATCAAGGGGATGAACATGTCGCACGAAAAGGAATTTGCTGCTCTGATTGAAAAAGCCCAGCCAGATTTTGCGGAAATCAAGGGCTATATGTTCGTTGGCTATTCGCGGAAGAGAATGCAGCAGGGCAACATGCCTTTGCACAGCGAAGTCAGGGAATTTGCCGAAAAAATTAATAAGCACTTAAACTATAATTTAGTGGACGAAAGCAGGGAAAGCAGGGTAGTGCTGCTTTCGCGCAGGAAAAACAATTTGAAGATAAGCGGCTGAATTCCATGCCCGACGATTTTGACGAATCTGCACAGAGAAGGAAAAAGAAGGGGAAAAGCGTTTTCACAAGAAGGAGAATCGCCTTGATTATAGCAATTCTGCTCCTCCTCTCGCTTGGTGCAGCATTCCAGCACTACTACATTGAGCCGTTGTACGGCGAAATGGTTGCAGAAAAATACGTAAGGTGCTTGACCCAGAGCCAGGTTCTGGATGAACGATTCGTTGTCTGTACAGAGCAGCTGCAAGACCTGAATAATCTATATAGGGCGTGCGCTTACGATTTGCGCCAGTGCCAGCAGGTCTAATATTCGGCTTTTTCCTCTTCCACTAAGCCGTCTGGTTGTTTTTCAGAAAAAACCTGCGCTTGGAACCTGAACACATCAGTTCCCTGCAGCTGCCAGCTCTTTTCAGGCAGTCCTGCCTTCAGGCAGCAATGCTGCAGAAAAGTTTCAGCGTCCCAGTGCTGCTCTACGCTGACCTGCGGAAGCAAAAGCCCGCTCCTGATGCCCCTTTTCACTATCAAGCCATCTTTCCCCACTGCAATTTTTTTGGGCAATTCCTTTTTTTCCGCCTTTATTTCCTCCGGCATTGTCAGAACGCTGATTTCAACCACTGTTTTTTCCACCTCGCTTACCTGCAGTGGCTGGAACCTCAGGTCGTGAAACGCTGCCTCAGCCGCTGCCTCTATCACGGCATTCCACAAGGGCTTGACAGGGTAGGGAAAGCCGATGCAGCCCCGCAGCCCCTTTTCCGGAAAAGAGTTTAGCGTAACAAACACACCGCGCGGTTCTGCAAATTTTTTGTTTTCGCAGGGTTGCCTCAGTAAAGTGTTTGATGCAAGCGTGTACTTAATGCTCCTGCGCGCAAGTAGCACAAGTTTCTTGCCTTCAGCGATTGAAAAATTTCCTGATATGCTATTACACCCCATACAAGTAGTTTACCTTATTTCCCTTTATTATTTTCCTAAATCTCCATCTGGCGCCGGCAATCCTTGTAAAAGAAACTGTTGCAACCGTTGCTTTTTTTCTGTGATCTATTAACTCAATTTCAACCATGCCATTTTGCGGCAGCTTGTGGAGGGCTTTAACTAGTTTAATGGCGTCATTCCTTGATTTTTCGTTTATGCCATTCAGGCTGAAAAGTTCCCTGAAGACAATCTGGGTAAGCTCGGGCTCTATTGCAGCGAGCTGCATTATGCCTGCTTTTTCACTCAGAATCCTACCAAACGCCTCCTTAACTTCGCTTTTATGCTGGGAAGGTTCACCTTTTTCATTCATCAGCACCCTAAAATTTTCAATCTCATCTCTTGAAAAAATTCTGAACTGCTTAAAATTTAGTTTATCTGTGGTGCCTTTAAAATATTGGCTCGTTTCAGAGGGATTTATGAATGGGAGCCGTCCATAACCAAGCAGCCCTTCCTTTAGTTCAGGATCTTTATGTACTGCTGCCATTTTCTCTGCGAGCATAGGTTTTCCAAGTACAACATTGATAATCCTCTTATCTAGCGCAGCAGAGGCTTTCAATATTGCCCTGCCTGCCCAAATTTTAGCGGCTTGTTCTAAAAAAAAGTGTGCAATCTTGTATCTTCTAATAATCTTGCGCACAGCCTTTCCCGACTCAGTTGCTTTTTTGTACCGCTTTACGGGTTGTTTTGCTGGTTGCATAAAAGATACACTGTGCGCCATATTTTTCTCTTTTTCGTTTACTGCCGAAAAGATTGGTTGGTTTAAAAATTTTGCCAAACCACGGTTTTTTGATGAAGAAAATCGCGCTGGGCAGTGCAATGTTATTATTGCTGCTTTCAAGCGGCTGCGTGCAGAGCCTCCCAGCTGACAAGAGGCTGCTCTGCCTTGACCTGACGGAAAAAAGCTATGCATTCATCCCACAGTGCGAAGAGCAGGAAAAATGCTTCTCTGCCTTGCACAAAAGCACGTTTGATTTTGATGAATCGCTGCTGAGCCCTGCAGTTCAGTCCGGGCTTTACAGGTACAAAAACGACGTTGCCATGAGCTGGCTTTACTTCAACAGGGCAAGGCGCAACATTGATGAAATCCACGCTGCCTGCTCTTACAAAAAAGACGTTTCAATACTTCCGGCGCAGCTAAATGAGTTGACACACAATCTGCACCAGGCATTTGCGTTTAGCGACAGGGCAAATAAGCAAAGCTTCGCTGTATTGCTGCTTGAAGGCGATGACCTTGTCGAACAGGACATAAATTCAATTAAGGAAGAGCCTTTGTTCAACGATTACATAACAATCAACCACAACCTTACGGCGTTCTCTTCCCCGGCCACCTGCCAGGGCGAAAGCAGTGGCTATGCCTGCTTTTACATCACGGAAATGCAGGCTGTGGAAAATTTAATTGCAAGAACCGGCTTCAGCAGCAGGCTTGTGCAGGAAACAACCGCCTTTGATTTGCTTGAAGGGCAAAAGAAAACATTGCAACAGTATGTGGATGTAACCTTTCAGATACCGTTCCTTGCCCAGGCTTTGCCTGCCTTTATCCCCTATCTTAATGACTATTTCAAATTGATGGGCGCATTGGACAGCCTTGCCACATTTCCTGCTTTTCAGTTCCTGCAGGCGTACAACCAGTTTATGGGAACGGGCAACAGCTGCCTAAGCAGGTTTAGCAGTATAATGAAAAGCGATGTATTGCACAGGAAAGAGCTGCTGCAAAGGAATGATGAGCTGCTAAGTCAAATCAATGCGAGGATTGATTCCGTGCAGCAGAGTGTCAATGCACTGCTCTCGCGCCGGTATGCTTCCTTTGACGCAAACTTTTTCCAAGAACTGTATGCCGGCTTGGGGCAGCAAAGCAGCATTGCTGCGCAGCGCTACAGCATCAGCGATTTTAGCGAATTGAACAGGAAAGCTGAAGAGGAATTGGCTGGCTTCAAGTTGGAACTGCAGAGGCTGCAGCAGCTTGAGTCGCTTGGCATGCTTTCGCTTGGAAAAAAGGCAAGCGCTTTAAAGGAACTGAACAACCGCTTGCTCTTGCTGCAGGAAAACATACAATTCCTTGCAGAAGAGGTTGTCCAGGGCCTGCTTGTCCTGTGCAATGAAAGGGCATCAGCAATTAGCACTGAACTGGACGATGCAGAGTTGCCCTCTGACTACTTACTTCAGGCTGCTGACCTCAAAGCAAGGGCAAGGTTCAAGCTGAACCTGTTTCAGGAGGCTGCAGCAACCGAGGAAAAACTTTTCAGGTGCAGGGCAATGGTTGACGAATTCAAGCGCTTCAGCCAAGCGCTGCTTGACTTTCAGTCATACCAATTGGAGGAAAAAACCAATTTGCAGGAATGCTCCTCTTTCCTCAGCACGGTTTTTGGCAGCACCCAGAGCTCAATTGACTTAAGCGATTTCCTGTTGCGCTATCAGCAGTTGCAAAGCCTTGAGAAGCCGTATGAGGACATTGCTGCAGTTGCCCGGCTCTGCAACTCATTGCAAAGCGATGTTACAATGTTCTTGCAGCAGCACAGCGCAGTGCGTTCTATTGAGGCAGATTTCTCCGCCTGCAGAGACCTGCTTGAAGGGGCTCGCTTGCTGAACGCAAGGGACCCAAGCGTGTTAAGCGATTCCTCGCTTGACAGCCTTGAATCGCAATTCGGGCACTTCCAGGACTTCTTCTCAGGGAACAGCCTGCTTTTTGAAAAAGCAATCCCTGTCCTGCCAGAACTGCAGCAGGGGCTGCAGCAGTTTGTTTTATCTTTGGGTGAGAAAACAGAGCAAGCCATTGCCTCCTTTGTGCAAAGGAATGCCGTCATTTCAATTGAGCAAAGCCCGGACAGTAGCACCATTGAAATAGTTTCACTCACTTTCAGCAACCCCTTCCGGGCAATCCAAAAGCCATTGACGCTGCAAGTTCCTTTCCCCAACACAGTTGGCAGCATTATTTATTCAACCCCTAATGTTGCCAGCCTGAGAAGCCATTCCAGGGAACTGCTTGTTGACCTCAACTGCCTGCCGCCCGGTGAAACAAAATTGAGTTTTTCCACGGCAGAAATATTTGAAGTGAAGCAGAGCATTGAACTGCTTTCTGTCAGCAGCGACGAAGCGCTATTTAAAAAAACAGTTGCCGTGCACTGCTTGCAACCCCTTCCCTTGGTGCAAATTCAGGCAACATTAATTGATTCAAACGAATTGTTGTTCGAAAATATTTCAGTTTACAGCAGCGAACGCCAGTTGGATTTCCTGCAGCAGCACAACGCTGTTTCCTTTTCCCTGTCAGACTGTTCTGGAAAACACACAGCAACGGTTCTCTTCTCGGTTCCAAAGCCTGTTGCCCTGACCACCCACTTCTTGGAAGAAAACCAATTGGATGAAAACACAACAATTTACACTTATACTATTGAGGCAACAAATAAGCTGCCTTTTGAGCTCCGAAACGTTGAAGCAAGGCTGCCAGTGCAGTTCAAAGAAAGCGGCACAAAAGGCATAGAATTGCTTGCACCTGACGGAAAAAAGCTAGAATTTTCAATGCTCCCAGGCAAAAAAATCGCCTTCACCCTTCCACTGCTGCTTCCAATGCAGGGAGGGAAGGCATTTTTCCTCCATATTGCAGTGCCAAGGGAGAGCGATTTCCAGCCTGCATTCTTTCAGGATTCAAACAGTTCAGCAGATGCTCAAGCCAACCCAGGCAGTTCAAGGGAAGCAGCAAAGGGTGTTTCCCAAAAGATTTCCAGCTTCCAATCAACAGTGCAGAGTGCTGAGGAAAAGCTTGCATTGCTTGAATCCATGTTTGCAGCGGTTTCAGAGCATGACCTTATTTCAGCAAAGTACATCCCTCCAATAACTGAAGCAGAGCTTAACAGGCTGAAGCTAAAGCTTAGCTCCCTTAAAACAATTCTTTCCAAGAAGACACTGCAGGACTTTATCTCATTGGACGAGCAGGGCGACTTTGATGCTGCGCTGCTCAAGTCAAAGCAGTTTGAAGCCGACCTTGAAGAAAAGCAAATGCAAGCAGAGCAGATAGATTCGCAGCTTTCAAATGCCGTGAATACAATAAAAGAGGACGCTCTCGCTTCTTACAATTCCGCTGCAGCCTTATTCAATAACAGCCGGGAGGGGAACAAAGAAGCGGGAGAGGAAGTGCAAAAAGCGCAGGGCGCTTTAAAGAGCGGCGATTTCCTCAAGGCAATAGGCTCAGCAAAGAATGCAACAGCGTTAATGACCGCAGCCAATGCTGCAAGTGTCCCCCTTGATTTTCCCGTGTTGCTTGTGCCCATTGCAATCGCGGTTGCACTTGTGCTGTTTGTAAGGTTCAAAAAAGAGAAAATGCAGCGGGTCAGGGCTGGGCAGGTAAAGCGCATTGCAAGCAACTGGTGAAAAGTAAAGCTGCAAACCTTGGTTGTTGTGGTCACGCTACTTCCCATGCATTATGTAAAAGTACACTAGCAGTGCGATTACCAGCAGCGCAATGCCAGCGTAAACCATTGAGCTTATCTCCGGCTGCTCAAATTCAACACCGCTGCCTTCGCACTTGCTTTCAGTTAAATTCACGTCAGTGTACGTTACATTGCAGCCTATCGCAAACCTGCCCTCTTTGCTGCTGTTTACGCTGAATGGCAGCAGTTCTGTTTCATTCGGGTAAAGGGCAGCTATTACGTTTTGCGGCTGTTGAACAAAGTTTATCCCATCGGGCAGCTGCACCTCAACAGCCAGGTCAAACAAAGGGTCTGAGCCAATGTTTAGCACAGCAAGCTGCAGCTCAATAGCCTCGCCTACAAGACCAGCCTCCCGCTCCTTCACAATGAATGCCTCTATCTTTCTCTCAGGCTGCCTTACCGCAAGATGCACAAGGTTGCCGAACAGCGCTTCCTCCTCTCCAAATTCGTTCCTGTAGTAAAGGATTGCAGGCGGCAGGGTAATGCTGCCAAGAACCCTCGGCTTTATAATGTAGCTGAATTCAGCCTGCTCGCCGGCATTCACAAAGCCCTTAAAGGAGGTTTTGCCCTCAACAACAAAGAAAGCGTTTTTGTCCTCTGCAAGCGCCCTTGCGTGCCTTACCTCTGCAAAAGCAGCAGCACTGCCCGTATTATGTATAAGAACGGTTATTTTTGTCTTCTCGCCGATTACCAAATCCCACTTCCCAGCGTTCACGGCAAATGCCCCCGGCTTGCTAAAGTCGGCTGTTTTGTACAGCCCGACAGATGAATCGCTTAGAATCACTGCTTTTGTAATGCTGCTTGATGTGCTGATGCAAATACCAAGCTTGTTCTCCCCATGTGCACCTAGTTTTTCTTTGGGAATGTTCAGCCGCTCCCAGCATATGCTGTCCTGGCACTTGAAGTTACCAACAGTGAGTTCGGCAATATTGTGGCCATTAAAGTGAACGTTTATGTCTGCGGGGCCTTTTTGTACAGGCCTAAAATCTATCCCAAGCGAGAGAATGGGATAAATTGCTGCATCGGCGGCATTTACGTCTGTCGGCAGCAGGAACCGCACTGCGGTGCAGCCGCGCTGCTGTGCCCCCTCTACAGCAAAGTCTGCGTAGCCCATCTCTGCAAAGCTCCTCTCAAAAAGCGCTGCTGCTTGCGCATTGCATGCAATTGTTGTGAGAAAGAAAACAAAAACCAAATTATGTATAATTGTTTTTTTCAAATCGCTGCACCTCTCTCCCTCAGGCCCCTAATAATATTCTCCATTGTTTCTTTTATAGTTTTCCCGCTTTGCGCTTCCACTATTTTATTGCCGGGATAATTCCTTGCAACATGCTTTTTGCAGTAATCAATGCCTTCGCAGAAAACATTGTCCTGCACTTTCTCGGCGCTGTATCCCTTTGCTTCCAACCGCCCCTCCAGCAGTTCGGGGTGAACCCTTATCACTACAACAAAATCCGCTTTGAGTCGCAATTCGCACAGCAGATGCCCCTCCGCGATAATGTTTTCCTCTTTTGCGAGCAGCTTGTTCAATTCCCTTGCAAACGGCTCAAGCGGAATCACCAGTTCGTTCTCCTCTGCATCCCACTTGCCAATCCTCTTTTCCAATGCAAACTGCTGCTCGTTGGCAACCTTGCAGTGAAGCATCCCCCCCAATGCCTTTGCAGCAGCAGTTTTCCCAACGCCAGGGCTGCCTGTAATGATTATCCGCATAGCAGTATCTTTTCCCTGCAAAAGCCTAAAAATCTAATTAAGAGCAGCCTAGGCTGCCGGCTGTTCCCGGTTTTACTTCAGGAACCAGGCAATTGAATTTAAAAGGCATTAAACAAACTCAATCCTGCGCGAAATAGAAAGGGGTGAAGGGCATTACTCGCTGCATCGCTTGCGAAAAGCAGGTTGGTTGTCAGCCAAAGTAATGCCCCCTTTGCTTAGAGTTTTGCCTAGCTCAGATGCCTTCTCAAAACTTAGGTGGGCTTCCTCATGAAAGGATTGTACTTTCATTTTTGGTCCCTTCTCTAAAGCACTACTATTATAGCCTAACTCTTTTAAATACTTTTCGGTGAAAAAAGCCCAGATTGGGCTTTTTTTTATGTATATTGAAGAATTAGTGCCTTATTTCAAAAATGCGGTTTTATACGGGTTTCTTTCTTATGTATATTTGCCTTTTTTCTTTGAATTTTTCTTTGGGAAAAAATTCCAAAAATCCCTGTTATGTATATTTGCCCTGATAAGAAACAATTTATATCTAAAAGAAAAAGATAGTTTCCTATTCCTTTCCACTCCTTACTTCAGCCTTACCGCGTCCAGGTTGTTCAACGCAGTTGTGTTCAATTTGAACCTGTTGGCGAGGGTCCTCATGAACTCAACCGCATTGTTTTTTTCGCCGTGGTTTACAAACACACGCTTGGGCTTTGGTTTCAGGTTTCTCACATAAGCAAGCAGCTGGTTCCTGTCGCTGTGCCCTGAGAAGCCCTCAACTGTTTCAACCCTCATGTTAATGTTCAAAGCCTTTGTTTTCCCGTTCCTGTCGGTTATCGGGAAAGAGTGCATTCCGCTCTGAATCTTCTTGCCCAAACTTCCCTCGCCCTGATAGCCTACAAAAATCAGGCAGTTTGCTGGGTTTTCCGCCATCTTGTAAAGGTATTCAACCGAAGGTCCTCCAGTTAACATTCCGCTGCTTGCAACTACCACAACGCCTTTCTCCTGCAGCACGTCATCCCTTGTCTTTCCGTTCTTGTTGTTCATTGACTCAAAAATCTCTGCTGTAAAGGGGCTGTCGTTCTGCAATATTCTCCTCTGCACGCCCTGCCTCATGTACTCAGGATAGGCTGTATGGATTGCGCTCGCTTCCCTTGTCATGCCGTCAACATAGCATTTCACGTCCAACAGCCCTTTCCTGTAGAAGTTCTCCAAGACAAGCATTATCTCCTGTCCTCTTCCAACCGCAAACACCGGAATCAAAACGTTTCCGTCCTGCTGAATCGTTTCCTTCAGGACCCTGAGCATCCTGTCCTCTGCCTGCTGTCTGTTTGGCTGGATGCTGTCCCTGCCGCCATAAGTGCTTTCAATTATGAGCGTCTCAAGCCTTGGATAATGCATGTCTACGTTGTTGAACAAGCGCGTAAAACCAAACTTCATGTCACTGCTGTAAATAAGGTTATGTGCCCCCTCGCCAATGTGCAAATGCACTGACGCAGAGCCCAGAATGTGCGCTGCGTTATGCAGCGTCAGCCGCATGTCAGGCGCGATGTCAGTCACTTCCCTGTACTCCCTGGGAATGCAGTACGTGACCATCTCCTTCACATCGTTTTCGCTGTAAACCGGTTCCTTGCCTTCCTTGACTGTTACATCAATGTAATCAAAGTGCAGCAGGGTCATCAAATCCCTGGTTGGCGGGGTGCAGTAAACAGGGCCCCTAAAACCGCTTTTGAACAGGTACGGCACAAAGCCGCTGTGGTCCATGTGCGCGTGGCTTACAATAACCGCATCAAGCTCGCTCAACGGAAAGTGCAGCGCATCGAGGTAAGGATAGGGCTCATCTGTTCTTGCAACATTGACACCGCAGTCAAGCATTACCTTTGTGTGTGGCGTCTCAAGCAGTATGGCACTCCTTCCAACCTGCTTGAATCCGCCCAGCGCAATAAACCTTATCCAGTCATTTGCATTGGGCACTATATCCCTGTATATCTTTTCGGCTGTTTTCTGCAGAATCTTTTTCCTCTCTTCGCTCCTTTTGTGCAGGTGGTGCCTTATGCCCTGCAGTATTTCGCTTGGCTGCGTCGGCGCTCTTATTATGTTGGGGGTCCAGCCTGTAGCGAGAATTATTTTCTTGCTCGTTTCCCCGCCTTTGCCAATAACCAAGCCGGGTTTTATCGATTCTATTGCGACCTCGCTGAACGCAGGGTCAAAGTATATCTCCCGGATGCTTGCATCTTCCGGCACTATTTCCCTTATCTTTTCAGCCGCGTCCTTCTCGGCTGTAAGCAAGCTTTTGTCCGTCCTGATGTTTACCCTTTTCTTCAGCTCAAAGGCAGTTTTTGCCACGAAGCTCTGGTTTTCGAAAAAGGCCCTTGGGTTTTTCGTGTAAATCGCTACCTCTGGGCCTTCCAGCTCTATTTTAGTTACTTCGCATTCGGATGGCAAAATTGCGTTTACTTTTTCCTTGATTTCAGCTAAGATTTTCATTTACTCCACTCTTTTTCCACTGTTTTGCAGGTTCTTGGCTGAAAGAATTAACCCTAAAAAAGGGCAACAAAGGCAGGTTTTTTTAACTAAAAGCCTTTTAGTGACCTATCCTATATTTCTCGTTTTTCCCTCTTTCTCAGAAAACTTCTTGACTTCCTCTTCCCTTAGCTCCCTAACTCCCTTTTTGTCGATTACCATTACTGCAACGCTTCTGCCGCCGCTGAAAATATCCCTTTTCTTTCCAGCCCCGATTGCCTTGATTGCAAGCGCAATGCCTTCCTCTTCACTCATGCCCTTCTTGTAGTTCTGGTCCAATGTCGCAAGCGCGAGCTCTGTCCCACTGCCGCTCACTGCATACTTCTCCCTTTTCAGCACGCCTCCAAACGGCGTTACCTCGTACAACTCCGGACCCTTGTTTACTCCGCCTAAAACAAATTGCACTGCGAAAGGGAAATATCTGTTCGCATTCAAAACATTTGAAAGAAGCGAAGCCATGGCGTTCGGCGTAATCTTGATTTCTCGCTCAATCTCGTACAGCCTCGCCTGGCTAATCAGAAACCTCATAATAGTCAGGCTGTCTCCAACAGCGCCGGCATTTGTTACAGCGATTTCATCCGTGATTTTGTACAGCTTTTTGCTCTCTTCGTCGTAAGCCAGGTGCCCCATGCTTGCCCGCATGTCTGCACCCAAAACAACAGCGTCTTTTGCAATTATCCCAACTGTTGTAGTCCCGGTTTTTATGTCCTGTTGTTCCACCAACTATCCCCTAAAAAAAACAAATACAAATAGTTTAGGCCTTCAATCAACTTTCTGCACGCAAACCTTTATAAAGCTAATTTCCAGCCTCTCTTTCATTTCCCTCTTCTGCCTTTCCTTTCCCCTTTTTCGTTTCTCCTTTCCCTGCCGTTTCTTCACTCCCTTCTTTTTCCTTTTCACCCTGACCCCCAATTGTTTCTCCTTTCCCTGCCTCTTTCTCCTTGCCCGCTTTTTCCTCTCTTCCCCTGCCTCCGGCAGGCATCCCTTCCTTTACTTCCCCTTCTCCCTCTGTACCCTCAAACTCTTCCACAAACCTGACCTTTGGAAAGCCCTTGACGTGCTTTGTAACCATCTGGCTGAACAGCTTCTTCAAGGGTGCGAGATTCGCGCTGTACCTCGGGCTTAGCATAACCTCCACCCCCCCCTTTCCAATACATAACTTCTTTTCCTTCTCTGGCACCATGTAAAAGTACTTGTTGTACAGTGCTTCAATCTGCTCTTTCGGCAGGGTAATTAGCCTTTCAACCTTCACCTCGTACAGCAAGTCCTTTCCAGCCAAAGGATGATTGAAGTCAACCCTGACCCTGCCGCCGCTGACGCTCTGCACCTTGCCCTGCCTGCCGTTCACATCAACAACAAGCCCCGGAACTGGCGCAATCTTCCTCTGCCTGAACTGCTGCAAGGGAACAACAGCAACATTGTCCGGCTTCCTTTCACCCCAGCCATCAGCAGGCTTTACCAAAACACTGCGTGTCTCGCCTGCTTTCATCTCAAGCAGCGCCTTGTCCAAGCCGCGCAGAACATCGCCTTCGCCTACCACAACAGCCATTGGCTCATACTTGGCTCTCTTGTCAAAGATGCCGGCTTCTATTGCCTTTTTCTCCACTGTTGACTCAAACACAGTGCCGCTGGCAACGATTTTCCCAGTGTAGTTTATCGCAACAATGCTTCCCTCTTCCAAAAAACCACCTGAAGGATGAAGAAAGAGCCTTCTTTAACATTTTCTGAAAGCAAAATTATTTAAATGCAGGGGCTGTAATTTACTTAAATGCCCAAAGTAAGTCTTAAGGGATGCAAGCGCCCCCAGATTATATTAATTATTGCAGCCGCTGCCCTCATTGCTGCAATATTGCTTTACTGGCCCATCCTGCAGCCAGCGCAGCCAGGCGCAGGGCAGGGCGCTGTGGAAACAGCTGAACAGCGCTTGTACAAGGATGCTGAATACAGCTTTGAAATCAGCTGCCCCCCAGATTGGGGCTTTGAAAAGAAGACAGATGACAGGGGCGTAAACACCATCTCTTTCAGCCCAAGCGGCGGGCAGCCTGTTTTGCGGATTTACGCCTTTGAAGGGTCGCCCAACCAGTACACTGACCTGTTCCCGCCTTTCGGCCTCTTCGGCATTGCGGAAGAAGAGCCATTGAAAAAATTTTATGCGTTTAAGAAGCCGGGGAGGGAGGAATGGCTTATAATCGCAGATGAAAGTGCCCTGGCTACAGGGGCAAGCGATGCGCAAAAAAGCGAATTGAAGGAAACAGTTGAAAAGATCATTTCAACTTTAATGTTTGTTGATTAGAATGGGCAAAAAAATGCGTTTGCTGCTACTGCTGCTTTTTCTGCTGATAAACAGCGCCATTGGGAATGCCGGTTTTACAGCCTGGACCCAAACGAAAACATGCGGCTCGCATAATTGGCGTATTGACCTGTATTGCCAAACTACTCTCAACTGTTACCTAAAAATCCGCTGCAGCGGCGGCTGCAGCTCTTCAGTAACCTCCACCTACGTAAGTCCAGGCGCGATGCTGGAAGCTTTCGAGTGCAACGAGACATACGAATACCTTGCATTTATAGCCGGAGATGGCTGTTTCCAGGCTCTTGGCAGAGCTTGCGCAAAGCAAAGCGATTTGAGATGGTTGGATAAGCCAGGCTACTGCTGTGGCTTGGGCAGCCTCTCGATAAATAAAGACACAATAAGGTGGTGGAATGGGTGCGAGGGCTTCAAGACTGCATCTGCAGGATGCATAAGTTGCGGCTCATATTATGAATGCGTCGGCAACAGCAGCTGCCAGTACAGCGACTGTGACGGTAGCCGGATAGGATGCACGGACTGCGGCATTGACAGCTGGGGCAGCTGGGGAGCAAACTATTGCAAAGGAGATGATGTCTACCATTCACGTGATTTTTATGACAGGGGCTGCAGGGACGGCAGATGCTTTAGCGATGCGCTTGCTGCGCAGGAGGAATTGGTTGCTGACTGCGGCATTGACGATTGGGGCAGCCCGGGTCCAAATTACTGCAAAGGAGATGATGTCTACTATTCTAGGGACTATCATGACAGGGGCTGCAGCGGCGGCAGCTGTTTTGACACAGTGACTTATACGCAGGAGACAAAGGTTGCTGACTGCGGCATTGACAGCTGGGGCAGCTGGGGAGCAAACTATTGCAAAGGAGA
>CAZXIC010000002.1:0-35439 GCA_964640195.1 uncultured archaeon | reverse complement strand
GTCTACCATTCACATGATTTTTATGACAGGGGCTGTAGCGGCAGCAGCTGTTTTGCCGATGCAACCTCTACAGAGGAGGAATTGGTTGCTGAATGCGGTGATGACAGCTGCGGCAGCTGGGGTCCGGATTATTGCAGCAGCGGCCAGCTTTTCAAAGACAGAACCTGCCACGATTTGGGTTGTGCTTCTGCTGCATGCTTTGATAGCACCTCAACGGAAACAGAGGGCGTAGATGATTGTGCTGGCAATGCCAGTGATACAGACGCCCAAGACATCTATACTGTCGGCACTTGCACTGAAGACAGCGGCTGCACTGCAGGTAGCAGCGTTTGCGACACTGCAACCCATACTGACAGCTGCCTTGATGCTGACACTGTAAGCGAATACTATGTTTCCGGGGATGCGTGCACAAAAGTTAACCTGGACTGTGCTGGCAATGAAATATGCCAAGGGGGCAAATGCGTTGCAGTTGATTGCACAGCTGGCGACTGCTGTGATTTAGATGATTACACTTTCAGAGACTCTGATTTTGTTTGCGATTCTTGGGAGGAGGAGCGGTGCAGCGGCAGTGAATGCGGTGATAATGTGCTGCAGTGTTCTGTTCAGCAGTATTGCCCCGGTGATGGTGCTGATTGCAGCGGTTTAGTTGATGATGTAGCTTGCACTGTTTCAAGTGATTGCGCGGAAACGCAGATATGCCATTTTGATGATGATTCTGGTACTTTTTCCTGCTTAGATGACCCTGTTAAGTGCGGTGAAACTGCCTGCACTGCTGATAGTGAATGTGATGACTCTAATCCTTGCACTGCTGACGATTGCATCAATCCTGGCACGCTTGGTGCTTACTGTGATAATCCTCCAGTAGATGATGGCACTCCTTGTGATGGAGATGACACTGTTTGTACAGACGACATTTGCATTTCAGGCGCCTGTACGCATCCTCCAATTCCAAACGATTGCGGCGACAGGGAATGCGGGCTTTCACCCAGTAAATGTTTTGATTGCGGCGAGTGCGATCCCGGAGAGTGTATTGCTGGCATCTGCGTCGTAGGTCCTGAGCGCGAGCCTGACCTAGAGATTACCTATTTTTCCGCCTCGCCCCTGAATTTTGTTAAAGGCCAAACAGCAGAATTTAGCGCAATTGATGTTACGGTTAAAAACAAGGGCGGTCCAATCGATACTGGTAGTGGAATAGAGTTAAAGCTGTTCATTAGAAACCCGTTTACAGGGCTGGATGTGGCTGGAATTGCGCAACCCGTGGCTCACAGCGCAGGACCACCGCTGGACAGCGGCGAGCAATGGGCTTTCCCTACCGTCTCAGACGTTGATATCAGCGATTTGCCGGCCGGCACCTATAATCTGATTGCAGAGGTCTACGTGAAAGGGGAAACAGATTATGCTCACAGCAGTGCGCGGTCTTTCTCAATTGGCAAGCCGGTTGCAGTGCCTGAATTAAGTGCACTGCTTGTGCTGATGGTTGCCTTTTCTGTTCTTGCAATCCTTTTCCTTTCAGGCGTGAAAGCCCGAGGCTAATTGCTTATATTAATATTTTTTTGCCCTCCTAATTCGGTTCGGTTGCACCTGTTGTTCAGGGTGGTTTTTTGGAGGGAAAGCAGCTTTTTGCATTATTCATTGCGGTGATGATGGCTGTTTCAATCATCGGCTTCACTTTTTTCTACAGCTTCCCAGACCAGCAGCAGGGCGATTCAGGCAATGAGCCGCCCCCGCTGCCGGGCGAGCCAACTGAAATGGTTTTTTACGCTGACAGCGTTTCATGCAAAGTCAGGCAGCTGCTGCCCTCAATAAAGATTGTTGCTGAGCCAAGCAGCGGGGATATAGGGCAAGTCAACACTGACGTTTACTCAATCCAGGGGGTGAAGAGGGTAAACGGCAGGTTCCAGCAGTCAGCTGAAACTGGCAGTGGCACTGGATTTGTGTACATTGCAGACATCTCTTTTGACAGGGATTTGAACAGTGCCTACATTGTTGAAAAACTTGCTGAGAAAGCGAATCTGCAGGACATTGACGGCTACAACTTTGCTTTAATTGAATTGCCAAAAAGAGTCTCTGTTTTAAGCCAGGATGCCAACATTTCCAGAGATCTCAACCTTGCTGAAAACGTCAGTGAAGCGCTGGTAGGCTTTGATACAATTGCAGGAGACGAGGTGGAAGTAAGCATTGAGGCAACCTTTTTGGGCGCAAAGCTGAGCAACCTGCTTGCATATGAAACACTGAACATTACGGCAGAGCCGGTTGCAAAGGAAGCACTTGTGTCAGCGCCGATTGCCTCTCTTGAGGAAAGGCTGCTTTTCACAGGCACTGTTTTCGCTGACCAGCTTGCTGCGCTTGCTGCCCTTGAGGAGAAAGTGAAAGAACTGCAGGGGGTTGTTGATGCCAATGTTGCAGTGCCGCAATTCGAGCCAACGTTCTTCATAGACTCAGACGCAGAGCTGCCAGAGGAAACCTTCCAGGACCTGAACTCTTTCCTGCATGACCTGAACGCGCAGCGGGTAAGCTTGATAAACAGCCCGCTCTACTCCTCCCTTCGCTTCCAAAAAGAGCAGGAGATTGGCGCAATACAGCAGCTGCTGGAAGAAAAGCTGCAATCACTTTCAATTGATGCAAACGTTTCAAAGAGCAGCGGAACGCTGTTCGGGCAAATCGCACTTGCAACCGCTGCCTCAAAGGATGTTGCAGCTGGGCTAAGCGCACTGCTCAAACCCGTTACAGTACAGGTACAGCAGCCGGCATTGCTGTCAGTTTCAGCTATCTTTGACCCTGACCTGAACAAAACGCATGAGTTGGACTCAAACACTGTTTCAGCTTTGCTGCTGCCAGGGCACTCTGCTGGAGAGGAGGTCAGCGTGCAAGTAGATTACATCTTGGTCAGGGGGGAAATAGCCTCCATCAATGCAATTGAGAAATAGCCCGAATTTTTTGCGAATTACTTTTCTCCCTTCAATTCCAAAATCGCTTCAGCGATGTCGCCTTCGTTTTTCCTCAGCGCTGCTTCCGCCTTTTTGCTGCCAACACCTGCCTGGCGCATCACCATTTCAATGTCTTCCCCGCTGATGCCCTTTTCCTCCGCCTTTTCCTCTCCCATCACAGTGTAGGTTTTTTTGCCGCCCATGTCAACCGCTGTAACAGTAGCAGGCTCTATCACTATTCTACTTGTTTTTCCCTCAATCACTACCCTTTCAGCTTCAACTTCCTCGCTTTTTATCCCAAACTGCCTCATCATGGCCTGCATTTTTTTGGGGTCAAGGTTGCGCAAATTCAATCCGCCAGGGAACATCTCTTTCAGCCCCGATTTGCTCGTTTAAAACTTTTTATTTCAAAAAGTTTATTAACTCCACTGCCATTAATTTTTGTATACCTATGCAAATAGTCAGTTCATTCAAGCAGCTGGAAACGCTCCTGCCGAAACGCTTTGATGCTGAAAGAGAAGCCGCAAGGGTTTCCGCCTTAAAGCATTATCTGCAGAAAGGCGGCGTGCTGCATCTTGTGCCTTCGGATGCAGGCTGGCCGAAGATGCTCTATCCGACAAAAGCGCACCTGCGGAAGAGGGCAGAGGAACTGCGTTTCCTGAGGGAGCAGTACGCAAGCCGCTTGAGTGGCTGGCAGAAAAAATTCAACGATGCGCGGTCTTACAGTGTTGTCCACAATGTGAAGAAATTCAAGGAGCCCCTGTTCTGGAAGCACATGGCGCGCTATGCAATTGACCCTGATTACAGGAGCGACAGCGACAAGGTCAAGCTGCCGGTCAACCTCGTTGCTGACAGGCGCTGGAAGCCCATGATAAAGGTTTTTTTAAGCGATTTGGAGTACAGGAAGCAGCTGGTGCAGACAGTTGAGGAAAGCATTGTCTACAAGAAAAACAAGAGGGTTGCCCAGTATGCTGATTTGCTGCAGCGCTTCAGGATGGAGCAGAGCGACAGGAAAATCACCGAGCTGCAGAAAAAGCTCGCAGTGCTTGATGCAGACATCGAAGTAATGCAGCAGCTTGCAAGATGGGCCAGCTTCTGAGCGTCGAAAACCGCCTGGATTCACCGGCAGCCTACTCTTTGCTCCTCCTTTTAAAGCAGTTTTTTCGGTAAAATTCAATAGCCATGCGTATTGAAAAGCAGGTTTTAATGCTAAGCGGCATTGGCAAGTTCAATCCAATGCAGGTTGCGGTATTGAAAAAAGACTGGCGGAACAGGAGCCTTGTTGTCAGTGCCCCCACAGCCAGTGGAAAAACGCTTGTTGCAGAGATGGCAGCCCTTAACTGCATAATCAACAGGAAAATGAAGGTCGTCTACACCTGCCCGCTGCGTGCGCTTGCGTCAGAGCACTACAGCGAGTGCAAGAGGAAGTACGGCAGGGAATTGAACGTAAGAATGGCTTTGAGCACTGGCGACCTTGACTCAAGCAGCAGATACCTGCAAAGCCACGATTTGATTTTCACGACCTATGAGAAGCTGGATTCGCTGATAAGGCACGGGGCAGACTGGCTGAACAGCGTGGGGCTGCTTGTAGTGGATGAAATTCACGTGCTGGGCAGCGACAGGGGCCCAACGCTTGAGGTTGCTGTAACCAAGATGCGGCAGATGAATCCGCGTATGCAGGCCCTTGCCCTGAGCGCAACAATTCCCAATGCCTTGGAAATCGCGGAATGGCTGCAGGCAGAGTTGGTTGAAAGCAGCTTCAGGCCGATTCCCCTGCAGGAAGGCGTCTACTTTAATGAAGAAATCAGGTACAAAGGCGGGAAAAGGGAAGCGATTGGCGGCGAAAGCGCTTTGAGGGCATTGGTTGAGGACACCTTGCTTGCAAAGAAAAAGCAGGCAATGCTGTTTGCAAATACGAGGAAAAGGGCAGAGGGCATTGCGAAGCAGTTGGCAGGGTTTGTTGAAAGGAATTTGAATGAAAGCGAAAAAACTGCGCTGAAAAAAGAATCCGAAAAGGCATTGAATGCATTGGAGGTGCCAACAGAGCAATGCAAGCGCTTGTCCAAGCTTATTGCCTCTGGCGTGGCGTTTCATCACGCAGGGCTGCTTGCAAAGCAAAGGGCAGTGGTTGAAAACGCGTTCAAGTCAAACAAGCTGAAGGTCATCAGCGCAACGCCGACTTTGGCTTACGGCGTAAATTTGCCGAGCCACACCGTAGTCATTCCTTCGTTGTACAGGTACACTGAGCTGGGAATGCAGCTTATCCCTGTTGCAGAATACAAGCAGCTAATCGGCAGGTGTGGCAGGCCAAAGTATGACTCTGATGGAAGGGGCATAGTCATTGCAAAGAATGATTCTGAGGCAAATGAGTTATTGGAACACTACCTGCATGGGGCAATAGAGCCGGTTGAATCAAGGCTCGGGGTAGAGGCAGTGCTGAGAATGCACCTGCTTGGCTTGGTTGCCAGCAACTTTGTTTTTGACCTTCCCAGCATGCGCGGATTCTTCAGGAAGACCTTTTACGCTTTGCTCTTTGCTGACATGCAAGGGCTGTTTGAGAAGCTGCAGTCTGTTCTCAAAGAATTGCAGGAAAAGGGCTTCATCACAGCAGAGCAAAAGCGGATAAGGGCAACACCTCTCGGCAGCAGGGTCAGCCAGCTCTACCTTGACCCTTTAAGTGCCTTTGACATGATTGAGGCAATGCGCTCCCACACCCATTTCAAGCCATTTTCCTATCTATTCATTTTCAGCAACTGCAGCGAATTGATGCCATGGCTTGCTGTCTCAAGGTCCAATGAAGCCGCCCTGTGGGAGCAGCTGCAGATGCGCAAGAATGAAATTCCCGCAGATGTTGACAGGGAAATGTTTTTTGATTTGAACCTGCCGCGCAAGTTCAACACGGCTTTGCTGTTTGAGCAGTGGATTGAGGAAGCAAGCGAACAGTCCTTGATGCAACAGTTCAACACCCAGCCTGGAATCCTGCACAGCAAGCTGCAGAGGTGCGACTGGCTCTGCTACTCTGCGTTGGAGCTTGCAAAGCTGCTTCGGTTGGAACAGCATTACATGCCATTGTCAAAGCTGAGGAAGCGTTTAAAGCACGGCGTACGCGAAGAGCTTATTCCACTAACGGAGGTGAGGCACATTGGCAGAGTCAGGGCAAGGCGCCTGTGGCGCTCAAACATCAGGACTGTTTCTGCACTGCGCAAGGTGGATAAAAGGGACCTGGCAAGGATTCTGGGCTCCGCTGTTTCGGAAAAGGTCAGGGAATCAATAGGCTAGTGAGAGTAACAGCCTTTACGGAACAATGCATTTTCCTTCAATGCATGCCGGGCTTGGCGGTTGGCCTGGGCATTCCAGCTGGCACACGCCGCACGTACTGCCGTATGCGTCAATCTGTGCTTTCACCGGGGCAAAGTCTGCCTGCCTGTTCACAAAAACCCAGCAGTCAAAAGGGCAGTACAAGGCTTGGGCTTCGCAGTCCTCCGTCACAGTGCAGTAGTTCAGCTGCTCTATCTGCTGTTTCAGGGCTAGCTGCTCCGCATAGCATTCTGGCGAAAGCGGCGCTGGTAGCAGCACGTAAATCAAAGCGCCTACAATCACTATTGCCACAATCACAAAAGCCAGTGTTTTCATTTTCATTTGCATTAAAGAGGACCTTTCTGCTTAATAATTTTTTCTATGCCCCCTTTTTTGGCAATTCAGTTCGCCCACTGCCCTTATCCTCTTCCCTTTGACAGGCTGGAATTCACCGAAGCCCCTTTTCTCGGGGTACTCTTTCCATGGACCCTCGCAGACAAGGAAATACCTGCATTCAACGCATTTCGGTCCTTTCCTTTTGCCTTCCTCTTTCCTTGCCTTTGTAAAGCTTGCAGTGTAGCTGCCCGGCTCCCTTATCTCTGTTTCAGGGATGTACTGCTCTGACACAAAGCTTTCATAACCCTGCATCAGGCATAGGGGCACTGCTTCAACCATCAGCCTCAGGCCTGCCTTTTCCGCTGCCTTGATTGAGCTGTAAATGTACGGCATTGCATCCTTGAAATACGGCACAACAGTGTCAAAGTTCTTCCACGCGTTCCCCATCGGGTGGACAAAAGCCAGTTGCGCCTGGTCTACCCCCAAGCGAATGAACAGTTCAACCAGTTGCGGCAAATGCCTGTAATTCTGCTTTGTTATAACGCTGTTCATTATGACCATCTGCCCAAGTCGCTTCAGGTTCTTTATTCCCTGCACTGTCTGCGCAAAGCTGCCCTTGCTTCTTGTCAGCCCATCGTGTATTGCCGCTGTCGGGCCGTGCAGTGCTGGACCAAACTCTGTCACGCCCGCTTTGACGAGCTTCCTGCAAAAATCAATGTAGTAAAACATCCTGCCGTTGCTTTGAATCTGCACTTCCCTGAAGCCAATGCGCCGGGCGTATTTCACCAGGCTGATTATGTCATGCCTTATTGTCGGCTCTCCCCCTGTGAAGACAACCTGCGTTGCATTGCTTTTTTTTGCGAGCAGAAGGTCTCTTTTTACCTCGCGCGTTGTCTTGTTCCCCTGCTTTCTTTTGTCTGCGACAACGCAGAACCTGCAGTTGTTGTTGCACCTGTATCCAAGCTTCAGGTCAACCCTTTTCATGGGCATTTGCGACTCAACCAGCTTTATTGCCCCGCCCCGGCAGTTCTCCATGCATACAAAGCAGTGAATGCACTTTTCCCTGTCAAACACCGGAAAGGGCTTAAGCTTCACTGCACCGACAGGGCAGTTCAATTCGCAGCTGCCGCACTGAATGCATTTCTCTTCCAACACAACAGGGTTGAACAGCTTGTTTCCCTTGAACTCTCTCTTCGAGAAAAGGCTGCTTAACTGGAAGTCGCGCACAATGCATTCACGAAGTTTTTCACCAACCACTTCAACCCTTTCAAGCCTTGCTTCGCCCAAGCCCCTTTCAAACGCATCCCTTGTTGTTTCAATTGCCATCGGCCTGTAGCCGATTGTTTCACACGCAACCGCATCCAGGGCAACAGCGTCACTTGACGCAAGCACTAGGCCCAAATCATACAGGCTGCCGTAGCTCGGCCCCTCATCGCCCTGCATTGCCTGTATTGCGTCCATTATCGTCAGCGCTGGTTTAGCAGCCGAAAAGATGTCAACCAATGCCTGGCAGAACTTTCTCCTATCTTGCAGGTTCTTGTGCTGCCTCTGCCTCATCCTGCCTGGAACGCACCCGAACATGTTCTTAATTGCGCCGGTGTAAAATGTAAGCCCGTGTGTTTTCAGCTTCGGCAGGTTTATCACAACATCTGCCTCAGCAACAGGCTTGAATATCGGGACAGCCTTGTAGATTTTTCCCCTTTCCACCCTTGCTTTAACTGTTCTGTGCCTCTGGAAGTTCTTTGGTACAGCGCCGCTTTCCGCTGCTACCGCACCGATGCCTGATGCAGCAAGAGCCCTTTCAGTTGCTTTCCTGTCAATTCCTCCAGCTGCATCGCCAACCCAGACATTGGGCGTTATCTTTCGCACCATTTCTATAACCGCTTTCACCACAAGCGGATGGGTACAGGCGCCTTTCTCAGGCGGCATTGGCTCAATCAGGTTGACTTTTAGCAGAACAGTCTGGTTTAGCTTGACAAATTTTCTGATGCCGCCAAGCAGGTCAACCGCTTTTTCTACTGCTTTCCTTACCTTGCCGTAGTCGTATTCCCTGCAGCGCACCAACGCAACCCTGCTCATTCACTCACCACTGCATTGAACTCCTGCAAGCCTATGTTTCTCTTGTACGTCTTCCAGATGCCCGGGCACTTGGAAAAGTAGGTGCATTCCCTGCACTCTGGCTTGAAGAAAATCCTAGTCATTTCAACTGTCCTGCCGTAAACCGCTTTCCTCAGGCTTTTGGGCAGGATGCATTGCGGGAAATGATACAGCCTTGCCTTTTCCCTTGTTCTGCCAAGCCTGTCAAATGCCTTGGCAAGGAATGGAACAACCTGCTTGAATGATACAGCCAGCCTTTCCCTGTTTAATGCACCGCTCCCAATCGCGTCAAAGTAGAGGAACACAATTCTGTCAACAAAGGGCATCTGCTTTGCAATGAAGGAGGCAATGTGCGGCAGGTAAACGTAATTCAGCCTGTGGACAACGACCCTGAGCTCGGTTGTCATCCTGCTTTTCCTAATGTTCTTTATTCCCTGCACTGTCTGCGCAAAGCTGCCCTCTGTCTGGGATATGAAGTCATGCAGTGCAGCGTTGTGACCGTGCAGCGGAATTATTATCTCGTTCAAGCCAATCTTTTCCAGCTCTTTGCCGTATCCCTTGTAGGCAAGCATTCTCCCGTTCGTCAGCATGCAGATTCTTTTCATCGGAAAGGCGCTTTTTACTGCTTCAATCAGCTCGAAGATGTCCTGCCTCATTGTCGGCTCGCCTCCAGTGAAGACAATGGCTGGCTCGTTCCTTGCTTCTTTTATTTGTTTCAGCAAATCTTTTTTGCTGTGCATTTTCTGCCTGGCCTCTGCATTGCTGAACGAGGGCCTTATCTGGGTGCACATGATGCAGTTGTTGTTGCACTGGTTTCCCACATCAATGCCCTTCATTGGATGTGCCTCCTGATTTTGGCTTCAGCCTCTTTTGGGTCAGTGTACTGCGGGAACAGCTCAAACGTACCGTGCAGCGCAGCGTACTCTTTCCACACGCCGCAGCACAGCCTGTCCAGATAGCAGAGGCTGCACTGCCTGCCTTTTGCCTTTACTGCAGCAAGGTATTTTCTGTGGATGTTCTGCTTTGTTCCGCTGCTCCCGATGTAAACAACAGGCTCTTCCATCAGCCTCCTGCTTTCAACATTGTTTTCCTCAAAGCCGATTGTATGACATAGAGGAATGCCCTCAATCTCAAAGAAAATTTTTTTGCTGTTGCAGTATTCCAATGCCCTCGCAAGGCATGGCTGCAGCTCGGTCAGCCTTACAGAAAGCCATGCGTTTTCAGCGCACCTGCCGTTCGGCCTTACAAGCCCGAAGTAGATGCTGTTAATCCCGGGGAAATTCGCCTCAACGAATTTGCTGAATCCAGTTAATTGTGTGTAGTTCAGGGAATTGATTACGTGGCTGATTGTTGTGGGGATGCCTGCGCTGAGGAGATTCTTTATTCCTGAAACCGTTTTGCCGAAGCTGTTTTTCCTGCCGACAAGCGCTTCGCTTGTTTCCCTTTTGTGGCTGTGCAGTGCGATGAAGGCATGGCTCAGCCCTGCTTTCCTGAGCCTGAGGACGGTTTTTTTGTCGAGCAGCAGCGCATTGCTCTGCAGCTCAATTTTTTTAATGCCTGCCCTTTTTGCGCATTCAACCAGTTCTGCCAAATCGCTTCTTGTTGTCGGCTCGCCGCCAGTGAAGCTTATTGTTTTGCTGTGCCTTGCAATCTGCCTTATGGCTTTTTTTGCCTCTTCGCTGCTCAGCTCCTTTTCATTGTCGTTTGCAACAGTGCAGAAGATGCATGCTTCATTGCACTTGTTGCCCAGCCTGAGCAAATTTGAGACCATAAATACTTTTTAACCTTGAAGCAATATAAAAGAATCAGCTGATGAAAACCTCTTCCCTTGCCTTAATCTTCCTGCCTGGCACTGCCTTCAGCTCGTGCAAGCCGTGCACTTTGGCATAATTTTTCCAGACGCCCTCGCAAATGTTGTCGTACCTGCATTTTCTGCACTGCTCTGCCTTTACCTTGCCCTCAACTGCCCTTGCCCTGTTAAGGTCCTTTTTGATGCCGTCTGTGTCAACGTAAAGCCGTTCCTCAGCCATGTGCAACTCAACCCTGCTCCTTTTGTACCTCCTCATAAGGCAGAACGGCACATCTTCAATCCCCAGCCTCAGACCTTTTTCCCTCGCAACATCCAGGGCTTTTTTGACAAAAGGCCTTACTTCGCTGTATTTCGGCAGGAATTCCGCCCTGTTAAGCCATGCGTTTCCTTCTGGATTCAAGAACACGAATTCCGCGCCGAAGTCAACCGCGTCCTCTGTCAGCTCTGCCAGAAATGCCGCTATTTCCGGCAGCCTTTTGTAGTTCCTTTTTGTTATCGGCGTGATGGTCTGCATTACCAGGTTTGTTTTGCCGATGTTTTCAATCGCTTGCATGACCTGCCTGTAGCTGCCTTCAACCCTTGTGAGGTAGTCAAACTCACTTTCATCCATTGCCGGAATCGACAGGCATACGTTTGTCAAGCCCGTGTCAACTAGTTTTTCCAAATAATTTTCATAGCTTAGCATCCTGCCATTTGTTATTATTTGAATTGCCTTGTAGCCAAGGCCATTTGCAAGCGAAATAAGTTCAGGCAGGTCACGCCTTATTGTCGGCTCTCCGCCGGTGAAAACAACTTTGCCCATATCGTTTTTTTTCCATGCAAGCAGAATTTCTTTTATTTTCTCTGTTTCAATTGCTTCATTTGCCCTTCTCTTTTCATTGCAGCAGAACCTGCAGTTGTTGTTGCACCTGTAGCCCATCCTGATGTCAACCCTCCTGTGTTCCTGAGTTTTGTCGCCGTACATACTTTGCAAGATTTTTTTTCTTTCTTCCTGGCCCTTTATCTCTTTTCTGATTATGCGCTCAATTTTTCTTACCAGTTGAGTTTTCTGTTTGTTCCAGCCCTTCTGGATACGCAAATAGTCTGGTTTGTCAGTAATCTGCAAGCATTCCTCAAGCTGCATCAACTCCCTGTTGTTTCTTGCAAAGCACCACAAACCAGGGCTTAACTGGTGCAGGCCCTTATCTTTAATCAAGTGCCTGTACTTCCCAAACTCCTCTGTCCCCGGGATTGGGGTAAAGGGCATTGTCATTATTTTTGCATCTAGCTTCCACACCTCTATGAACGACTTTAGCACGTCTTCAATTGACTGCCCTTGCATTCCTGCAAGAACAAAAATTGTTATATCCCCCCTTTTGAAGCCGGCTTTCTTGAATATCCTGACTGCTCTTTTAAGGTCATCCAGCTTGCTTACCCTGTGGAACCTTTTCTTGCACATTTCATCGCTGGCGCTTTCCAATGGCAGCGAAATATCGCAGAAGCCGGCCGTTTTCATTTTAACTGCAAGCTCTTCATACACAAGGTTTGGCGCAAGTCCCTCTGGCGCCCTTAATGAGATGTTAAGCTTCTTTTCAATTATCAGGTCAAGCATTTTTTCAAAATGCTGTTTTGTGTTCATCAGGAGGTTTGACTCCCAGAAAACGAAGCTTCTTATGCTATATCGGCTGATTTTTTCCTCTATCTCTGCAACAACAGCCTCAGGGCTCCTGTAGCGCATCTTTCTCCCCTCCAGCTTATGGACAGCACAGTAGCTGCAGTTGTTGGGGCAGCCCCTTGTTGACTTTATAACAGCATAGTTTGGTATTTTTGGCAGCAAATCTATCGCTGTCGGGCAGTCGCTTGCAGGAAACAGTTCGCCCTGAAATACCTCGTCTGCGCCGCTTTTCTTTGCGTGTTCAGGGCAGAGCGTAGCATAAAGCCCGCCAACCACAACCTTTGCGTCAGGGTGCATTTCCTTGCATATTTTCACAGCCTGGTGGACGCCCTCCCAGTAATAAGTCATTGTCGAGCCAATCCATATTTCGTCAGGGTTTTCTTCTGCCAATTGCTGCCTGAACTCGCTCCAGGGAATGCCATAAAAGAAGATTTTTTTACTTAGCTTACTTCCCTTAAAGTTTCCACACTTTTCCCATCTGACAAATTTTTTTTCCCTTTTTTTGGCAAGATAGTAAGCTAAATTGCAGTCAATGTCCCTAAGGCTGTCAATCATCTTCACCTTATGCCCCTGCTGCCTCAAATATGTGCCAATCCTAAGCAGGCCAACGGGCTGGCAGGCGTGGAACTTGTAATAGGTTGAGTGAATTGGTGGATTTATAAGAAGAATATATTTTTGCCTTCTCTCAACCATAAGCCACCATTAAATTAATGGCAGAACTAGAATAAAATCTTAACATCCACCGCCACCACCGCCACCGCCGCTGCTGTGCGAGCCGTGGCTGCTGTGGCTTCCATGGGAAGTGTGGCTTATGTGGCTGTGGGTATGATTTGCGTCATCAGCCTTTACACTTTGCACCTGCATTGCCGCTGCTATTGCGGCGCCACTTAATGCTGCGCCTATGCTGAGAAGAGAGTGTTTTGAAATCTTTCCGTCCTCTTCCAGGAGGTAGCCGGAAATGGTTTTTCTAAGCTGCGGCAGCCTCTCTTTTCCCATGTTTTCAACAATATTACACCTTTTCCCCTTATTAAATTTTTGCTTTGTCAGCCCACTGCAGCAGTATGCCCATGTCCTTGGAAAAGAGCAGTTTTTTGAATATGTATTCTATCTGCCCTTTCTTTATCCTGCAGTCAAAGTCAAGGGGAAGCTTGCTTACAGGGTTGCCCTGGTGGGCGTATGCTGTGACAGGGCAGTAGCCGCAGTAGGCATGCCAAACGCATTCATTGCACGGCATTGAAAAGCCGCTGCTTAGCTGCACTATGTTCAAGGCGTCAGGGCTGAGGTAAACCTCCTTGTAGCTCTGCTTCTTAGCGCTGCCCAATCTGAAAAGCCCAATTGCCTTTGCCTCGTCGCAAGTGTATATGTCGCCGTTGCAGGCATATGCTGTCTGCATCAGCCCTGCGCCGCAGGGCATTGAGAAGCAGGTGTAGTTCGGGAACCTTTTGCCCAAAATCTTCAGCAGAATCAGGACAGCGGTTGTTTCGCTCATGAACTTGCCTCGCCTTGTCCTCCTGATGCATTCTTCAACAACCTGTTTCCAGAAGCAGAGGTACTGCTCTGCACTGTATCCGATTTTGTCCCAGCTGCTTGCTGCCCTTCCAATCCGCCGCAGCACAACAGGCCTAATGTCCCTCATGCCAAGCGATGCATAAAGCCGAACAAGCTCTTTTGCGTAAGGCAGTGAATGCCTTGTTATGGTCGGAAGCAGCCCGACGTTGCCAAGCTCGTAGTCCTTTTTCAGCCTCTTTATCCAGCCAAGAACCTGCTCATAGCTGCCATTGCCGGTAAAAGGCCTGTTCTTTTCGTGCACTTCCTTTGGACCGTCCAGCGAGGTTGAAAGGCACACCCTGTTTTCCTCGAGGAATTTCGCTATGCCGTCATTCATGAGGGTAAGGTTTGTCACAACATTCCACAGGATGCTTTTCCCTTTTTCGGCATTCTTTTCCTTCGCTTTTTCAACCATAAACCGCACCAAGTCAAACCTTAACAGGGGCTCGCCGCCCTGGAACTCTATTGTAATATCCCTGGCAGGCGACTGGAAGATGAAGTCAACTATTTTCTCTGCGGTTTCCTCGCTTAAATCGCCCTCCTTGCTGCCAAGTGCATTCGTTGCGTTTGCATAGCAGTAAACGCACGACTGGTTGCACCTCATTGTTGGGTTGACTATGTGCAGGCTCGTTCCATTGAACAGGAACCCAAACCGCTTCTCAAACCTTTCAGCTATTTTTTCCCTGCTTTTCCGCGTTACGATTATCCCCCGTTTTTCAAGCTTTGAAGAAAGCCTTTTGCCAGGCTTCCTTTCCTGCAACTCCTGCAATTCCTTGCTGTCAAGCACAGCCCAGCCGCCGTGGTCTGTTGTAAGCAGGTTGTGCCCCCTGTCAAAGCTGTGCAGAAAGAAGCGGTTGAACAGAACAGCTTTGCTTTTGGCACCCATTCAAACCAGCCTGGCTACCTCGCCTGCATTGCCGCAAGGGCAAAGTTGCAGAACAGCAGGCCTGTCTCTTTGATGCACAATTCTTTTGAGCGGGGCAGCAGGCATATGCAAAAGAATTTGCCGCGCCTGGTGATTTTTGAATCGCATGCATTGCTGAATTCCTCCGCTGCACGCGTTACCGCCTTCTTTGAGTAAAAACTGCTGTTCAGCCTTACCACCAGCTTCCCCTTTTCAACAGAAACATGCTGCATTCATTTCCCTGCCTTTTTGCCCTTTTGCTTTTGCCAGGGATTTGCAATGCCCAAAGGGTCTTTAACAAGCAACTCATCCTTGTCTTCAGCTGCATCATGGCCAAGGAAAGCCCTCTTTATTAGGGCTTCCCTTACGGCAGCGGTTTCCCTTGCCTGGTTGAAGCAGACAGAGTAGTTAAGCAGCTCCTGGTTGAACAGCATTGCAAGTTCATGCAGCCGCTGCTTCCCCTTTGGCCAGAGGGTAACAGTCAGCCGCTTGCTTTTGTCGCCGTCAACCACTGCATAGGCCCTGTCCATCAGGGAGTAGGCTGCGCTGAAGACAGCAGGCAGCGGATAGATTTTCGGGTTAACTGAGACAATAACGCTTTTTTCCCTTTCGTTCAAAACAAAGTTTCCAGCTTCAGCCCTCTCCATCCTCGGCACCCATTTAAAATTGGGTTAAAAAAAATTATAAACCCTTCAATAGGAGGGATGCGAGAAATGCTATGCAGTTGCCGCTGCACAGGATGGTTAAAATTACGCCGAAGAACAGTATTGGCGCAAATGCGAAGCTGCGCTGGACCAGAATGCTGTCAAAGCCCAGTTTTCCATGCTGCTGCCACTGCCTTAGCCTTTCAATGTCCCGCTGCTGCAAACCGCTTGCCTTTACGTCAATTGCAAGCGGCGTTTTCATGCTGCCGAGTGCAGCAAAAAGTCCCCTACTGAAAATGTCTTTTTTGACAAACTTGCCCTTGCTGTTGCCTGCTACTGCCTCAAGCAGAACCATGCCCTGCTTTAGTTCGCTTACCCTTGTCCTTTTCCCGTAGGCA
The DNA here is from genome assembly GCA_964640195.1 of uncultured archaeon. GTDB lineage: Archaea > Iainarchaeota > Iainarchaeia > Iainarchaeales > CAZXIC01. Next base: position 19,824 of record CAZXIC010000002.1, on the reverse strand, counting down.
AGGAAGCCGAGGCTGACAGTGAAGTAAAACAGCAAAAGAATTGACAAGACGCTCAGTGCAAAATTCAGCAGGAATGCAGCGCTTGCAAGCTGGCTGAATTGCAGTGCAATCCTGCCCAGGGCGAGCAGTGCAATCAAATATGCAGTAAATTTCCCAGGCACAAGCGAGCCAACCAATTCAATTAAAATGAACAGGATGAAGATATTCAGGAAAAAGTTGCCTGGAATCCCAAGGAAAAACAGCAACACTTCAACCAGCCAGCCCAAAGCGAAAACCCCGGCTGAAAGGTAAGCCAGATTGCGGAGTGCAAACGCCCTCCCCAGGCTTTCAATTTTTTGCCCTGCTGTTGTCTGCTGCAGCAGCCTAACCAGAAGGAAAAGGAAAGCAGGCACAAAGGCGTTTACCAGGATGTTAAGCGAGGGAAACAGGGGAAAGGAGCCAAAAACGTTAAAGCTGCCCGGGACGAGCAGGGCGTATGCCAGAAACAGCTTTGCATCTGCGGCGCTCCACATCCTTGCAGCAAATAAGATGAAACCTGCGAGGAATGCAAAGAAAAGGTTTGCGCTGAACAGAAGCAGGCTGCCAAACTGCAGTTGCACTGCGTTGACAACAACAGCTGCTGCCATTGCTGCAGCTATTGTCTTATTATATATCTTGCCATGCCTTAAATCGCTTGCTGTTGTCGTAACACCAAGAATGCAGATTACCGCCAGCAGCAAATACGCCAAAACCATCCAATTTCCCTTTTTTTCTTGAACCGTAACCTTTAATTATAAGCTATTTTAAAATAAATATAAATCATTTAAAAGCCACTTACTTGGGGTTTTTATGCCGCCATGGGCAATAGCAAGCAAATTAAAGGAACTCTATTACTTTTTTGAGGACAGGTACTACGATCTCCTAGATAAAGTGAATGAGCACGCCCCCATTTACAAGTTAATTGAGCCGATTGACAGGGTTTTCCCCAGTTTTGTTCTCTTCATCGCACTAGTCTGCTGCCTGCTTCTGCTCTTCATTTTCCTTGCACTGCCACAGGCTGTTTTCTCTGCGACCATCCTGGTTGTAGACGAATCAAACAGCCCTGTAAGCGGCGTGAGCATAGATTTGATGCTGGACGAAGAAACCCAAAGCTTTTCAACCGATGAGTTTGGCGAAGCAGCCCTGCAAATCCCTTCACAGGAACTGGATGCAGAGGCATCTTTTTCAAAAGAGGGCTTTAGAACACTTATAAAAAACATTTCGCTTGTCGCAGGCGAAACAACAACCGTTACGCTGGCTGCAGAGGTAGCTGAACTTGGAGGCGAACCATTTGAAAGGACAATAATGGTTGTAGACGGCAGCACAAACCAGCTGCTGAAAAAAGAGGTAACCATAACATACAGATGTGCAGGCGGCGGCCCAGCACCATCAACGCAGTCAGGTTCCACCGGCGAGTTCGAGTTAATCCAGGCACAGAACTGCATTAGCTTGATTGCAACTGCCTCAGCAGACGGGTATGAGAGGCAGAGCAAAACAATAACAAAAGACATAACCTACATTACCATGAACCTGGTTGTAATTGAAACAACCGGGACAGTGAGGGTAACTGTAGGGAATGATGACGGGACCCCAGAAGCCGATGCTGCAGTGGGGCTGATTGACGAGACAACAAATGCTTTGGTTGATTCGGGTTCAACAAGCGAAGCAGGCGGTTTTTCCTTTGCAGGCGTTGAGCCAGGCACTTACACTGTAAGCGTAACAGCAGTTGACGGCAGAACAGGGCAGCAAACAGGCATTCTTGTGAGAGCGGGCCAAACAGAGCTTGTTTCAATCACCCTGCCAGTGCTTCCACCCGGCAAAAAGATTCTTTTGCAATTGGTTGAGCAGGACACAGACAACGAGATTGCAGACGCCACTGTTCTGCTCTACCAGGGCAGTGTTTTGATTGATTCAAAGGTCAGTGATGAACACGGCTTGGTTGAGAAGTATGTAAGCGATGAGAATGCAGCCTACCTTGCCGTCATAAGCCACAGGGATTACATAACGAAGGTTCAGCCTGATTTGCCGCTGAAAGAGCCGGCAGACAACACGCCGACGGAAATTTCTTTGGTGCGTTCAACACCAGAAAACAGCGCAAGGCTTATTGTGCTGGTCGTTGACGAGGACAACGTGCCAATAGAGGATGCAAGCGTCTGGTTGTACGATGATTCCCAGCCGGCAATCCCGATTAATTACCCCGCAAATAAAACGAACGTGGACGGCAACGCGCTGTTCAAAAACCTTGCCCCAGGCACATACTTTGCAAGGGCAAAGTCTGGTGCAGCAGAAGGCGTTTCCGAAAAGGTAACGCTCGCTGCAGGCGAAGAGAAGGCAACGACTGTAACGGTCGTAATAGGCGAAGGCACTGTTGAGGCAACTGTTTTTGATGCAACAATCGCCGAGAAGGAGCCGCTGCAGGGGGCAGAGGTTGAGTTCGTTGATGCAGTCCATGGCGAGGTTTTGTCAACCTGCACTACAGGCACCAATGGAAAGTGTGAAAGCGATGCAATAAAGGCTGACAGGTTTGTTTTCGTTAAGGCAAGCAAGGAAGAATTTGTCAGCGGTGTTGCAGCCAAGGTAATTGACATCGTCTCTGGCGACAGGGCAAAGGTTGAAATCGGCTTAATCAGGGAAGCAGATGTTCAGCCCATAGATTTCCTTGATACGCGCTTCCTCTATTTCTGCAGCGATTGGGGCTGCAAAAGCAAGCCAGCAAAAATAGAGTCAAACCCCCAAGGTGCAACAGCATATTACGGCAGGTTTGAGCTAATCCTTTCTGAGGACACAGACTATGCAAACATAGTGCAGCACATAAGGGTAGGGCTGGATAAAGACATACACCTGCCTCTTGATTACGGGATTAAAATTGATGGCGTAAGGGCTCCTGCTTCCTCCTCTGCTGTCCTTAGCAGCTGCTGGAACGACAATCCCGCTTATCCATTTGAGGAGCCAGAGGGCTGCAGTACAAGCATTGATGCAAAGCAGGCGAATGTTTACTACGATGGCTTTAGCGAAAAAATCGTTTTGCCGGTTACAGTGAAGTTTACAATCCAGGGCGGACTGAGCGACTTGACAAAACTGCAGTTTTACTACAGGGCAAAGGCAGACGTTGCCGGTGAAATAAAGAGGACAGCAGAAAAAATAGAGGTTTTTCAGATAGGCGAGGTTTTCTGCCAGGATGTCGGCGTTGCCTGGAGCTTTAAGCTGCATGACCTTGCCGAGGATTCATTTGCAAACATCCCCCTTGACCCAGAGGCAGCACCGGTTGAAACCAAAGTAAACACTGAATACGGCTTGTCTTACTGGGTTTACAACTGCAGCGGCAAGGAATTTTCAGACGTTTCCCTGACAGCGGAAAACAAAAACCCGAGGGCAATTGCCTTCAATCCATTTACCGAGCAAGACGGCGATTTCGGGCCCGAAAGCCTCCTGCCAGCACAGACCGATTTCCCAAATGACACCCCGCTTTCAGACGAATTCAGCATCTATCCAAGGATGTCGACAGGTGGCGATGCAAGCGAAATGGAATTTGTTTTAGATGCCGGCACTGATGTGCCTGGCAGCACTGCGATTGCGAGGCTGAAGGTAGTGCCAGGCAGAAAAATGCTGGTGCTCTACCTGCCTTCAAGCCTGCCTGATGTTGGCACGCCACCACTGTCCGGCGCTGTTGTAGATGCAGCAGACCAAGGAACCAAGATTGAAAATGCCTATGTTGTATTGAAGGTCGGGGCAGAAACTTATCCTGCTGATGACGGGGGCAAAGGCATCGGCTGGACTGATGAAGACGGCGTGTTTTCCTACGCCAACCTGCCGAATTTGGCTGGCGTAACAGAGGTAAGGCTGAAAGTTACAAAAGCAGGCTACGAAGTAAAGGAAGTGGTCATCCCTGTTGGTCACGCGCCTGTTATTCCTGACATAAGCTATGACTGCATTTCCTTTGACACGGAAGAGCTTACTGTTGAAAGAAGCCAGGCAACAACAGCAGACTTCCGGGTGCAGACGAATGAGTGCGGCGAAGGAGCCGTGATAAGGCTTGAAACAGAGCTCAGCCTGTACGAGGACACCAAGTATCTGAATGAAGCCCAGGATGCGCAATTCACGTTGGACAAAGATGAGTCAAAGAAGCTTAAGGTCAAGGCAGCGCAAAATTTCCTGAAAATAGAGCCCGCCCTTGGGATAGGCGAGTACTACATCCACCTGCTTGCGCGCTTTAAGTCAGACCAGGGCGGCTTCAAGGGCCCGCTTGCAAAAATCAGGGTCTTTGTTGAAGACGAGACAGGCTGCTTTACCATAGACAAGACAACCTTTGACATTTCCGGAGGCAAAGACAGCGGCAGGATAACCAACAAAGACGAATGCTTCGCGTTTGTTGAAGACCTCCTTCTGCCGGATTTAAGGAAGGTCCATCTGCATACAGACCCAAAGTTCGTTGACTTTGATGTTGGGATAGAAGAGCTGTCCCCAGGCGTTAAAAGGCAGAGGCAGCAGGTTTACAGCGATTTGCAATTGGATAGCGGGCAAAGCATTGAGCTTCCAGTGACAACCGGCGGTGGCTTTGTCAACCTTGACTGGGTTGACGTTTTCATGACAGACAAAGAACACAGCGGGCATTCAAAGCACAACATCTTCGCGCACTATTTCAGGGGGGAAAACGACTGGCAGAGCATCACCAATCTTGTTCCGCCGATTGGGGCAGACGATGAACAAATTGTTGGCCCTGTTGTAGACACAGAGGGCTGGGTTGACACAGAAACGTATTACCCCCCGGGTCTTTCAACCGGGCTTGGAGCTGCAGCCAGCATTACAGATAAACCACTCTGGCAGGGGCAGCACACTCTCTGTAACAGAAACATACCAAACGCTGAAGCATCGCTTGCAGAATGTGCGCTCAGCGGCTATTTCTCTGGGCAATTTGTTGTCCCCTACCATTTTGGGGGAATGGCTAACGAAATCAGGCTGAGCCTGTCAGGCGCCACTGCCAACCTCAGCCAGATTAAATGGCAGTATACCAGCACTGACCCAGACCATGAAGGCAAAATTGATTTTGATGTCATAAACAACGGCTTGGCTGGTGAAACCTATGCACTGATTCAGGTTGAGGACAGCATTGAGGGCAGCGGCATTGTCCTGGAAGACACCGATTTTGATTGGACCTTCACTGAAACAGGAATAAATGATGTGCCTGTGGATACAAACCTGTTGGTGGCAGCAGAGCCGCAGGAAATTGAACCAGACAAAATGCTTGGAATCTCTGTCAGTGCTGCAAACCCGCGGTTCGGGATTTACGGCCTCGACCTGAATAACCAGGCTGCAGTGGACGGCAACCTTGCGCTGCTTCTCTCCGAACTTGGAAGCGAAGCCCTTGGGATAGAGCCCCTGCAAACAGACACAGTGCTGATAGACGCGAGAACCAGGTCAGGCGGTGATTCCGGCGGGGAAATTTTGCTGCTCGGCTATTGCTCTGACGGCAACTGGCATTATGACGGCCCCCACGCAATCAATGCTGCAGACCCAATCATACGCATAGACCTGCCTAACACGATTCCGATAGAGGCTCTTGCACTGGCTAACATTGCCATGCAGAGCTCTGACAGCAACACCGCAGTAGTTGATGACGTCACGCCAAGGGTGTATCTTGCAGAAGAAACAGGGCCGGAAACAAGCATTGGCAGTTACACGATTCCGGCAGGGCAAAGCCAAAAGAGTTTCAAGCCAACTCAGAAGTTGAAGCCGGAAGACTTTGACAGGATGCGCTACACTATTGCAACCTCAACAGCAGATGTTTTAATAAGCTTTGATGACACAGGCATAGACATAACTGCCAGCCCGGAGGCAAGTGTCGTTGCCCTGACTTCCACGCCAGGGGCTGCGAAGAAAACCGGCACTGAGTATTTCCACGTTAGGTTAACCGGCGCAGAGCAGAAAGACTGCATGGGCCACGGCGGAATAACAGGCAGGACTGGTTTCATTGCCAAGCCGAATGTTTTGCTCAACTGGGAGTGGGATGAAATAGGCATCAACGCCTGCGATGCAGACAACCCAAACTACATTTACTGCGACCCAGCGCAGTTCAGCATCGAGGTGGTCAAAAAGCTTGAGAGAATAAGGGAGCTTGCAAGCGAGGGCATTGTGCTCAACCAGCAGCAGATAAATTCACTGAGGTGGTTTGACGCCTACCTCATAGAGGATACATTCAGCTCTGATTTCAGGAGTGATTTCGTGGACTATTATACAAAAGCAGTGTTTGGCGCGCCTTTGCAGGTGCTGAGGGACAGCGGCTCATACTGGGACCAATACCTCCTCAGCACCGAGAAAATGCACTTCCAGCTGGATGACGGGACAGGGCCTGCAGAGATTGAGGCAGGAAAGTATGAAGTTTTCATAAACCTTGAGTTCAGCGGCGACCAGTACGATTTCTTCTATGATTACCTGGACGAGGAAGGCGAAACTGTCGTAGAATTAGAGGCAGTGATAACTGTCATATTCAGAAAGCTGCTGCCTCCCGCGGTTTACAGCCCGTTCTACTACCTTCCTTTCAACGGCAATATTGGCGTCCAGTCAGACGGGAGCTATCACAGGGAAGGATACGGCCTGGGCTTTAATAATGAAACCGAGGCTATTTACCTGACAGGGGGCTGGGAAGGCGGCAGCTTTGTCCCGGTTGTTGCAACCGACAGCACGAGCGGAGCCAGGGAGCTTTCCACTGAAAAGGTTTCAGACCTTGCCTCAGTCAATTTGACAGACAGGGGCATGATTTTGGATGTCAGCAGGGACTCTGCAAAAGGCAGCATCCTGTCGCTTAGCTTTGCGCCGTCTTTCGCAACAGCTGTCCTTATGTCTTTGCTGCCTGATGGAGGAAAGGCTGAGGCTTATTATTATCTAACTGAGCCAGTAAGTGGCGAAACAATACCCTCGCCTGTAAAAGCCTACATGAATTTCTGGACAGGTGCAGGAAGCACCATGGGTATAAAGCCATCCCGCTGCGTGGATTATGCCGGCAATCCGCTGCCGGTAGTATACCAGGACAGCAAAGCGCAGGGCAGCCAGAACTGCGCGATATTGAAAGAGAGGGAAGACAGCTACGGCTACAGCTATCCTGTTGCGCAAGAGGGGGATCAGCTTTACTTTGAGTCTGTTTTCTACATTCCCTTTGACGATAGGATTAACCTGCACAACGCCTGTTCAAATAACAGCAACTTTTACTCGCAGAGCCGTGATACTGCTACAGGCGCTAACATCAGCCTGACTGAATGGAGTGTTTCGAAAAACGTCGGTGCGTTGCAGGAGGTAATTGACCTGGTTGAAGCAGAGTACGTCTGCGTTACGACAGAGGGCGAAAGCGTCAAATTCTGGTGGAACCCGCAAAAGTTGTTGTCAGAACTTGACGCACAAAAGCAGGGCATCGCTGCTGCACAGGGGCTTGAGTGGGAAACACACCTTAAGTGCCTGGTTTCAGCAACCGGATAACAAACTTGATAAGCAGGCTGGTTACAAATAAAACACTACAACTGCCAGAATAACCAGCAGCAGTACGCTCAGCCAGAAGCCAGGCCTGCGCGTTACACTTGGCAGAACTATCCTGCCATGCGCTGCCTTAACAGGCTCTGCACCCCTTTCCCCGCTGCTCAGCTTTTCTGCTGCCGTTCCCACAAGCCCCCTGCTGTACCTCAGCCAGGCGCCGGGCTGCTTTAATTCATCCAGCGTTTCCCCGGTTATTTCAACAAAGCCCTTTTCCCTTTCCGGAACGCGTTCTTCGCCAAAGACTTCCCCGGTTACAGCGCTTATCTGCACCTGATGCGTTTCATCTGCAACTGTAACGTCCGCTATCCACATAGGATAGTAAACAGTTTTGAAGTCACTTAAAACCACGCAGTCCCGCGACGTTCCAAGCATTGAAGCTGTTTTCATTACGGCGATTTCCTTTGCTTCCTGCTTTGAAAGCGTCTGCTCCTTCACCTCAACAGGATAGGTGTCCGGCAGCTGCGTTGCAAGCTTGCTTTCGCCGGGCATCGTTTCAGCAAGCGCATGGTTCAATTCACCGGAGACAGCATCCAGCGCAAGCCTCCCCCTCTTTGTTTCAGCCACGACATGCCTTCCGCTTTCCCCTTTTTTTTCAAAGGCTGCATCGTAGTAGAAAACGAAAAACGGTGCGAGAACAAGCCTTAGCTCTGCAACCTCAAAAAGTTTCCAGTTCTTTTCCTTGAGCAGGTTTTCAACTAATTCAGTGACCTGCTCCAGCTTGAAGGAAATTGGAAATGAAGGATTGCCCAGAAACATTGAGCCTCAAATCTATTGGGCTTCCTTCTTCTTAATAATTTTTACCTTGCTCGGCGTTACCAGCACCCTGTCATGGCTTATTCTTGCGATGTCGCCGTTTATTCCGTCAATTCCTTCCTTTATCTTTGTAACGAGCTCCTTCAGCTTTATTGCGTTTCTCTTCCCCAAATCGCTGATATTCAGCAAAATAATGTTGCCGCTCTTTGCCTCGTTTAAAACTGTTTCCGCGTCTGTATCTGCTGCAAGCGTTAAGGGCTTGACAAAGGCATCCGCGTCCTCGTACAGCGTTTCGTCCTCTGAGTCCAGGCTGTTCAGGAATTCCTCCATGTCGACTCCTTCCTGCTTCTTGAGCACTTTTTCCAAAAAAGGCATTTGCACCTACACCCCCTAATTCTGGTTATAATAAGCTTCCTACAAACCTTTTTTTAAATGATGCAGCTTGCTTCTCATACATAACCCCTGGCAGAGCTGCAGTATGGAAACCAAAGCTGGCGCAGCTGCATGGTTTGCTTTTGAAATTAAAAATCTATTTTAATTTTGCAGGCATTATTATTATACTCCCAATTTTTTACCCGATTTTTTATAACAGCGGGGGGCGCATGTACCTGGCGGGGGCAGCACTGCGGCAGGGCAGCAGGCAAACAGTTGTTTTTTGGGACAAGGGGTTTTTTGATGCAGCAATTGCAGCAGGAGAAACAAAACATCTTCCAGCAGCAGCTGTGCAAGCCCACTGTCTTTTTGGACAGGAATATCATCACGCCGCACTATTTGCCTGAATCTTTGCCGTTTAGAGAGCAGCAAATCGAGAAGATTAGCAGAATCCTTGCTGCAGTCCTGCAGGGCAAAAAGCCAAACAACATCTTTGTATACGGCAAGGTCGGAACAGGGAAAACAGTGACGGTAAAGCACGTCCTGCAGCAATTGCAGCTGTTTATTGAAGAGCAACACTCACCTGTTATGTTTGCTTACGTTAACTGCAGGGCGCACAACACAAAGTACAAGGTTTTCCAGAAAGTGCTTGGGAAATTCTATCCGAAAAGCGATTTCATCGGCTACAGCAGCGCGTTCGTTTACGAAAAGCTGCTGGAGTACGCTGACCAAGGCAATCGCTCTGGGCATGGCATGCACGTGATAATTGCGTTGGACGAGGTTGACAAGGTCCGCGATTTGGATGAATTGATTTACTCCCTTACAAGGGCAAACGACGAACTGCAGCATGGCAGTGTTTCGCTGCTTGGAATCAGCAACAACCTGTTTTTCAAGGACCGGCTGGATGTGCGGACAAAAAGCGCTTTGCTGGAGCAGGAAATGGTTTTCCCGCCGTACAACGCGGAAGAGCTGAAGGCAATCCTGCATGACAGGGTTGCCAAAGCCTTCAAGCCGAATGTTGTAAGCGATTCCGCCATAAACCTGGCTTCTGCGCTGGCTGCCCAGGAATCAGGCGATGCCAGGACAGCGGTCATGCTTTTGCTCCGCGCCGGCGAGGAAGCAGACCGCTTACAGCTTGACACTGTCACAGATATTACGGTAAGGAAAGCAAAGAGCAGCGTTGAGGAGGAGGTAACCCTCAACATGGTTTCAACGCTCCCAAGGCAGCAGCAGATGCTGCTGTATGCGGCAGCGCTGCTCACAGTGCAGGGAAAGGGCTTGAAGAGGCTTGACTCGCAGGAAGAGGGAGGGGTTTTCTTCAGCGGGGACATCTACAGCGAGTACAGAAGGATTGCAAAGAGCCTGGGCGAAAGCGCTGTAAGCAGCAGGTGGTTCAGGCAATACGTGAGCGAGCTGGACACTTACGGCTTGCTTTTGACAACCGCTTCGGGAAAGGGAGTCAGGGGAACAACCACTTTGATAAAGCTCGGCTTTGACGCAAAAAGGCTTAGGGAAGCACTTGAAAAAGAGATAATGAGGGAGTGAAGGAAGTAATATTAAAAAATAGCGTCCTAATTCTTGTATGAAAAAGAAGGATGGGCCAGTACTTATTACTTGCAAGCATGAGGGCGTGGATAGTGCAAAAAAAGTAATTGAAGCACTTGAGAAGCGTGGCATAAAAAAAGGTGACCAGGTTGCTTTTGAGTTAGCTAAAATACAGCTTGAAAACCTGCTTAACCGATTTGCGGAGAGAATGTTAGGCGCTCCCATTAAAGCAACGACCGACCCTGAAACCGTTTTTCTTGAAAAAGTTTTTGATTTTTTGATGCGGAAAGATGTGGATATTTTGCCTTTTGGAGTTGGGGGGAAAGGCGACCCTTATGCTATTAGCCGGTTTAAAAAGCAACTGCTGCTGCAAGAGGCGGGCAAAAAGGTAAGCCGAAGGTCTAAAAGGTTAACCTATTTCGCGATGTTTCCAATAACGGAAAAGATTCTTAGAAAAGGTTTGCATGGAAAAAACCCGAACTTTGTTATCGGAGGTTCTTTGCATTTTCCGGCGCTGAAAAAGGCTTTTGATCACAGAGAGATAATTGATCTCGGAAAACCACCCTTGAAGTCTAGGATTATCGCTCAAATGTCACGAATGCACTACAAGGCAATCAAGGCTTACAAGATAACAAAAAGAAACTTCGCTAGAAAAAGAAGAATTTAAACAAACTCCGCCAGCTTTTTCTGTTCCTGCTGCTGGTTTGTGAAAAGACTGTCTATCTCCTGCCCAATCAGTTCAATCCTCTGCTGTAAGTAGTTGCTTAGCTGGTATTCCCTTGCAATATTCCTTGCAATTTCCAGGTATTTGCGCACGCCGCCCTCGTTTACTGTGAGAATTATCTTGGGCTGCCCGCACTTCGGGCATTTCCCGTCAAGCGGCGGCCTCCTGATCCTGCTGTTGCAGTTCGTGCACCTAAAAGTCTGCCTGCTGAAAGCCCTTGTGTTCCCAATCAAATCCGGCAGCAGGTGCGATACCATCGTCCTTTCCAATGCGTCCTTTGCATTGCAAGCAGCAATTCGTGTCTGCAATTTCGCCTGGCTCCTGATCTTTTCCTCCATCGTGTTCAGGGCAACGTACTTGCTTGTTGTCGGTCCTGCATCGAATTTGCTGGTGGGATGCGTAAAGCCAAAGCCGCTGTACTGGCTCTGCTTGCCCAAGCTGTCTGCAACCCTTTCAATCCCCGCGATGTCAGGGGGCAGTATTCGTTGAGCCATTTCATACAGCTCGAGGGGGTAAGCGCTGCATTTCTCCATATCGTGGCATTCGTTGTCAATCTCACTTGGCTTTAATGCAACCGTGAACACAAGCGGCGCATCCATCCTGCCCCCTCTGCTGCTCGGGAGATATGAATGCGAAAAGTTCAGCAGGCCGTCCATCAGCAGCATCAGGCTGTCCTGGTCGCCGTCAATGTTCCTCCTCTTTGTCTGGTGGAAGAATGGGTGCGCGAAACAGCACCTTGCCTTTGTGTAGCCGATAACCCTGCCGACTATTGCTGCGCTGGTGTGCGGCGCGAGCCCGAGCAAAAGCTGCCCAATCAGGTCATCCTTCAGCTTTGCGTTGAAGTAAGGCTGCGCTTTGTAGAAGCGCTGCAGCAATTCATCAATGAACTGCATTACCCTCACAAAGAATGTTCCAGCCTCTTCGTGGATTATCATGTCCTGCGGCATCAATTCAAGCATCTGGTTTGCATCACGCAGCTCTTTTCCGTCAATGTCCTTTGTGTACCCCAGCTCACGCAGCTTTTCAACACCGGTTCCGATTTCCTCCGGCTTGAAATGGCTTAACGGGGCGTTAATCAGCTCGTACCTTATCGTTGCATCCCTGAAAATGTGCATGTCATGCTTTGCCCTGAGCAAGCCCTTTTCCAGCGGCTCTGTTATCTTTTTCCTGTTTATCGTGCCCCTGACGCCTTTGACCAGCTGCGGTACCTTAATGCCGAGATTCCTTGCTGCATGTTGCATGAGCAAACCCAGGTCAATCCGCCTGTTGCTGCTCGGCGCGGTTACAGCGCCGCAGCGCCCGCACTTCTCTTCATCAGCGATGCTGCCGCAGTTCGGGCACAAATTTTTTTTCTCTGTCCTTTTGCCGCATTGGTGGCAGAAAGGCCCCTCACGCGTTTCCCTGCAGTTCGGGCACCTGTACAGGGCTATTTCAACGATTATGTTGCCTGGCTTTCCGTCTGCTTCGCTTGCCATTGCCTTGTTGATTGACCTGGTGCTGCCGCCGTGCAGCCCTATCGGGAAAAGAACATTTGGGTTTCCAGCCATCTTCCTCGGCCTGCTTGCTTCAGGCCTGCCCATTCTGCTTCCGACAAAAGTGCCGCACAAATCTCTTACAACTATTCCACTCAACTTGTTCAGGGCGTCAATCACATCCTTTGCCTTCTCAACAATTCCAGAAATCTCCTCGCGCTTCTTTTCCAGTGCAAGCGTTTTTTCCAGGCAGAGGGCCTCATTTCCAGCAATCACTATCTTTTTCCCCTCTACCTTGTGCGGCAGCCCTATCTTTTCGAGCAGTATTTTTGCAGCTGGCTCAAGCCGCAATTCAATTGAGTGGATTTTTTTATTTTTCTTAACTGCCCTGCCCGCCTGTAGAAATCCAATCAGCTTAACCAATTCATCCTTTTCAAGCGCCGCATAGTAGTGCAGCGCATTCGGGTGCAGGGGCACGTTGTAACGCTCACTTAACTCAATTGCCTCTGCAACGCTGACCCCGCTTGGGTTGCGCAAAAACCCCCAAAACTGCTTCAAATCCACTGGGATTTTTCTCAGCTGCCTTTGCAGCTCAAGCGCCCACCACTCAGGGCAGTAGCCAACCGGAACAAGCGGGTGCGCGCTGTACCGGAAATCGCCAACGCTTACAAGCAAATCGCCGAGGAAAAGGATTTTTTCCATCCTCGGCTTTAACTCAATCGCCTGCTGCAAGCTGCTTACCTTTTCAACGCTGCCGTTAGCCAGCCTTACAATTGGTCCTTCAATGCTGTCAACAGGGAAAATGCCAGCTGCCTTGCCGGGCCTCTCAACTTTTATCTGTGTTGCAACAGCAACAAAGCCGTCAAGCAGGTGCATCGTTGCAGGGTGCATCCCTTTTCCCATTATCCCCATGTTCCTTGCCCTGCCGAAGCGAAGCCTCAAGCCGCCAACTGTGCTGGGATAGCAGAAAATCGGCCTGCCTGCCGCAGTGCCCTCTAAAAACTTTTCATTTGGCCCGATTTTCCTTTCGCCGCTTTCGCTCTTGGCAATCTTTATTATGCCCTCAAGCCAGCTCCAGTCCAAGTCAAGCCCATTTGCAAAGCGCAGAATCTTTGGTGCCTTCATTGCAACGCCCTCGCTTATCACAAGGCACATGCCGCCCCTGACCCTGTTGCTTTCTATCCTGGGCAGATTCCTGTGAACTGCAACCTCTCTTTCCTCTGTGGGCTCGCCGTTAATGCAAACAGTGCAGCCCCTCACGATTTTCCTGATCTCGTCGTCGCTCAGCTTATACTGCCTGCTCACCTGCTCCTCGTAAATCTGGCACTCCTCAACATACCTTTCAACCTCGTCATCTGTTGGCTTGAACCTGTCCAAGCCGAGCAGCTGTCTTGCATAGTCCCCGAGAATCAGGGGAAGGACAGCGGCAGTGCCGCCTGCTGCCCTTATCGGTCCAGCGTAATATATGTCTATGTAACTGCTTCCGTCAGGATTCCTGCTTATCTTTATTTCGGGAACGCCGTCAAGCGGCGCGACAACAACGCCTTCTGTACTCAGGACAAGGCATGTCTTGATTGCCTGCTCAACGCGCTTTTGCTCGTCAGCAATCTTGCACCAGCGCTGTTCAATTATTTCCCTGAACAACTGGAAAATAGCCTGCATCCTGTCGCCTTTCTTTTCCTCAATGACTTCCCTGTACTTCTTCGCGATTCCAGGCGGGCCGATAATAGTCTCTGTCCTGTCGGCAAGGTCTGTAACCGGCGTTGTTTCAATGGAGGTGCTTACATCAAACCCAAGCGCCTTTGCCTTTTCCGCCACTGCAAGCTGTTTTTCCACCTCGGCAGCGATTTCCCCGTAGTATTTTTTTATTGCAGGCTCTGCTTCAATCTCCAGCTTAAAGCGCATTTATGGCACCCTCTCCTCGTGCAGGAAGTGGTTTTCGCTTATTTTCCCCGTTGCAAGGTTCAGCACTGGGACAATGCAGGGGGTTGGCACGTGCCCAAGCTTTACCTGGTAGTTTGTCCTGCTTTGCCAGGTTCCGCTGTTGATTACTGTCGTGCCCCTGTAACTGCCATAGGCGTTATGGTGCATGTCGCCTATGTAAACGAGGTCTGGCTCGTGCCTTATAACCATGAAGTCCTCTTTTTCCGGCATGTAAGGTTGCTTCATACCGTATGCAGCCATCAGGTCGCGCCTCTGCAGCGCCTCAATCATTGCCTCTTCCGGATGCTCCGAACTCAAAAAGCCCACTGAGGAAATCAAGTCGTGCAGTGCAGCGCCGTGGTAAATCATCGTGGTAAGCCTTTCAATTGAAACCCAGCTTGGCGAGCCCACAAAGTGAATGTTTGACAGCTTGTGCAGTTCTGGCGCAAACTGTTCGGGAATGGCGGGCTGCGGGTCAGCCCAACGCACAGCATCGTGCTGCCCAGGGCAAATCATCACTTCAATGTATTCCGGCACCTGCGTGAGGAATTTGCTCAACTCTTCGTACTGCTCATATACATCTTTGATGTTCAGTTCGTTGAACTGGTTTGGGTAGATGCCGATGCCGTCAATGTTGTCGCCGCTTACAATCAAGTACTTTATTCTGCCGACCTTCTCCATCTCCTTCTTGCTTTTTGTTTTGCCGTTCAGCCACTGAAGGAAGGAGTTGAAGGGCTTTTCAAGGAAAAGCTTGCTTCCGACGTGTATGTCGCTTATTGAGGCAATTGCAACGCTGCGTTCCGCCCTTTTAGCTTCCCTTACGGGCAGGTCCGGCCGCAGGATTTCCTTGACAATCAGCATAGCCTGCTGCCATTTGATTGCCTTTACCGCGATAACGTCGTCATTCATTATGCGCTCTGCCGCTGCAGTGAGAACAGGGTCGTCTTTCAGCACCAGGGCAATGCATTTCGCCTCTTTGTCCTCAAGTTGCATTGCGATGTTGCCGTTTTTGCTCACCCACTTCCTTGAAACCATTCCGATTACGTCAACGGCTGTGCCCTTTGGCACTGCCTTGAGCCTCTTTATTGGCCTTGGGTTTATCGTATGCCTTTTCCTCAGCATTGCTGAGAGCAAATCGAATTTTCTCTGGAAGTAGTCCAGGAAGTCCTGCACTGTCCCGCTGCTTTTGCTCTGCCCTGTTACATCGTACTGCGACAGTATATGCAGCTCTGCTGCTGTTTCTTTTGCAAGCGGCTTGAAGCGCTTTTTTTGCACAACCGCTTCCCCTTTCGCCAGTGTGCTGATTTTTGTCCTCAACAGTTTTTTCTCAACCGCGTTCTGGTCTATGAAGAATGTGCCCTCTGAAAGCAGCTCATCGATTATCTGCTCGAAACCCTCTTTGGCTGCAAGCAGCTGCACGGCGTTTTCGTCAATCAGCGCCTGTTTCAGGGTAGCGTAGTCAACAACAACCTTTTCTTTTTCCTTTACTTCAGCCAACTGCATCGCAGGTTATCGCTCCTTTATCTTCTCTTTTATTGCCTCTGCTTTGCTGATTATCTCCCAGATGTCAGTCCTTGTGTGGCTGGGCATGTTGATGTCGTTGCTTACGTCATCCAGCAGGTAAATCGCAGAACTGAAGTCCTCTACCTTCACTTTCTTCCCTGACAGCTTTTGCGTTGCCTCTTCCAGAATCGTCCTGATGTTTCTCGGTACGCTCCTGTCATCAACAACCTCTTGCATTAGCTCAAGCAGCTGTTGCATTTCCTTCTTTACTTCCGCATCCATCCTGGCACCCCCAAAATCAGCGCCAAGCAGAAAGCTAAATTAAAATCCACTTGACTTGATAGCCAATATAATACTATGAAGGAAAAAATTTTAAAGCAAGCACTGCAGTTGCTGCCCAAGCAGGCTTTCCATTCCATGGCCTTCCAGCAGCACTTTTCCGCCAACGGCCTTTTTCGCTGCGTCCAATTCGGCTTCGCTTGCAGCATCTGCCTTGTTCAGTGCAACAAAAATCTTGCTCCCTTTAAATTCCCTTTTAATATCATTTAACAGGCTTATCTGCTCGCTTAGAGCAAAGCCGCACCTCATTGTAGGGTCGACAACGAAAACAATCGCATCTGCCAGATGGCGCAATGCGGCAATTGCCTTTCTCTCAGCCTTGTTCCTCTTTTCCAAGGACCTGTCCAGCAGGCCAGGGGTATCAATCAGCTGCAGCCTCAGCCAGGGCTTTTGGTTATGTATAAGATGCCCTATCTGCAGATGCTGTGTTGTGAACGGATAGGCAGCAACCTTAGGCCTGCTTTTGGTCAGCCTGCCAAGAATAGTGCTTTTCCCTGTGTTCGGGCAGCCGGCAATTATCACACTCGGCAAATCAAACTGCACTGCTGGCAGTTCACGCATTGCCCTTGCGTTTTGGTTGTACGCTTCTATCGCCTTGTCAAGGCTTTTTGCAAGCGATGAAAGCCTCCCGTAAAATTCCTTGACAATTATGCCAGCCCTTTTCTCTTCACCGCGCTGCAGCGCCTTTGCTTTTCCAATGTATTGCCTTTTCAGCCTTACCGCGATTCTGCATGCAGCGTTCATCTGGGCAAGCGCCCTGAGCATTGCGTCCAGCTCAACAGTTGCCCCAATAAGCTCCCTGTAAAAGGGGTGCAGTTTCTGCATTGATGGAAAGCCCTTGACTGCCTGCTGCAGCCTTCCAGTAAAGTAATTGCAGCTCGCCTCTATTTTTTTAATGCCTTGGCTTTTCGCATTCTTGAGCCTGTTCTTCTGCCTGCGCATTCTTACAGCGCTTTTCCTCGCTTTCCTGAAAGCGATGTCAACCAGCTGTTTGGATGCCGGCAGCAGCGGTAATTGCAGCCTCATTTTCTCCCTACAAGCTTTTTAATTGTTTATTTAATTATTTGTTATAAAGCCTTTTTTAAAAAGAATATCAAATGGGTTAAATTCCTTTTTGGCGCAATTGGGGGTTTGCTTGGTTTGGCTCTGGACAATTTCTATGAAGGAAAGAAGTACAGGCGCTTCGTGCTAGTGCCTGCAGTGCTTTTCGCTGCATTCCTCTTCATAATTCTCGTGTGGCCAACCGTTCCCAGGGGCATAGATTTGCAGGGCGGAACCCTCTTGCTGATTAGGAGCAGCACACCAATTGACGCAGCAGAGCTGCGCAGCCTGCTTTCTGCAAACTACCAGCTGCAAGACCTAAAAGTGCACAGCACGGCAGGGCCAAGCGGTTTTGGGGTAAACGTGCAGTACGCCAGCAACATTACGGTTGAGCAGGCAAGTGCTGAAATTGATGCTGCAAAGGCATTGCTTGAATCAGACCCGGCTGCTGCGCTGCAGCACAGCAGGAATGCCGTGCAGATAATCGCACTACACCTTGAGGAAACAACCCTTCCTACCGATGCAAGCGAAGCAGTTGCCCAGGCTGAACTGTACCTGATTGAAGCAAACAAGGACATGAACGAAAAAATGCAATCGCTCATAGCCCAGCACTTTAATCTGGGTGAAGAAGTTGCATTCCAAAGAAGGGATGTTAGCCCAACGCTCGGCGAGAGCTTCTGGCAGACAGCATTCAATGTTGCGGTATTTGCAGGCATCCTCATAGTTGCAGTAATATTCGTTTTCTTCAGGAAAATCGTACCAAGCGCTGCAGTGATTGCTGCAGCCGCGTTTGACATTGCTGGTGCTCTTGCCTTGATGGCTTTATTCAGCATCCCGCTCTCATTGAGCAGCATTCCCGCACTGTTAATGCTGATTGGTTACAGCGTTGACACAGACATAATGCTTACGACAAGGATGCTCTCCTCTGCCGGCAAGGCGCCCAGCGAAAGGGCTTTTGAAAGCATGCTCACAGGCTTTACAATGACTGGCACGACGATTGCGGCGCTGATTGCAATGATTGCCGTAAGCTACCTGAACCAAATCGAAGTGATTTTTGCCATAGCCGTTGTTTTGCTGTTCGGGCTGCTTGCAGACCTCATCTCAACCTGGCTGATGAACGCACCAGTGCTTTTGTGGTACGTTGAAAGCAGGAAGGAGAAATCGTTATTTTAGTGATTGCCCATGGCTGCGTTGATTAGAAACTGGAGGATTCTTCTGCTGTTGCTTTTCCTTGTAGCGAGTGCCCTGATTATCGGCATCAAGGGAATACAGTTTGGGATAGACTTTGAGGGCGGCACACTTTTCCAAGTGCAGCTTGCAGAGCCGGTAGCAGACCCTGCTGAACGGTCAAGGATTGTTTCAACAATCCAGCAGAGGCTTGACTGGACAGGCCTCAGGGACACCAGCGTCAACTTCTTTGGCGACAGCTTCGTTATTGCACAGGTTGCAGAAACCGACCCAGCGACAATTGAGAGGATTGAAGGCTTGCTCAAGAAACAAGGCGTGTTTGAGGCGATGATTGACGGCAACGTGATTTTCACAGGCGAGGACATAATCGAAATGCCGAAAGACCCTGCAAGGGGCTACGGGCTTTACAGGGAGGGCGATTTCATCCGCTGGATTTTGCCCTTTGTTTTGCGGAGCAGCGCTGCGGTGCGCTTCACGCAGCTTACTTTCCACAAGTGCGAGCTTGTTTCCTACTCGCCGGAAACAGGCAGGGAGTACGAGTGCGATCAGACATACTTCTTCATAGACAGGCCACGCAATGCTGTCCTTATCATGCCCAGGAACACTTATTATGATGACGAGCAGATTTTGTTGGCAGGAATGCCTGGCAAGGGCATACCAGAGGGGACAAAGATAAAAGAGGTCTTGCTGAATGCAGGCCTTCCCTACGTTATTGCGGAGGACAGCAATTTCAGCGCTGAACAGTTGCAGCAGCTGCAGCAGCTTGCAGGGCAAAAAAAGCTAGCAATTGTTCCAGACAACCTGGACAGCGCGTTGCTACAGCAGCTGGCCTCAACGGGCTATGAGCTGCGGGCATTCCCTGTTCCAGAGGAAGCGCCCTTTGTTTTCGATGCCGTCGGCTTGCGCTCCATCATCGGCTTAGGCGAAAGCGTTGCGCAAATGGACGTTGCGCAGCTTTCCGATGCCCAGCCGATGGACAAGCTGCAGATTTTCGGCTTGGCTCCAAGCCTGGAGGAAGCAGAGCGCAGGAGGGCAGACCTGGAGATTCTGCTGCAGTCGGGCAGCCTCAGCGTCAGCGTGAGAAGCATAAGCAAGGAAACAATAAGTCCTTTGCTTGGTGAAAACTTCCTGCAGAATGCGCTGCTTATGGGCCTGCTTGCGCTTGCAATCGTCGCACTTGTCCTGTTCCTGCGCTACAGAATCCTGAAGCTTACCTTCCCCATGGTTTTCATTGGCCTGAGCGAGGTTTTCATGACAGCAGCCTTTGCCTCCCTGATAAGCAAGTTTGACCTGGGCGCTGTTGCCGGAATCGTTGCAGCCGTAGGCACAGGCGTTGACACTCAAATAGTCATAACAGACGAGCTGCTCAGGGGAGAAGAGGTAGCGGCAGGCAGCCTCCTCTCAAGGGTCAAGAGGGCTTTCTTC
>CAZXIC010000001.1:0-174284 GCA_964640195.1 uncultured archaeon | reverse complement strand
GATAAAAGCATTGCACCAGCAACCAGCAGACATGCCTTTCAGGTGAGATTATGGAAAGCAATTGGATTAACAGCTTGGCTGCGGAAAGGCAAAAGAAATTTGACTTGAAGAGACACGCCAGTGCATCAGACCATTGCAGGTTCGCCCCATAGATTGCACTAGTGACATATAAAACCATAGCACAGTGATTTCAGTGGAAACTTCCCTGGGCAGACTTAGGGACGAGCGGAGCAGCGATGTTTTCTTCTTCCCAAAAATGGAAAGCCTCGCAATTGGCTATATTGCAGGCTATCTTAGGGCTAATTCTTTTAAAGTGAAAATTATAGATGAAGAAATATTTGGTTTTTCAAGGGAGCAAACACTGAGGCAATTGCGAAAAGCAAACCTGATTGGATTTACTGCGATAGCCAAGCCGCAAATTTTCTCAATCATTGAAACAGTTAAAGAACTCAGAAAACAAGGCTGCAACGCGCATGTTTCAATCGGCGGCCAGTATGCCACCTTCTTGTACAAGCAATTGCTTGGCTTGCAAGGCATTTTTGATTCTGTCGTTCGCTTTGAGGGTGAACAAACCTTCTTGGAACTGGCAAAAGTAGTGGAAGGAGGAAAATCCTTTGATGGAATTAAAGGGCTTGCATTCAAGGAGAAAGGCAGGGTAAAAGAAAATCCAATAAGACCGCTCATTGACGACCTTGACTCAATGCCTTTTCCTGCAAGAGACGCGCTGCCAGGGGTCTTACAAAAAGGCGGTCTGCCTGCAATTTCCTCAAGCAGGGGCTGCTATAACAGGTGCAGTTACTGCAGCATAAGTAGCTTTTACTCTATTCCCGGAGGAAAAGCGTTTCGCTTCAGGAGCCCTGAAAATGTTTTGTCTGAACTGCGGGAACTGAAGAAAAATTTCCCAGGCATAAGCGAAATCTGGTTTGTGGATGACAATTTTGTAATGCCTGGTAAAGCAGGATTGAAAAGGACCACTGAGTTGTGCAATGGGATAAAAGAATTGGACCTGCAGTTTGACATTTACCTCCGAGCAGACGATGTGGATGAAAAGCTGCTCTTGCTGCTTAAAGAAAGCGGTCTGCGGAACATTTTTATTGGCGCAGAGGCAGCAAACGATTTCACTTTGCAGCAAATTTTCAACAAAAACATTTCAGCCAAGCAAACCCTGCAGACGATCAGGTTGTGCAACAAGATGAGGATTAGCGTTGACCCTGGCTTCATAATGTTCCACCCTTGGAGCACGATGCAGGAAATTGAGCAGAACATAAGGTTTTTGGAGGCAACAAAACAGTACACGCTGTACGGCATTGTAAGTTATCTTACGCCTTACACGTTTACCCCAATCGGGCAAAAAATGTTGAGCAAGGAGTTACCCTACAAGAAGCCAAGGTTTGTGCCTGACCAGAAATTGAACGATTTTGTGCCATACGAAATAATGGATGAAAGAACGGAATTACTGCTTTGCCTGACTTTGAATGCGTTTGAGGAATTCAAAGAACTACCTTCCTTGTTTTCGCAATTAAAGCAAAAGGCCAGAAAACTGAAATCAACTGGGCGTGAAAAAGAAGCCAAGGATTTGGAAAAGAAATGGGTTAAGGGCGTTAAAGAAATGAACCAAACAGGAATGCGTTTTTTCAAGGAACTGTTCTATTTCCTGAAAGAAGCCGAATTAAAAGACAGCGAAATAAAACCCTTCTTCATCAGTTTTAAGACAAGAGCCAAGACTTACGTTGAAGAAACCAAAGAAGGGCTAACCTTTTTATATCACCTGAAACCTTTAATTAGTTGAAATGGGCATCAAAAGCATTTACTTCAGGATGAAAAGCGAGGAAGCGAAAAAGGGGAAGAAAAAGTAAAGCTGGTTTTATGGGCTTTCTTGACAAGCTTAAGGCAAAAAAAGAAGAAGTGGAGAAGCAGCGGAAAGAGCAGGCAGAGGCAGCCCAGCCCGAGGGAAAGTATGCCGAGGCATGTGCCTTGTGCGGTAACCCGGGAACAGAGAAAAAGTGGATGGGGCAGTACTGGCACCGGAAATGCCTTAGGCAAACAAAGAAAATTGGCAGGAAAATGATTTAGCGCCAGGCGAGCAGCAGCTGCAAATCCATTACATTCGTTCCAGTTTGCCCAGTCAATATTTCCCCTCTGACCTTTCTGAAGAAAGCGTTTGAATCGTTCCTGCGCAAAAACTCCCCTTCATCCAGATTTTTGCCGATTGCTTTTTGCAGCGTCCCGCTATCCGCGATTGCCCCTGCTGCCCTGCTGTTCCCGTCAATGCCGTCAGAGCCGACCGAAGCGAACACAGCCTTTTTCATTCCAGCCAGTTCTTCCAGTACTCCTAAAACCATTTCCTGGTTTCTCCCACCTTTGCCTTTTCCCCTGACTTCAACCGTTGTTTCCCCGCCGGCAATAACTGCAACAGGCTTTCTTTTTTTCTTTGCAAACAGCGCCAGTTTCTTTCCGGATTTTCTCGCTTCACCCTGCAAGGCCCTGCTGTAAATCGTTGCGTTGAATCCAAGCACTTTTGCCTTTTTTGCCATTGCTTTCAGCGCAACCGCGTTGTTCAGCAGCACTTCATTCTTTGCTTTCCTGAAAGCAATGTTCCCAGGCTTCGGCGTTTCCGGCACCAAGTGCTTTGCCCCCCGTGATAGCCTCATCCTCACACCCCCTGGAACCTTTTTCCACAGCCCGTGCCTTTTCAGCACAGCCATTGCCTGCTTGAAATTGCTTTTGTCTGCAACAGTCGGCCCTGAAGCAACCACATTCAGAGAATCGCCAATTACATCTGAAACAATCAGCGCATGCAGCTTCGCGGGGTAAACCGCTTTCATCAGCTGCCCGCCCTTTATTGCGCTGATGTGCTTTCTCACGCAGTTTATTTCCTCAATCGTTGCCCTGCTGTGCAGCAGCAATTGGTTTGTCCTGCACAGTGCCCTGACGCACACAGGCTTCGCAGGCAAAGTAAGCAGTGCGCTGCCGCCACCGCTCACAAGCGCTATAACCAATTCGCTGCTAGTTGCGTGCTGTGCGATTGAAAGAATCCTTTTGGCTGCAGCAACGTTTTCCTTTGACGGAATTGGGTGCATTCCAACAAACGATTTAATCCTTTTTGTCCGCGCTTTCCTGACGCTGACAACTGCACCATCTGCAATCCTGCTGCCGAGCCTTTTCTCCAAAGCTTCTGCCATTGCAGCGCTGGCTTTTCCGAAGCCAATTGCGTAAACTTTTTCAAATTTCCCCAGCCCAGGCAGTTTTGCCTTTTGCACGGCGCGCTTGACTTCAACAG
This sequence comes from uncultured archaeon, assembly GCA_964640195.1. Classification (GTDB taxonomy): domain Archaea; phylum Iainarchaeota; class Iainarchaeia; order Iainarchaeales; genus CAZXIC01. The sequence goes on along the minus strand of CAZXIC010000001.1, from coordinate 171,004 downwards.
CGGCAATGCCTGCCTCGATTACCTGCAGGGCTTTTCTTGTTTGGCAGGGAAAAGAGCTGTTTTCAATCAGCCCAGCCCTGTTTTTTACAATCATTCAACCCACTACCCGCAGCAGCTGCCCCCACTCTGTTATCACTGCGTCAGGCTTTACTCCCTTGGCCCTCCTGTCTCCTTTGCGCAGCTGCAGGCTTTTCGCATCTCCAGCGAAGAGAACCGTCTTGAAGCCCTGCATTTTCCCGACCTTGATGTCCTTGAACAGGTCGTTTCCGACGAATGCAATTTCCTTCCTGCCAATCCCCTCCCTTTTTGCATTCCGTATGATTTTCTTGAATATTTTTTTGCTTGGCTTGCTTTCCCCAAGCTCAAAGCTGAAAGCGCAAAAGCCCTGGTCAAATACCTGCTGCCATTTCTTTATCCTGCCCCTGCTTTTCTCTCTCAAGCCCAAGTCAAGGTTTATTTTTGAGTAGAACTGCGCGTTGCTCGCGATTCCAAGTTTTATGCCCCTCTCTTTCAGTTTTTGCGCTGTTTCAAGGAAGCCGGAGTGAATTCCGGTGGGCTCAAACATCCAGGCGCTTAAATAGGCTGCCTTAGCTGCTATCAGAGGCATTGCCCTCCCAGGGGTTTTTCTGTTCAGCGCATAGAATTTTCTAAAAACGTTCTGCCACATCTCCTCTATCTTTACCTCAGGGCTTTTTTTGCCCCTGCGCTTTTTCAGGCTGTGCTCTTTTTCAATCTCGCTGAAAAGCATTTCCTTAAGCAAAACAGCCGGCTTTTTTCCGCTGTCTATTTTCTTCAGGCATTCCCTCAAGCCAAAGTATTCTGCCGTTTCCCTGAATCCCTTCAGCATCAGCTGCTTATACTGCCTGCTTTTCGGCAGCTGGTTTGCGATAAATACAGTGCCGTACAAGTCAGTCAGCACAATTTTTATGCCGGGCAGTTTCCGCAGCTTTGGCTTCTGCTTCGACCTTCTGCTCCTCTGCAGCGCAGGAAACCTTTTCCTTGTTCTTTCCGCAAACAACAGCAGCTCTCTCTGCATTTTTATGCACCAATTGTCAAGGGATGGATGTAGTCCAGGTCAAGGTATTTATTGATTACCTTTTTATTGTTAATTTTGCCTTTTTTGATTTCATCCAAATATTTCGCTGTGCCAATCGCGTAAACGTGCCGCAGCCTCTTCGCCTTTGCCCTGAGGCCGTATTTGCGCATCACCACTTTCCTATTGTGCCTGATTAATTCAGTTGGCTTCCTCTGCAGTATCCTCAGCGTTCTCCTGATTACTGGATTCATTTTGATGAATTTTTTTGCCTTCTTTACATCCCTGGAAATAGTTCTAATCGCTTCAAGCTGCATTTCAAGGCTTAGGTCCTTGAAGTCAACGCACCTGCAGCCGTTTGCCCTGTAGAATTTCGTCTTATTCATTTCCAGCAAAATGCCTTTTCTGGAAATCAGCGGCATCCCCTGTTTTTTTCTTAAATTGTTTACGTCCCTAAAGAATATTTTGAACAGCCTCTCTTCACAGTTCTTAACCCAATCCACTGAAACGAACAGCTTTTTGTACATGTGGTTCAGCAGCAGCCCGTTTTTCTGGAAGTCCTTGCAAACGTAGGGCAGCCTTCTCCCTATAACAGGCGTTCCCGTAATCCAGCCCTCGTGGAAAGCAAATCCAAAGCCCTCCAGGATTGATGTGGTGAGAACAGCTTTGCTTGCTGCGAACAAGTCAACAATGCTGAATTTGGTTATTTTCCCCCTGCTTTTCTCCCTTTCCTCCGAGCCGCTTGTTATCTCTGCACCTACGCCAATCATAACAGGGATGCCCTCCTGGCGAATGAAGCGTTTTATTTTTTCGCTGTACCTTACATCAGGCCCGCTGTGCGCGTCAAGCGTGATAATGAGCTGGAAGCTGTCCTGCAAACAGTTCAATGCTTTTAGTAGCAGTATGCTCTCCGCATTGTTTTTGCGCCGCATGCATTTCAGCGGGCTCAGGATAATTTTCCTCTTTGGGTTGAAGAAATACTTGTTTTTCCTGCTGTAGTCCACAATAGCATTAAGCAGCTGTTTCCTGAATTTCTTTTTTGTCGTGAGAGGTCTTGTTGAGAAAAAGTCTGTGTCAATGCTGTTCGGCAGGAAGAAGATTCTCTTTTCATTTATGCCAGCCATCCTCAGGTTGTCCGCATCCCTGCTGTTGATTGTTGCATAGAAAATGTTCCTGCTGCCCGGGTAAATTATCTGGGCAGCAAATCTCTCGTCCTTGCTGCCGGTGCAGTACTGCAGATTCCTGAGCATTTCTGGTCTTGAATTCTCTGCAAAATCGTGCACCTGGTCCAGAATCCACAGCGGCGTTCTCAGTTTCACGCACTCTTCTGCAAGCAATTTTATTGCAGCCGACAGCTTCGGGTTTTTTCCCAGAGGCAGACCATGGCAGTGCAGAATGAATGGGTTTTCAGGGTTGCATTCATGCAGAGGCAGCTCTTTCACAATCCTTTCCTTCAGTTCCAGTGCTTTTCCCAGGAACTCTTCCTTGCCCTTGTACTGCTTCAGCTCGTAATCCAGTTCCGGCAGGTCAATTGTCCTGATTTCAAGGTTCCCCTTTTTCTTAAAGTCGGTTTTGATTTTCAGGTCCTCCGGTTTCTGGGCAGCCCAGGCAGACGCAATCACAAATATTTTTACCTTCCTTTTTCTGCCAAAAGACATGATTGAATCAATGCTGTTCTCAATCACGACCCTGACTCCTGCCGGTGCAAGATGGTAGTGCAGCTGCCCGATGTGCATCGTGAGCGGCAGCTTGTGCTTCGGCTTTAGCTTTAAAATGTCCCTGCGCATGTCCTGCCCAGAGAACAAATAGCTTTTCCATCTTTTAAACTTTTACTTTCTCTTCAAAACCTGTTTTAGCTCTTTCAACGGCGGCGTTATTTCCGGGTCAATGTGGTTAAGCAGTGCAAGGTAATAGGATGTCATTGCGGCAAGCTGTAAGGCGTAGAATACTATTGCAATCAGATTTCTTCCCTCAAGCTGCACCTCTGTTATGTTGAATTTTCTCTTGAAAACCTTTGCAATGTATCTAAACCTTCTCACGATTTTTTCAGGCTCTTTCCCGTGCCGCAGGAAGATGAAATGACAGTTGCCCCTCTCCAAGCCGAATACCCCATTTATCTCATTGTGGTTGTGCTCAGGCAGGAAATTGTTCAGCGCAAACTGCTTGCTGTTCTCATTCAGCTCTGTCCTAAAGCGGTATGTAACCGTCTGCAGCTCTTCCGACGCATAAATCACAGGAAGCTTGCCCCTAAGCTTTAACGCCAACTCCTTTCCCTTCTCTTCAATTTTGTCCCGGCCTTTCTTCAGCAGGAAAACCATCTCGTTCAGTTCGCTTGCCTTACTCTCAATAAGCCCCAGCTTTTGCAGTACAATCAGCGCGGGCAGGCAGAGATAAGCAACAGCCATCCTGGGCACTGGGCTGCCTTTTGGGAGCATTACGCAGTTGCCTTTCGCCATTTTTCCAAGCGTGCCGCCAGTTGCAAAAGCGATAACGTAAGCCATCTTCTTTTTCGCCTGCCTGTAGCATGCCAGCGTTTCCTCAGTGTTGCCACTGAAGCTGACGCATAAAACAAGGGTTTTGCTGTCAACATATGCCGGCAGCTCATACGAGTGGAATACCTCAAAAGGCACCCTAAGCTCTTCTTTCAGCAGGTTTCTCAGTATCTGCAGCCCAACCCCTGAGCCGCCCATGCCACATCCGACAATCCTTTCAATCTTCCTTTTCTTTGCCCTGAACTTGTTCCCTACATAGATTGCCTCAATGCACTGGTCAGGGAATTTCCTCAGCCAGGGCAAAACATTCTCCCTGTCGTATTTTTGCCTGAGCTTCTCCCACTTCACTTGCTCACCCTTTTCCTCCAACTCTTTTGAGCAATTCTTCTTTTAAAATCTTGCTCACAACGCTGCCGTCTGCCTTTCCCCTCAGCTCGTGCATCGCATCGCCCATCAGAGCGCCCATCGCGTGCATTCTGTTTTTCTCAACCAGCTGCCTGTTTTTTTCAATAACTCCAGAGATTATCTCCCTTACCTTGCCTTCGCCTGCTTTCTCAATCTTCATCCCTTTCAGGACAGCTTCAGCTGCCATTTCCGGCTTCCTGACACGCTGCCGCAGGAAATCAAGAAGGACATCCTTTGAAACCTTGCCTTCCTTCTCCAGCAAAAGCGCTTCTTCAGCCATCTCATTGCTTATGTTCACAATACCTTCCCTCCTAAGCTGCGTTAACCCTTCCAAAAGCAGCGATGCAGCAGTCGTTGCGCTGATTCCATTTCGCAGCAGTTGTTCAAAAAGGCAGGCGTGGTTGCTCAGCTTCATCCCTTCAACCAACTTTCCGCTCAAGCCTTTCTTGCTGTACAGCTGCTCCCTTTCAGCAACACTCAAGGGCAGCTGCTTCCTCAAACCAGCGAGCATTTCCCCCTCAACTTTAACAGGCTCCAGGTCTGTTTCAGGGTACATTCTCGCAGCTCCAGGCAATGGCCTGCTGTACTCCGTGTTTCCGTCTTCCAATGCATTCCTCGTTTCCTCTGCTACGCCAACCAGAGCCTGCTTGCATCTTTCAACAACCATCCTCAGCGCCTTCCCTGCTTCCCCTTTTTCGGCCTGCACAATCACGAACGCATCATCCATAACGCAGTCCAGCTTCTGCCTTACATGCTCAAATTCCCTCTCGCTGACGCCGTATGCAGGCAGTTCATCGCTGTGCAGTATTCCCTTCACAGCTGTCCTAACTTTAACGTAGTCCGCAACCTCTGTGCCAAACCTTCTGCCAGGCTGAAGCTCTTTGCCAAGCAAGCCAGAGAAGCGGTGCAGCCTCAACCCAAACACGGGCTTGCCCTTAAGGAACCTGCATTCGCTCTCTGAAAAAATCTGGCCCAAATCAGCAACAGCAGAATCCTGTAAACTCTTTTCGCTGACTTTTCTCTTTGCCAGTTCATCTTTTACCTCAAGCAGCGCCAGCTGCCTTTGCGCTTCCCTTTTCACGTATTCATCAATAAGCCCCAGCTCCTGCACGCCCTTTATCTCAACCCTTGCTCCATTTGCAATCGAGATGTTTATGTCCTGTCTTATCGTTCCAAGCCCCCTCTTCGCCCTGCATGTTCTCCTGAACAGCTCCCCAATTTTCCCAGCGCACTCCCTCACCTCCTCCGGGGAAAACAGCTGTGGGGCTGTCGCAAGCTCAATTAATGGAATGCCCAGCCTGTCAAGCCTGTAAGTTATTTCCCCCTCTTTTCTTTCCATCGGTCGTGCAGCGTCTTCTTCAAGGGCAAGAGTCTGAATTCCTACTTTTTTGTTGCTCAGCTGCAGCTCGCCGCCCAAGGCAACAAGCATCGTTTTCTGGAAGCCGCTGGTGTTGCTTCCGTCAATAACGGCTTTCCTCATTACAAACAGCTCATCAAGAATCTGTGATTTTGATAGCAGGGCGACTTTTAAGATTGTCTTAAGTGCTTCCTTGTCAGCAGCTTTTGGGGGTTCCTCATCTGCTTCAATGAGACACGTTGTATCACGATAAGCCTCATATTTATAGGTGATGCCTTTCTCAAACGCCTCAAGCGCAGCCCTGTCAAACTCCCCCAGCTCTGATGCAACAGCCCTTAACTTTCTTTCAAAGACAATGTCCGGCTTGTCCTCCCTCATTGCGCTGGGGCACCTGCAGAAAAGCTTGCCTGTGTCAAGCTGCTGGTGGCACTCCAGGCCAGCCTTCAAGCCGATTTCCTTCCAGTTGCGCTCCATCCAAAACCAGTAATAAGAGAAGCAACAAATGTTTTTAAGCGCTTTTTCCATTTGCTGCCAGCTTTTCCCCCAGCTCAAAGCACTGTTTCATTACTTCCTCGTTTTTCAGAATCTCCAATGGCTTTTCAGCTCTTGCGACAATGCTCCCTGCGAGCTGCATTTCTAGGTCCTTGACAACGAACTTAAGCGCCTGTTCGCATCTTTTTACATTGTGCAGTTGCTGGCCTCCGACGCAAACTATTGCTGCTTTCTTTCCCTTGAACCTGTTAGGCTTGCAGTAGGGGTTCAGCCTGTCAACAAACATTTTCATTAAAGCAGTATAATTGCCGAAGTAGTTCGGAGAGCCGAAAACAATTGCATCAGCAGCAAAAAGCTTTCCATACAGCGGTTGCATGTCGTCCATCACATGGCAGCCCTTGTTCGTGCCCCAGCAGCTGTCGCAGCCGTCGCATAATTCAATTTTCTTCTCCCTGAGCAGAACAAGCTCAATTGCAGCGCCCCTGCTTCTTGCACCGTCAAGCAGGCGCTTCAGCATCGCCTCAGTGTTTCCTTTCCGCGGCGAGCCGCAGACTGCAAGGACCTTCATAAGAAAAAGGAAGCAGAAAAAGGGATTTAAAGGGAATTATTCAACTTTTCATAGGCCTCTTTTTTCCTACGCCTCTTGCTGCTCTTTCAGCTGCCAATTGTGAAAAAATTGTATCGAGGGTTTCCGGTGAGGCTCCCATGCCTTTATCTCTTTTCGCTAATCGTTGTTCTCTCCTTGTTTTTCCAAGTCGCTTCTTTCTTTCTATGCGTTTGCGAAGGTTTGACATTCTCATTGCCTTATGCCCCACAGCTTGCTTTTGATAATAATTTGATTTAAATCAAATTTCTGCTCCCATCTGCCTCAGTTTTGCTATAACATCTGCTTCAGGCAACTTATTCTTATGGGCGGCAGTTTTAGCCATTTCCAAAGTGACATTTTTTATGTTCCCACTAGCAGACCGCCCTATAACAAACCTGCAAGTGCTGTCAACCCTTGCTCTAACCTGCGAGGCAGGCGCTCTTTTTGCGTTGAACTTTCTAGCCAAAAAATCCACCTTACAAATTTCTTGTTTTTCATCCTTTTTATTTCTTCCTCTCGACTGAGAATTCCTTGCCTGGGCAGACAAAGCGCCCTCCGCTGAGATGCATTGCAATTTCTTTATCATCCAGCTTTTCGTCCCTTTCCGCATGGACTATCTCGCCGATTACAAGGAAATGGTCTGCGTCGCCTGTTTTGACTATGTCCTTCAGCCTGCACTCAAGGGCAATTTTTGCCTGCTCTGCTGTCGGCGGTTTCACTTTCCTGCTTTCCCTGAACCTTACACCCGATTTCTCCACCTTGTCCACCTCTTTCGCCTCGCAGTTGACCGCCTGCTGCGCCCAGTCCCTTGTCACAACGTTCACCACAAATTCCTTGGTTGCCATTATGTTCTTCACTGTAAGCGTTTCCCTCCTCTGGATTCCCACATAGAGCATTGGCGGGGCGAATGAAACAGGGGCAACCCAGCTGTAGGGCGCTGCGTTAACATTTCCGGCAGGGCTTACGGATGTAACGAGCACTGTAAGGCGCGGGTAAAGAAGCCGCGCTGCCTCGTTCAAGACAATTTCCTGCATTTTTTTCCCTCAGCTTTATTTTTTGATGGCAAACGAGCTGTTCTTTCCAATCTTTGTTTTATTAGGTTAACATTGGCCCTAGTTTCCCCAAAGTGCTCGCCAATTATTTCCCCGCTAATTCCGGCCGCCAAGCCGAACAAAACTGCCTTTTCTTTAATGCCTAAATTGGAATTCACACTTATTTTTTCTAGCGAAGCAACTGATAATCGTTTTTTCTTATCACCGACTATTTTTTCAAAAAATACCTGCCCAAACCGTCTTCTATTTTTGTAGATTAGAAGCGAAATTTTGCGATTCGGCAAAACCCTATTGTATATTTCCACGCCGCCAACTAGCTTATGGGCGATTAACTTACTGGCAAATTTTATAAGTTTCTGGCAACCTTTTTTCTTTTTAGTGTTCAACGGCCTCTGATGCCATCGGGGGGTAAAATCCAATTTGCCGGCAATAGTGCTTTCCCTAAGTATATTTATATCGGCTTGAACAGAACCCATAGAAACGCCTAGAGCACTGCGGATTTGCTCACGGCTTTTTCTCCTTTTCAGCAAATCGTAAACTTTGTTTATCCTTAAAGCACGTTGCTTTTGAAATGGCAATACACGCTGCCCGGGCTCGGGTATAAAAGCTAGTTTACCACTTGCAGTGCCGCCCCTTAGGATATCAATTGAACTGCTTATAGTATGTTGTGAAGTATGTAATTTTTTTGCTATTTGCGCCGGGGTTTTTCTCCTTTTCAGCAAATCGTAAACTTTGTTTATCCTTAATGCTTGGGCATGCTGGTGGGCTAATCTCTTACTAGGTCTCATGTAAAAGAATTTGTGTCTCTGGTCTTTTTAATGCTTTTGGGGTTTAAGCCGGCGCAAATTCGCCGATTTCCGTTCTTTCGCTTATTTCACCCCTCAAGTTTTTTGCAACAAGCTCTTTTGCTTTTTCCGGCGGATAGTTCCCCAGAAGCCAGGCAAGCTTTACAAAGGCGGTTTCCGGCAGCATGTCTTCTCCAGCTATGACGCCCAAACGCATCAAATCAGTGCCCTTGTCATAAACATGCATCTGCACCCTGCCAAAAAGGCACTGCGAAGCCATCACAGCAATGCCGCCTTTTTTCACGAACTTTTCTATTGCTGAAAGCATCTGCCTCTGCTTTGCTTTCTTGGTTATTTCATCCGGCGTGTGCCCAGGCGTGTGCCCAAGACCCGTTCCCTCTAACACCAAGCCCTTGAATTTGTTTTTTGAAAAGAACTCAAACTGCTGCGGGAACATGTTAATAGTTATCTTCAGCAGGCCAACCATTTCCTCAAATTTCGGCTTTACCGCAATCTCCCGTCCTTTGCCCCTTTTCACATAGTTTTTCTTCAAAAATTTTATTCCCCCTGTCCTGTAATCAACCAGCGCAATTGCACTGTCATTCACAGGCTTGAACGCGTCTCTCCTTGAGGTATGCAGCTTCCTTGTCTTGCAGGCGGGAAGAATCGCACACTGATCATCGCTTGAACTGCGGTGCATGCATATCGCAACACCCGCGAAATCGCTCTTTGCAACGAAGAGGGCTGCGCAGATTAGGTTAACTGCCGCGTCGCTGCTTCCCCTGTCGCTGCTTCTCTGGGCGCCGACAAGCAGCACGGGAATCGGGCATTTCTCAAGGGCAAACGAAAGAGCTGCTGCTGCAACAGCCAGGTTGTCTGTTCCCATGCCGATGATTACGCCTGCAGCGCCTTTTTTCGCTTCCTTTTCAACAGCCTCTGCGATAATTCCAATGTGCTTGAAGCGGAGGTCATCGCTCCACATGTTCCTCAACAGCTTTGAGTCAAAGTTCGCTATTTCAGCCAGCTCTGGAAACATTGTCAGCAGGTCTGCAGGGTTAAAGGAGCTGTAAACCGCTCCAGAGCGATAATCAACCCTGCTTGCAATTGTTCCGCCTGTGTGCAGAATCGTAATTGCCGGCAGCCCTTCTCGTTTGCTTACGCTTGCAGCAGCTGCCTTGCCGACTGCTTTCCCCCTGCCGGTTTTCTTCACTCCCTTTATCTTCTGCAGTTCAATGCCGATATTGTAGCCGTTGTCAAGCTTTAAAACAAGCAGCCTTTGGTCAGCTGAAGGTATTACAGTACCATGCATTTCCCTGCTTTGCCATCTCACCGCAATCCTGTCACCATCTTTCAGCGCGTGTTTCCGCAAAAACTGTTTAAGCTGCGCAGGCATTTCAATCAATTAAATTAATATACTGGGTTAATTTAATATTAATTGGCTTCATTTTGGGCTGGGGGACTGGTTGTTCAGAGCAAGTGCTGCCCTGCTCCGCAATGCGCGGGCAAAAGGCTGTGCGCTGAAAAAACAAGGCTGCTTGGCGCAAAAAACAAAGCCGGGGAGAATTAGCTGACATGCTGCTCGCTTGCTTGTTTTCAGGCGGAAAAGACAGCGCCTATGCCTTGTTCAACGCCGTGAACCAGAACCATTGCATTGCCTCCCTTGTCTCAATCAAGTCATACTCCACCGACTCTTACATGTACCATCTGCCAAACATCGGGCTGACAGAGCACGCAGCGCTTGCGCTTGAGATGCCGCTTGTTGTAGGCGAAGCAAAGCATGGAAAGGAAGCGGAGCTGTGGGTGCTGTACGAGCTTTTGTCAGAGCTGAGGGAGAAGGAAGGGATTGAAGGCGTCCTGACAGGTGCGATTGCAAGCACCTACCAGAAGAGGCGAATTGACCTGATATGCAAAAAGCTGCGCCTGCAGCACATTGCACCCTTGTGGCAGCTGAACCAATCAGAGCTGTTACTGGAAATGCTGCAGCACAATTTCAGCATAATGGTTGTTGCTGTCGCGGCAAAGGGTTTGGGCGAGAACTGGCTGGGCAGGATGCTGGACGAATCTGCAGTGAATGAGCTGGCTGAATTGCAGCAGCGTTTTTCTATCAATCCAGCCGGAGAAGGTGGCGAGATTGAAACCCTCGTGCTGGACTGCCCGCTGTTCAAGAAAAAGATATCTATTGCTGAAAGCAAAAGGCACTGGGACGGCGTGAGGGGCGAATTGCTGGTTAAGAAAGCAAGGCTGGTTGAAAAGCAGTCCTAGCAGAGGTGCAGGGGCAAAACAAATTCAACGATGTTGGAGCCAAGGATATAATTCTCGGCTGCATCCAGATTAGCTTCTTCGGCCAAGCCAAGCGCAGTGCCGCCAGCCTCCCTAAGCATCTGCAGGCAGTCGCTGCCAAGCATGCATCCAGTGCAGTAGCACCTTGCAGTGCATTCCCCAGCAGAAAGCTGCGGGCTGTCGCATTTTTCTGCGGCACAGCTGCTTGCAGCACCGCTTGTATTGAAGTAAATAGTGTTGCTGTCATGCCCTGCATCCAAGCCGCTTGCAGTGACCTCTACCTTGAACCTCGCGTCCACATTGATGTTCAACTCTACCGCAACCTCTTTCCTTTCATCTGGCAGCAATCCTCCCAAATTTTCGGTTTTTCCCGCTGTTGCGATAAAGGTTTCCTGCCACTGGCCATCTCGCAAAGAAAGCTGCGCTACTTTTACGTCAACCGCCCCCTGAAATATTTCTTTGCTTCCGGTGTTTTCAACTGAAACAACAACAGTTGGCTTGCCCATGCTTAAGTCAAATTGTTGCTCTGCTTCAATGCCAGCTATTTTAACCTGCGCCGGCGTTTCACCGAAATAAATCTTGCAGGCGAACAGCCCTGCCTGCTCTTCGCACCTTGCGGTTGTTTCAACCGTAATCGCTTCCCTGAAGATTACCCTCCTCTCACTCCATTCAATAGCATCGCTGCATTTCTCTCCTTTCGGGCAGCAGAGCGCAGCGCTGTTGCAGCTGAACACCACATTCCTTGTCCTCGTGTCGAAGGACACGCCCCGCACTGCAGCGCCGGCTTCAAATGTCAACTGCTTGCCAAAGCCTTCCCCAAGCCCGGTTTCCGCGTTTTTCAGGCTTTTTTCAATCTCTGCAATCGTGTTAGTGCCTGGAAAGAAAAGCGGTGCAATGAAGGTGTAAAAAATTGCCAGCAGCAGCACCGCTGCAATCGCGAACACAAGCAGCTTGAAGCCGAGGGGCATTTCAACGCCTCCTTGACTGCAGCCTGACGTGCCACTGGAAAAGCTTCAGGACTACAATGCTCACGGCTGCAATGACCAGGCTTATGAAAACTATCTCCTCCCATTTCCCAACCTTCAGGAAGTACTCTGTCCATTCCATGCTCCACAGCCTGAACTCAATCAATACGTAGAAAACTATGGCAAGCGCAGCCAAAAACAAAACTATTTTCCAGAAGTTCAGCGCAACATTTCGCAAGAACACTTTTTACACCGCCTTTGTTTTCACATGCCTCTGCTTTCTGAACATTGCAGAAACCTCTTTTACTGTTGTTGCCTGCTCCGGCTTTCTGTCAGCCCTCAGCTTCAGCATTCTCGGAAAGCGCAGAGCAAGCCCGCCCTTCCCCTTTTCCATTGCGGCAGTATGTACAGGACTTCTTGTTATCTCGTCCGCAATCACTTCAACAACGTATCTTGGTTCAACCCACACGTCCGGTTTCAATTCCGAGTCAACCCTTGCAGGCTTTTTGGGCTGCTTTATTTTGTTCAGCATCTTGTGCAGTTCAACCAGCTTCTCTTCCGTCATGCCGCTGCCAATCTTTGCAATGCTCTTGAAAGCATCGCTTTTTTCATCGTAAACGGCTGTCAGCAGCGCGCCCAAACCAAATTCAGCCCTGTGGCCTCTTCCCTTAAAGTAGCCGATTATCACTGTGTCAACAGTGTCGCCCAGCTCTCCCTTATAGCTCCTCTTCAGCTTAATCCAGGCAAACTTTCTCGCACCAGCAATGTACGGCGCATTCAGGTCTTTTGCGATTATCCCCTCAAGGCCTTTTTCCACATTCTCGTTGAAGTAGCGCTCAACCTTTTTTGCGTTATCTGTGACAATGGAATCAGTTAAGACTATTGTTTTGCCCCTGCCAATCAGGTGCTTGAGCTTTTCCCTCCTTTTGCTGAAAGGCATGCCCATGAGGTTTTTTCCATCTGCGTACAATGCGTCGAATGCAAACAGCGTGAGCGGGAACTGCTCAGCCATCTTTTTCACATCGTATTTCCTCTTCCGCTGTATAGTAACCTGGAAGGGATAATATTCGCCGGTCTGCTCGTTGAATGCAAGCGCTTCCCCTTCAAATATCGCTTTCCCTGCCTTAATCTGCTTCCTCGCGGCAGCTGCAATCTCCGGAAACATTTTTGTAACGTTTTCCTGCCTCCTGCTGAAAATCGTTACCTTTGCACAGTTCTTGTGCACTGCCAGCCTGAAGCCGTCGTATTTTGCCTCAACCGCGCATAAGCCCAGTTTTCCAATTATTTCAGCTGCGGTTGGCAGCCTCTCGGCAAGCGTCGGCCTTATGGGAATGCCCGGCTGCATGCTTATCTGCCGCAAGCCCTTAAGCCCGTGCTTTCTCAGCTTCTCTGCAATGCTTCCCAAATCACTGTGCACATTGTACTTGTCCTCAATCAGCTCCCTGACGCGCACCCTGAGTTTTCTGCTGAACTCTTTTTCCCTCTTCTCTTTCTTTTTTTCCTTCAATTTTCCCTCAATTTCCTTCACCAGCTTCCTCTCACCCCTCGCCTCTTTCGCAAGGTTGATTGCAAACGCGTCCATGATTGTCGGGTCGCCGATTCCAAGCCGCAGGTTTCCAAGCGGAATCCTCACAAGATAGCGCGCCTCAAGCGGCGAAGAGCTGTTCAGAAGCTCCGCCAGCAGCTTTATCTTCAGTTGCTGTGAGCCGGCACCGGCAGCGGTTGCAATTTTCATCAGATTCCTGAAAACCTTTTCAACGCTGAGCTCGGATGCGAACAGTGAGCGCTGCTTTTTCTTTGCGAGAATGCTTTCCGCCACAAGCCCCAAGTCGCCTTTCTCCTTGTAAATCCTGTGCACTTCCTCTTTGCTGTAGCCTGAAACCTTTGCAATCGCTTCTTCTACGAATTTTTCCCCCATGCCTATTTCAATCTGCTCGTATGCAGGGGCAAGCTGCCCCTGGCAGAGGTAGATGACCTGCGCAACCTCGCCAGAGGCTGCTTCCTTAAACAACGCTGCAAGCAGATCAGTCATTGCAAGCCTTGAGCTTGCTTTCTCTATTTTAGCAAAGAATTCAGCCAGGGTCCTGAAGCGCATTTTCCCTAGTAATAATGCAAATAGTTAAATATAACCTTTTTGCCCTAATTATCTGTCAGGATGCAGGCAAACGTCGGGAATTTTTTTGCAAGGATTTTCCTGGGCAGCTTGTTCAACCTAGCGCTCAATCTCGTTTTCTTCGGCGCAGGGGTTTACCTTGCGGCAAAGATTCTCAACATGCAGAACAATTCCGTTGCGAAAGCCCTTTCAGTTGCTATTATCGTATTCATTGCTTCTTTTGTTCCCAGAATCTTCTTCTTTGTGGACGAGCTTTTCTCGCTGCTGATAATGCTGGTTGTAGTGCTTGCAGCAATCAAAACAGCGTACAGGACCGACTGGCTTACCTCGCTGCTCAACCTGGTAATCGCAACAGCAATTGCGGCCCTTGCCTCAATTGCAGTAAGCCCGGTTGCTGCCTACACTATCTGGGGCTAAGGCAATTCTCATCCAGTTAGCTCGTCAACCTCTTCCCTGCCTTTTTCCAGTTCCTTTGCCTGTTCGCTGTCTCTCTTTAGCAGCAGAGCCTGGAATTCGCCGATGTGGGTTTTCTCTTCCTTTGCAATGTCCAACAAAACCTTCTTGATGCCCTCGTCCTGCGCCATCGCTGCCAGCTGCTCATACAGGCTCACTGCATCCAGCTCGGCAATCATCCCAACCCTGAGAATTTCGTTGTCAATGTCAGCCTTATTGACCTTCTCAATATTGATTGGCGTGTTTGACATCATTTTTTATCCCACCTCCAACCTAATTACCCTGCTTGTGCATAAATACCTTATAGTTTCCAGGAATATACTTACTGTTATTAAATCTGCTTTAGAGCGCAGGTACAGCAACCCTTTCACTTTGCATTCCGTTTTCCGCACCTGTCTCTGTTTCCTTCATAACAAGGAACTCGTATGCCTTTTGCAGTGCAAGAATTGCCTTCGGCAGCTCGTTCACGTGCAGCGAATTGCTGCTCTTCCACTTGTCGTTCTTGTCCTTGTATATCCTGTCAAGGGAAACGGTGTTGAACTGCTTTCCTTCCTTGCCCTCGTTTTGCCAGACTGCAACCTGAACTGCCCCTGCACTAAACTTCTTCACAGGCGAACCCATCTGCTCCCACCTCCTTTTACTTGACCCGGCGGCGCCAGGGACGGGATTTGAACCCGTAAGACCCGCCTAGGTCAATTGGGTCTTCAGCCCAACGCTTTTGCCGTTCAGCCACCCTGGCATGGAAAACTTTAAATAAACTTTAGCCAACATATTCAATACCGTCTAGGTCTTTTTCTGTGGCTCGCCGTTCAGCCACATTTAATTTGCTTTTTTAACCCTGTTTGCGTCATTCGCTCCGTTAAATCAGGCACCTCAAACTCTTCGGTTTGCGGGTGCACTGCACGAACCTGCACAGCCTGAACACGCTCATTCCCAAATTACCTCTTTTTGCACGGATTGTGCCAAAGGGTGTTTAAAAACAGCAAAGCAGCAGAGTGCACTTCCGCTGAAATTTTTCCAAGCGCCGCTTCCGCTGGTTCCGGGAAACTATTTTAAACATCCCCTGCATTTGATTATCTATATGCCGAAGCTCAAGCTGCCTTTGAGGAAGCGAATTGCAGTAATACACTCGCAGCTCCTCAGCGTTGACGGCGTGAGCCTGGAAGCAGAGAAATGGGTAAAGGTTTACAGGCAATTGGGCCACAGGGTTTACCTTATTGCAGGAAAATTCGCGTCAGAGCCAAAGCTGCCGCACCTTGTCGTGCCGGAAATGGATTTGGGGCATCCAACAATCGAGTCAATCAAGAAAATGGCTTTTGAGGCGCCCATCGCAGAAGCCGAGGCAGACGCCTTGCAAGAGCTCATCAAGTCAATGGTCAACAAAATAAAGCCCCCGATTGTTGAGTTCATCAGAAAGAACAACATAAATCTGCTGAGCATTGAGAACGTTCTGGCAATCCCGGCAAACATACCGCTTGGCATCGCCCTGAGCGAAATAATCCAGCAGCTGAACATTCCAGCAATAATGCGGCACCACGACTTCTTCTGGGAGCGCTCATATTACATCAAGTACAACAACGTCCCGAAAATCCTGGGCAAGAACTTTCCGCCAAAGCTGAGCAGGATAAAGCATGTCACAATCAGCAGGACAGCCCAGCAGGACTTCCTGCGCTGGACAGGCGTTGACAGCACTGTTGTGCCCAACGCAGTTGATTTCTCTTTCCTGCAGAGTATTGACCGCTTCAACAGGGATTTCAGGAAGCGCTTTAACCTGCGCCGCACTGACCTTCTTTTCCTGCAGCCGACGCGCATCCTTGAAAGGAAGAGGATTGAGAGGAGCATTGAACTGGTTGCGGAGCTGAACAAGCGCTTTAAGAAAAGGCGCGGGGTTTTGGTCGTAACAGGCCCTACAGCGCCTGAAAGCAAGGACTACTTCGAGTTCCTGGTGAAAAAGGCAAGGGAGCTGTCTGTTGACATTATTTTCGGAAGCGACTGCATCTACCTCTTCAGGGGCAGAAGGGAGGGGAAAAAGGTTTACAGCATTGCAGATGCCTATGCAAACGCTGACGCAGTCTGCTTCCCCTCTGATACAGAGGGTTTTGGAAACGTTGTAATAGAGGCAGCTGCTTTCAGAAAGCCGCTGTTTGTGAACAACTATTCAGTTCTCAGGGAGTTCAAGGCAAAGGGGTTTGATTTTGTGGAAATAAACCAGGCTGTGAACAGCCAGGCGGTTGAAAAAATGCACACCCTGCTCTCAGACAAGAGAAAGCGCAGCCAGATGGCTGAAATGAATTTCGCCATAGTGAAAAAGCACTACAGCCTTGAAGCCCTGGAAGGGCAGCTGCAGGCTTTGCTTGAGGAAGCAGACCAGTGGAGCCTTGAAAGGATGCTGTCAGGGGCAATCTGCTTCGTGCAGAACGCTGTAGGCAGCATGCTGGGCGCGATTAAGAGGAAATGATTTCCAACCTAAATGAAAAGCAATATTAACAACTTAAAGGAAAAAAATTGATATATGGCTGGAAAAGTTGCAGCGAAAAAGAAGCCCATTGCGAGCGTTAGGGCTGCGGTTGCAGGCATTGATCTGTTTTACCCCAAAAAGTCTGCCGTGGAAAACTAAGAAAGATTACAAAATTTCTCCAGCAGATGCAGTTCAAGCAAATCTCTTAGCACAACCAATAAAAATTATTTGAAAGATAGATTAAGTATGCTTAATGCAGTTAAGCGCTATTGGATTCTTGTTGTCCTGCTGGCGATTGCCATTGCGTTGACTCTCATTTATAGTTTCTTGGCCTTGCCTCTACTAGCACAAGAGTACAAGATTGAAACAAGCTCTTTTTTGTTGGAAAAGGACATAAGAGAGCAAGCTGGCATGCACTATGAAACAGTTTCTTTTGAATCTAAAGGAGGAGTGGAGTCTGTTTTAATCTTGCTTGTTCCGAAGGAACTAGCGCAAGATGCTAATGATGTTGAATTCAGCCAAACAAACTCACGAGTGGAGATTCTACGTGAAGACCCTATTTTGAAACTAACGCCAAAGAATGTGGGTGAAAAGCAAGTTATTTTTACGGTAAGCGCGAAGCAGCCGACCAAAAGATTTGAGGGGTTGAGGGGCATTCCTTCCTTCGGCTTTCCAAGACAATTCTTTGAAGGCTTAAATGAATTGCAGAAGGGCGAAATGCTGTCTAAAATGGCTTTGCTTGGACAGGTTTCGTTCACGGCTGAAAAAGCAAAGGCAATAGAAAACGAAGTTATGAGCATAGATTTTGAATCCGAAAATGCTTACCCCGAAGTCATAAGGGTTCTTGATGAGTTGATAAATGAGAATGACATTCAGAAAAGAAGCGTCGAAGTTGTTAGCGATGTATTTAACCCCTTGGCAGAGGGTTCAATGCTTGAGATAGAATCCACTTATGCAAAAGATGAGGCAAAAGTCGAGGTTTTGGATGATGAGTGGAAGTATGTGAGAGTGCTTCAACCAGCAGGGGAATTGAACGATGGGAAGGGCATTAAATATGTTTGGATGGGGGAGCGGGAGAATGGCGAGCTTGCAGGCGAGGGGCGATTCCATATTGTTGTTTCAAGCAAAGGCGAGGTGAGGCAAATAATTTCAGTGGAGGTTTTGTTTGGGTTGGATTTGTTTGAGCATATTCCACAGGAACTAATGGAAGAGCCAAAAATAATCAATATTTTCTTGAACAAGTTAAACAAAAAGAACAGCGCTGTGGAGTCATGGTGTATTTTGGGCGAAGAGCACGAATATAAATTTGAAATAGCCTTCGATTCTGAAAACACTCTGCAGCCGCAGGTGCAAGCTGCACTGGAAAAAGTTTTACTGTTTAAACCGTATTTGGCAAAAAAGCTTGATTTAGAGAAGAAACTCGATGAAGAAGAGAAAAAAGCAGTGCAGTACTTCATTGAAAACAAAATTGGGGACAAAATTGACCTCCTGAATCGTTCAAGGCAAAATTTGGATTATCTGCTTTCACAGATTTTGGGCAAAACAACAGCTGGTACGATTGAATCGCTTATTTCAAAAGGAGTACTGGAGGAAAAGCCTTGCCTGCTGAGGGCATCAGCTGAACTGCAGAGCATCCCAGAGATTGAATTGACTGCTTTCGCTGCCATTACTCCAACTAGCTTTTTTGAGAAAAAAGAGCCGATTCAATTGCAAGTCCATGCGATAAAAACCGGTGCAGTTGTTTCGCTGCGCGGCAAGGAATCAGAGCAAGTTGGAGAAATCGTTGCAAGAGAATACGGTTGGAAGCACATTGTTTTGGACTCAAAGCCTGCAGCGATTTATTTTAAGGACCGGTTTGAATTTGATTTTACTGCCCCTATTAAAGACGACAAGGCTTCTTTTGAAAGGCAGTTAAACGTAAGAGTCGAGCCCGATGGTTATAATCTGCATCTGGGTGAATATTATTTCACGGAAGAGCTTGAGGTGCTTCATTTTGTGAGGGCTGAAAACAAGCAGGCGATTGTTGAACTCATTGAGCCGTCTGCTACGGCAAAAATGGCTTTGAAGGAAATTAAAAAAGCAGAATTCGAATTCAGGCCTGTCGGCTACACCGATACGCAAACATTTTATTTTGAAGGCTTTGCAATAAAGGCCGGCAGGTATATGATGGAGATAATGTCTGGAGGTAAAATAATTTTTAATAGCGAGAGCGAGTGGAGGACTACACACTTCATAAAAATAGCCGGCACATCTAATTTACTAAGGTATAATGGCTTTTTAAAAGAGGGAAAAGCAAAAATCAGTTTAACGCTTTACCCTACGGATACAATAACTAAAACCCTTATTGAAAACCCGCAAAGTAAAAGAGAACTAAGGGTGCCGGCTGGCAAAGAAACTACTGTTGGGCAAAAAAAACTTTCGTTCGACTGCCTAATTGTACCTAAGTATCTTTTCAAACAGCCGGTGAAGAGCATTACTGAAGAAAAGTCGGCTAGTGTTGAAGCAGCGAGCATTCAGTCTCTCAGTTGGCCAGAAACAACTTATCTGAATGGCGAAAAGAAAACATGTACCCGCACCTCACTCATTTATACTGACGAAAAATATGGTTTGGCGGAAGCTGATGGTTTCCTCTTGATTTGCCCTGAGCAACAACTTGACACTGCAACAAAAAGCCGTTTTTCACTTAGGCTAATTTCCGCCAAAAACTTGGAGGAAAAAAGTTTCAATGACATTCATAAGGGAAACCAGATTGAGATGGATGATGGTTTTTCCTTTTTGCTCGCCTCTGATGGTTTAAAAATATTGCAGGAAGACAAGGTGGTTTTTACAGAGCCGAGTAAAAATTTTAGCAAGAATAACTACTTTGCTTTCAACGTCTTGTTGAAGGACAGGTTTGTCTCATTTGAAATCACAGAAGAAGGCAATCTTGTCTCTTGCACTCAGACCAAGTTCAAATCAATTGAAGACAAAGCGAGTGAACAGGAGTTATCGTTTGAGGGGGTTCTCCCGGACGACAGACGTATTCACTACTTAATTGAAACCGAAGAAATGCTCGTTGGCGATGAGAAAGTTGATTTTAGCGAGACAAGTGAAACCCCGAACTATTCGCTGGAAAAAACAAAAAAGGGAGCGACTTTTTATTACAACAAAACGATTTCAGGAGTAAGCGAAATAGGCCTTCAAGCAGTTTCACTCTCTTTGAAAAACCCAGTCAAAGAGATAGAGGGGCGGGAAATAAGGTTGAATGATATTGATTTTGCGGCAAAAACAGTCCAGATTATGATTGACAACAGGTTGTATCCCATCAACCTTATTGCTGGAAAGATATCCTACAACCCAATGGCCTTTGAAGGAGAGTACGATAGAACAATTAACGTGTTAACCCCAAAACTCAAAGGCAATCCAGTCTTATTCGAGTTTTTCCCCCCTTTAGAGGATATGAAAAACTACGTTAGTGAAACAACGAAGATCGTTGATGGTGTTGAAATAGAAGAGGGTGCAACGATTGAGGGAATAAAAGTTGTTCCACAAATAGACGGGGCGTTGGTCATTACTACAAGTTTTCCTGTTGGAAGAACTGGTTTACCCCTTGTGGAGAGAATCAAATGCGCCGAGGCAGACTCTAAAAAATCCAAAGAGGCCTTTTTTGGCGCCGCCTTGTTTAAATGGGAAAAAACAGCAGGGTGGACAGCAAAAATAAAAGCAGTTACTCCAAAGGGGGAGGAAAAGTTTTTTGAAGTAACCGAAGCAAACAAGAAATTTGTTATTAAGTATGAGGATAAAGAGGGGGCTAATATAACGCAGCTTATTGACCTTGAATTGGTGGAGAGAGGGTGGTTCAGCGCAAAACAGACTGCCTACATAAACGATGTCGTAAGCGGACCTGCAAGCATAGTGCCAATAATGGGGTTGTTGAATAAAGCGCAGGACGGTCTTGCTCTGCAGTTACAAGAGGCAACCTATCCAAAGTATAGAATTATTTATACTGGGCCAAAAGCGGCAAGCATAGAAAATTTGTTAAAGGGCTTAAAAAGCCAGACCATTGCTCTTCCAATCGATGAGCCAGCCGTTGTTGGAGGGAAAAGCCTTTTGCTTAAAAAAATTGTTTTCAAAGAAGGTGAGGAAAAGGCAGTTGTCGTGGTAGATAACAGTGAAGAGACCCAGTTTTCAACCAAGCAGAAAGAAATCAAACTGTTTGGAACACTCGCTCTGCAACTAAAATCTGTCCCGGACCCGATTTTTGAAATGAGTCTAATTATTTTTAAAAAAAATGATGAAACGTATAGAATAAGCTTTCTGCCGCTTGTAAAAGAATTGAGGCAAAAGGTTGCTGCAGAATACGCAAAAGAACCATTCTCCTATCTAATGATTCTATCAAACTTTTTTGACCTGCCAGCCACTTCAGAGGTTTTCATCAAAGCCCCAAGCATCGATGTGCTTGAGCAAAAACTTGCAAAGAAAACAATGGTCATTGACAACCTTTTCTACGGAAATGTGAATGACGACCCATACATAGAGGTTATTTCAGGCAGAGTGCCCTTTTCCAACAGAAAGAGCCTACTCAAGTATTTCAGAAACCTTCCAGTTGCAAAAAAAATGCAGCCGATAAACTTCGTCATATACCCCGATAAGGGCAAAATCATTTTACCAGAAAGAATAATCCACCAAATAGACCTTGCAGGAGAATTTCCCGAAATTAATTTGAATAACTACCCCGGCGTCGAAGACAACACGAGAAACCTGAAATTTGTTTCAAATGAATCCAAAATGACTGTCAGCATCGCTCCACCAATACCATCATTCAACAATATGCTAACCAAATCCGGTCTATTTTTCTTCGCCACTCACGGCATAGCAGATAGTCTCATTGTAACCAATTCTTCAAGCGAAAACATCCTCTCATACTCTGCATCCAACATCCCAAATATGCCAAACAGGCCCACGATTGTTACAGTAAGTTGCAACACAGGTATTGACCTCAGCTACGCATTTCTCGACAGGGGAGCCTCTGTTTACGTTGCAGCAATGACGCCAGTACGGGTTACATTTGCATACTTGCCCCTCGAAGATGAATTGGTCAGCGTTGGAGACGAATTTAAAACAATTGTCAATGCTAAAATAACAGAAGGCGAATACAAAGAAGACCTTGAAGGTGCGTTAATTATTCTAGGCAGCCCAATTATCCGTTTGATGCCAATACACCAAAGAAAGAACGACTTTGCTGTAACCTATTCAAAAAACACCCTCTGTTTACGTTTGCCCGCTCTAGACCTCGACAGCGGCTTCCCAGATACCGATACAGTCTTGCCCGTTGTTACCTTCTTAACAAAAGAAGAGAAAATACAAATCAAGGAAAAGAAATGGGAGGAATTTGAGGTGCAAGAGAAAAGCCAAAAGTGGCGGCTGTTGAGGATTAGGGAAAACGGCAGGGGCAAAAACATTTACATTGGAGACCTAGGAAAAGGCTTGCTGTCGGGATTCAACGAGTTCGAGTACACAGACAGTGTCCCAAAAGAAGTAAAAGACAAAGTAATGCAAATGTTTCCAACCGGAAACAACACCTTCTTCGTACTGGACTCGCCCTCAGCGGCTTACATTGAGTTCACAGAAGACAAATCCAACTATTTCATAATTTGGGACTCCGGTCAGCCGATTGACCTAAGCAAGTCAGAGAACAACGAAACCATTGCAAGCATGCAAGAAGCTAAAACCGTTTCATTTAAAGTAGGGGAAAAAGAATTTAAGGCGGACGGAAAAACAACAGTGGAGAAGAAAGAGGGGACAATTTTAATTAAACCAAGTTATGCTGACTTGTTCAACTTAATCGAGGCAGGTGCGCTTGAAAAACCATTTGAGATACACATTAATTTGAAATAAATACATTCGCCAAAAGGCACTTTGCAAGCCTCTTCCCTGGAGTTAAGCCTGGGAAAAAATGAAACTTTAAAAGCCTTTCCCGGCACAATTTGTATCGGTTCGCATGAACGGTGAATTACTTCCAGTGCGAGAATAATTCTTCTTTTTCTTATTCACCTGAATGCTTTAAAAAAACTCATTCAGCCAATTATACCAAAAGGCTTAGGGGCTGTAGTCTAGTCTGGTCCAGGATTCTTGCTTTGGGAGGCCTTTTCTTTTTTTCCCAAAAAAAGAAAAGCCCTGGGAAAAGAAAAAAGGTAATTTTCCAGACAAGCAAGCGACGGGGGTTCAAATCCTCCCAGCCCCATTGGGGCTTTAGTCTAGCTTGGTTAGGACCCAGCCTTGGGGCCAGTGTAATGTTAAACACTGCCAAACTGGCTGTAACGGGGGTTCAAATCCTCCAGGCCCCATCCAAAATTTAATTAATGAGAATGCACCAGTTGTTTTCGTGGTGGGTTAAAAAATGGCTGCAAAAGGCGCAAAAGCTGCAGAGGGCATGAAAAGGAAGGGCAGTGCTGGCGACAAACCTGCAGCTAAGCGCAGAGCAAAAGCCTACAGCACCAGTGTCCTGGGCTGGTTTAATTCGCATACCTTCCACAACAGCATGTTCCAGGATGTTGACAGGCTGATTGAGCTGAAGCAGCAGCAGGGCAGGAAAATCAGCCTCGGAATCCCGACGCTGAACGAGGAGAAAAACGTTGCCAACGTAATCGCTCCCCTAAAGAAAGTTCTTTTTGACGAAAAGCACCTCATTGATGAAATTGCAATAATTGACAGCGGCAGCACTGACAGGACTGTTGAGATTGCCGAAAAGTGCGGTGCCAGGGTTATTACCAGCGAAAGGCATCTCAGGGAATTGGGTGTATTCTACGGGAAGGGCGAAAACCTGTGGAAAAGCCTGCACACGCTGCGCGGTGACATCATCTGCTGGGTTGACGCAGACATTGAGAACATCCACCCGAAGTTCGTTTACGGCTTGGTTGGACCGCTGCTTGAGAACAAGGAACTGGGCTATGTCAAGGGCTTCTACAGAAGGCCCCTAAAATTCGGGGACAGGATAGTTTCATACGGCGGAGGCAGGACAACAGAAATCTGCGTCAGGCCGATCTTCAACCTCTACTTTCCAGACCTAACCGGATTCATTCAGCCCCTCAGCGGGGAATATGCAGGGAAGAGGAAGGTTCTTGAAAGCGTTCCGTTCTTTGTCGGCTACGGCGTTGAAACAGGCTTGTTGATTGACATCCACAGGCGCTTTGGCTTGAACGTGATGGCGCAGGTTGACCTGGATGAAAGAGTGCACAGGAACCAGGAAACAGTTGCCCTGGGCAGAATGGCTTTTGGGATAATGCAGGTGATTGCAGCAAGGCTTGGGAAATCGGAGAGGCAGCAGTTTTTGCAGAATTTTTGCACTGTTTACAGGTTTCCTGAGATAAAGGAGCCGGCAAAGGAAGGCGAGCAGCGCCAATACTTCCTGAACGAGAAAGAAATAGTTGAGAGGGAAAGGCCGCCAATACGCGGATTGCACGACTACAGGATGAAGAAGCAGTGGAACAAGGACTTGCTTGCGAGAATGGCCGACTTCCTGAGGGAGAGCAAGAGGAGGCACAGGCAATGAATCTTGAACGAGGTGTTTGGAGATGATTGCCGTGGTTGGCGCGGGAAAAATGGGATACGCCCTGCTCTACGCAATGCTGCAGAGCAAGAAATTCAAGGAAAGCGAACTGGTTGTAGCTGACAAAAGCGCTGAAAGGCTTGCCCTTGTCAGTGAAAATTTCAGTGTGCGGATTGCGCAAAGTCCAGCAGAAGCGGCAGCCCAGGCTGAAGCCGTTCTCCTGGCTGTAAAGCCGCAGGACATGCAGCAGCTGCTGCAGGAAACCAGTGAACAGTTGAAAAACAAGCTGGTTATCTCAATCGCAGCAGGCCTGAAGATTTCCTTCTATGAGAAAGCAGTGCCAACAGCGAGGGTTGTGAGGGTAATGCCGAACATTGCCTGCATGGTGCAGCAGATGGCAGGCGCTTTTGCAGTCGGAAAAAAAGTGACAGAGCTTGACAAAGAACTTGTTGCAAGGATTTTTTCCTCTGCAGGCATCATTGGCGAAGTGAAAGAAGGGCAGCTTGACGCTGTAACAGCCTTGTCAGGCAGCGGTCCGGCGTTCTTCGCGTTCTTTGCCAAGTCGCTTGCGGAAGCAGCAGAGAAAAACGGCTTGGGCAGACAGGCTTCTGCAGAGCTTGCTGCCCAGACAATGCTCGGGACAGCGAAGATGCTGCAGTCAGATAAAACAGATGCAGGGCAACTCATCAAGTCTGTTTCCTCGCCTGGCGGGACAACGGAAGCGGGGCTGCAGAAGCTGAAGCAAAGAGCTGTTGGAGAGGCCCTGTCTGCCGCAATAAACGCTGCAGTAAAGCGGAGCAGGCAACTGAGCAAAGGCGGTTGAAACAGCAATCAGGCAGGCTGCAGGCAACTGAGCAAAGGAAGCTGAGGTTGCTGCTGTACTGGTGAAAAAATGACCAAGGGATTGATTGAAGGGATTGCGCTGAACGCGCGGAGGGCTGCGGTACAGCTGGCTCTTGCAGCAGCAGAGCAGAAGAACAGGGCATTGCAGCTGATGGCACTGCAGCTGAAAGCAGACTGCGCTGAAATAATAAAGGCAAACAAAAAAGACGTTGATGCTGCCAGGGCGAAAGGAATCAGCGAAGCACTTGTAGACAGGCTGGCTTTGACAAGGGAAAGGCTTGAACGCACTGCCGCAGAGCTGCATGAGGTTGCTGGACTGCACGACCCAGTTAACGAAACAATTGACGAGTGGAAGCAAAGAGACGGTCTGCTTATCAGGAAGGTCAGGGTGCCGTTCGGCGTTGTGGGCATTGTATATGAAAGCAGGCCGAACGTCACAGTTGATGCCGCAGGGCTGTGCCTCAAGTCAGGCAATGCAGTAATCCTCAGAGGTGGCAGCGATGCCCTGAACAGCAATGTCGCGATTGGCGATTCTCTCAGAAAGGCGCTCTCAAAAGCCGGATTGCAGGAAGACTGCGTCCAGGTAGTTGCGTCCAAAGAGAGGGGCGTTGTTGCGGAGATGCTTAAAGCGCACGGCTTGATTGATTTGATTATCCCAAGGGGCGGCGCTGGCCTGATTGATTTTGTTGTGCAGAACGCCACTGTTCCTGTAATTGAAACAGGCGTTGGCAACTGCCAATGCTTTGTTGACGAAAGCGCTGATTTTGGGAAAGCTGTGCGGATTGTAATCAACGCGAAGTGCCAGAGGCCTGGCACCTGCAATGCAATTGAAACCCTGCTGGTGCACAAAAAGATTGCGGAAAAATTTTTGCCTGCTGTGGCGAAAGAACTGCAGGCTAACAGGGTTGAGGTAAGGGCGTGCAAGAAAACAAGGGAACTCCTGCAGAAGGCTGGAATCACTGCTGTCAAGGACGCAAGCGAGGAGGACTGGAAAACAGAGTTCCTGGATTTGGTTCTGGCAATAAAGATTGTTGAAAGCATTGATGAGGCAATCACCCACATAAACACCTACGGCAGCAAGCACAGCGATGCAATCCTTTCGGAAAGCAGGGAGAGCATAGGAAAATTTATGCGTGAAGTGGATTCTGCATGTGTTTACGCAAACGCAAGTACGAGGTTCACTGACGGAAACCAGTTCGGCTTGGGCATGGAAATCGGCATCAGCACGCAGAAGCTGCATGCCAGGGGGCCCATGGGATTAAGGGAGCTGTGCTCCTACAAGTACGAAATTTTCGGCAACGGCCAGGTGAGGAAATAGGGCAAGTGTTAGAAGCGGAGATTGTTGGAGAGGCGAAGACTTCAGGCAGGTGATGCAATAATGCCAGTTGAAAGGGATGTTGCCAAGAAGGCAAAGAGAATTGTCGTAAAAATTGGCACGAATGCCCTGACAAACGAAGAGGGCTTGGTTGACCAGAACTTTATCTCAAGGATTGCAGGGCAGGTAATGCAGCTCAGGAAGCAGGGAAGGGAGGTAATAATTGTGACAAGCGGCGCAATCGGCAGTGGTTTCAGGGAAATCGGGCTTGAAAGGCCTCCAAGAGATATTGCAATGAGGCAGGCTTCCTTTGCTGTCGGGCAGAACAGGCTGATGTTTTTGTACGCAGGGGCTTTTGACAAATTTAATCAGAAGGTTGCCCAGATTTTGCTTACCTATGATGCGTTCAGCAGGCGCGGCACTTACCTGAACCTGAGAAATGCCTTCAATCTGCTGCTGAAGCTTGGAATAATCCCGATTGTAAACGAGAATGATGTTGTTTCAATTGACGAGATTGGCGTAAGCTTCGGGGACAATGACAAGCTGTCAGCCCTTGTTGCAGGCAAGCTGGACGCGCATCTGCTTGTAATGCTTTCAGACGTTGCAGGGCTTTTCACAGCCAATCCAAGGGAAAATACTCTGGCTGAAAGGATTGCTGTCGTGAGGGAAATATCAGGGGAAATAGAGAAAGCAGCGGGCAGGAGAGGCAGCGTTTCTGCTGTTGGCGGCATGCGTTCAAAAATAGAGGCAGCAAAGATTGCGGTTGCAAGCGGCTGCGCCGTGGTAATAGCAAATGCTCGTGAGAACAATGTTTTGGTGAGAATTGCAAAAGGGGAAGAGCTGGGCACGCTGTTTCTGCCAAAGAAGGCACTTGGCAGCAGGGCAAAGTGGGTGCTGTTCAGCCAGGCCAGGGGCAGAATCGCTGTTGATTCCGGGGCAAAGGATGCGCTTTTGCAGAGAAAGAGCCTTCTCGTCAAAGGCATTTCTGCTGTGAAAGGCGATTTCAAGCGAAAGGAAGTAGTGGAAATCGAATGCAGCGGAAAGGTTTTTGCTCGCGGAATAGTTGATTTTGACAGCAAAACACTCAAGAAGATGCAGCACGGCACTGCGATAAAGACGGAAAACATTTATATTATTGGAAAATGATATGGGTTAGTGGTGAACCACAATGCCTGAAAAGCAGCTTGGCATCACAGTGAAGAAAGAGCAGCAGTTCAGCGAGTGGTACAATCAAGTTGTGCTGCGCTCCGAGCTTGCGGACTATGCTCCCATCAGGGGTTTCATGGTTATAAGGCCGAATGCTTACCGCATCTGGGAAAACATTCAGGAACACTTCAATGCGGCAATTTCAAAAAAAGGGGTGATGAACGCATACTTTCCCCTGCTGATTCCAAAAAGCTTTTTTGAACGGGAGGCGAAACATGCAGCAGGCTTTGAGCCTGAGCTTGCATGGGTTGAGCCCGGAAAGGAGGAGGCTGAAGAGAGGGTTGCAATAAGGCCGACTTCGGAAACGATAATTTACAACAGCTACGCGAAGTGGATTCGCTCCTGGAGGGATTTGCCGTTCAGGCTGAACCAGTGGTGCAATGTCCTACGCTGGGAGGTCAAGCAGTGCAAGCTTTTCTTGCGCACCAGGGAATTCCTTTGGCAGGAAGGCCACTGCGTTTACGCCACTGAGGAGCAGTGCGAGAAGGAAGCGCTGCTGTTTCTTAATGAGTACAGGCTGCTGTGCGAGCAGCTGCTTGCTATTCCCACTGTTGTGGGCGAAAAAACAGAATCAGAGCGCTTTGCCGGCGCGAAGAGAACGTTTACTGTTGAAGCGCTGATGCCTGACGGAAAAGCCCTGCAGATGGGCACAAGCCACAACCTGGGCCAGGGCTTTGCCAGGGTTTTCGGGATAGGCTATCTGGATGAGCAGGGCAAAAAGCAGGTGCCATGGCAGAACAGCTGGGGTTTTTCAACGCGGCTGCTCGGCGCGCTTGTAATGGTCCACGGCGACAACAAGGGCCTGGTTCTTCCGCCAGCTGTTGCGCCTAACAAGGTTGTTGTTGTCCCGATAATTTTTGAGAAAAACAGGGAAAAGGTTTTGGGAAAAGCAAGGCTGATTGCAAAAAGGCTGGGCAAATTCAAGCCGATTCTTGATGACAGGGAAGCTTACAGCGCCGGCTGGAAGTTCAACGAATGGGAACTGAAGGGGGTTCCGCTGCGCGTGGAAATCGGGCCCAAGGATGTTGCAAAGCGCCAGGCTGTCGTTGTGAGGAGAGATACAGGGAAAAAGGAAACTGTAAAAGAAAAAAGCCTGGCCAAGAAAATCGGCGCGCTGTTGCTGCAACAGCAGTCTGATTTGTTCAAGAACGCAAAGCGCTTCCTTGAGAAGAACACTGCTGAAGTTAAAACCTGGGCTGAATTCAAGGAAATGCTTTCCGCCAAGAAAATGGTCCTTGCATACTTCTGCAACAGCCCTGATTGTGAGCAGCAGATAAAGGAAGAAACAACCGCAAGCGCCAGGTGCATTCCTTTTGGCCAAAAACCGGTTAAGGGTAAGTGTGTGAGGTGCGGAAGGGACGCAAGCGTGAAAGCCTGGTTTGCAAAGGGATATTGAATGACTTTTTTCAAAGCGGGTTTTCAGCTCACATAGCTCGGCTTTTCCCCGCTGGCACTGAAATCAAGCTCCATTTCCTCAACCACGCTTTGGTCTATTTCCCGCTGATACAATCCCATGAACCTGAATCCCTTTTGCTTGTACAACTGCTTTGCCTCTTCGTTTGACTGCTTAACCAGCAGCATTATCCTTTTCGCCCCCCTTTCCCTGAGGAATGACAGCATGTGCTCAAGCAGCCCTGCCGCAATCCCCTTCTTCCTGAACTCCGGCTTGACAGTCAGGCCATTTATTCTCGCAACGTCCTGCGCAATCATTTCCGCTTCAACGAATCCGAGCAGAATGCGCCTTTCAACAGCCTTGAAAACAAATATTTTTTTGCTTGCAATCCTTTCCCTTATCTTTGCCAGGTCAATTGCAGCATAAGGGAACTCTTCCTTTATCAGGGAAACTATTTCAGGCAGGTCTGCTTCCTTCACTTCCCTTATCTGCATTTAGCTCACCCCATGCAGCGAAACATTCCCATCAATTGCCGCAGGCTGCATTTAAAACCCCTTCAAAAACTGCTCGATTTCCCTGCTGCTTACAGCGCAGCCGCTGTACTTTGCAGCATACAGTGCAGCGTGCAAAGCCTGCTTGCTCTGCTGCAACTCCCTGCCCAGCAAACCGAGTTCAAATGCAAGGGCAATCAGTTCAACGCTCCTCACAATGCTCAAGCCCTTGAATAACAGCCCGAAGCTTTCCGCCTTTCCCCTGTCCACGGCTATTTTTTCCATGTGCCTGCTCTGCATCAAATCCCTGAGCTTGAAGGGCGCTTCAACCAGCATTCTTGCGGTTCTCTCGTCAATCACAAGGGCTGCGGCCTTCAACTGCAGGGCCAAAGCCAGTGCATCCACTTCACCCCTCTGCAGCAACGCAACAGGCTTGCCCCTGATGTAGAAACAGCTGTTTGCAGTGCGCATTATTTCCTCTGCGCTTCCCCTGCCCTGCAAGCCAACGACATGCAGCCATTTTTCGTCAACAGCTTTCCCCAGCCTGACGGCATTCAATTCAAAGCGCCTGATGCGCAATGGCCTGCGCACAGCCTCCCTGAAAACCGATTTTGGGATGACAAACTCGGCATTCATTGCATCGTGCAATCCGTGCAGCACCTCAATAAGGCAGCTTTGGCCAACCGAAATCAAGGACGAGGAGTCAAATACAATTTGCATGCTATCATTCCCCCAGGCGCTTCCTCAGCCTTTCAAGCCTTTCCCTTATGCCGAGCGTAACAGCTTCCCTGTCGTGCAGCTTGGTTACGCCGATATAGCGCAGCAAATCCTTCTTGTCTGCGCCGGTCAATGCTGCAGACTGCCCCAAGCCGAGCCCAAGCGCGTATGCGTTGCTTGCATACTTTACCTTTGCTTTCTCATACAACCCCTGGACGTAGTTGCCCAGCTGCCTGTCCACAAGCTGAATCGAGCCAATTACGCCCCGCAGCTTTTTTTCAAACCCCGCTTTGTTGCCTTTCTCAAGCGCTGCAACAGCCCTGCCCAGATTCCCTTCAATCGCTTTCCTTACGCTTGCCCACTTGCCGTGCCTTACGATGTGCTGCTTGCTGCACAGCTTGTGCAGGCAGTAGGCAATAAGCGCAACCTCCGCAAGCAGCCTGTTGTTCGCCAGCGCAGCCTCTTCAATCGCCCTGTTCCCCAATTCCCTCAAAGCAAACGCGTCCTGCCTTGCAAAGGCATCCTCCAACCTGCGCAGAAACCCGCCCAGGCTACTTTTCCCTTTACCCATGCCACTAAAAAAACAGTTTTGTTCTATTTAATCCTTTGCAAAAGCAGGGCTTTAGGCGGCAGCCTGCGCCGGCTGCTGGACAATACTCCGCAGGTAAGCTACCCCCTTTTCAAAGCTCTTCGTCTGCCTAAATAACTGGAAAACATGCATTTTGTCGTAGCCTGCCTGTTCAGCCAGTTGCTGCAGCTGCTGAAGTCCCTGCATTATCTTATTGCCCATTTCGCTGCGCTTAACGCCCCTTGCGTCCATGTCCAGAAAAAGCCTGTCGAATATCTCAGGCGGCACGCCGAGACTGGAGGCAAACTCTCCTATCTCTCTGCGCTGTGCCTTGAAAAGCTTTAATGCAGCGCGTTTCCTCAACTTCTTGATCCACTGGGCTCTCTCCCTTACTCTCATCCTCTGCCAGAGCCTTAAACTTCCAGCCCAGCGCGGCACCTTTGGCATTTCAACTGCACCGAAAAGAATTGTGTTTCCCTTGCTTATTAATTTTTTCCTTTTCCCCGCAGCTCCTTTTCCGTTTCACTCAAAAAAGCCAGCAGTGCGCTCGCCTCCTTTTCGCCCAGCAAAGCCCTGCCAGTTAGTGCCTTGAAGGAAGCCAGCACCGCTTTCCTGTTCTCAATGCCCGGCAGCATTTCCTCAACAGCCTGGAATTTCTCAGCCAGCAGCCTCCTTTTCAAATGCCCGGCTTCCCTGAAGCAAAACCCTTTCCCTGCCTTTGCGCTGAACAATTCGTACAGCACAAGTGCAACCGCGCAGCCGAGGTTCAGGGCCCTGTACTTGCATGAAGAAGGCACTGTAACAACGAAATCGCATTCCGCGATTTCCTCATTTGTCAAGCCGCTCGGCTCCGGCCCAAAAACAATTGCAGCCTTTTTCCTGCTGCTGGCGAATTCCCCCGCAAACCTTTTCAAGGGAACAGCAGCCCTGGAAATCTTTCCGCCCTTTCCTGCCTTTGCCGTAGTTGCAATGACATAACTGCAGCCTGCAGTTGCCTGCCCAAGATTTCCAAATTCTTTTGCCCTGAGCAGGATTCCCTTGCCGTGCATTGCCCTGCTCAGTGCAGTAGTGCTGCGCCAGTTGCATCTCGGCCTTACAACAGCCATTTCCCTGCAGCCGAAGTTCGCGGCTGCCCTTGCGGCAAGCCCGACGTTTTCCTCGTACAGCGGTCTTGACAAAACAACCCTGCTTTTCACAGCCCTACACCGCAAACCTTTAATATAGCCTGAATATTTATTAATAATTGAATGAATAAAACAATTCCACTCTCGCTGTCTTTGCTTGTTTTGCTGCTTTTTGCAGCCAATGCTGTAGGGTTGAGCAGCCAGGAAGCAGTTGACTTTGTGAGCAAGCAGAACAATTTCCTTTACCCTGGTGAAACAGTTGAGATTTTCCCGAACGTGAAAATAAGCTACAAGCACGATGAGTTTTTCGTTGTTGCAGTGCTGAGCGGCAGCAGCTTGAGCGGATTC
Organism: uncultured archaeon; assembly: GCA_964640195.1. Classification (GTDB taxonomy): domain Archaea; phylum Iainarchaeota; class Iainarchaeia; order Iainarchaeales; genus CAZXIC01. The sequence continues at coordinate 139,000 of CAZXIC010000001.1, read as the reverse complement.
ATCCCAGTGGATGACAAGGAGAAAGAAGTGCCTCTATCACTTGTTGCAAGAAGAGAGCTGCTCAAGACAGCTTACGCGCTGCGCTACTTCCAGCAGCTGAAGGAAAACAGCGCCAAGCAGGGCTTGTGGCTGTTTGACGCAAAAAATGCGAAATTCTTCTCTGACTTGTCTGATGACCTGAAAAACGAGAGGGTTGACTTGACAACAGTAGGCGTCAGCCTTGAGGAATACTCTCTGCTGCAGTACGCTGCAGACGACCTGCGGGAACAGCTTGATGCGATGTATCCAGTAGCAGATGACATAGGCAGTGCCGTGTCTGCAGCTGTTTCCTCTGAAAGCGGTTTCTTTGCAGCACCTGACACAAACGGGCTTAAGCGCTTCCAGTCAAAATTCGGCGATGCATTTGAAGCCATGGCTGGATTGGAAGCGCTGCGTTCAACATACACTGCAGACCTTGATGAGCTTAGGCAAGCCGTTGCCTTGACAGATTTGCCAATTGACACAAAGCAGAGCCTGAACAGGCTGATGAATGTTCCGGATAGGTTACAGCAGTTCAAGCAAAAGGCGACAGAAGCAATAGCCCTGGAAGAGCAGTTCGACAAAATATTTGAGGACGCGCTGTCAAACCTTGAGGGCCTTGTTGCTGGCCTTGCCACGAGGGAGAAGAGGAACAGCGCCTTCCAGGTGCTTTACGGGCAGGAAGACGTTATCCTGAGTGAAACAGGCCAGCAGAGTCTGAAGCAGCTGATTGACCTAATCCTGCTTGAAGAGTATATCTTCAGGTGGAAAGAGCAGGGCGCTGTAGCAACCGTAAAGGCAAACTGGACAAAGGCTGAGACCTTTTACAACAACGGCAGCTTTGCCTTGGCAGAGCAGTTTGCGGAAGACGCAAAGGAAGACGCCCTCAGGGTCTACTCTGCGGGGCTGGTTGAGGACAGCGATGCAATAAACACTGACCTTGTTTTCACAGGTGCTGCTTTGCTGATAGTTGCGTTAATTGTCCTTTATGCGCTCAGGAACAGGAAGAAGCTGGCTGCCCTGGTTTTAAGGAAAGAGGAAGAGGAGGAGTTGCCTGCCTATGGCTTTGAAGAATAGCCTTCTGCTGCTTTTCTGCCTTTCGCTGCTTTGTTCAGCAGCAAACGCGCAGCTGCTTGTCAGCATTAACCCCAAGCAACCAGCGGCTGAAACATTGCAGCTTTATTTGGACGAATTAGCGGAATTTGAACTGGTTGCATTCAACGCATCTGCTTTGCCGATGCAGGGCGTTGTCTTGAAGCTAAGCCTCCCGCAGCAGCTTGCCGTGGTTGCAGGGGAAGAGCAGCGGGATTTTTTAGTGCAGAGGCTTGAGAGCCTTCAGCCGGGCGCAAGCGAAAGGATTTTTGTTACAGTAAAGATGCTGCAGAAAGCAGTTGAAAATCTGCCGTTAACAGTGCACTACGGCACAGAGAAATACACTCATGCTGTTACAACATACTTGAATTACGCTGAATCGCCCCTCCAAATTGATGCAACTCTTGACAAAAGCCCTGTGCAACCGGAAAGGGAAGGCGTTGTCATGCTCCTGCTGCACAACAAAAGTGAGCAGCAGCTGCACAACGTAAGGGCAGAGCTGGTTGCAGGCAGCGCAATGGAAGTAACATCAACCCCGCTCAGCCTGCTGGCACTTTCCCCGGATGAAAGCACTGAGGAAATAAGCTTTTCGTTCAAGGCAAAGCCAGTTGCTGCAGGGCAGCAGGTTGCAAGGCTGCTGGTCAGCTTTGAGGACTCCAGCGGAAAACACCTGATTGAAAAGCGCTTTGCTGTCACGGTTGCAGGAAACTCAGATGTTTTGTTCCCTTTTGCGGTTGTGGCAATCATGGCAGGGCTTGTGGCAATCGCGTTTCTCTCAAGGAAAAAGAAAGAGCCGAAAGAGGCATTTCAAAAAGTTGAGCGAAAAATCGCAGAGGAAGCGAGCACAGGGTAAGAAGACATTCTAACAATATATCTCAAGGACGTCTCCATCCTGTAATTCATACTCTTTCTGCACCCTCTGGCCCGGAAAGCGGCTGCTTCCCCAAACCCTTGCGTACCTGAACCCCGCAAGCTGCTTGTGCAGGTGCCTTGCCGCGTACTCCACTGTTGAATGCAGTGGCAGTGCAAGAGGCTCGCCTTTTTCTGCTTTCTGCCCGGGCTTTTTCGTGTAAACCAGTATCTTCCTGAGCAGCTGGAAAACCTTTTTCCGCAACTGCTGCAAATCAATCTTGGCGAAAGGGTTTACCGTAATGCTCGGCTTGTAGGCAATTGTTTCATCCAATGCCCTTACAACGGCTGCAAGGTCTCTCAGTTGCTCGTTCAGCACCACGCTTGCATTGTACATCCCCTGGCTGCGCAGGAAATCGCGCAGCTCAGCCTCCTGCATTTTGAGGTTCTTCTTGTGCACTACCGCAATTCCCCTGAATTTTGACGGCTTTATTTCAATCCGCGGCTTTTCCTCATTCAGGAGAATCTTTGCATTTAGCAGCTCCTGCTGCAGCAGCTGCTCCTCTTCCTTGTTCCTCGCAACAAGCACAACCGCGTCAGCGTTCCTCACAATTGAAAGCAGCTGCAACCCGTTTGCCTTGCCGCTGCTGCTCCCCTCAACAAGAGCCGGCACTTCAACAAGCTGCACCTTTGCCCCCTTGCAGTCCATCATGCCGACAACAGGCTTCCTTGTTGTAAAGGGATAAGGAGCAACAGCAACCTGCACGCCGGTAAGCTGGTGCAGCAGCCAGCTCTTGCCGCTGTTCGGTAGCCCGACCAAAACAACCTGCCCTATGCCCTCTTTTTTCACTGCAATGCCCGGCGCGCTTCCCTTTTTCTTCTCCATCTCCTTCCTCTTTTCAACCTCTTTCCTCAGCCGGGCAATCTTCCAGCTGATGTCTCTCCGCAGGTTTTCAGCGCCCTTGTGGCTTGGCGCTGTCTTCTGCATCTCAAGCAGCGCATCCAGCTTGGCTTCTGGCGAGGAAGCCTGCTGGTATTTGAGCCTCGCCTTCTCAAACTCAACAGTGACGTTTGCGGGCATAAAAGAAATTAATTGCCTGAAAAAGAATTAAAAGCTGATTTTTAGCTTGCTTTCGTCAAAGAACGCAAAAGCAATAAAATTTATAAGCTGAAAAGTGCAAGCCCTGTTTTGAGAGTTGGTTGCAGTGCGGGTCATTGAATCCAAACACTGGCGGCACAAAAAGCGCTACAGGAAGAACATTGAACCTTACATGATTGAATATGTAATAAGCAATGGCGTGATGCAAAGAGATAGGTATAATTTAAATGCATTAAATGCAATTGCAGTTGTGCCTCCGACAGGCAAAACACTGAAAGTTGTCTTCAGGAAAATCGGTGGAGATAAAGTTAAGTTAATTACTGCATATTATCTGGATTAAGTGGTACAGATGAAAAAATCGTATGACAAGGAGGAAGACATCATTGCAATACAGTTGGTGGACGGAAATTACTGGAAAAGCATCGAGCTTCCGAACGGCGTAGTGATTGACATATCAAAGGATGGGCAGATAATTGCAATTGAAATCCACAACGCGAAACAGGTTTTTTCAGGAGAGGCAAAGAAGGTCCTGCAGGCTGCGCTAAAAGCCTGATTTTTTCACCCTGCTTCCCACAGCTGCTGGAACTCTGCCTCGTAACGCTGAGCTGTGCCCTCGCTGTAGAGGAAGACAAGATTCTCGTTGTTGTACAGGTCAGCGCTCTTGCTGTAGTTGAAGCTCCCTGTTGCAACCGTTTTCCCGTCAATCACGGCAAACTTGTGGTGCATTATTCCAATATCCTTTTCAAAAAGCTTTACGGCAACGCCTGCCTCCAGGAGCATTTCGTCAACGCTGTACTTGCTTTCAGCCTGCCCGCTGTCGAACAGCACAAGCACTTTCACACCCCTATCCCCTGCATCAACCAGCGCATCTGCGATGTCCTGGTTTGTGAAGCTGTATATTGCAACGCTGATGCTTTCCTCAGCTTCTCCAAATCTTTCAACCAGCTCTTCCGCGCAGTTGTCCCATGGACAGAACAGCACGTCTGCTTCAGCTGGGCTTTCCTGCACGCAGCCGCTTGCAGCGAGCAGCAGGGCTGCCAGGATTAAGAGCACTTTTTCTCCCGGCACAAGAGAACACCAGACTCGTTAGCGCGGCTCCCTGCAAATCAGGACATCGCCCAGGTAGGAGCAGATTATCTTGTGGGCATTCCTCGGATGGGTCTCGTAAGTGCAGTTTACCACAAGTGTCGGGCTTTTGTCTATTCTCCACGCTTCCGCAAGCGCTTTGCTTGCATCAAACCTTGTTTTGTATCCCTCAAGGCAGATGTTGTATTGAATGTCCCCTGCCAAGCCAGCCTCTTCAACGCTTTCCATCACTTCCTCGCCTGTCAGGGGATGGCCGAACCGGTTGCTGTCGCCGCAGTTGTACAGCTTTTCGTAATAGGAGTCGGCATCCAGGTTCAGGTCGCAGTACCTGTTGTATGCTGCATGCTCCAGCGCCCTGAATTCATCCACGCCCAAATCATTTGCGCACATGAGGTGCTTCGCGGCAGTTTCAACTGTGTCCTTTGTGTAAGCCTCTTCCATGCCTGTTGAGGCGGCTGTCGGAAGGTAGCCGTAAACAAATTCCACGTTGTAGTTGTCAAACATGTCTATGAGGGCTTCCATGTCAACGGAGGTTGCAATAGTTGCAAGGTCATAGGGGTCAGCAAAGTACTGCACCAGGATGTGCTCTGCGGTTCCGCACGCTTCCCCCAAAAGCAGGCTGGTGTGCGGCTGCAGGTCAAGGCTCAGCTCGTAGAAAACAAACACGTCTTCCTCATATTCTGCCTGCCCGGTGTTCACGTAAAAGAACAGAACATCCCCCAGGGGAGAAAAGCCGCTCTTTGTTTTCACTTTCCACTCATCGTTCATGTCCCTGCCGTCAATCAAAAAGGCAGGCAGCTTTTCCAGCCCAAGCTCATTTATGAATTTTTGCCCTTCCATGCTTTGCTCGTCATACTTCCTGACCACATACGGTATTCCGTTCTTCTTGAACATCGTTTCAAGCGAATTGTTTAGTTCGCACAGCTGACATCTGTCGCTTTTCACAATTATCATTTTAAGCGTGTCAGCTCCTTCACCATCCTGCCCTTCCCAGAAGTCCTCGACGCTTGCCTTAGGTGGCTGCAGCACAGTGAAAGCAGCCAGCAGCACCAGTCCAAGAACCACAATGGCTGCAGCCTCTTTCCAGTACGTTGAAAGCCATGCAGCCGTTTTTCTTTTTCCAACCCGGCTTTTGCCAGGCGTTTTTTCCGCTGCCCCCTCCTTTATTTTCTCTTTAACAGGCAAGCTCATCCCCAAAAAACAGTTTTTTACGCGCTTACCCAATTGTTTCAGGCAAGTTTTTAAGAAGGTTTTGCTTTCATTAGCCTTGCAACAAAAGAGTTAAAAAACTGACCCAAGCCTATAATGTCTTTAGGGGTAAGCAGATGCTTGTAACAGTTTTCCTCTCTGTCATGGTCCTGGCTCTTGTGCTGGGTAACGTTTTTCTTAGCGTTACAAAGCCAGGCAACGCTGCAGCGCATCTGCAGGCTACCAACCCGCTGGAAAACGAGCTGCAGCAAACCTTCCAAAACAGTGCCAGCTCCAAGCAGGCCTTTGAGCAGGCTGCCGACAGGGAAAGGACAAGAATGCTGAACAAGAGGATTGACAGGCTGGAAAGCCTGCTGCTTAGGATAAACAACGCAAAATTCGTTGCAAGGAAATTGAATGGAACAAACCTTGTCCAGAGGCTGAACGGCTTTGAGCAATTCAAGCAGGACACCCGGCTTGAAATTGCCGCACTGAAGCAGCAGCTTGCTGCCCTAAAGAAAAACGAGGGCGAGGGTTTAAACCAAAACAAGGAAGCGGATAGAGGCAGTGAAGAGCCAGCCCGGGAAGAAGAAATAGACGAGGAAAGAATACACGACTGGGTATACCACAGCAACAAGCCCTAGGCTATCCCCTTTTTAAAAGCAGCCTGATTCCCTCCAACTGCTGCCATGCCGCAAACAGTTTTTTTCTCCTGAACAGCAAGAGGTATAAGACTGCAAAGAGCGCAGCGTAAACGTGCAGCAGGCTGTCTGTTTCTGTTTCTATTGCGAACTCTTTGCTTTCCATGAACTGTCCCAGGGTTATTTCAGCCTGCTCCCGCTCAGCAGCAATCCCGGCTGCCCTCTCTTCCTCGCCCTTTTGCACAGCCTGCTCATAGCCCTGTTCCAGCTGCGCTACCTTCTGCTGCAGCCTTGTTTCCTCCAGTTCCTGCAGAAACGCTACTGTGGATGGCAGAGCGAAGAAAAGCAATGCAATTACCGCCAGTGCAGCAATCGTTTTCCTCAAGTCCAAGATAAATGCAGAGGTCAGCAGTGCAGCGCCGCCTGCAGAAGCGCCAACCAGCCCGGTGCCGGGATTAAGCATGGAAAAAGCCAGTGCTGTGAGCCCTGCTGAAAAGAAGAATAGCAGGAAAACGTCTGCTGCTCCCAAGGCAAGCTCGACTATTGCAGCGAAAAATACAACCTGCGCCAAGTTAGCTGCGAGGTGGTGCACGCTGATATGGGCAAACACGTAGGAAAAAATGTTCCAAGGCTGGCTCAGGCTGAACGAATAAGAAAGCAATGCCTCCTTCTCAATGAAAAGGCTTCCCCTGCTCAGCAGGAAGTATGCCGCAGCCAGCGCAGCCGTGAGGCAGGCAGTTGCCTTAAGCCTCCACAGTGCTTTGCTCAGCCTGATTTTCTTCATTTTCTCCCACGCTTCGCTGGGGCTGCTTTTTCTCTTTCCCTTCCAGGCTCTGCCTGCGTTGCTTTCCTTCGCTCTCTCTCCGCTTTTGCTGGGGCTGCTTTTCTCTTCCTTCTTGCCTTTGCCAGTTTTGCTTTCCTTCATTTCCTTTTGCCCCAGCTGCTTCTCCTGCCTTTCCCGTTTCTCTCCCTCTCGCTTTTCGCAATAACCGAGGCAGCGCCGATTACTGCGTTCCTGTCATCACCTTTTACGATAAACCCGATTCCTGCTTTGACTCCCTTCAAGCGCTTTCCGTCAACCAAAACCCTTGCCCCTTTTCCTTTTGGAGCGAGTTTCTCAACCAAGGCGTTGATTGCCCTTGCTTCTATTTCATCCAGGTTCACGCCTCCTGCCCTCAGCTCGTCAATTTCAGCTGCGCTGACCGCCACAGTCTCTATCGCTATGGCATTTTTCTCCACCAGCTGCCGCTTTTCCTGCAGGTTCCGCACCTTTTTGCTGTCCCGCAGTTCCCTCATTTTGCTTGAATCAGCCAGAACCGCTGCAACAACCAGCGAACCAAAAGGCTCGCCCCTGCCGGATTCGTCTATCCCAATCACCAACTCGCTTTCCAGCTGCACAGCGCGCAGAATCCTTTCCTTGACAGCGCTGCAGTCTTTTCCCTGCACCAGCAGCTTTCCGCTGCTGTACAATGTGACAGTGCTTTCACCGATTCTGCACCTGAACTGCTCAAACCCAGTTTTTGTGGGCACTGCGGGAAACTGCCTGAGAAAGGAAAGCACTTTCCCCTTTTCTTCCAAGGAAAAGTTAAGCATGCACTGCATGGCAAGAGAATAAGATAAGCTTCCAGCAATTTAATTCTTTTCCCTGCCTTGGCGCCTGCCCCTGTCAATCATTCCGCCGTGCTTTCTTCACTTTTTTCCACAGCGCGTTCAGCAGATAGCCCGCACTTACGGCAGCAAATAGAAGCGCGCTGTCCCTTGCAAAGTCAACTGCGCTGTACCATGCGCTTTCGTGCGATGCAGTAAACCAATATGCAATATTATGCAGCCCAGCAGCAACAAAAACCACTGCAATTATTTTCAGCCACTCAATCCTTTGGATGTTCTTTCCGAACAGCAGCGCAAGAACCGCGATTGCCGCATGCATGCCATTATGGAAAAAGAAGTCAAACAGCAGGGCATTCTCCGGGAAAGCCCTCCAGTTGAACGGAATGCTCTTGCCATGCCCAAACCAAACAAAAAACAGCACGCACTTTGCCCAGATGACAGCCTGCAGGGCAACGTAGGCAATTGCAATTCTCCGCAGCTTCCTGTCGAACATCCGTACAACAAAAAATCCAAAAAAAATTTAACTGGCTCTGGTTTGCTAAGTGCCTGCTGCATGGAATGGAAACAGGGTGCCCCGGCAAAAGCTTATTAATGGCAATAACACAATTCTAACAGAATTTTTAGGGGGTGCGGGAATGGGAAAAAAAGCGTTGGCGCTTGGCGCAATTTTAATCATCCTGGCAATTGCCACACTGGTTCCAAACGCTGGTGCGAGCAAGGCATGCATGCTCGGCTACAAGGCAGTCTGCTCTTTCACTCCGGCAAGCACAGTTATTCTGCTGGTAGTTGGAATTGCCCTCTTAATCAAGGGAAGGGGCAGCAGCACTAAAACAGAAAAATAAAAAATAGTTCGCACCTGAAGGGGAATTGGATGGAAAACACACTGGGTTCCAAGCAGCTTGAGAAGGCGTTGCAGCAGGTTTCGTCCGGCAACGCGGCTGAGGCAGCCAAGGGCGTTGGCGCAGCGGCAGGCATTGAGAGGGAAAGCATTGCCTTCTACTCAAAACAGGCAGAGAAATTTTCAGGGAGCGAAATGCAGCACTTCTTCTCTTTTCTCGTTAAACAGGAGGAAGGGCACCTCCGGGCAATAAACAGCCTGAGGGAATCGCTGCAGAGGGAAGGCAAGTGGATTGAGCCAGGGCTGGAAAAAAGCGAAAAGCCGAAAATCTTCTCGGAAAAGGACTGGGACAAGGACAATCTGGAGGGCATAACCGCAATCCTTTTCGCCCTGTGGAAGGAAAAGCAGGCCCAGGAATTCTACCAGAAAATCTCTGAAAGGCTGCAGGACGGGGGTGCGAAGCGCTTCTTCAAAGCCTTGGCGGAATTTGAAAAGGGGCACGCGGACATGCTTGCAGAATACGCTGAAGAGAGCTATTACACGCATGAGCTCATAATGGGCTGAACCTTGAGTTGTTTCATTAATGCCTAGCTTCCTTCTGGTTTTAATATTATTTTTCTATCCTGGTTTATGTCCAAAAAAGTGAATAGAAAAGCTTAGCTTTCCATGTTTTCCAAAGCGAGGATGAATTCCTGTGCTAGTTTTTCCTGCCCAGCAATATTGGGGTGCAGGCAGTCGTAATCACTCGCGTGTTCAGGTCCAAGGGAACCAAATAAGTCAACCAGAACAAGGTTGTGTTCTGCGGCTACTTCTTTTATCACTTCATTAAATTCCAAAATCTTTCCCTCAGTTAAATTTTCAACATTCAACTGAAGGACATCCTCGCCGCAAGCATCGAAATCAGCTGTTCTAATTCTCGGGAAATTTACTATTGTTCCGATTAAGATAATGCTGTCTTTATTTTTGATTTTTTTAATTATTGCCTGCAGATTGGATCTAAATGCTTGGGTTGAAAACTCCTGCAGAATGTCTGTTCCGCCAACTAACAAGGTAACGTATTTCGGGGAATACCCTGCCACATTCGAGGCTTGCGTATCCAGTATGTCGCCGCTGGTTGCGCCCGATTCAGCCAGATTAACCGCGTTGATATTCTCCCCCTTGCCCTTTAGGTAAACAAGCACGCTGTTGATTTTGGTGCCCGTGGCAAAACTAAATTCCTCGAAATCCCCAACTTTTTCTGAGGAAAGGTTGTTGGCTTTGGTAAAGCTGGCTCCCAATGCAACCAGTTTCCTTTCCTGCAGTTCCTCCTTTATTTTTAGCGTGATTGTTCTGCTGCTGGGAATTCCCTCTTCAACCACAACAAATTCCGGTTCAGGGTATTCCATATTCTTTGGAAAATTCACCTGATTGAATCCGATTCTGTATTCTCCTGCCGGAACCCTGAAAACTGCCTTTCCCTGGGAGTTGGTTATTTCAAAGCCTACATCTGGCGGCCCTGCCATGGTTTCCTTCTTCCATAAGTCAACCTCAATATTGCCCAGGGGCGAACCGTCTGTATTCAGGATGAATATTTCAAGGGTTTCGTTTCCCGCCAACGAACCAGGTTCGCCTTGTTGCTTACCCCCTGGTGCTGTGCCGGGCATTTCCTGAATACAGCCCAACAGCAAAATTAACGCCACGAAAGCAAGCCCCAAAACTACAGAAAATCGGTGCTTTGATTTCATATTACAAATAAAAACAGTAAACTCATATTTAAAGGTTGTTTTCAGCTTATACGACAACCTATCCGTGGCATTCTATTATTGTCTTTGAGACAGTCGGCATGATTGTTTCGTGGCTTAGTTCCGGGTAGTAGAATTCCTTGCTTCCCGGAACGTTGTTGTATTGCATCAATACAGGCGTGTCGCACTGCGTTAGCGTTTCATCCTCAACTGTTTTGTGGTGGTAAACTTTAACATTGTCTGCAGGAGCAGTGAATGGGTCAAAGCCTATTCCAATTTCCCTATAGAACCCCTCGCCTGGCACGTATTGTGCTGCAATTCCCTTGTTGTCACAGCCTCTTAATGGAGAAGCAAGTGTGTGCACTTCAATTGTTCCCGTGAAGTTTAGCTTGTGCGCGGAGTATGCTGCAACTGTTCCCCCGGCACTCTGCCCAATAATGATAATTTCCTCAAAATCGTTTTCTGAGACAAATTCATCAAACTGTGAAACAAAGTCCTCGCTAATTTCCTCTATGGTTAATTTTTCATCATAATCAAAGTCCAGAATATCTTTTGTTTTTTCATCATTTCCAATCAGGCTTCTCTGATAATCGAATGCATTGGGGTTGTGGTCTCCGAAGCCGTGCAGGTAAACATACCCCCTGGATTGCACAGAATTGTCGTTTTCGCAGATAAAAACATCGTCGCCAATTACCTGCTCGTCTTCATTGGGAACCTGCGGCTCTTGCGATTGCCCATCACTCAAGCCCGGTGTGCTAGAACCGCCCCCAGTATAATCGCTTGCTATTGCACCGCATAGTTCATGCTGGTTTTCACTGCACCAGTCAATGCACTCCTGCAGGTTTGATTCGCAGTATGTTCTGCAGCTTGCCTCATCCATGCACCCGCCCGGCCCAAGCTTGACAAAGGGAAGGGACTGAAGGCAGCCGCTTGTGAGGATAAGCAATGTGAGAAACAGGATTGTTTTTTCTAACATGCCATAAATAAGAACGATAGTCAATTTAAAGCTGCTGTTTCTTCATAAATAACTGCAAGAAAACCCTTTTTGTCTCTCGCCATTTTCCTGTTTCTGGGCTCAGTGTTGAGTTGTTTAATCATCCCTTTCGGTCAGCAGGTGTTAACCTCATCATTGCCTGTTAGACAATAGAGAAGATAAACGATTTAAGTGCTTAGGTTAGAAGAATTGTTTGTACATTAAAAGGCAGCCCGAGCCGAACATGCCTTCCTGGCGGCATTTTTGGGCTGTTTTCGCTTTTTCAGCCCCTGGCCCATCAGGCGCTCTTGCTGTGCAAAAACACAGTGAATTTAAAAAAACTTTTATTATAAAAGAAAAGCAGGGTTGGAAGTTTTATGGATAAGAATTACCTCCTTGTTTCTGACTTGGACGGTACGCTAATCCCGGCAGGAAAAGAGCCTTTTAACAAAAATTCTTTGAGAGAGTTGGGTTTTTTTTTAAAAAACCACAAAGGTTTTTTTCTGGCTTATGCCTCAGGGAGAAGCATTGAGCTGGTTGAATCTGTAATCGAAAAAAGTTGCCTGCCAGAGCCGAATGCGGTTATAGTGGATGTTGGAACGACAATCTATCTAAGAAAAGGCAAGAGGTTTTATGTTGACAGCGATTGGAGGGAAAAACTGCTTGAAAGGGTTCCATGGGGGTTTGGAAAAAAGATTAAAAAAATTGTTTCAGGGTTTAGCGAATTTGTTGAACAGGGGGAAAGTGCCCAGAAAGAATTCAAGCAGAGCTATTACATCAAACCCGAAAAAGCGGGAGAGGCAATTGCAAAAGTTAAAAAAATCTTGAGTGATGAAAGGCTCAGCGTTGAAATTGTTTACAGCGAAGACTGTGGCGGGAAAAGAGGCCTTGTTGATTTCCTGCCAAAAAACAGTTCAAAAGGCTTTTCAATCGATTTTTTGAGGAAAAAACTGGGGCTGGGGAAGAAGGGTGTTCTAGTCGCCGGCGACAGCGAGAACGATTTGAGCGCGATTTTGTTTGGATTTAATGCGGTTGTCGTTGGAAACGCACGGGAAGAGTTTAAGCAAAAAGTCAGGGCAAAGGCAGAGAAGGAAAACGCCCTTGGGAGAATCTATTTTTCGGGGGAAAGCCATGGCTTTGGAATTTTGGAAGCTTTGAATCATTTTGGGGCGGGATGATGGCAAGAAAGAAACTTTTTATACAAATGCACAGCATGCACGGCTTGTTGAGGGGTAAAAACCCAGAGCTTGGGAGGGACGAAGACACGGGAGGCCAGATAACATACGTTTTGGAACTTGCAAAAGAACTCGTAAAATTAAAAGACGTTAAAAAGGTGGAAATTGTCACAAGAAAAATTGAGGACCCAAAATACCCCGGCTACAACAAAGCCTTTGAGCAGGTTTCAGAAAAAGTCAAGATTGTAAGGATTCCCTGCGGCGGAAAAAAATACCTTAAAAAAGTCAATCTTTGGCCGCATATTGATGAGTTTGTTGAAAATACAAAGAAATATTTCAAGAAAACAAAGGAAATCCCGGATATCCTGCAAAGCAATTACGCTGACTCTGGGCTGGTTTGCGCAAAGCTTTCGTTTGAACTGGGAATCCCGCAGGTTCATACCAGCCATTCGCTCGGAAAGCCCAAAATGGCGAAATTGGGCGTGAACAAAAAAAATTTCAGCAAATTCAACAGGATATTCCATTTTGATAAAAGGATTGAAGCAGAGGAGAGAACCATTGAAAACTCTGACGCCTTGATTGTAAGCACTTTTGCAGAACTGGAAGAACAATACAAGGGCTATAACATAGATTCGAAAAGCGGAAAGGTAAATGTTGTCCCCCCCGGGATAAATCAAAACAATTTTTCCCCCAACACAGTTAAACCAAAAAAACACAAAAACCATAAAATTGCAAGACAAAAAATAAAAAACATTCTAACACAAAACCTTGAGGACCCCTTCAAGCCGATGCTTATAGCCATAAGCAGGATGGATAAAAGAAAAAACCTCATTTCATTGATTAGGGCCTACGCCGGGGACAAGGAACTTCAAAAGATGGCCAACCTCGTTATTTTTGCCCCTGCTGTTGAAACAGCCAAGGAAGAAGAGCAAAAACTGATTGACCAAATAAACAACGTTATACAAAAGCACAATCTTTTTGGAAATTTTTGTTTGCCCTCAATCTCACTTAAGTACCCGGGGGAAATATCAGAGCTCTACAGGGTCGCTGCAAGAGAGGGCGGGGTGTTTGTGAATCCCGCCCTAATAGAGCCTTTCGGGCTTACGGTTATTGAGGCGATGGGCTGCGGCCTGCCTGTTGCGGCAACAAAATTTGGCGGGCCGTCAGAAATAATTAAAAACGGGCAGGACGGCTTGCTTTTTAATCCTAAAAAGCCGAAGGAAATAGCAAAGACAATAAAGCGGCTGCTTAAAAGCAAAAAACTGAAGAGGAGGGTAGTGAAAAATGCGCTAAAAAAAGTAAGGAAAAAATACGTCTGGAGCACTTGCGCAAAGTCTTATCTGAGGGTGTTTAAAAGGATTTTGGAGGCAGTTGAAGATGAAAAAAAACCGAAAGCAATTGGGATAAGGGTTTCCACCAATAGTCTGCTGGGGGGTTTGGTCAATGAGGACGGGAAGGTTCTGGCAAAAAAATCAGAACGTCTGAAGAAAAATGAAAGCAGAAAAGGTGTTTACAAAAAAGCAGCGAGGCTAATCAGGTTTTTGAAGAAAAATAGGGAAATCCAGGGGGTTTGTTTTAGTTGCTCTGGAAAAATTTCGCGAAGGATGGGGCTTATTTCGGTTAAAAAACAGCCAAACCTTAGGAACTTTAACATAAAGGAAAATATGAAGCGCATCAGTGGTGAAAGGATTTTTGTCGAAAATTACACGAACACTATTGCTTTGGCAGAGGCAGCAAAAAACAATACAAAAAGGCTTGCATACGTTTCGGTTGGCTCCAAAATTGAAGCGGGATTTGTTTTGGATGGAAGGCTTTATTCGGACAGCAAGGCAACAACCCCCAACCTGGAAAATTTTCAAATAACTGTCGGGAAAAAAGTTTGCGTGTTAAAAAATTTCGCAACAATATTTTCAATCAAAAGTTCGCTGAGGAAGGCCGAGATAGTGGTTTCATCGGTTAAAAAGCTAAATGAATTGTGCAACAAAAAGGAGGTAAAAAGAGTCCTTGAAAGTGCAGGGACCGCGTTAGGCTGCGCCATGGCCCAAATAACCCAAATAATCTCCCCCGAATACATTGTAATTGGAGGGACCCTTTCACAAAACAAAGTTGTGCTCAATTCAGCAAAAAAAATCTTAAAGAAAAACTTAACTGGAAAATATATAAAGATAATAAAGGCAGAAGGCTCTCAAGGATTGGTAGAAATTGGAGCAGCATTGCTCGTCTTGCAGCTAAACCCGCAAAACTAGGGGGTAAAAGGGAGCGTAACGAATCTTCATCGCTTTCGCTCCTCTGCAGCTAGCAGTATGTGCAGAAGATAACTATATATTTGCCAACGCTTATCCTCTTAGCAGATGGGCAGAAGCAATATTGTGAGGCTCATTGCCGCAATCCTGTTGTGCCAGCTTGCTGGCTTTGTTGGCTCGGTTTTCACTGCCCCTGCAATAACCGGATGGTATGCCAGCATCCAAAGGCCTGTTTTTACACCACCAAACTGGATTTTTGCGCCGGTGTGGACTGCATTGTTCCTGCTGATGGGGCTTTCCCTTTACCTCGTTTGGGAAAAGGGTTTGGAAAAGAAGGGAGCCAAGCTGGCGGTTTCTGTTTTTGCCTTTCAGTTAGCCCTGAACGTCTTGTGGTCGTTCCTTTTCTTCGGATTGCAGAGCCCGTTCCTTGCTTTCATAGAAATTGTTCTGCTCTGGATTGCAATCCTCGCAACCACAATATTTTTCTACAGGATATCGAAAAAGGCAGGGCTTCTGCTTGTCCCCTACTTACTTTGGGTAAGCTTTGCCGCTTTCCTGAATTATAGCATCTGGATTCTAAACCCGTGAGACGGTTTTCAGGTAAGCGCCGTTCTCCGCGGTTTTTTTCCAGCCTGTTCGGGTTTTCCCCTCAGCCTGTAGATTTTTTCGTTGTTTTTCCCCCGGCTGGTTTCAACAATTCCAACCCCGGCAAGTTTTCCAAGCCTTTCTGCAATTATTCTCCTGCTTGCCTTGCCCCTCAGCTGCGCCACCTCGTTTGTGATGCTTGAAGTGTTCCTTTCAGGCTTTGACAAAAGCGACTGGATTATTGCCCTTGAAATGTCGTCCTTTGCTATTGCAGGCAGGCTTTTGCTCAGCCCTTCCAGCACAACCAACTGCTTGATTTTTCCCCTGTAAAGGTTAAGGGGGATGTTCAGCCTTTCGCTTAGTTGGACAAGCTCTGAAGCCAGTGGGATGGCGCTCTCTATTTCGTCAAGCCTTTTCTGCAGCAACAGAAAGCGCTTTTCCAGATTTTTTTCCGAAGGCACTAGCCCCAACCCCTTGCAAGCACCTTTGCTTCCTTCTCAGGCAGACCTGCCTTAACTAGGCCCTGCTTGAAGTATTTCTTGCTACGCCTCTGCTTCAGCTTGAAGTCTATCATGAGAAGCGTCATTTGCGCCACAAAGATGATGGCTATTGGTATTAGCGGAACGAAGCCAATTGCCTTCCTAAGCCTGCCTTTAGTAGTGCTCATGCTTTCCCCAGTTCTGCTTTTTGAACATCTCGTTTATGTTCAGGACATAGCCCTTTGTCATCTCAAGGGCAAGGTCCCTGGGTATGCCGCTCTGGGTTAGGGTCTTGTAGTAGGTGCCAACAGCCTTGCCCATGCTCTTCGCGGACTTTTCGCTGTACAGAACCTCCACAACGTCCCTAATCATCCCAGGTATTTCCTTTCTCACAGACACAAGGACTTTCCTTATATCCTCAGGGTCTGGCATTTGCTCATAATGCTTTCCCATAAAACTGTTCACCTCCAAAATCCTTTTCTAAGGAAGTTTTTGGCTGTTCATTGCTTTTAAAAATGCCGCTAAAAAGTGAGCAGCAGGATTCCCTCGAGATTGGGCAGGCTTTTTCCTAACAAAAACGAAGATTTTTTTAAGCAAACCCCGCTTCTTTCTATCGGAGGTGAAAGCAACATGGCTGAAAACAACTGGGTTTTGCCTGCCTCAATTGTTGCCGCAGCACTGATTGTTGCAATCGGCTTCGGCTTTTTCGCGCTGAACCAGCAGCCGGCAGAACAAAAGGGAATAGTAGTGCAGCTGCCCAGCTATCTTGAAAGGGCAGGAAATATCCAAAGCGAGGGCTCTATGGCAGAATTGGGAGAGGGCATAATAAGCTTTGCTGAAGATGAATCCGGGGACAGGATTCGGCTGATTTCAGTCGCGGGAACCGTGACAAAGACAGCCAGCCCGGAAATCGCCTACATCACCCTGAGCATTGAAACCCTTGACAGGAGCGCCAGCAAAAGCCAGAGCGACAATGCTGTCCTGGCAAACCAGGTAATGGCTGCTCTGGAGAACGCCGGCATTGATTCAGAGGACATAGAAACCTCAAGTTACAGCCTGCGTGAAGAATTCGAGTGGAATGAGGTGCTGCGCAAATCCGAGTCAGTCGGATACAGGACAACGAACAGCATCAGGGCAAAAGTGCGCGACCTGGACAAGGTCGGCAGCACTATTGACGCTGCGGTGCAGGCCGGTGCAAACAGCGTCAGCGGTGTCAGCTTTTCCCTGACAAAGGAAACTGAGGCAGCGCTCAGGGCAGCGGCTTTGAAGGACGCTGCAGCGAACGCGCAGGTGAAAGCGCAGAGCATTGCGTCAGGGCTTGGCATAGGTGTTGGCCAGGTTTACAGCGCCAGCGAAAGCTCAAGCTACGTCACCCCATATTATGCCAGGGCCTATGAAATGGCTGCAGGCGCTGCTGTTGATGAAGCACCCACACCGATAAGCCCCGGCGACATAGAGTTCACTGCAACAGTCAGCGTGCAGTTTGAAATACAGTAGGTTTGACAGGCGTTTTTTCCCAAGCGCCTGCTTTTTTCTTTTTTTGTTCAGTGGCTGAAGTGCCGCTTGCATTACCCATACCAACGCTGTTTCTTCCAGCAGAGCAAACAATTTAATGCATTGCAGACACTGTATTTATTGCCGATGATGATCTGACGATGAGGCAGAGCGAAAGCGATGACGAAAGATGGGCGGACTGAGGCAGTGACTATTTCCTATCCATTTTAGTTGAATAAGAAAACTGGAAGTTGAATTATTTAGAGATTACTTTCTCCTACGTTTAGGTAATCTCAATTTGGGGATTCGCAGAAAACCCGATCTCATTCTAGGGTTTTGTTTTCTTAATTTTGATACTCTTACAGAACTAAGCAACCCCTCTAGCATTAGTATGTCTTCTGAGGTTTTATAATGCCCGGTTGGGTTTCTGCCTTTATACGTTCCCAATTTGGTCTTTTTTTGTTGCAAAAGTTTTTTAGCCGTTGATTCAAGTTCCGTTAATTCTTTGTGGCCAAAAGATTTAAAATCATCGCTGAATTTCAACTGCCAAAGTTCGTACGCACTCATCCGTTCAAAGTTTTTGCCCATAATACAATGGGCCAATAAGAAGAATAAAAATATGCCTGTCTGAAATCTAACCAAGCCAATGTAGCTCTGAGTCCATTTTTGAACTAAGTTGGGCGGACTGAGGCACTTTTGTTGAAAACATATCTTTTTATTACATTTTATTATAAATTATATTGGTGATTTAGTGGCTAAGGCAGTGATTGATTTTCATGAGCGCCAGGACAGGGTGCTTACGATTGTGAAGGGCAAGTATGGCTTGGGCAACAAGTCCGAGGCAGCAAACCTGATTGTTTCAAAATTTGAAGAGGCTTTTTTGGAGCCTGAGCTGAAGCCTGAATACAGGGAAGAGCTTCTGAAAATAGACAAAGGCAAGTTCGAGAAATTTTCAAGCGTTAAAAAGCTGAGGGCGGCGCTTGAAGATGCATGAATTTGAAATAAGTGTTAAGCTTAAGCGGATTCTGAAGAAACTTGCCAAGAAGGATAGGCTAAGGTATGAAGCCGCTCTCAAGAAGATTGATGAAATATGTTCCAACCAGGATGTAGAGCACTACAAAAACCTGTCATATGGCCTGAAGGAATTTAAGAGAGTGCACATACTCTCGCATTTTGTCCTTATTTTCAAATCTGACAAAAAAAGCGGCAAAATAAAGTTTGAGGACCTGCAGCACCATGATGACATCTACAGAAGGTAGTCTGGAACTATTCTTCATCTTTCGAGTTAGATGGGCGGACTGAGGCAGCGATATGTTTATATTAGTTAGTATTAATATATACTTTTTAGGCGGTTTTGTTGAAGCGCCTGTTTTTCTTCAGCAAGCATTACAGCAGGGACAAGGAGATTGACACAACGCTTGCAATTGACTGCATTGAAACAGGCAAAAAGCAGTTGGATGAGAAGCCAAAGAAGTTCAAGAGCAGGAAAAAATACAGGAAAGGTGAACTTGTTGTTGTTTGGAAAGACAGGGGCGAGAAGTGTTTTGTTGTAACCGCTTACTGGAACGTGAGGCGATAGAATATGTTGGAAGGAGAAAAATGCCCGAATTGCGAGAAAGGAAAGCTTCGCAAGGTTTTGGATGAAGTGGAGCCGGGCATAAAGGTGGAGGCTTTTAGATGCAGCAAGTGCAACAAAGTCTGGTATTCGCAGGAAATAATGGAAAAGATTGAGGCAATGCAGAAAGCCAAGGCCGAGGAAAGAAGGCTTGTTAAAGTAGGGAACAGCCTTGCCGCAATAATTCCTGCAAAGATAGCAAAGAAACTGCATTTAAAGGAGAAGGAGAAAGTGTTCGTTGAAGAGCATAATGGAGAAGTTCTCATAAGGGCAAGCAAGGTGTGACGATTAGGCTACTTTGCAAATTTAGATATTCGCGACGCCCGTGCGAAAAGAAAAGCTTATTAATTCCTGCAGAGAGTATTTTATTATGCGCCCAATAAAACCCCAGAAACTGGCGGATAAGTTCAGCTTCTGGGGGATGACTAAAATGGCTGCTAAATTCTGGCCAAGGTACCTTATGGGCAAAAAGAAGCACCCCTGATTCTTCGTAGCAAGCCTTTAAAATTTGAATGTTTCCCAAATTATGTGCTTAATTTTAGTGCCTTGTTTTAAAAAATCGTGAGGGTGGTTGTGTTATGGTAAAAGCAAAGAAGAAAGAAGCTGCTGCTGCAGAGAAGGGTGAAGCTGAAGAAGAGGGGCCTGAAGAGGAAGAGGAGAGCGAGATTCCTGAGGAAAAGCTGCCATTCCCGAGGGCAACGATTGTGAACATGCTGAGAAAGCATTTGAGGCAGGGGAAGCAAATCAAGGGCCAGGTAAAGGACGAAATGAACCTGTGGCTTGGGAAAATGGTGCAAAGGATTGCAAATAAAATGGACTCGCACCCCTATGCTTACGTTGATGGAGGCATGCTGCGCGAGGCAGTTGAGCCATATGAAACAGTGCAGGACATTGAAAAGGAAAAAGAGCGCATCATAACGCAGCTTGAGTCAATCAAGGCAGCCTGCGATGTCCTAATCAACGAGGTTGACAGGAAATTCAGGAAGTAGTGCTTCTTTTTTTTGTTTGGGCTTCAGATTTCTAGAAACAGAACCTTTCTATAGCCGCAGCTTGGGTCTAAAACTTCTTCTTCGCTGTAGTTTTTTTCTTCTTTTGCCTCTTACCCGCTGTTTTTTCTTTTTTTTAACTGCTGCTACTTCAGCCGTTTCAGCTGCTAGAAGCTCGGAGAGTTTTGAAACATTCAATGTTCTTTTGCCCTTGTTATAGAGCTTCCCTGCTTGAACAAGACCCAATTGCTCTGGGCTGAAATTTCCTATATGTCCATCTTTTGCATACTTTTGTAACATGCTCTTAAGCATTTTCTCCCTAGTCATTTTATCCATAGCCCCATCCTCATAGATACCTGTCTACAGTCATCTATTTAAATTTTGGCTCTCGGCTTTGAGTGCAGGCTGCAAGCCGAGGGTTTCCCTGACCTTTGCCGCAATCGCACTGCGGGGGTTTTTGAATAAAAAGCCCTCAATTGTTGAAAGGTTGTGGCATTTTCTGTTGCTGCTTGCCTTCTCAAAGTCAATTATCACCGGCTTGCTGCGTTGCACCAAAATGTTTTTCCCTTTTCCGGCAAGCTGCCCGTGGTCCAATCCAATCTCATCCAGCTTTTTTGCCTGGCGCATTAATTCCCTTGTAACCAAGAGCAGTTCCTTTTTCCCCGGCTTTCCTCCGAAGAGCCATTCGGAAAACGTTTGCCCGGCAATCGCTTCCATTAAAATTATCCTTTTCTCCAAATCAAACCCGGCAAGTTTTGGGCCGATGCCTGCACTGTTTGCTTTCCGCAGGTTTTCCGCTTCCCTTTCCGCCATTTTGAACCGCGTTGATTTTTCCCTTTCCGCCTTCAGGATGAATTTTTTTCCCTTGCTGTTTTCCGCCAGAAAGATTTCGCTGCTCCATCCCCTTGCAATTTTTTTGACCAAGCGCAATTCCTGTTCCTCCAAAAAACGCTTAACGTTTTCTAGCATAAGCAAGCAGCCTCTTTTCCCCCAAAAAGCGTTCAATTGTTTCCAGCATAAGCAGCCACCCCAATTCTTCCAAAAAACCCCTGCTACCCTGCAGCATAAATA
Organism: uncultured archaeon; assembly: GCA_964640195.1. Classification (GTDB taxonomy): domain Archaea; phylum Iainarchaeota; class Iainarchaeia; order Iainarchaeales; genus CAZXIC01. Next base: position 118,239 of record CAZXIC010000001.1, on the reverse strand, counting down.
ATTAAATAGCAGATTAACTATTTTATTTAGTGGTTTTCAGGCATGGCGCAGGCAGAAGAAAACACAATAAAGACAGGCACCCCTGGCTTGGATGAGGCGTTCGCCATAAAAGGATTCAGGAGAAGAAGCAGCGTTATCGTAACAGGCGAGCCAGGCGCAGGCAAGAGCATCCTCGCCCTGCAGTTCATCTACAATGGTGCGAGGGTTTACGGTGAGTCAGGTGTGTTTGTTACGTCAGAGCAGAGCGTTGAAAAGGTGAGGGAAATCGCAAGGTCGCTGGGCATGCCCCTGGAGCAGTTTGAAAAGGACGGCCTGGTTACGCTGATGAAAGTCCCTATTTCCAAGGGCGGGGAAATGGCTCCAGACGAGCTGGTGAAGCATGTGAAAAGGGCAGAGGTCACAAGGGTGGCGATTGATTCAATAACCCCGTTTGAATACCTTGCCTCTGATTTGAAGGATTTCAGGCTGAAAGTGCTTAACTTTGTTGAAATGCTTACAAGGGAGAACGTGACGCTGCTTGTTACGGCAGAGAAGCGCAGAACAGACTTTGACAATGTTGAATTCAGCCCGGAGGACTTCCTGTTTGACGGGCTTATCCTGATGGGTCGCTTAAGGAAAGCAGTAACGTTTGAAAGGGTCCTGAGCGTTGTAAAGATGAGGGGAACAGCGCACAGCGAGGAGCTGCACCCTGTGAAGATAAGCGACAAAGGGCTTGTGGTTGAAACATTAAAAGAATAGCCGCTTTTTAGCCACTTCAGGCGCCAAAAAAGGCCTGCATTGCAGAAGCAGTTCCTGCCTGGATTGCCAATTAAATGTAAACAAAAAAGTTAAACGGGCGTTGCCAACTGAAAACGCCCCTGTTTAGAGGAAGAAAAAAAGCGTTTGATTTATTCTGCTGATTCCCCTTCGCCTTCTCCGCCTTCTGTCGGAGTCTCTTCCTCTGTTCCTTCCTCTTCCTCCGGAGCTTCTCCTTCTCCGCCTTCTTCCTGGAATCTCAATTTCATTTTATCACTCCCTGCATTATTTGTTCCAATTGGGTTTCAAAAGCTTTAAAAATGGTGTCGGTGGCAGGTTACAGGGCTATGCCACTGCCTGCGGTTGCCGGAATTTGGTTTTCAAACATTCAAAGGCAGGGCTTTCCAGCAAAAAGTATTTTTTAATAGAGATGCAGTGTAACGTATTGTATGAAACCAGCCGCAACCAAACCTTCTTCGCGGATAAAAAAAGCGCCTGCTGCGGCAGACGCAGTAATTGTGGAGAATGTTTCAAAGAGTTTCGGCAGCACAAAGGTTCTGCAAAATGTGAGCCTGAGGGTTGCGCAGGGGGAGGTTTTCGGCCTGCTCGGGCCAAATGGCGCAGGAAAGAGCACCTTGCTGAATATCCTCTGTGGCATGCAGAAGCAGGACAGCGGCAGCATTTCATTTTTCAGCGGCGGCCAAGGCAAGGGTGTCAGGAAAGGCATTGCTTTGGTGCCCCAAGATTTCGCTTTCTACCACAGCTTCTCGGTTCTGGACAATTTGCTTTTTTTTTGGCGCCAGCGTTGGCCTCAAGGGCACGGAGCTGCGGAAGACAGTAAACAATCTTATCAACCAGCTTGGTCTTGCAGGCTATAGGAACAAAAGGGCTGGTTTGCTTTCTGGCGGCTACAAGAGATTGCTGAACATGTGCTTGTCACTGCTGTGGTCGCCGAAACTGCTTTTCTTGGATGAGGTTACAGCTGGCCTTGACCCGAAGATGCGCGCCAAAATCTGGGAGAAGATAAGGCAGCTTAATGCAGGCGGGATGACGATTGTCCTCACAACACACTACATGGAGGAGGCACAAGCCCTGTGTAACAGAATTTGTATGCTGTACAATGGTGCTATCACGGCAATTGGCACGGCAAGCGAGCTTATCCGCAAATTCGGCGGCGGCAAGACAATTGTTATTGTGCTTGACAGGGAGATTAGCAAAGAAATCGTGAATAAGATGCCTAAAGTGGGCGGCGTGAAGGTTGTGCTTGCGAAGGCAAACAGCCTGGTTGTTTCTGCAGCAGGAGAAGATGTTTTGGGGGCATCAGACAAAATAATTGGTTTTTTCAGGCAAAAAGGCTTCAACACCGTGAAATCCAACATAAAAGAACCGAGCCTTGAGCAGGTTTTCATCAACCTAACCGGAAGCGAGCTGAAGGAATGATTTCTGGGGTAATCGCCGGGATAGTGAAGGAGTTCAAGCTGCTGAGGTCGCAGAAGATAGCGCTTGCGCTTGTTGTCCTCTACCCTGTCATAATCGGCCTAAGCCTCGGCATTGTCTATGGCGGCGGGATAAAGCAGGACATCACAATTGGAGTGATTGTAGAAGAGTCAGCGGCAGCGGTCCAATCGGGCGATTCCAATGCCGGTTTTGCCAGCATAGATTTCATCAGCGAGATGCAGAAAATAGAATCATTGGCTGTTATGCAGTATTACGACCGGAATTCATTGCAGCACGATGTCGAATCCGGAAAGCTGAAGGCAGGGGTTGTTATTTTCAGGACGGAAAAGAGTGGCCCTTACAAGATAGAGGCGCTAATCGACAATTCAAGGGTAATTGAATCAATGATTGTGAGGCAGTTTGTTTTATCGGCAATTGACAGGGTTACCACAAAAATAACGCTTGACATGCTCAATGAAATCTGGAGTGGTTTCCTGAAAAACGAGCAAAAGCTGCAAACACAGCAGCAGAGGATAGAGCTGCTTGGCGAAAGATTTAAGGAAACAAGGTCGTTTATAAAGCAGATACGTCCAGCGATAAATGAATTTGACATATACGAGCTCCGCAATTCAGCCCAAAAGCTGAAACTAAACCTGGCAGCCATTGAAACAAGTATATTAGAAACAGAGTCAAATGCAGCCGACATCCGCACACAGCTGCAGGAAATTTCCAATGCCCTTTTGGGGCCGTACAGTATCAAGAAGCAGGTATCAATAGCAAAGACAGATGTGGAAGGCGTATTGTCATATGGACTGCTGGGGGAATTAGAGCCGCCCATTATTGGTATCAAAAATAGGCTTATTGATATAGAAAATAATCTTGGCGCTCTTGAAAATATGCTAAACAGAACCGAATTATTGGTCATTGATATACAAACGCCACTGCCACACTTTAAGTCCGAGATTGCTTCAGCAAAGCAATGGGCAGAAACACTAGATGCCGAGCCACAAAAAATAGAGGCAGGGCTGAGAAAACTAAAAGAATTTATCGACGAATGGCAGGCTTTTGACGCAGCTGTAGAACGAGACATTGCCGAAACAAAAAGCCTCATTGATGACCTGCTTGCGAGCATGCATGAAATAAAGACCTATCCTCCGGAGATGCTGGCTTCGCCCACGCGGATGTGGTTTAGCGATATCTTCCCGCATGCTAACCTTTTTTCGCTGCTGCTGCCCGCAAGCCTTTCTATTGTAGTGTTATTCACCACCATACTCCTGACGCTGCTTTCCGTTGTAAGCGAGAGAGGGCAGAAGGTCTACCTGCGCTTGCAGACAAGCCCTACGAGCAGGATTGCCCAGATAACCGCAAAGGTTTCAGCCCAGGTGCTGCTTGCAATGCTTGAATGCGCCCTTATAGCAGTACTTGCAATACTGGCATTTGGCGTGGTAATTTCCGGCACTCTGCCGGACATAATTGTTGTCTTGTCAGTCTCAGCACTGTTTTTCGTGAGCATCGGCTTGTTCCTGTCAATATTCTTCAAGAACGAATCAAGCGCGATTCTGGGCTGCTTGCTCCTGGTCATCCCAGCCCTCCTTGTAAGCGGGGTAATAATCCCTTTCGAGCTGATGCCAGCCACTCTGCAGTTCGTGGAATTCATAAACCCGCTTTCAGCGTCAATAACAATGCTCTCAGGGGTAATGGTTCGCGGGCGCCCCTGCATTGATTTCCTGCCCATGATTCTGACAATGCTTTTGCTCTCAGCATTGCTGATTCTTTCGAAGTTCCTGAAAAAAGAGCAATAAGGACTGAAAAACCAAGCGAACTCTATTTGACAATTTTCCACATGAACTCGAATTGGTTTTTATACGCCCGCGCTGCCTCTTTGTTTTTGATTAAAACCACGACCGGCGGTTCTATGAACCACATGAATATCGCGACTTTTTCCCCGTAAATTAAGGTAGTTGCAGGGCCTGAAAACTCTTTTGGGATTGTTTTGAATGTTGAAAGTTTTGATTTAAGGACTTCACTGCCCTCGGGATAGAACTGGCGTGCCTTGATATTTTTCCTTTCTCTATCTTTCAAATACATTTCGGTGAATTCAGGCAACAAGATGTGGGCTCTATCCGTTGCCCCAAATCCAACAAAATCTTTCCCCTCCTTCAAAATGTCATTGAAGACAGTCTTAATCCCTTCCTTTCCTTCATACACCTCTATTACAGGCTTTGGTTCATAAGAGCTGTAGAGGGTATTTAGTTCAGGGAGAATCTGGTTAAGGATTTTTCCTTTCTCTACCAAATAATCCCTCAATTTTTCAGGAGGGGCAATTCTGTAATATGCTCTGTTATTTTTCATGACCTTGCTCACCAGCCCTTTCTTTATAAGGTTCTTGAGGGAATCGTATACATTCGTTCTATCCTCTTTCGTATGTTCAGCAACCACACCGGCTTTTGCTTCTTCAAGTTTTAGCAGTGCCAAATAAGTCTGGGCTTCCCGTTTTGTAAGGCCTAGGGCAGTCAATCTGTCAATCTCCATAACATTATTGTTGAAAGCTTCTCTATATAAGTTTGTGTATTTTTATACAACAAACTATAAAATACCCTCAATTGTCCAATAAATATTATGGAAATAGCAGAATACGTGAACCAATCAAGGACTGCAAAACAGGTTTACCGCATCCTAACATCCAACCGGTTTTCAAGAATGGTTCCAACAAAACCTGCGGAAATAGAGGGCTGCATAAGAGAATCCCTCCTCAACAACGCCCCGCTTCGGTTGATGGGCCTGTGGGGCGGTTCAAAAGAAGGAATTGCTGGCGATGAAGCAGATAAGAGAAGCCTTGACTTCATTGCTGAAATGCAAAGCGAACTGAGAAAGCATGCGCTGCCAGTGCAGGTTTCACTGCTGTTCTGCGATGTGCATCACGTCCTGGTTAACGGCAGGAGTCTTGCGGAAACCGAGCAATATTATTCGGTTTTAGCCTCATTAGCCCAAGAAAGAAGCCTCAGCCTAATCAAATTAAGCGATTTGTTGGGCACAGCGAACTTAAATGATTACACGGATAAGGGCTCCAGAATCAAGACAAGCACGGTCATAAATAATCAGGCAGCATTCAGGGAACTCAATGAAGCGGCAAGAAAACATTCCAACTTCGTTAAAAATGGAATCTGTTCGGAAGAGATAGCAAGAATCTACGTTGAAGTGGAAATATACTTCCTCCAAAAAATTAGTGGATTAAACCCCAACCAAATATTTTTTTCCTTCAGCAACCCAACCATACAACAGCCAATCGCAGAAGCTGCAGAGGTTCCAATGCTGTATCTCCACTCTTCTGGCAAAGGGCATCACAACTGCCCGTGGTATAACTCCCCTGCCGCAGGGCGTTTGAAAAAAGGCAAAAAAGTGCAACCAGCAGCCGAAGAGGTTTAAGAACCATAAGCAGCATGGTTTTTGTGCCTTGGGTCGTCATTTGTTTGCTTTTGCCGCAGTTACCGTGGCGAAAGCCTTATATACAACTTGTTATATAAATATAACATAATGTTATTGTTTTCTAACATAATGTTTGAATGAAATAACAGAGGTGGTTGTTTTTGGATAAATTTAAAGTGCTTATCGGCGCAATAGTTGCAGCAGCTGTTCTGGTAACTGCAGCCATGTGGATTCTGCTTTCGGGCAAGGAGTCTTTGGCTGACCTGCTCATCCCGACGATTGCTGTCCTGCTTGCAGTCATCTCAATGAAATTTGTCTGGGACAGGGCAAAGAGCATAAAGGCAGGCCTGCCGGCAGAGGATGAACTGAGCAAAAGAGCGGCGCAGAAGGCAGGCTACTACGCTTTCATTGCAGGAATCTGGACAGCAGTGGGAACGATGTTTGCAAGCGCCTTTGTTGAGAGGGAATACGGCATTGTGCTGCAGGCACATCACTACACAGCGCCGGTAGTACTTGTTCCCGGCATTGTTTTCGTGCTGCTTGCCCTTTACTTCAGGGACAGGGGCAGGGTTGAATAGGTGCCTTAAATGCGCAACAGGATAAAAGAGCTGAGGGCGCGCTATAACCTCACGCAGGAAGACCTCGCCAAAAAGGCAGGAGTCAGGCGTGAAACCATCGTCTTCCTTGAGAAGGGAAAGTACAATCCATCGCTTAAGCTTGCGCATGATGTGGCCAAGGCTCTCAAGACAACGGTTGACGAGCTGTTCATATTCCAAGAATAAGAGCTTAAACTTTTATGCCAAGCAGCTCGGAAATTATTTGTTTTATTTCTGCAGCTTTTTCATGGTTCAAGGAAACATGCAAACCATGGGAGGTCGGCTTTTTGAACAGAAGATTTTCCTTAATTAATTCTTCAGCAGCCCTTTTCACCAGAAGGTGCTCTCTTGGCTTGAAACCTTTTTTCAGGTTGTCAAAAGCCGTGTGGCTGTTGCCCCATTTTCTTCTCCTCGCCAGTTTGAAAAGAAGCTTGCCTTTACCAACTCAAGCAAGTCCATTTAAATGGACTTTGAAAGTATATTATTATAAACCTTGCTTTTAATAAGTTAATTGGCGAAAAACATGGAAGGGGAAACGAACCTAATACGGTTTTTTGGGGACAACCCATTTGTAAGAATGCTTGATGTTTTCATAGACAACATTGGCGAGGAATACAGCAAAAAGGAAGTGCAGGAATTGGCAGGAATAAGCAAGGGCGCCTTGTTCAAGCACTGGGGAAAGCTTGAAGAGCTAAACCTTGTCAGGATTACAAAGGCATTTGGAAACACAAAACTCTTCACCCTGAACAAGCAAAGCCCCCTAGTAAAGGACATCCTCAGGTTTGAAGCGAGGATGATTGAAGAAACAGCACCAAAAACAGCCAAGGCAATTGCTTAAGCTTTTTTAGCCTTGGACGGCAATAAAAAAGCAGGAAGTGAAAATCAAAAAAGGATTTGACAAAAAATATAGGAAAAACTGCTTTGAAACAATTGGCCTGGTTGCAAACAAGTTTTTTACTGTTCAAAAAGCGGAAGACAGAAAGAAAATAATTGTAATCACTTTGTGGGAAGCAAGCAAAAAGGAGGTTGAGTTATGGTTTTCAAAACAAAAATAAAATGCCCTGTCTGCGATGGAGGGGCAAACCTGTCAAAAACTAGCCTTAAAATGTTTGGTGGAGTTGTAACACTAAAAGACAACCCCATATACAAGTGCAGCAAATGCAAGGAAAAGTTTGCCACAGGCAAAATCGTTGACAAAACACTGGAAAAGGCAAGAAAAGAATTCAGCTTTGCAAGAAAGCTGATTTCAACAGGCGGCAGCCTTGCAATAACAATTCCGCCAGACCTGACGAAATTCTATAAGCTAAAGAAGGGCGAGGACATCCACATCATCCCAGCAGGCGAGCACTTGATGAAAGTAAAGGTTTAGGCTTGGAATCAAAGGCGAAACATTCAATGATATGGTCAGCAGGCTGCTGAGGAAAAAAGCTCAATAAAAAGCCATGTTTTTATATGTGTTTGAGAACAAATAATGCTGAAAAACATGAAGACAAAAATTTTGCTAATCTGCCTGGTTGTAGCAATAGTTTTGCTCAGCGGTTGCCTGCAACCACCAAGCTGTGGAAACTTGCAAATTGATGAAGGCGAAAACTGTTCTAATTGCCCTACTGATGTACAGTGTGCTGCAGATGAAACCTGCGAAAATGGTGTTTGCACTCGAATAGTAGAATGCAAGGGAGAAGGCGAAACAATTCCTTTTATTGCAGACCCGCCAGAGTGCTGTGAAGGCTTGGAATTAATTCTGCCAAAAGAGGAAAATACTGTTGGAATTAGCGGAACCTGCACTGCAAAGTGCGGGAACGGAGAATGTGATAGAGAAACCGAGAGCAATTATAATTGCCCCGAGGACTGCCAAAACATAATTTTTATTAATGAGCCTCCACAGATACCACCATCTGACAATCCAGATAATTTGCTCGTGGACGCAAGCAAGGACCAATTTTTTAGAGACAAAGATATGGTTTTTTTAGGGGAAATAGTAAACCTTGAGGAAGACTTGCCAGTTGGAAAAGACTGGAACAAACGGGAGCAGTACGAGGTAAAAATAGACATGGTATATTTGAATTTATGGAATTTTCCTACAGATGGTACAATAAAAAGCGAGATTGTTGGATGGATACCTCCAAAAAAAGGCCCTGTTTACTTTTGGGGCGAGAAAAGGGGAAGCGATTTTATAATGTCATACATTTCTGCCAATCCACGCGAAATATGGTTTTCCCCTTTTAGTGGGCGGTACAAGATAGAGATAGTTAATCTAGTTGAAGGGGACACAGCGTGTACAAGCGAGCCAGAGTACCCTAATTCATTTTGTTTTACACAATATTTGGTTACTGGGAAGGTTTTAGATACACAGCAAGGATTAGTAGTCCAGCCAGAAAGAACAATCGAGTTTTATTACGATAACGTTGAATTTGAAGTTGGCGATACAGAAACGTTTGTGGGCGTAATTGGAAACAACGCCGAAGACTCTGAGTTACTTATCTACACCTGTATTGAAGGATGGAACATCAAAAACTTTGTTCCCGATGAGGATTATGCTATGGGCGAAATATTGATTGGTTTTGGAGAAAATGTTGATGAAGCAAATGCAAGAGCAATCATAGAATCGTACGGGCTAACGGTTAAAGAAGTTATAAATCTTAGTTTTGAGATATTAATCACTGTAGGTGTGGAGCCAAACACAGAATTTGAATGGATATGTACATTAGAGGAAGACGACAGAATAGAATATGCAGAACCTAATTACATCGTATATGCCCAGTAGGGCTTATATCCTACGGGCACGGTAGTTTTTTAAACATTAAAAGCCTGTGTTTTGCAGAAAACAAAATTTTTTTATACAAAAGAGAAAAGGCACTACCAATGAAAACTGCGATTGTAATCGGTTTAATCTGCTTGGCGGTTTTGTTTAGCGGGTGCTTGCAACAGCCCCCTGAACCAGCGCCTTCACCAGAGCCCTCTTCAGAAACCATGACTTACGATGAATGCGTTGAAGTTGTTTTGGAAAGGGAGAGAATATTTGGCCCAGCAGCTGAAGAACCTGTTGGGGCAACACGCGTTGACAGCGAAGGAAATGTTTGGACTAAAACAGATGAAATCAGCGGTTATAGTTTTGATGTAGAGGGAAACAGAATTCCACAGTATAGTTGGAAGACTGATGCAGATGGGTTTACTGGAACCGTGTGGGGCAATGCCCTTATAGATGAACAACCAGGCGGAATTAATTACATTCCTGATTTGAGTGAATGTGAAAAATACATTTTTACAAGAAACGCTGAAATGGAAGAGGGGCTTAGTGAGATAGTCGATGCAGAAATTGAAAACCAAAAACAAAAAGGCATATCAATATCACTAATGGAATTACAGGTTTTGAATCTGGCTGGAAAAACACAAGCTTTTATTGCCCTTGATTGCGAAGAAGATATGAGTTTCGAAACAGAATCCGAAATTATAGGGAACATAGCAAACGAATTATTTGAGAAATACCCTGAAGAATATATTGAAGGAGACTCTTGGGCAGACGTTTATTGTTCGTATCAGATGGGTTGGAGAATAGTTAATGGCACTTTTGGCCCTATGGCCTAATCTTTGAAGCGGATTTGCCCGCTGCCAGGGTTTAAAAACTTACAACGGTTAAAGGTTTTAAACATTGAAAGCCGATGACAGGCATAAGGGATACAAAAGGCCGATTGCATATATTTATATAATTTTTTGTATATCAATTTGATAGGTGTTTTTTATGGGTGAAACTTTGGTCAGGTTAGAGCCAGCGCAGGAACTTGTTATTGAAAAGCTAACAAAAGGCGGTCTTTTCAAGACAAAAAGCGAGGTCATAAGGTCCGGAATCTTGGAATTGGGCAAGGAATTTAATGTTTTCAAAAACTTCCAAGAACTTGAAGACGAGCTAGTCGTGCGCAAAATGATACAAATTGACAACGAAATAAAGCAGGGGAAGCGCAAAGTCTGGACTGAAGAACAGGTAAAGAAAAAATACGGCTTCAAGTGATTTGCTTGTTCGAGCTAGACTATGTTGACGATTGGGATATTTACTACTCAAAAATGGACAAAACCGAACAGCTACGGATTTGGAAAAAAATTCAACAGCTAAAAGCCCTTACAAAAGCCAGGCACATGAAAAAAGGACTGCCCTACTGTGTTGTGGAAGCCGGGCAGTACAGGATATGCTTCAAAGAAGAAGGGAAAAAGCGAACAATTCACTTTGCAGGGAACCACAAGCAATACCAAAAATGGTACAAGAAATTCTTTTAAGGCCCACAACAACCAAAGGCTTTTAAACATTGAAAGGTTATAGCTCGCATAAGGGATACAACCACCAATTTTTACTGAGGAGAACCAAAAGCTTTATATACAACATGTTATATAAATATAACATAATGTTATTGTTTTCTAACATAATGTTTGAACAAGATAACTGGAGGGGTTATTTGTGGACAAGTTCAAGGTTCTGATGGGTGCGATAATCGCGGCAGCCGTTATTGTAACTGCTGCCATGTGGTTCCTGCTTTCAGGCAAGGAGTCTTTGGGGGAACTGCTCATTCCGACAGTTGCAGTCGTGCTTGCCCTGATTTCAATGAAGTTCGTCTGGGACAGGGCAAAGAGCATAAAGGCTGGCTTGCCTGCTGAAGATGAGATGAGCAAAAGGGCAGCGCACAAGGCAGGCTACTACGCTTTCCTGGTTGGAATATGGACTGCAGTAGGAATGATGTTTGCAAGCGCCTTCGTGGAGGGAGAATACGGCATTGTGCTGCAGGCACACCATTATGCTGCGGCAGTAGTCCTTGTGCCAGGCATTGTTTTCGTGCTGCTTGCCCTTTACTTCAGGGACAAAGGCAGGGTTGAGTAGGTGCCTTAAATGCGCAACAGGATAAAGGAGCTGAGGGCTCGTTATAACCTCACGCAGGAAGACCTTGCAAAAAAGGCAGGAGTCAGGCGGGAAACAATAGTCTTCCTTGAAAAAGGAAAGTACAACCCCTCGCTTAAGCTCGCACACGACGTAGCCAAGGCGCTAAAGACAACGATTGACGAGCTGTTTATTTTCTGAGGGCTTATTTTATTCATAATCGGCTTTAATCAACTGACGCGTTGGAAATACTCGTACCCAAGCAACCATTATTTGACCATCTTCCACATGAATTCAAACTGGTTCCTGTAGGCTCTTGCCGCCTCTTTGTTTTTGATTAAAACAACGACCGGCGGTTCTATGAACCACATGAATATCGCGACCTTTTCTCCGTAAATCAGGGTAGTTGCAGGTCCTGAAAACTCTTTCGGGATTGTTTTGAATGTTGAAAGCTTTGATTCAAGGACCTTGCTGCCCTCAGGATAGAACTGGCGCGCCCTGATATTCTTTCTCTCCCTGTCCCTCAGATACATTCTGGTAAATTCTGGGAGCAGGGTATGGGCCCTGTCAGTTGCCCCGAATCCAACAAAATTTTTTCCTTCCTTCAAAATGTCGTTAAAGACAGTCTTGATGCCTTCCGTTCCCTCGTACACCTCTATCACAGGCTTCGGCTCATAAGAACTGTAGAGGGCATTTAGCTCTGGCAGAATCTGGTTCAGGGCCTTTTCCTTCTCAACCAGGTAATCCCTCAGTTTTTTAGGAGGGGCAATCCTGTAATACGTCCTGTTGTTTCTTATCACCTTGCTTACCAGCCCCTTCTTGGCAAGGCTCTTAAGCGAATCATATACATTCGTCCTATCCTCTTTAGTATGCTCGGCAACCTCCCCTGCTTTCGCTTCCTCAAGTCTTAGCAGTGCCAAGTAAGCCCTGGCTTCCCTTTTTGTAAGCCCCAGTGTGGTCAGCCTGTCAATCTCCATAATCTTATTTTTGGGGGCTTCAATATATAAAGTTGTCTATTTTTATACAACAAACTATGAAATACCCTCAGCCGCCCAATAAATACTATGGAAATAGCAGAATATGCGAAACAACTGGTGATTGCAAAGCAGGTCTGCCACTCCTTGTCATCGCCTAGGTTTTCAAGGGTGCTCCCAACAAAATCCGGGGAAATAGAGGGCAGCATAAGAGAATCTCTCCTCAACAATACCACGCTCCGGTTTACGGGTCTGTGGGGCGGTTCGAAAGAAGGCATTGCAGGAGATGAGGCAGACAAGAAAAGCCTGGGATTCATTGCTGAAATGCAAAGCGAACTGAGGAAGAATGCGCTGCCAGTGCAGGTTTCGCTGCTGTTCTGCGATGTGCATCACATTTTGGTTAATGGCAGGAGCCCTGCGGAAACCAGGCAGTACTATTCCGTTTTATCTCCCTTGGTTAGGGAAAGAGGCCTAAGCCTAACCAGGCTAAGCGAGTTGCTGGGAGCAGCGAGCCTGGATGATTATACAGACAAGGAAAGCAGAATTAAAGCAGCTTCGGTCATAAATAACCAGGAAGCTTTCAACGAACTCAATGAAGCGGCGAGAAAACACTCTAGGTTTGTCAAGAGCGGAATCTATCCTGAAGAAATAGCGAGAATCTACGTTGAAGTGGAGATATTCTTCCTCAGAAAAATCATCGGATTGCGCCCAGGCCAGATATTTTTCTCCTTCAGCAATCCAATTATACAACAGCCAATCGCAGAGGCAGCAGGCGTACCAATGCTGTACCTTCACTCAGCAGGCAAAGGGCACCACAGCTGCCCCTGGTACAATGCCCCTGCCGCGCGCAGAAAACGGAATACATAGCAAAGCTTTTTAAACATTTATATCCACCATTTTTTTCATACAGTTTTCTTGTTTTTAGCCATCTGAAGCAAGTTTTGGTGAGAATCGCATAAAATAAAAAGCAAAGGAGTGTGGTGTGTTTTATGGCTGAAGCAGCACAACAGCAACCGGTTGTTTTCCTCACTGAGGGAACGAAGAGAACAAGGGGGAAGGACGCGCAGAGGATAAACATCCTCATCGCAAAGGCGGTTGCAAACGCAGTGAAGTCCACCCTCGGACCGAAGGGAATGGACAAGATGATTGTTGACGAACTTGGGGATGTGACAATAAGCAACGACGGCGCAACAATCCTGGACGAGATGAGCATTGACCATCCCGCAGGGAAGATGATGGTCGAGGTGGCAAAGACCCAGGACGATGAAGTCGGCGATGGGACAACAACTGCGGTAGTCATTGCAGGCAGCCTGCTCAAGAGGGCAGAGGACCTTATTGAGGACGACATCCACCCAAGCATAATAATCAAGGGCTACAGGCTGGCTGCAAAGAAAGCCAAGGAAATCCTGGACAAGGGCGCAGAGGATGTCAGCTTCAAGGACAAGAAGGTGCTGCAGAACATTGCCCTGACCTCAATGACCGGCAAGGCCAGCGAAAGCGCTGAAGAATTGGCTGACCTGGTTGTGGACGCAATAACAATGGTTGCGGACGAGGAAGCAGGGAAGGTTTCAATTGACATAGACAATGTCAAGGTTGAAAAGAAGCAGGGGGCTTCGCTTTCCGAAAGCAAGCTCATCAAGGGCATTGTTGTCGACAAGGAGATCGTGCACGGCGGGATGCCGAAGAAGATAGCGAATGCGAAAATCGCTTTGGTTGATGCCGCGCTTGAGGTGAAGAGCACTGAAACAGATGCAAAGATTGAAATCACATCACCTGACCAGATGCAGGCTTTCCTTGATCAGGAGGAAGCGATGCTCAGGAAAATGGTTGAGCAGATACGTAAATCAGGGGCAAACCTTGTGGTATGCCAGAAGGGAATTGATGACCTGGCCCAGCACTTCCTTGCAAAGCAGGGCATTGCTGCCGTGAGGCGCGTCAAGAAATCAGACATGGACGCTTTGGTTAGAGCGACAGGCGGAAAGATAGTTTCAAGGCTTGACGACCTGACAGCCAATGACCTTGGGAAGGCAAAGCTGGCTGAGGAGAGGAAGATTGCAGGCGACGAAATGGTCTTCATCGAGGGCTGCAAGAACCCGAAATCAGTCAGCCTGCTTGTAAGGGGCGGCTCTGAGCACGTTGTTGACGAAGCAGAGAGGGCAGTGCACGACGCCCTGATGTGCGTTGCCACTGCAGTAAAGGACGGCAAGGTTGTTTCAGGGGGAGGCAGCATAGAGGTTGAGGTTGCAATGCAGCTGCGCGACTACGCAAAGACAATCGGTGGGAGGGAGCAGCTTGCAATCGAGGCATTTTCCGATACCTTGGAGGAAATCCCAAGAACCTTGGCTGAAACTGCCGGAATGAATCCCCTGGATACATTGGTTAGCCTGCGGAGCAAGCACATGGAAAAATCAGGGAAGCACATCGGCGTTGATGTCCTAAAAAGCAAGCTGGGCGACATGAGGTCTCTGAATGTGATAGAGCCTGTGTCAGTGAAAACCCAGGCAATCACCTCAGGAACAGAGGTTGCGGAAATGATTCTGCGCATTGACGACATCATTGCAGGAAGCAGCAAGGAGAAGGGCGGAATGGGCGGCATGCCACCCCCTGGAATGGGCGGAATGCCCCCCGGCGGAATGGGGATGTAATTCTCTCCCCCTTTCTTTTTCTTTTTTCATATAAAAGTTCCTGCCTTTTGCAGTGGTTTTTGCCGCTTCTGTTTCTTTTTAAATTATTTTTCACCCTCATTTTATCCGATTCAAGTTGCTCGCAATCGCTTTCACCGGCCTGGCGAGAAGCGGTAAGGACACTGCCGCTGACTTTCTGGTTAAGGAGCACGGCTTCCGCAAGCTTGCCCTGAGCGAGGTTCTTGCGGAAGAGCTGCGAAAGAGGGGAAAGCAGGACAGGAAGATGGGCAGGAGCCTGCTTGCCGAAGAGCTGCGGAAAAAGCACGGCGATGATGTCCTTGCGAGGCGCGTCCTTCGGAAAGCCCTGAAAAACAATTGGCAGAGGGTTGTTTTTACTGGCATTCATGCAATTGCCGAGGTGCGGTTCTTCAGGAAAAACTGCGGCAGGCTTTTCCTGGTTGCTGTGAAGGCAGGCGCTGAAAAAAGGTTTGCGCGGCGAAGCAAACTGGACGCGCAGAGCAGGGGAATGTTTTTCGCCAGGGACAGGCACGATTTGCGCGAATTCGAACTGCGCAAAGTTATTGCGGCAGCTGACTACACTATCGAGAATAATTCAACAATCAACGATTTGCATTTGGCAATCAACGAATGGTTCCAGAAGATTTAAAAACAGAGAAGACTTTTTCCTATCTGGTGATTCAACAAATGGCCGACGTATTTGCTGAAACAGTCGGTGGATTGCAAGCAGCAGCTGGAACGCTGATCAGCCAGCAGACATTGAATGTTCTGCTTTCACTGATCGGCGCAGCAATAATAATCCTCATTGGATGGATTATCGGAAAAATCGTAAAGCAGATAGTAATCAAGCTGCTGCAGAGCACAAGGGTTGACCAGTGGATAGACGAGCAAAACCTTGCTGCTGCAATAGGCGGCAAGGAAATCAGCGCATTGGCAGGAAGCCTGGTAAAGTGGTACATCATTGTGCTGTTCCTGGCGCAGGCAACTCAGACCATCCAACTGGAGGCATTGAAGGAATTCCTGATGCAGTTGGTTATCTACGTGCCGAAGGTTCTTGGGGGCATAGTTGTCTTCGTTGGCGGCTTGCTGCTTGGCAGGTATGCAAAGAACGCGATTGAGATAACACAGCACAAGATGAAAAAAGTGGCATCCGTACTGGCAGAGAGCATCATAGTGTTGTTCAGCGGAGTTCTTGCCCTGACAATGATAATCGGCGAAAACTACATGGCAGTCCTGGCAAGGTACCTTGAGCTGTTCATCGGACCGTTCATCTGGGCATTTGCAATAGTCATAGCGATTGTCCTCGGAATCAGCGTTGGAGTCAACTTCAAGGAAGACATAAAAAAGCTAACAGCCGACGTGAGAAAGACAATAAAGTAAAAAAGGGAAGCAAAAACCCTTTTTTCCTTCTTTTTTGTTATTTTTATCTACAGCTGTGCATTGAAAACATTAGCTTTAAAAAAGAATTCCAGCTAAAATCAATGGATTTCAAATGAAGGTCAGCGAAATAACGCCTTACGGGAAAAAGATTGACGTTACTGTGAGGGTTGAGAGCAAAGGCGAGCCCAGGGAGGTTACCGCAAGGCTGGACAACTCAACGCACAAAGTAGCGGAAGCGCTTGTTGGCGACGACAGCGGCTGCATTCTGCTAACGTTGTGGGACGATGCAATAGACTCGGTGAAGGAGGGCAAAACATACAAGATTTCAAACGGCTACAGCACTACCTTCAAAAACAGCGTTAGGCTGAATATCGGGAGGTACGGCAAGCTGGAAGAAGCAGAGGAAGAGATTGCCTCTGTTAACAAGGAAAACAACCTCAGCGAGAAGGAGATAGCAGCCAAGTGATGCCAGCATGGAAACAGCAAAAGGCGATTCACGGATACTGGATTGAAACTGATTCTGCCAGATTGATTAAATACTTAAACAATTCCAAATCTAATTCTCTTGATTTACAGCCGGATGTGCAGGCTTGGGCCCGTAGCTCAGTGGCTAGAGCGCCGGTCTTATACGCCGTAGGTCGGGGGTTCGAATCCTCCCGGGCCCAAATGGATTCGAAGAATCCATGTTCTGGGATTTGGACGCGGGCGACCACGCCTACGCAGTGGCGTTTTGAATCCTCCCGGGCCCACTTGAGGCAATTCAGTGATTAAAAAATGCCGGGAAGAGGGAAGCAGGGAAAAGAGGTTAAAATGAAAAAACGAAAGTTGCTTGAGCCCTACAGCAGGGAGAAAGAGGAAGAGGTGCAGCGCCTCTGGAAAAGGCTGCGCATTGCAGAGAAGGCGCGGAAGCAGAGCGCAAGGCAAAAGAAGTCCTATTATTTCATGGATGGTCCGCCTTACGCTACCGGGCACATCCACATGGGCACTGCCCTGAACAAGATTCTCAAAGATGTTGCAATAAGGGCAAAGAGAATGCAGGGCTTCTGCGTTTTTGACAGGCCTGGCTACGACACCCATGGATTGCCGATTGAAAACAAGGTTGAGCAGCAGCTGGGCTTCAAGGGCAAGCAGGACATCGAAAGATACAGCATTGCAAAGTTTGTTGCCGAGTGCAAGCGCTTTGCAACGCAGTTCATCGGCGTAATGAATGCAGAGTTCAATGACCTGGGCGTCTGGATGGATTGGGAAAAGCCATACCTCACTCTTAGCGACGATTACATTGAGGCAATCTGGTGGACATTCAGGAAAGCCCATGAGAAGGGGCTCCTGTACGAGGGGCTTTACCCTGTGCATGTATGCCCGCACTGTGCCACTGCTGTTGCATACAACGAAATTGAATACGCAAAGCAGACAGACCTGAGCGTTTACGTGAAGTTTCCCCTCGCTGACAAGCCGGACACATTCCTTGTGGTCTGGACGACAACGCCCTGGACATTGCCGGGCAATACCGGAGTAATGGTTCACCCTGAATTCAATTACAGTTTTGTTCGTTTTAGCAGCAATGAAACCTGGATAATTGCAAGTGAAAAAGTGCAGGGACTGATGGACGCAATTGAGGCAGGCTTTACAGTTGAAAAAACAGTTAAGGGGAAAGAGTTGGAGGGAATGCGCTACAAGAACCCGCTTGCACTACACATGCGCTTGCCGGAAATGAAAGGCGCTTACCGCGTCATACTGAGCGAGAGGTACGTCAACCTTGAGGAAGGCACTGGCCTGGTGCACACTGCACCAGGGCACGGCAAGGAAGACTTTGACGCAGGGAGCAAGGCAGCTCTGCCTGCAATAAGCCCTGTCAGGCTTGACGGAACCATGACCCTGGAAGCCGGAAAGTACGCCGGAAAGAAAGCAAGAGAGGTTGACAATGAGATAGTGGCAGACCTTGAGGCCGGCAATGAGCTTGTCTACAAGCACCCCTACACGCACGACTACCCCCTATGCTGGAGGTGCAAGTCGCCTCTGCTGATGCTTTCAGTTAGGCAGTGGTTCTTCAGGATTTCCGCCATACAGAAAAAGCTGCTTGAATTCAACGAAAAAACAAACTGGGTGCCTGCTTTCATGCGGGAAAGGATGCGCGACTGGCTGCAGCAGTTGGGCGACTGGCCTATTTCAAGGGCGCGCTATTGGGGGGCGCCGCTGCCAATCTGGCGCTGCGAGCGCTGCAGCAAGATAATGGTAATCGGTTCTGTGGCAGAGCTCAAAAGGCAGTCAGGCCTCAAGAAGATTGACCTGCACAAGCCGGGCATTGATGCAGTGAAACTGAGGTGCAGTTGCAGTGGGACAATGCAGAGGGTGCCGGAAGTGCTCGATGTCTGGTTTGACAGCGGCGTAAGCAGCTGGGCTGCCCTCGGCTTTCCCGGGAAAGACAGATTGTTCAAGCGCTTCTGGCCGGCTGACCTCAATCTGGAGGGGCCAGACCAGTTCAGGGGCTGGTGGAATAGCCAGCTGATTCTCTCAACAATTGCTTTTGGCAAAAAGCCTTTTGAAACAATAATGGTCCACGGGCTCATAACTGATTTGGAGAAGGTGAAGATGAGCAAAAGCAGGGGCAGTGCGGTAACGCCGAAAGAGGTTGTTGCTAAGCATGACAGGGACAGCCTCCGCTTTTACCTTATAAGCAACTCAAGGGGGCAGGACATTGCCTTTGACTGGGATGCTTTCAGGGACATAAAAAGGTTTTTCAACACGCTTTGGAACAGCTGCAACTACACAGCCATGTACCTCCCGCTGAGCCATGGAAAGAGGCTAAATGCAAAAATGCTGCAGGTTGAGGACAGGTGGCTTTTAAGCAAACTCAATTCCATGTTACAAGAGGCTCTCTCCCATTACAACAGTTGTGAGTTCTTCAAGGCCTGCTCTGTATTGGATTCCTTTGTTCTGGAAGAATTGAGCAGGACATACATAAAGCTGGTAAGGGACAGGGTTGGTGGAAAGTCGGAAAGGGCTGTTTCTCTAACGCTCAGCACTACGCTGCTTGCTATCCTGCGGCTGCTTGCGCCAATAGCGCCGCATTTTGCTGAATACCTTTACCAGGGTATGAGGAGCGCAAAAATGCCGCGGTCAGTGCACCTGCTGCAGATGCCTGCAGCTGACAAGAAGGCAATTGACGCAGGGCTTGAGTCTGAAATGCAGCTGTGCAAGCAGCTCTCCCAGGCAGTGCTTGCCCTGAGGGAGGAGCAGAAGCTGAGGCTGCGGTGGCCCCTCAGGCAGCTGGTTGTGCAGAGCAAAACAGGGAGGGAGCTGCGGAAATTAAGAGGCATTCTTGCAAAAATGTGCAATGTGGAGGAAGTCAAGGAGGCAACAGCAGAGCCTGAGGGAAACTATGCTGCAAGGGAATTTGAGGGCAGAAAGCTGTTTTTGGACATAGCTGCCAGCAGCGATAGGAGGGAGCGATGGGAGCTGATGGAGTTAAGGAGAAGAGTGCAGCAACTTAGGAAGCAGGCAAGATTGCTGCCAGCCCAGAGGGCGAAGCTGCTCATAGCGAGCGACGACAGCGCTTTCCTGCAAAAGCACAGGAAGGAGATTGAGCACAGCACAAACACTGTCTTGAGCGTTGTTAAAAAGCAAGCTTTGGAGAAGCTGGTTGAAAGGTGCTTTTCAGTTGAACTGGAGAAGTAAAATTTTTTAAATTTGAACAAGGTTGGTTTGCCTTGGATCCAATAAAAGATTTTGGCTTAGGGAAAAAGGCCTCAGCCGGAAACCTTGCGAGGCAGTTTTCCTCTGCAGGCCTCCAGGCATCGCAGCTCGGCGCAGCGGTTGAGCTGATAGAGCGGATGCGCAATGAAAACTGCACCCTTTTCCTCTCCTTTACAGCGAACATGGTTGCCTCCGGGCTGAGGGGCATCATTGCTGAAATGTGCAGAAAGCACTTTGTTGATGCAATCGTTACAACCGCAGGGAGCGTTGACCACGACGTAATAAAAACCCTTGTCAACTACAGGCTTGGCAGCTTTGATGCAGATGACATAAGGCTGCATAAACAGAACATAAACAGAATCGGCAACATTTTTGCGCCAAGCAAGGGCTATGCGCTTTTTGAGGGGAAAATGCAGCGCTGGCTTGTTAAAATTTACAGCAAAAAAAAGTGCGTTTCCCCCATGGAACTGGTTCAATTCATTGGGAAGGAAACAAAGAGCAGGGATTCCTTCCTGCACTGGTGTACCAGAAACAGCATACCTGTCTTCTGCCCCGGCATAACAGACGGGGCAATTGGCCTGCAGCTGTACTTCTTCAAGCAGCAGCACCATGATTTCTGCCTGGATGTTACAGCCGATATGGGTGAGCTGGCGCAGATTGTGCTTACCGCGGAAAAAACAGGGGCAATTGTTCTCGGCGGTGGCATCAGCAAGCACCATGTAATAGGCGCGAACATCCTCAGAAACGGCCTGAATTATGCGGTGTATGTTTCAACAGCAACAGAGCTTGACGGTTCGCTCAGCGGCGCAAGGCCTAGGGAAGCAAAGAGCTGGGGGAAGCTGCGGGAAAAAGGCAAGCATGTGAGCGTTTTCTGTGATGCAACAATCGCAATGCCGCTGATAGGTGCAGCGTTAAAAGAAAAAGGCTTGCTTTGAATCTGCCCAATGCTTTTGCTGCACCTCTACAATCAGAGCAAACCGGGCATCATATCGGGAATGTTTTGATTATCAGCACTATTGCAACCAGCGCGACTGCAACAGCCACAACGAATTCCGGGCTCAGTTTCGGTCCTGAGGTATCTGCGTCAAAAAACCGCATGATTCCAAGTGAGCTGCTTGGGCCCCTCACTGCAGGGCCCCTTGACAGTTTAACCATCTAAAAACACCGCTTTGATGCTCCTGTAAAGATTTTTATAGGGATTAAGATATAAAAAGTATATAGGTTTAAAGAAAACTCGCTGCGGAAGGTTTTGTTCCAATGGACATGCAGGCGCTGATAAAAAGTGGTAGCAGGCTGCTTGTGCTCATCATCCTGATTCTTGCACTTCTTTTCGTAATAACATTCACAGGATTGATGAAATGCAACCAGTTCCCTGTAATCGGCGGCGCATGGTGCAACGTGTACTGGTACGCCAAGACCTATGCCTTCGGGCAGCCGCGCGTATTGATTGTCTACGGCGATTACGGCCTTGGAAACCCGATTGAAGGCGAGGGCAGTCTCAGGGAACTGCTTGCAAACCCTGAACTGTTGGGCGTTCATGCAGACACTCTACACATTGACAGGGTTACACTTGGAAACCTGCGCGGCTACGACCTGGTCATAGTGGACAGGGCGAAGAAGATTAACACAAAGGAATTGAGGGATTTCATTGATTATGCCACGGGCCCGACAGGCGGCACCCTTGTTTGGACAGGGGATGCAGGAACAGAGCTGGGGCAGAGCTATGTTGGCGGAAAGCTTGTAACAGATGAGTATCTCTACCAGCAGGAAAGGGAGGGTATAACTCAAGAGGATGCAGAGCGCATAGAGAAGGGAGCCGAAGAGGCTGGAATAAGCGAGGCAGAGAAAAAACGCAGGGAAGAGGAAGCCAGGGAGGAAAAGGAGAAAATGGGCTGGAGTATAATCGGCCCCTGGGCAAGAAGAGATGGAGAATACATGATCAACTTTGACCAGCTGCTTGGCGTGCAATACCTCCGCAAGAACTACTGCGAAGCCGTTGCATGCGGGGAAGGAGCGCATCGTGCAGGCAACATTGAAACAGAGCCAAGCGGCTCTCACCCCCTCATAAGGGGAATCTCCAGGACGCTACCTTTGTATGTTTTTCCAGGCGAGGACTTTGCTTTGGTGGAAACACTGGGGGGAGGAATAACAACCGAAGTGCTTTCCTTGAATTTCGGCGGAAAGCCCATAAGGGAGAGCAGGGAACTTGGAATTCCGGACATCAACAGGAGTGTCCCATTAATTGTTACCGCTGGCTTGGGTGAAAGGGTCGTCTATTACGCGATGCCCCCAGAGCTGTACGCAAACCCTAAACTTGCAGAACAAGGCAAGGCGCCTTACTTCCTGCCGATTGAAAACATGTATTACGGGATACTGAAGGGATAGGTTTTGCTTCTGGCAATTGATGGAAAGGTTTTTAAATAAGAAAAGCCTTTTAATTGAATAGTTATTTTTTTTGAAAGAGAAAGTATTAAAAAGGTGAAAAGCAGGAAATATTAATGTAAGTTAACAGGTTAATTTGAAAAAATTAATGGGAGCGAGGTGTGAAGATGTATCCGGAAGAAGGGGGCGGTGAACCAGCACCGATGCCAGCAGGCAGAAGAAGCGCGGTTACAAGAAACCTTGAAGGCTTGATTCCGCTGATTTTAATCATAATAATTGCAGCATTTCTTGGCCACAAGTTCGGTTTGTGGCAGATTCCCTTTTTGGGTCCGGGAGGACCAATTCAAATGCTTATAGTAGGGGAGCCGAGTGCATATCTGATAGCAGACCTTGACAACCAGCGCGACCTTGTCTACTACCAGGTGAAGCACGCTTCAGCGCTTGAGTTTGCCCCGCAGGAGCAGCTGGCGCAGTACGACATGGTTCTGCTTGACCAGCACCTCGCAGCAACAAACTATGACAGGAGCGTTTCAAGGACTCTTGGAGAAGCGCTTGAAAACTACGTCAGGACAGGCGGAAAGCTCATCATTGTAATGGATTCAGGGATTTTCAGGAGCGGCGGCATGTACGGCACAGGCGTTGCAACAGACGTTGTCGGATGGACAGCCTCTTTCGGCGACATCGTGCCTGTGGAGTGTGCCCTGAACATGCACAACCAGCCTTCCTGCACTGTCCCGATTGTTTTGCCAGGCAAAATACACAGGATTGACTATGACCACAAAATAATGGAGGGCATTGAGATAGCGCCGACAGACCCGGCATATGGCCCGCTTAACATCCTGACATTCGATATAAAGCCGACAGGCAACCTGATAGCATCCATCAAGCACGTCTCAGTTGCAGACTACTACCCAGCGATAGTGGAGAAAAGGCTGCTGATTGGAAAAGTGATTTACTTCAACTATGACCCTGCAATGACCCCTGGCATCTGGAGCAACACGCTTGAATACCTCAGGTAAGCAGAGCGGGTTATTTTATCTGCCCTAGCAGGGTAGCTCTTTTTTTCTTTTTTCTAAACCTGCACTAGCCAAAAGGCTGAAAACAGCGCATGGCTTATCCTGCAAGACGAACCAAGCGGCAACCACCATCTAGAAAGTATTAAATATCACAACCGCCTCTTTATTATAACCTTCTTGTTTGGCCGGGGGTTGTTGGTGGAAGAAGGGAAAGACAAGCTGCTATGCAGCAGCATTGGCGAAATAATCTCTGTTTTTTACAATGATACTGCGAGCTCTGTTTCTTTAAAGATAGGCGAATTCCTGGATTTTGACCGCTGCAACCTCAAATTGCTTGAAGAGGGCAGTGGAAGGCCAACCCTTATCCCGAGGGAGAAGTGCATCAGGATAGAAATAGGCAGGCAGGTGAACTATGCGCAAACAAGAACAAAATAGCGGCATCAGCATAGGGTCCTACGGTGATGGTGCGGTACAGGATGCCCACACAGACAGGCTGCTTATTGAAAGCCTTGGCAAGATTATTGCAGTCTACTACAACGATACGCTCAACAGCGTGAGTTTCAAGGAGGGCAAATTATTGGATTTTGACACATTCAACCTGAAATTGCTGGAGAACAGCAATGGGAAGTCAACCATTATTCCGAGGGCAAAATGCATTAGAATAGAATTAGGGGGGAAAGAAAATGTTGCAAATCCCAGAACAAAGTAACTGGCATGAAAGACTGCCGATTATGCTTATTTGGTTGCAAAACCTGCAATTCCAAATAAGAATAGCTGGAGGTGAAAAAACAAATGGCTGAGCATAAGTGCAGCCTGGCGACACTGCCGGGCAAACTCGCTGCGTGGAATAAGAAATTAAGCGGTAGGGTGATAGGCACAAGAACAGAGAAGGGGGGCTCAGCCAGTTTGCGCAACAAAGCGCTCTCCAAAGGCAAGGATAACAGAGCATTGTTATGTATAAGTCAAGGAATTTTAGGCTATGGCAAAATGCCTGTTTTGATTGCGATTGCACTCAGCTTGTTGATGCTTTCACCTCTTGTAATGGCAATCCCTGAAGTGTTCACTGTCCAAGGCAGGCTGACAGATTCAAGCGGCGACGCGTTAAACGGCAATTATACCTTTGAGTTCATCGTATACGACAGCAATGAATCAGGCAAACAGCTTTTATGGAGTGAAACAAGGGAGTTGGCAGTGAGCGATGGCATATTCAACGCTGTTCTGGGGGATGCGAACACGCAGAAATACCTGAACCTGCTGGATTTCAACGGAAACATGTGGCTCGGCATAGTGGTTGAAGGCGAGGCGCAGCAGCCCCTGACCAAGCTTACTTCAATCAGCTCATCGTTTGTCGCAAAAAAAGCAATGTCAGTTGACTTGAACGCGTTCCAATACTTCACTGATTTCAACAGCTGGTATGCAAGCCTTTTTTCGCCAAGCTTTTTGGGAGATAGCAATTTTGTGAATGTAGGTGTAAGCAGTGGAACATATTTGGAGAGGCTGAATGCAGCCGGCGACAGCAACTTCACCTCAATTGAGGCAGACGACGCATACCTAACAAACTTGACGGTTTCAGGGGACTTCAATGCTGCCAAAATACAGGTCTCAGGTGTTAGCTTTGCAGACGGTGGCATATACGCTGAGGGGGATATCAATACAACGGGCGATGTGAATGGAATGCTGATAGAAGGGCAAAAATTCAAAAGCCTGGATGCAAACTCGGCTTACGGAACAAACGCAGTCGCTTTAGGAAAAGGAACAACGGCATTCGGAGCATACAGCACAGCACTTGACTACAATACAACAGCAAGCGGACAATACAGCACAGCAATGGGCTCAAGCACAACAGCAAGCGGGCAAGGAAGCACAGCAATGGGATATAATACTGGCACAACAATGACAGCAAGTGGAATAGGAAGCACAGCAATAGGATACAACAATACCGGTGGGACCAGTGCCACAATGACATCAAGCGGGCAAGGAAGCACAGCAATGGGATACAACATTGCTGGCACAATGACATCAAGCGGAAACGGAAGCGCAGCAATAGGATACAACAACATTGGCACAATGACAGCAAGCGGAAGCGGAAGCATAGCAATGGGAGCCAACAGCGGGAGCACTGCCACAATGACAGCAAGCCGCTATGGAAGCATAGCAATGGGATATGCTGTCAACGATCACGACCTGCTTTCTGGCGGAGCAGGCAGTGTTTCAATGGGCTATGGCGCAAAATCATTCGGAACAGGCTCAATTTCCTTGGGCTATGATACCAACGCAAACGCAAAATACGCAACGGCAATCGGCTACAAAATATTCAACACAAACCCAAAATCAGTTGCACTAGGACCGGACGTAAACATAGCAAACGACCTCAACGTCATGGGCAATGCAACAATCTACGGAGACTTGAACGTAGTAGGAGACATAAACGTAAACAAAATCGGCATCAGCGGCATAACATTCGCAGACGGCGGAGTAACAGCAGCCGGCGACAGCAATTTCGCAAACATCGGCATGACAGGCGGCTTTTCTGGCTTGGATGCAATTGGCGACAGCAACCTTGCGAATGTCGGTGTTTCAGGCACCCAGTACAACGAGGGAAACCTTTACTGTGCGGGGGGCTTGACTGCCCTAAAACTGGACTTGCAGATTGAGGGTGCAGCAGACCCCTTGGACATAACCTCTGCGGTAGATGGCGCAGAAGGGTATCCCATCAGCTTTATGAAACAGAGGGGAACTCTTGCTTCACCAGAGGATGTTATTGTGGGGGATTATTTAGGCAAAATAAGCTGGTGGGGTTGGAACGGGGATTTCAAGGAGGTGGGATGGATTGCAGGTCAAGTTGGCGGTGATTTCGTTGAAGCAGCAGGGAAATACCCCTTTCATTTGGAAATAGCTGGCTATAACGAAATAGGCGGCACGATGGTTGGGTTTCATATGCTTCCTGACAACAACGTGGGCATTGGAGTTGAAGACCCGTCTGCTATGCTGGAAGTATTCAAGCCCGATACCCAGTTGAAATTAAGCTACGATGCCTCAAATTATGCCACATTCAAAGCCGAATCAGATGGGGATTTAACCGTAGCGAGCAACAAAACAGGCTTTGATGCTGATTTTGGGGACGCCAACATTTCCACTACAAACACAGTTTTTTCCCCAACAATAAAGGCTGCCAGCATTCAGCCAATTGATGCCAACACTGTCAGCGTTTACAATCCCACTTCTTTAGGGGCGCAAAAAATAACCAACCCAAACCCTGATTCAGCAGACGATTGGACTTTAGGTACAGGGTGGAGCTTTGGGGATATTGGGATTGGCACTTTCTACCATTCAAGTGGCACAGCTACCTTGTCCCAAGCCTCTGCAAGCATGGTTACGCCAATTGTTGCAGGGGAAAGATACACTTTCAGCGTTGTAGCAGGTACGGATTATGGTTATGAGAGTGTTGGAATGTCTGTCTCCTGCGGTGGCGTAAGCCTTGGCTCAACAACTGAAGATGGAACTTTTAGCGCAACCTTCAGGGCGGTAAGCACAGCAGACCTAATCATTGTTCCAGTAACAGACGCTGTATTCCGTTTGTTCAATTTCTCATTGAAGAAAGTAGGCGGAAATTTGGATGTTGCTGATACAGTAATAGCAGATGATGTGAATGCTATAAATCTCTACTGTTCGGCAGATTCTAACTTCTCCAATTTGCAAGCAGACGACGCCTATTTAACTAACCTAACAGTAACAGGCGATTTCAATGCAGGAAGCATCCAGGTTTCAGGCGTTTCGTTTGCAGACGGCGGAATTCAAGCAACTGGAGACAGCAATTTCGCAAACATCGGCATGACAGGCGGCTTTTCTGGCTTGGATGCAATTGGCGACAGCAACTTCGCCAACCTTGAGGCAGACGACGCCTACGTTGGCAACCTCACCTGCTCGGCAGACGGGAACATTGATTACCTAATGGCTGAGGACACAAACATAACAAGCCTATTCGTTTCTGGCGCAAGCAGGTTTGACACTGGGTTTGACCTGAATCCCGTTATTTATCCTTCTTCCCCTGCTATCGCTTTAGTGGAAGAAGCAGGCAACGTTGATGCAGGAAAGCACTATTATTTCGTAACCTATTATACGGCTTTGGGAGAAACAGCACTACGTTCATCTACGCCAACCAATGTTACCACTGACGCTGAACACGGAAAAGTTGAAATCACTCTTCCCACATCTTCCGATTATAGGGTGGAGGGCAGAAAGATTTACAGAACAACGGCAGATTCATCTTATTGGGCTAATGTTAAATTAGTGGACACAGTAGCAAATAATACTGAAACCACTTACACAGATAACATCGCCGATGCTTCCATGACTGGAACGAATTACTATTGGCAGGACGATTCTACATGCAAATATATTACGGTAAATGATACCCAGGCAGCATTGCTGACCAACAAGAATACCATTCTTGGCTATAATGCAGGGGCAACGATTGCAGCTGGAACTGCCCAATCGGCTTCTAATGTCTTAATCGGGCAATATGCAGGGGATGCCCTGACAACCGGGGCACTGATTGTGGCAATTGGGCCTGATGCTTTAACCTCTAATACTTCTGGGCAGGACAATGTCGGAATAGGAGCCTATGCTTTACGTCAAAACACGTCTGGCACTGGCAATATCGGCATCGGCAGATACGCGGGATACTATAACTCAACCAGTTCCCATAATGTTCAGGTTGGATATTATGCTGGGTTTGGTGCGTCAGGCAATAGCCATGCTTATGATACCTTTGTTGGCAGCCTGGCAGGTCAAGTTATAACCACAGGTGCTTCCAACAGTGCGTTTGGCTATAAAGCAGGAAACAAACTTACTTCTGGCTCATCCAACATTTTCTTAGGCGGAGAGGCAGGCTATAACCAAACCACCGCCAGCAACCTTTTGATTATAGACAATCAAGACAGAGATGATACAGCAGAAGAGGCAACAAATGCGATACTTTACGGCGTAATGGCTGATGCAGTGGCAAACCAGTCCCTTGCTGTAAATGCAGACCTGAATGCTGCTGGCGCAATCACAGTTGGGAGCAACCTGAACAACAACCTTTCAGCTGGGGACATCAACGCAGGCACGATTTATTCCGATGCCCTTACCCCGAAAAGCCCGATTTTCTTCAAGACAGACAAGCCTGAGCCAATCTGCATGATGGCTGACAACGGAACATACGTTGGCTGCCTGCCAGAATTTGATTCTGCAACAGGGAACTACGACTTCGTGTGCAAGCCAAGACCAGAATGCGATGCAAAGATTCAGCAGTTGGATGAAAAGGACAGGCTGTGGAAGCAGAGAAAGGAAGCGGCGCAAGCTGAAGAAGCACTGCATACTTTGCAGCAGACAGTGGAAGATGAGGAACTGCCTCTGCCGCCGATTCCCGAAGAGCAGGACAGCGCGGGGCAGCAGGAAAGCGATGCAGCAGGACAAGATCTGGATATAGGGCAGGGGGACGTGGATGTAACTGATTTTTGGCAGCCTGATGCAAACGCAGCCGACCTGAACCAGCCTGACCAAGACATTGCAGTGCAGCCCTGTGACATTGCCTGCGCAAACGATGCAGACTGCGATGATTCAAACACACTCACAATTGACATCTGCAACAACGACGGCGAGTGCAAGAGCTATTGCCTGCACCTTCCAATGGTTGCCGGGCAAGGCGGAGGCGATGAAAACAGGTGATTGCAGAAACAAAATAATAAGGTGAAAAAATATGCGTGGTGGCATGCTGCTGAGGGCAATTGTTTTTCTGCTGCTGCTGGTTCCAGCGGCATCAGGAGCTTACAATGTTGACCAGAACAAGCTGGGCATTGCTGCCGGCACAAGCGCAAGCAGCCTCAGCTACGGAACAATTGTTGCGGCAGAGCAGGCAAGCATTGGCGACACGAATTCAACAAACTACACAACACAAATTGGCTGGATTTACACCCTGAGAAGCACGTACAGCGTCATAATAACCGTGCATGCCCCAGTGGCAGATGCCAACATCAACAGCAGCCCAACCATAACATTTGACGTAAACAAG
Organism: uncultured archaeon; assembly: GCA_964640195.1. GTDB lineage: Archaea > Iainarchaeota > Iainarchaeia > Iainarchaeales > CAZXIC01. Next base: position 89,042 of record CAZXIC010000001.1, on the reverse strand, counting down.
CAGTGCTTTGTCTGCACGGCTGAAAGCGACGTAAACAGCGAAAGCATTGTTGTTGACTTGAACGGCGTACAAAGCAGCGACTTCGATTACAGCATGCATTGCACTGAATTTGCCGGGGAATTCCACTGTTCCTACACTGAAACAGGCTTGGCCCAGGATGCTGACAATAACGTCAGCTTCAGGGCAGCGAACAAGGCAGAGGACTACGCTGAGCAGGTAGAGAGGATTGTCCATTATGATGCAACAGCTCCCGTAATTTTAAGCGCAGCGGCTTCAGCTGATGGCAGCGACGTGGTTTTTTCTTTTGCAGGCAGCGATGCCTTTACCGGCATAGAAACCTATTATGTGCGGGCTGACAGCGGAAGCTGGATAAATGTTGACCTGAACACCTCTTACGTGTTTTCAGGGCATGCCTCAGCAGACCACACATATGATGTTAAGGCAAAGGACTTCGCTGACAACAACAGCCTGATTTCACGGGCAACATACAGCGTTACTGCCCCTGCCCCAGCGCCTGCACCCCAGCCAAGCCCGAGCCTAACCGAGTCCCCGCCTTCGTCCGCTCTGCCAGTAGAGGGCAAATTTGACATTGAAATCGTGAGAATCGATGACCCAGTGGAAGCAGGCGAACAGGTTGATTTCACTTTCCTTGTGAGCAACAACACAAACATTAACGACAACGCCTACATAGAATACTGGCTGGAAAAAAACGGTGAAAGAAGCGTAAGCGGCAGCGAAACGCTTTATCTCCTGTCAGGGCAGCAAAAAGAGGTTAACGAGAGCCTGTTATCCTTGGCTGAAATGACTGGCTCTTACGACTTCTATCTCACTCTGACAAAGAGCGGCCAGGCAACGGTTACAAGGCGCAGGGCTGTTGCTGTAATGGTCGGTGCCCCGACAAGAATCGAGCTGGCTGTCTCTTCACTTGTGCCCGGGGAGGAAACACTGCCCCTGAGCTTCGCCATAGACCTCGGCTCTAACAGGGACGAGACACTGGCAGTAGAGGTTGAGGAAAAAATTTATGCAGAGGGAAGAATCGTCTGGGAAAAGAAGCAAACAGTTGCTGTTACAAGGTCCAACCAGTTCTTTGAAGAGGTATACGGCTTGCTGCCAGGGAAGTATACTCTTGAAGTCAGTGCCGCTTTCAAAGGGCAAACGGAAAAAGTCCTAAACGATTTTGAGAGAAAGCCAATAGCAGCATTTGCCCCGCCAATAGTGCTGCCGGCCCAGCCGATAGAAGTGGTTTTGCCTTTCTTTTCAATTATTCCCCTCTTGGTGCTTTTGCTCCTTATAACAGCTTTGCTCATATTGTACAGGCTGCTGAGGCTTAGGAGCAGAAAGAGGGGAATGGACAGGAAAGAAAAAATCGCCTGGATTACGTTAATCGCAATAGCGCTAATCATTGTGTACATGGTGCTTCTTTACATCAATAGAAACGCAATAGTTGCTGCAAAGCTGGGCGAAACAGCTAAAGCCGAGTTTTATAAAGAGACTCTGGAGCAAATGCCGATAGGATTGCCCTCCCTTGCAGGAGCCAGTTTTTTCGCAGCTTTAACAGGCTTAACTGCCGTGCTGGGCGCTGTTCTGGGCCTGCTTTCTTATTTTTACAAAGGGGTTAGGAAAGGGTAAGGAGAGATTGCAGGAGGCTTAAGCAAAACTATTTTATATAAAATAACCAGTATATTACTGCACAGTTGGGGTTTTTTGGAATGAACAGGCAAGCTGCCTTGCTTTTGCTTTCAGCACTGCTCATATCCATGATGCCGGCAGCGTTTGCTGCCAGGAACATTGCAGAGCTGCGGATTACGGACATCACAACCCCGGTAGAAGCAGGCGAAAGGCTTGACTTCTCTTTTCTTGCAGGAAACAGGGCTGGGCCAGCCTGCTCTGCCCAAGTGCAGTACTGGTTTGACAGAGACGGCGAAAGGGTTCTGCAGGGAGATGACACGATTTATCTTGATACAGGCGGGACAAAGAGCGAGGACATTTCGCTGATAATACCAAGCAGCTTGCAGGGCATAAGGACCTTCTACCTTGAAATGGAATGCAACGACACAATTGTCCGGGCAAGCAGGATAATAGAGATTTCGGTTGGCATTCCGACAATGCCGCAGTTCAGCACGCTGGACATTGAGGCAAGCAGCGAGGAAGAGCAAATAGTATTTTCTTACGTGCTTGAATCAAACCAGCCAGAGGAAGCGGCAATCCACGTGGAAGAAAGCATTGTAAAGGACAACAATGTCTTGTGGAACAGCAGCCAGAACATCCCGCTTGTGGGGAGCAAGTCCTTCAAGAGATACGGTCCAGTGCTGCCGCCCGGCAGCTACACCCTGGTTGTGAAAGCAACCCACGGCGCTGAAACAGCGAGGGTTGCAAGGGAGTTCAGCGTAAGGGCAGTACCTGTACCACTTCTTACAATAATTTTGGTTGGGTTGCTTGCACTGGTATTGGTTGCCGCAACAGCCCTTGCAATACGCCATTTCTGGTTTGCGAGAAAGCACTATGAGAAAGGCAGGGGCGTAACAGCAGCTGCTGTCCAGCCAGTTACAGCAGAGGAAGAGGCGGCAGCGCCGCCAAAGCATACAGTATGCTTGGTTGAATCAGAGGTCTCTGGAACGCCTGACAGCGATACCTTGAACAGCCTGCTGCTAGCGGCAGGGATTCCAGAGGAAAAGAAAGGAGAGGCATTTGAGGTTGCAACCAGGGTAGGAGTGATTCAGACAGTTAAGAGCTGCGTTTTTACTGAGAAAGGCGAAAAGATGAGTTTTGAGACGATAGTGACGGTTACGGTGCCAAACAACAGCAACAGGCACTGGAAAGACGTTTCTGTTATTGCCCGGCTTCCAGATTTCCTCAAGGAGAATATCAGCGAGGTTTCGGCAGACACAGAAATGCAGACAATACAGGAAGATTCGGTTCTGAAATTGAGCCTGGCAAGGATTGGCGCAATGCAGTCTGCAAGCATTGTTTACAGGGCGCCAAAACTGATTTCACAGCAGGAGGCTGACAGCATTGCATTGCCCGCTGTAATCGCATACAGCGAAGGCAGGAAATTGGCGCTTAAAAAGGCAAAAGTCAAAAAACGGGCTAAAAGCAAGGGAAAAACAGCGAAAAAGGCAGTGCTTAAAAAAAGGCAGGCTGAAAGAAAGGCGGTTGCAAAGAAGCAGGCAAGGAAAAACCATAACTAATTAAATAGTTTGCCATAGGGTATTTATTAAGGCATTTTTGGCAATGCCAAGCAGTAAAACAGCATAAACAATGGCTTCTGGACGGAGGTGCAATTTAATGGCAGAAGATAACGTTGTTTTCGTTGGAAAGAAGGGAACGATGAGCTATGTCCTTGCTGTTGTAACCCAGATGAACCAGGGCGCAAACGAGGTCCTGATAAAGGCAAGGGGCAGGGCAATCAGCAGGGCAGTTGACGTTGCAGAGATAGTGCGAAACAAGTTCGTGACAGACACAAAAATAAACGACATCAAGATTGCGACAGAGGAAATAAGCACAGAGGAAGGAAACCCACTGAAGGTTTCCGCAATAGAGATAAGCCTGAAAAAGTAAAGCAAGCTGGAAAGGCGTTCCTTTAATTTTAGCCTTTCTTTTTTCCTATTTTTTCTTAATCTGCACTATTTTCAAAAACAATACGCTCAATTTCTGCCTTCATACTTACATTCAATGAAACATGCGAACCATAATGCGTCGGCTTTGCTATAACAAGGCCTTCCCTGATAAGCTGTTTAAGTTCTTTCTTCACGTCTTTCCACATCTCTTTTGGGAAGCCCTTTGGAATGTTGTCAAAAGCGGTGTGTTTTCCCGTCCACCAGCTGTGTCTAACCATTTTACGGAGAATTCGCCGCCTAATCTCAAAAGAAGAAAGTTTCATCAATTGAAATATTAAGAGTAAAATATTTAAACTTAATCTGCGACATAATTATGTACAAGAATTATATAAAAATTTGGGTAATTTCATGGCTGAAGGCAAATCGCTGTTTGTAGAATTTTTCGGAGACTACCCAATAATCAGGGCGCTGGACTTTTTGATAGAGAACGACGTATTCGACTACAGCAAAAAAGACATCTGCAGGAATGCCGGGGTTTCATGGAACACACTGCTCACCTTCTGGAACAAGCTGGAAGAGACAAAGCTGGTGGTGTATACAAGAAAAGTTGGAAAGGCAAGCCTGTACAAATTGAACACCAATAGCCCAGTAGTAAAGAAATTACTAGAATTGGACAATAGGCTTATGAAGCAATCAATGGAGAAGGTAGGCGCTGGAAAAGAAAAGGCTAAAGCGGTTGCCTAGTTTTTCCTCAACAGAGCGTTTTGTCACGGCAGATAATTATGATAAAGCTAATTGTCTTTGACTGGGACGATGTTTTTACGCTTGATGCTAAAAAAGGCTATTTTGCATGCTACCATGAAACACTGGCAGAATTGGGGGTGCATCTGAGCCCAGAGGAGGAGAAAAAAAGGATATTGGCAAAGTGGAGCCAGCCCTACCGCGAGGAACTTGGGGAACTGTTAAAGGAAAACCCTGCTTTGTTGGACAAGGCGTGTGAAATATTCAAGGGAAAGTGGTTCGGTGACACTTTCCTCAATGCGCTTAAACTTGTTGACGGGAGCATTGAATTATTGGAAAGATTGAAGAAGAAGTATGCCCTCTGCATTGCCACCGGAGTGCACCCAATACTTCTGAAAGAAAAAATAATGCCGAAATTCAATGTTCCAAACGTTTTTTCGCAAATAACCTCGGCTTACGACATCAAAGATGCTGGAAAGCAGAAACCGCACCCGTTCATGCTTGAACAGATAATGAAAAAACAGAAGGCAAAGCCCAGTGAAACAGTATTTGTGGGAGACGCGAAAACAGATGTGCAGATGGCAAGAAACGCTGGAGTAACTCCAATCGTTGTCTTGACAGGCCACCTCAGCAGGAAAGAGGCAGAAGAACTGGGAGTGAAGCACATCATAGTTGACGTGACACACTTGGAGGAAGTGCTCGAAAAACTGCGGTAATAAAAACCTGGAAACGCACAAAAAGGGGTTGCTTAGTTTCAGGGTAGTCTTTTTATATCTTGGCAGACAATAGTATTATCAGTGAATCTGATTTGGACTGGAAAGTCATTATTGAAAAAGATGAAGATGGTTTTTTCACTGTTACCGTGCCAGCTTTGCCTGGCTGCATCAGCCAGGGCAAGACAAGGCAGGAAGCACTGAAGAATGTTAAAGAGGCTATTGAGCTGCACGTAAGCACCCCGGGTGAGGACGGCATCCCCATCAAAGGGAAAGCTGAAGTCTACGAATTTAAGAGAAACCCCTAAATGTGCAGAAACCCTTTTTGCTGCCGCAAAAAGCGTTTACGGAAAAAGGCAGAAAAAGGCACAATAAATGCACCTTAAATGTGCAGGAAGCCCTTCTGCACAAAAAGGGGGTTCGAAACCCAAACTTTTGACCCCTTTTTGTGCAAAGTTCCGAGAAACGAAAGCTATATAAAGGTCATGACACTATCATGATACAACATGGGGAGTCATGATTCAATCAAGGAACTGGCAGACATTCTGGGCAACGAAGAGCTGGTCAAGAAAATCAGCCCCAAATGCAATGAGCTGAGCCTCGAAATCCAGGAGGTAGCGAAGCACAGCAAGAATCCTGCGTTCCTTGCAATGCTGCTGTTCAAGCTTGCTGAGGAAAGGGAGAAAACAAACAGGATGCTTGCCCAGATTTTCGACAAGTTTGATGCCATAATGCTTAGGCTGAAAACAGAGCAAACCCCCTTTGCAAAAGATGCCTTAACTGAACCTGCAGGCGGCCAGGCAACAATGCTGCCTGAGCAGGACCAGATAATCCTGCACCTCGTGAGAGCAAACGGCCAAATCACAGCAGAGGATGTAAGACACGAACTTGGATACAGGGGAAAAAACGCGGCCTCACAGAGACTGAACCGCTTATTCAAAGAAGGGCATTTAAGGAAAATTCAGTCCGGGAGGAAAGTATTGTACTTGGCAAAGAGTGTATGAATTGCCTTCTTGTGAAACTCCCAATCCCCACCACCTTCTTTGCCATTCCTCCCGGCCTTAAATGCCCCCTCCTTTGCCAAAGCCCACATATACAAAAGCTTTTATATGAGGTAACAGGTGATTTGCGTTATGGTAGCAAAAATCATTGTAGTACTTGTCGCCGCCGGGCTGATAATTCTCGGGGTAATCGTTGTCACACAACAAGTTCCGCCGCAGCAAGGGGCGGCAAACTGCCAATGCACATGTGCTGACGGCAGCACGGTTTACAGGTTTGCACCCCCAGGAAAGGACTGCTCAGTATTCGTAGGCGGTTACTGCGGAGCGGCTGGGAATAACCTGATTATCAGGTGCAGCTATCAGGCTGGTTCCCCACCCAGCGAATAACCGCCGGCATGAATTTTTGTGCTCCCTTTTCGTGCAAACATATTGGGATGCAAAAATTTATATTCCACTAATTCCTTTTGTTTAAGCAGTTGAGCTGAATGGCTGTTGACGAAATCGGGAAAAAGGAGAATGTCATCGGCAGGGGCCTCCAGGAGCTTGAAAGGTACGGCAGCAAGGGAACAGGCTACTTTGGCAAGGTGCTGATGTCAACAGGCGAAAGGCCTGTTCTGGGCAGCAGGATTTTGATTGACCTTGCTTCCCCGCACCTTATCCTTATCTGCGGCAAGAGGGGTTACGGAAAGAGCTACTCGCTTGCGGTTTTGATGGAGGAAATGGCGAGGCTGCCCCTTGAGTTGAGACAGAGGATAAGCGTTATAGCAATTGACACTGTAGGAATATTCTGGAGCCTGAAGCTTGCAAATAAGGAAAACGCTGAACTGCTGGCTGAGTGGGAACTGAAGCCAAGCGCCACCAACGTAAGGGTCCTGGTTCCAGCCGGGAAGCTTGATTTCTACAAAAGCAAAAAGATTCCAATCGATGGCGCCTTTACCCTGAAGGCAAGCGAGCTGGAGGCAGCTGAATGGATGGCTTTATTCAGGCTCAACTGGGCTGACCCTGAGGGCGTTCTGATTACAAGGGCAGTTGAGTCTATCAAGGAAACACTCGGGACATATTACGGCGTTGACGACATAATTGCTGCCATCCGCAGGGACAAAGAATCAGATGCCACCAGCAAGCAGGCGCTGATTAACAGGCTCAAGGCAGCAAAGAGCTGGGGCTTGATTGAGAAAACCGGCACAAAGATAAGCGAGATAGCAAAGCCTGGCGCAGTAACAATAATTGACGTAAGCGCATACAGGCAGGCAATCGGCATGGAGGGAACAAAGGACATAATCGTTGCATTGGTAGGCAAGAAGCTGTTTGAGGAAAGGATGCTGTACAGGAAGGAAGAGGAAATGAAGCTGGTAAGGGGGGAAAAACGCGAATCAACAATGCCCCTTATCTGGATGCTGATTGACGAAGCCCACATGTTTATGCCGCGGGACGAGGAAAACATCGGCTTGCGTGTCTTGCTTGAGTGGGTCAGGGTCGGAAGGCAGCCTGGCCTGAGCCTGGCACTTGCAACCCAGAGGCCGAACAAGCTGCACCCTGATGCGATAAGCCAGTGCGATTTGTTCATATCGCACAGGATGACATCGCAGCCGGACATTGAGGCTGTCAGCGCCTTAAGGCCAAGCTACATGCACCAGACATTTGACCACTACTTCAATGAAATGCCGAGGGGAAAAGGCTTTGCCCTTATTATTGATGACAACACGGAAAAGATTTGGATGGTGAAGATAAGGCCGCGCTTTAGCTGGGACGCAGGCGTAACAGCTTCTGCTTTTTTAAAGTAGTATTATTTATGTTTTGGAGGAGTGGACGGGGGGAGATTCGAACTCCCGATCTTCGCTGTGTGAGAGCGATGTCCTCGACCAACTAGACCACCCGTCCAACCAAAACCATTTAATTATTTTCTCAAAGCAAAAATTTAAATACCAAATACGGGGTAATTTTTATGGTCCTGATGAAAAAACTGCTTTCTGCCCTTTTGCTGTTTCTGCTTGCGGTTTCGTGCAGCGCTGCTTCAATCAATGTGCAGAACGCGGTTCCGGCTGACACTGTGTGGAGTTTCAGCGTTACGCTGCCAGATGCAGGGGATTTTGATGAGGCGGAAATCATGTTGGACGGAAGCAGCCTGGTTACGCTTTACACCAGAAGCAACAAAATCCTCGTTGATGTGCTGAACGAAACAAAGGTCCTGTCAAACGCAGTTGTTGGCAGCAGCGTTTACCTTTCAATTGCCGCAGTGGGCAAGGGAACGCATTCAATAAGGCTTGTCATTGACGGTGAGGAGGAGGCAAGCAAAGAGGTGCTGTTTTTCGAGGTGCTGGCAGCGGAAGACCAGCCTGATTTGCAGTCGCAGATTAACAGCCTGCACGGCAGCATTAACAGCCTTATTGAACAGTTCAATGAGCTGGATGAGAGGGCAGGGGGCATGCTGAAGGAAGAGGACAGGCAGCAGCTGCAGGCAGGCATTGATGAGCTGAGCGCAGCGGTTAATTCATTGGAAGCACAGCTGCAGCAACAGCAGGTCGCTGCAGAGCAGGCGGAAGCAGAACTGGCTTCCCTGCAGCAGCAGGCGCAGGCGCTTGGCAGGAAAGCCCTTGAACTGGATGAGACAATAGCAAGCGGCCTCTTTGGCCTGGCTTCAAACCCAAAAGCAGGCCTGTCAATGGTAATAATAATAGTTGCAGCGGTTGTAATTGTACTGGTTGTGAGGAACAGGGAAAAACTGCAGTTCAAAAAAGGGCTTTACGAGAGTCACAGAAAGGAAGAGCAGGAGCCGGTTGTTTTCTCAGAAAGCGAGGAAGAGATAACAGGCGAGGTCCTGCAAGAAGAGCAAGGGAAAAGCGGTAAGTGGGCCTTTAAAGGGAAAAAGGCTGGCCCGAGAGCAGAAAGCAAGCGCTTCCACCTGAGTGACCTGCTGAAAAAGGAATAAAATGCGTTTAAATCTGTTTGTGGAAGGGCATTGTCTGCCGAAAAATGAGCCTCGTTTCTACTTGTTCTCTGCAACGAATTTCCCAATGCTTCTGTCGTAAGTCCTTTCAGCTTCCTTGCTGAACAGGCAAGCTGGCAGTTCGCCCCTCTCCCTGTGGTACCTGATGCAGAGGCAGCACATTCCCTTCCTGTCGCAGGGCTCATAAGTGCAGTTGCAGTCCTTGAGGTTTTCTTCTTTCCGGCACTCCATAAAAGCTCCCAAAAAAGCTTCTTTGAAAAACTATTTAAAGTGAATCCACGTAGTTTTATTGGGTTTAAATGGCAGCAGAAGCCGGCATTACAGCAACGCTCTTCACGGGCTTGGAAAAAATATATACAGCGCTGGCAACAGCGTTCCCCACCCTCCTTTTTGTCGGCGCCGTGCTGCTGGTTTCATACATTGCAATAAACATATTGCAGAGAGTGGTGAAAAGGGTTCTTGACAGGGTTGACTTCAACCCCGATTTGGAGTACCTCGCTTACAGGGCAACAGCCTGGATTGCATGGTTTTTTGTGATTATCTGGCTTGTCGGCAACCTCGGGCAGGAGGAAATCTTCGCAACACTTATTGCTGGCGGGACCCTCGCAGGATTGGCTGTGGCGCTTGCGGTAAAGGACAGTCTTGCTGACGTTGTGGGCGGCATACTGCTGCTGCAGGACAAGCACTTTGACTTGGGCGACAGGGTAAGGGTTGCGGGCATTGAGGGAGTGATAGTAGAGGTTGATTTGAGGAAAACAAGGATTAAGACAGACAACGGGCAGATAGAGATTGTCCCAAACGCAAAAATCGACAAGGGCGGCTGGACGCTGCTGCCGAGGCAAAAGCAGAGGGAGCGGCTTTTCACAAGGATGGTTAAGAAAGCTAAAAAGGCTGCGCCACTGAGGAAAGGGACTGCTTAGCATGGCAACGGGCATATTCGCGCTGGTTGAAGAAAGCTTTAACACCCTTCTAACAAACTTTAAATCGCTTTTGCCCAACCTAATCACCCTGGCAATCACTGTTGCAATAATTGCCGTCATATACTACATCCTAACGAAAACCCTCAGGGCTGCGGTAATCAAAACAGTCAAAAGGGAGCAGGAGAGGGAGATAGTTCTCAAAATCTGGCGCTATGTTTTCTTGTTCATCGCCCTGCTTGTCGTAATACTTTCCTTTTCCGGTTCTCTGGCAGCGGCTGGAATAAGCATTGGGCTGCTTTCAGCTGCCTTGGGCTGGGCACTGCAAAAGCCAATTACTGGGATTGCCGCCTGGCTGATGATTCTGGTGAAAAGGCCATTCAAGGTCGGTGACAGGGTAATCGTTGACAACATCAAGGGCGACATAAAGGACATCACGATGTTCTACATTGTTCTGAACGAATTTGGAGGAACGATCGGCGGTGAAGAATCAAGCGGCAGGACAATCCTCATTCCAACCTCGCTGTTTTTTGAAAAGCCGATTACAAACTACACCATAGGCGATGCGTACATCCTTGATGAAGTAGGGGCAGAGTACACCTACCAGAGCAACCTGCCGAAAGTTGAGAAAATAATGCTGCAGGCGGCAGAAAAATTCGCTGTCGATGCGATAAAAGCAAAGGGCTCTCTGCCTTTTACAAGGGTTTTCTTCAACCCAAACGGGATGCACGTAAGGGCAAGGTACTATGTCCTGGCAAGGGACAGGCAAAAGGTAATGACAGACATTACAAGGGAAATCTACAGCAGGGTTATGCAGGAAAAGGACACAGAGTTTGCATACCCCCACACCGAAGTGGTTTTCACGAAAAAAAGCGCAAAAGGGAAAAGGGCAGTTTAGCAGAACAAAAGCAGGTTAAAACCATTACTCAATATTTTTATAAAATAGTTTTTCAATTATGTTTGAACCGGCATTCGAACCCGCCAGCTTTTTATTCTAAGCCTATCTGACTTTTTATGTTTTTTATTGCCTCTATCGACAAACTTAAAAAATCATCTAAGGATATTCCAGCTAGCTCGATTTCTTTAACTAGTTCTCTGTTGCAGTTCGCCGCGAATTTCTTATCCTTGAATTTCTTCTTTAGTCCTTTGGCATTCATGTCAGAGATTCTTTTTCCTTTCATTAAGGCATACGCATAAATGATTCCTGTCAATGTTTCAGCAGCAATAAGGCAATACTGTATTTTTGAGGCCCTTTTTTTGTCTTTTAACAATGGGATTTCATCATAACCATAGCCGTGAGATTGTACATTCTCTATGAATTCCTCGTCAAATCCTTTTTCTTTCAATAATTCTACTGCCTTAATGCAATGCTTGCTCCAATCACTTCTTGTTAATGCCCAATCAACGTCATGTAATAGTCCTAACATCCCCCAATACTCAACATCATCGCCAAATTTTTCGGCCAACGCCCTCATAATTGCTTCTGTTTCTAAATAATGATTCATGTCAGAGTCAAGTTGTGGCATGCTTTTAAGCAGAGCTATTGCTTCTTCTCTTGATATAGGCAAGTCACTCATATTATCCCCTTGTTTTATTGACCTATTTAACACATTGCACAGGCCAGGATTCGAACCTGGGAACGCACTAAGCGGACAGCTCGTTTCAAGAAAAAACACAATTGCTTATCTCTTACCTAAAGCTGTTGGGTTTGACCACTTCCCTACCCGTGCAGTAAAAGGAAGATTTCCTATAGTATATTGCAAACCAAAATATTTTTTATTGTACTTTTTGTTAACCCACTCATCTTTGCAGCCTCTTTCGCCAATTGAAAACAAAAGCTCACATAAATCGTCTCTGAATTTCTTTGAAGCGCTTGTTATTCTCAAACCTTTTTTTCTTATACAGCCGTCTGTATCAAAAACCCCTTCGAGGAATGCTAACTTTATTTCCTTGCCCAAATTCTTGATTGTATCTGGCACATAGATTTTGTGTGATTTTTTGCCTCTTGGAACGTCAAGAAATTCAGTAAACAGACGAACAGCAGGCTTGTTATCAAAATTTGCCACCCACCTTAACTTGCCCCTATCAACTCTTGTGTTAAGATGTAAAGTATGGTGAAACACCTGTCTTACTTTTTCAATGAATTTTCTTGCAAGCCATTTCTCTGAAACTTCGAAATAGATTCGGTCCTTCGACTTATTTATGTGACCATCCCCTAATATCGCTCCCAGTAAATACGCTAGATTACAGCTGATTTTATGTGGTATCCTGAATGGTCTTGCAGATGTTGAAGAAAAAAATTCACAACTGTCAATCAAGCCTTGAACCTCTTCCTTGAGTCCAAACGGACCCAACCGTTCCAATGCAATCAATGGGGCAGAGGCTCTACCAATAAACCAGTCTTTACAACTGTCTTTAGCAAAGCCACAATCTATCGATTCTATCCACTTGTGTTTCCAGTCCAAACCAGCCTGTTTTCTCAGCCTTTCATTCACTTCCCTTAAAAACTTCGTTACCTTAATCGCCTGCTCCGCATATGCAGGATTATCATGGGTAGCGAAGCGGGGAAGAACGCTGTAGACCCTGAGCAGTTTTCGCACAGTATTGTCTTCTTTCGGATTGTGCAATTCCAACAGATTGAAGCGCATTTCGCCCCCTACAAAAAGAGGCGCTTCGCATTTAAACTCATTTGGATAGAGTGGACTTCCGCTGAATTTGTATTTTTCTAGCTTCCCCTTGTCCTTACTTCGCTTATGTTGACGTCAAATTTCGGCTTTCCTGGCTTTCCCGCAGCACTAAAGACCATGCCGCAGCCCACAACAATGAAGAAGAACGCAAGCAAAAAGTCCGCCTGCTCGCCGACAATGTAATAGCCAGACCTGAAAACGCCAAGGCTGCTCAGCAGGAAGACCACGCTCAATACTACCAATACAACGCCGTAGAAGATATAACGTGCGTCAGCGTCAAATAGCTGGGCCATAATAAATATACTTGCACTGAGGATATTTAAATCTTTTCTTTTATACGGTTAAGGAGTGAATTCTCCTGCTTCAGATTGTTTCAATCAGCTCGTGCAGGCTCCGCTCCTTGAGCCATTCCGCAAGCTTTTTAGCAGCAATTGCCCTGTGGCTTATTGCGTTCTTTTCCTCCAGAGGCATTTCGACTATTGCTTTCTTGCTGCCTTTCGGGATGAAGATTTTTTCATACGGCATCCTGTCTGCCTTCGGCTTAATCACCCTCTTGGCTATCTTTCCCTCAAGCTTTCCCTCGAAGAAGCGCTGCGTGTTTTCGCTTTCAATAAAGCAGATTGTGCAGAGGAAGAAGGCATTCCTGCTTTTGCCTTCAAGCAGCTTCAGCATTCCCCGGAAGCCGATGCTTTCATATATCCGCTTTGGCATCGTACCCGGAAAGTCCTTGAATGCAGTGAAGTAGACAGCTGTATCTTCCACTATCAGCGGAGTGCGCAGTTCAGCAAAAGCACTCTGTGCCTTGTGCATGGCAATCTCCCTTGGGCTGTTTGAGCTTATCTCCTGCAGCTCAGTTTTGTGCTGCTGCAGCCCCAGCCCATATCCAGCCAGCACTGCTGCAATTTCCCCAAACTTGTGCCTGTTTCCTGTTGCAAAAACCAGCGGCATTGCATCCACCATTCACAGCCTGAAGTAAACCGCTTTGACAGCGTAATTGTAAAGCGCTTCAAAAACCAGAAGCCAGGCAACAGTGAATGCTGCAGCCAGGAGCAGCTGCTCTGCAATAAACGGGGTAAAGGCAGCTGCTGCTGCGGTTGCACCCAAAACAGAAATCCCAAGCTGGTGGTTCCTGAGGAAGTTCTTGCTCTGCATTTTTTCCTTGTACCTGTGCTTTTCCGCTATCACAAAGTCCATCAGGGCTGCGTCATCTGCCTTCTCCCCTATCTCGTTTATGATTTGGTATGAGTTTTCCTGGTAGAATAGCAGGTCATGGATTGTAAGCGCGTTCATTTTTTGCGATGCAACTGTTTTCAGCAGCATCTCTTTGGGCACGGTATTCCTGTATTTCCTCATCAGCAGCGAGAAATCTGATTCGTTCAGCTGCTCTTTCAGCAGTTCCCTGAATATCGTGATTTCCTGCGGCTGCCTTATTATTGCCCTTGTCAGTCCAGGCGGCAGACCGGCGCCTTTTGCCTGGTATGCCCTTATTATTGACAAGGTGAGGTTTGGCGGCAGCAGGTTTTTGTGCAGGTGCTTCGCAACATCCTTGATTGCTACCTGGTTGTTCTTGATTCTGTTCACAATGCCGTGGATTTTTTCATCCGAGCTGTAGTATCCAAGCAGTTTCCTGATTGGCATCATGTTTGCAGCGCAGAAGCTCAAAACGGCAAGGACAGCAATAATCGCCTCAAAATAGCAGAAGTAGCGCAGTATTGCCGGCAGGGCGAAGAAAACAATTGCGAGGAATATCGCGGTGTGGTAGAGGAAGCGCGTTTCCTCTGGGATGTTCCATCCCCGTTGCTCCAGCGTTGAGAGGGCGACATCCACAACCGTGAAGAAGGCGTTGTTGATTTTGTCAAAGAAGCCCCCCTTTTCCTGCATAGTCAAACCGTAAAATAATAGCTTATTGGGCTATTAAACTTTTTCTATTGCGGTTCAGGGGCGATTGGAAGGAAAATAGGCATTCAATGCCTTGTTCGGCGTCATGTCCTTGACATTGCAATGACCCTAAGCTTGTAGTAGCCCTTGTTGAAAGTAAGGTAGCTGCCCATTACAAGAAAAGGCGTTACGACATAGTAAAGCAAGGCAACAATCGTTCCACCGGCAACCTGGCTCACGAAGCCCTGGACAAGGGACACTATTGCGAAGCCAATCAATATAAAGGTTACAATAAAGTAGATTGTTGCAAGCACCTTGTATTCCAGCTTTGCCTTCAATCCCTTCACCGGTTTAATTATGAAAGACCTTCAAATATTTAAATTTAATTACCTGCGATTTGCACAAGCACCCGTTGGATTTTCCAAATCAGCTCTTTTTCGCTTAAATTGCCATTTTAAGCCTGTTTTCACCATATGCATTTAAATAAGTTTTCTCATGGGTTAATATTAAATTTTGCTTAAAACCAGCAAATAAGCTAAAAGGAGGCGGATTTATGGCGGATGTATTGGTTGTTGGGAGTAAGGTAAAGGACGCAGTAAAGGCACAGGGCTGCAATACAGCCGGCGACTTGGTTGCTGCTTTGAGCAACGAAGTGGCTGCAATAATCAAGAAAGCGGCTGCCAGAGCAAAGGCAAACGGCAGGAAAACAGTCAGGGCAGCGGACCTTTAAACACCTTTTCTTTTTGAAAAAAGAAAAGCTGTACCAAAAGAAAAACTAGGGAAAAGCTGTACCAAAAGAAAAATAACTTTTCTTTAAAAAAGAAAAGTTAACAAAAGAAAAGCCGTACTAAAAGGGAAAACCAAAAGAAAAGTAGGGCCAACAGAAAAAACCATAGAAAAGCCGTGCCAAAATAAAAAACGATTTTTTCTTTTTTTGAAGGGGGCTTGTTGCTCCCTTTCAAAACACTATTTCTTGCGGCAGTTAAGGCGTAATCCTTTCAACTGAATAGTAATTTATGTCGTTTTCCGAATCAACAACAGCGAGCAAAAGCGTTGTTCTGATGTTGCCGGCAAGCCTCACAGCCCTGCTCAAAGCAGGCATGCCCATGCGTTCATCCTGGGTTGCAACATGCACAACCCACTGGGTATGAGCCTGCCCCGGCTTTTTTCCCCTGGGATAGACCCTGAAATCGAAGCCGAATTTGAAGCCGGTCTTAACGCAGAAGCCCCTGTCCCTTAAATCCCTGAATACAACGAATTTGCTGAAAAAATTCTTTTCCTTTCTCTCTGCTTTCTGCAGCAGCGCCCTTTTGCCTGCCTTTTTTCCATTGCTGCCCTTCAGCTTTATCTTCTTCTTTTCAAGGAGGTAAATGGCTTCCTTCAAGTCAAGGACGAATTCATGCTCTGTCCTCTCACCGAAGCCTTTCTGCTGCAGCTGGCTCTGCAGCTTCCTGCCCTCTACAACAACCTTGTTTTGGACCAGAATGCACATGTTTCAGGCACCAGCCAACATTTAAATAAGAATAAGCATTTAAATTAAAAAGATTAATAGTTATTGCTTTCGCCCGCTTTTGGTGCGTGAAATGCCAAAATGTGTTGTAACGCCCTGGGAAGTGAGGGGCAAGGTTGACTACAAGAAACTTGTCAAGGAATTTGGCACAAAGCCCCTGACAGATGCAATAATCAAGCGAATCGAGAAACACGCCGGCAAGAGCCACCTTTTCCTCAGGCGGAGGATTTTCTTCTCGCACAGGGATTTGGACACAGTCCTCGACGGCTATGACAAAGGGCAAAAATTTGCCCTGTACACAGGCAGAGGGCCGTCAGGAAACACCCACCTGGGGCACCTGATGCCCTGGCTTTTCACAAAATATTTGCAGGACGCGTTCGGCGCTGAACTCTACTTCCAAATGACTGACGATGAAAAATTCTTCGTAAAAAACCTTGAATTAAAGCAGGCAACAGGTTTTGCATACGAAAACGCGCTGGATGTGGTTGCATGCGGCTTCGAACAGAAGAAAACCCACATTTTCCTTGACACAGAGTACGCGAAAACACTTTACGGAATTGCTGCAACTATTGCAAAGCGCATAACCTTTTCAACCGCAAAGGCTGTTTTCGGCTTCGGCAACGAAAGCAACATCGGCCTTGTTTTTTTCCCGGCCATCCAAGCAGCGCCTTGTTTTCTGCCAAGCCTTTTGGCAGGAAAAAGCGTGCCGGTGCTTATCCCTGCGGCAATAGACCAAGACCCCTACTGGAGGGGGATTGCAAGGGCAGTTGCCCCAAAGCTGGGATACCCCAAACCAGGGCAAATCCACAATATTTTCCTGCCAGGTTTGGGAGAAGCCGGAAAGATGAGTGCAAGCGACCCACTCACCGCGATTTACACGACTGATGACAGCAAAACAGTTGAAAGGAAGGTTGCAAATGCCTTCACAGGAGGGCAGCCCACAATCAAAGAGCAGAGGCAAAAAGGCGGCAACCCAGATAACTGCCCTGTAATGGATTACCTCTACTACCTGTTTGAGCCTGATGACAGGCGTGTTGAGGAACAGAAACGCCTGTGCAGGCAAGGAAAGCTGATGTGCGCTGAGCACAAGGGAATGCTTGCAGAAAAAATCAATGCGTTTTTGAAAGTGCACCAACGTAAGAGGGAAAAGGCAAAGGACAGGCTTGAGCAATTCATGCTCAGGGACTGAGCAGGCATCTAATTTTTTTGGGCTTCACTCGCTTTCTTCCGGCAGCTTGACTGTTTCAATCTCAATCCTGCGCAGTTTCTCCCTAAGTTCGCCCAAAAGCCTTCTGAAAAGCTGGTTGTCCTGCCTAACCAGGTAAATCCTGTCAACAGCCCTCAACTGCGCCAAATGCCCTATCTTTGTCGCTGTATCGCCCCATTCAATCACATCGTCACATGTTTTCCTTTTCCTGCCCAAAGCGCTCTTCACCTGCTGCATCAAGGCATTTGCCTGCGCTATCTCCCCAGCGGCAAACCCGAACTGCCCCACCATTGCAGATGTATCGATGACAAGCAGCAGAATTATCTCTTTTGCATTGGCTGCAACCGCTTCAATGAATTTCGGGCTGGCCTCCCTCTTTGAAAGCAGCGGCACCAAAACTTTTTGGCCGCTGTGCGCTTTACTCGACTGCCTTGAAAAGCTCTTTCCTCTTTTCAATTATCTCGCCCTCGTCTTTCAAAAACTCACAAACTATTTTTGCCAGCAGAGCGCTTATTCCAACCCTTTCCGCAAGCTTTTGCAGGGTTGTCTCACCACTAGCCTTGATTGCAGACAGCACATTACTCCTGTACTTTCCGTAAAGCGTTTCCTCAATTATGTAAAATGCACCTTCAAAGTTCTTGATTCCCTTGATTTTCCCTTCCTCTATCTCCTGCTTGAACTGGCTGCTCAGCGCCTTTGCCCTCTCATCGTTCTTGCACACAAGGAAGCCGTCAGTCTCAAGGCAGTAATCCTCAATCGGCTTGTTTTTCGCCAGGGGGTTTTCGCTCTCCTTCCCAACAGGCTTCCCCTTGCGCAGCTCTTCCCTTGTTTTGTAAACAGCCTTTTTGTACTTCTTGCTCAGCCTGAATGCAACAATTCTGCCTTCCTTGAGCATTTCCCTGAACCTTTCAAGCTGCTGCTTGTTCAGGCTGCGCTCAAACTTGCCTTCAACCCGCTCGTGTAAGCTCTTCTGCCTCAGCATTGAAAGGATTGTGCGGTCCAAAGGGTTTTCCTCTTGTTCTGGTGTTTCTTCCGCAGTCAAGACCCAGATGCCTTCCTTGACACGAATGAGTTCATAGCTGGCATTTGCCCCTAGCCCGAGCTGGCTGGATTTCTTTTGAGGAATGAGCAGCGCGAACTCGTTGCCCCTTGCCTCTGCCCTAATTTCCCCCATAACAGTATATTGATTAGTAAAACAATTAAAAAACAGTGATTTCCCAAGCCCTATTTGCCTCTGATGTCTTCAAGCGCCTTTCCCCTAAGCCTCAGTGCACGCCGCCGAACTTGTATTCGCTTTCCCTTTCCTCCATCGCCTCTGATACGATTTTTTCCTCTCTTTCAAGCTCTCTCCCGCTGGGTTTTTCCTTTGCCCCCTTGAGCAGAATCGAGCGCCTTACCTCAATCAGCCTGCTCCTGATGGCATCCCTTATGAAGTCGCTCCTGCTGCTGAACAAGCCGTGCTCTTTTATCAGCCTATCAATCTGCTTAACAAGCCTGGGTTCAATTACAAGGGAATAATGCTTAATACAAGACCACCTTATATAACGATTTATATAACATGTTATATAAATTACTTTCCTTTTCTGCCCTTTGCCTTCCTCTCAAACAGCATCAGCGAATAAATCCCTGCCCTCTCTGAAGCAAACCTGTTAAGCAGCCTGTTCAGCCTCCTGCTCGGCGTTGCAATAACCTCTCTCCGGGAGAGCTGCCAGCCCTTGCCAACCGCGCTTTCAACGTCTCTGCTGTCCAGCCTGTGCAAATGTCCCCTCGTGTGCATCGGCGCAAACACGCTGAAAAGCCTCCAGAAGAAGCCCTTTTCCAGCGGCACTGTTACAAGGATTCTTTCCCTCGCAACCCTCTGCAGTTCCAGAACAGCGCTTCTCCAGTCTGGCACGTGCTCAAGCACTTCGCTGCATAAGACAAAGTCAAAGCTGCTGCTTTTGAACGGCAGCTGCTCTGCATTCCCGGCAGTGAAGTGGCTGCCATTGCTCTTATGCCTTGCCTGGCGCAGTTTAGCAAGTGCGGTGTCTGCCCCAAAAATATTGCCGCTCAGCAACGCAGCGTGCCTTTCAAAATGCCCCTGGGCACAGCCCACTTCAAGAAAAAAGTCCCCTTCCTGCAAGTGATGCATTTCCCTGAGGATAAGTTCCTCTCTCGCTGAGTTCCCAAGAATCCTGCCGGCAAAATTGCCGTAATAGAATTTCTGCTCATCCATTTTTTCCCACCGGAATGCCTTTACTTCCCTTTCTTCAGGTAATCGAACGCTGCTGTTGCAGCAACCGCCCCTGAACCGGCTGCAACAACTGTCTGGGGCAGTTCCCCTGTAATGTCGCCTGCAGCAAACACTCCCTGCACTGAGGTCATTTTGTTCCCGTCGGTTACGATGTAGCCATTTTTGTCAATTTGCAGCCCGAGCTTTTTCGCCAGCCAGTTTCTGGGCTGCAGGCCAACGTAAATGAACACTGCGTCAACATCTATTTCCTTTTCCATGCCGCTGCCCCTCTCCTTCACTTTAATCCCCTCAACGCTTTCGCTGCCTGATATTTCAAGCAGCTGCGTGTTCAGCAGAATTTGCACGCCTGACTTACGAAGCGGCTCTTCGTAAACAGCGTCATAGTTTGGCTTAGGCAGAAACTCAACCAGATAGGTTTTCCTGCATATCCCAGCGAAAAACAGGGCTGCATTCGCCCCGCTGTTGCCCGCTCCTATGACTGCAACCACCTTGTCCTTGTAGAAGGGGCCGTCGCAGGTTGCACAGTAGCTCACGCCTTTTCCGTACAATTCCTTTTCACCTGCTATCCCCAATGTTTTGTACTTGCTGCCAGGGCAAAGAATCACAGCCCTTGCACCAACCTTCTCCTCGCCTTTGTTTATCTCCAGTTCAAACCATTTTTCAGATGCGATTTTTTTTATGCCTGTTACCTCTGCTGCCTCTTCCACTTCAACCCCGAATTCCAGGAGGTGCTCTGCCATCCTGTGCATCAGCTTTGTCCCCTCAAGCCTTGTAACGCCTGGATAGTTCTCAACCCAGATTGCTTCCGCTGTCTGTCCTCCAACTGCCTCTGCCTCAAAAATGCGGACATTCAAAGCCTTTCTTTTTGCGTACAGTGCAGCGGTAATGCCTGCCGGCCCGCTGCCTACAACCGCAACGTCAATTGCTTTCCCTTCAGCCATGTTTCACTACCTGCCCTATGCAACAAGATATGGCCAAATAAATCATTAAAAAAGAAGTGTTAGGGTCAACCGCAAGATTTTTATTGGCTTTGTATTACTTTGTATTACATGGGCATTGTTAGTTTGAGGCTGGGCGAGCGGATCGAACGCCTCGTCAAAAGCGATTTGAAGGAGTTCAACTACAGCACGAAAACCGAGTATTTCAGGCAGGCTATCAGGGAACTGCACCAGAAGCTGCGCACGGAAAAAGCGATTGCAGAGTTGGCGAGAAACAAAGGGTTTGCAAAAAGACTTGGCATTAAAGAGCCTACACCAGAAGAATATGAAAGGATACGGGAAGAAGCCGCACGAGAGGTTGTGGCAAAGCTCATGTATCCTCAGGAAAAACAACGCTGACGATATCTGAAAGCCGGTCGAAATGTGCGTCTCTTGAAACAATTGTAGCGCTGTTGTCTCTTGCAATCACGGCGTGCAAAGCGTCTGCAAATGGCACTTTGTATCTTTTGGAGATATTTTCAGCTTCAGCCGGTTCTTCTTTGGACAGACTGGCTTTTGACAAAAGGTTCGCATCAAGCATTACTCTGAAACACTTCTCTTCCACTTCAAGCGGCTTTATGCACTTGCACAACTCTACAATAGTAACATCGGAATAAAGAACCAGCCATCTTTCCCTGATGCATTTTTTGAAAAACTGGAATGCCAACTCTCCAAGCGGTCTCACGCCGTCACTCCTGCCTAAAGCAAAATCCAACCAGACACTGGTATCAACATAAAACTTCTTCATAGTGCATTGTTGCAGTCAGGGCGTTAAAAAGCTTCGCGGGTTTTCGGCGATTGCCTATTTGCCCCTGCCAACCCAAAGCCGGCTAGATTGGAGGAAATCATTAAAAACCAGAAAGTATTAATATAACTAATAGCACAGTAATTTATTAGGGTTTTAAAGTTAATTTGCATTGGTGCTTTGGATGGACCCAAGGTGGAGAAACCTGGCGGCATTGTTGGTGATTGTAGCGGCGGCAGCCGCTGCCTACAACTACCTTTACGTGCCGCCCCAGCAACTGCCTGGGGGGGTTTCTTTTGATTCTGGGTGTGAACAAATAAAAGATATCTGGACGGGCGTTGGGTTAAGCGAATCTTACATGAGTCTTGACGATCTTGAATTTGTTGACTTGATGACTGCTGGCCAAGTTGCTTCTCTTGAGGCAAGACTGGCAGATTACGAGGCAGAAATTACCGGCAAGAATCCTGCACTTGAATCATTAACAGGCATCTATCTGGATTCAGCAGTGCTTCTTGCCGAATACCAGTCAATGTCTGCTTCTCTTGATGCAATGCAACCCATTGAAGGCAGCGAGTTGTGCACACAACTCAGCAAGATAAACTCGGACAAGGACAAGGTAATTGATTACATCGACCATTCAATTGAACTGTCAGGAAAGATAGCTGACTTCAAGCAAAAATACCCTTCAGAGTCAAGCAAGGCGAACCTCACTGCCTCGGCATTCGATGAAAGTGGGCTGAACCAGGCAAAGGTGGATGTCCAGCAAAATGTCGCTGATATTGCAGAGTTTTGCGGGGCGGAAACATGAATTTGAAAATCCTTTTGGTTTTGCTGCCGCTTTTGCTTCTGGCATGCAACA
Organism: uncultured archaeon; assembly: GCA_964640195.1. Taxonomy (GTDB): domain Archaea; phylum Iainarchaeota; class Iainarchaeia; order Iainarchaeales; genus CAZXIC01. The sequence goes on along the minus strand of CAZXIC010000001.1, from coordinate 67,070 downwards.
CATCGGCTTTCACGCCAGCGCCATGCGTTACGGCAACCGAATGCGACTGTGAAATAGAGTTCTGCACTTATTGGCAGGCAGATGATTATATAAGGAGTGAAAAAGTTAAGGATTTAATTGGTGGCGCTATAAGCAGTACTGGATTAACCACTAGTTCTGAGCTTTATCTATACGGCTCTTTCCCATCCAGCTGGGGGAAGAAAGTCTTCAAGAGCAATTACTCCGCACATGGATTTGGATATAAGGGAACTGAAATTCACGACTATAAGGTGGAAGATGTAAGCGGGTTCCACCAATACAAAGTATTATTTAACCGTGAGTGGGGCTGGAACAAAGCCACGCTAGGAGGTTATACCTTCCCAGTGCCAACCAATGCAAAAGGCATTATTCTTACCTTCTCAGTAAATGACCCCGGCGTTAACCATATTGGTGGGATAAAAGCCAGCGCTGCTTTAGAAAAGAAATTCAAGGATGCGTGCGATGGCTGGAGGGGCAAGGTTGAGCCCTGGCCGTGCATAGGCTTGTTTGAGGTCGGCGAGCTGACGATTAGAAGAAAGATTTTTGGTACAATATCGCCGCCAAGCGAAGTTGCGAGCATTTACATCAAAGGGCTATCCGGCACTAGCACTTATGCCAGCATCAATGCCGGCAATTTTGAAATAAGCCCTGTTGAAGCAGGGGTAACGTACAAGCTGGCTGCGATAGCAAAGCAAGGCAGCGCATACTTGGACTGGGCAGAAGACGTAATTGTGGCGATAGATAAAGACTTGCAGAAGAATATAACTTTGCAGAAAAATCCTACCACCGCCCAGGGCACTGGGACAGGGTCCCTAAAAATAGAACTGGTTTCAGAGAAAGGTGAAGGAATAGCTGGAACAGCAGCCTACAATATACTAACAAACCCGAATAAGGTTGAAACAATGGATGTTCCGGCTGAAGGCGCAACAAAAACAGGCTTGCCTGCCGGCAACTACAAAATTACAATAACGCCAAAAGACGGCAAATACGTTCCAAACCCACACACAACATACCAGTTCCCGGTAAACTCAAATGTTTCCAATGTGTTGAGGGTTACCTTCAGCGAGTCAAGCGCGCCAGTGCAGCCCCAGCAGCCAAGCCAACAGCAGCCGGGCACTCAGGTGGGTGTTAAGGGGGCGGTTGGCTTCAAGTTCAGCAATCTGCAGCAGCTTTACGACAAGGCAAAGGCTGATAAGCACTCTTACAGCTTTGATACCGTAGTGTCAAGCTTGAAGGTCAAGGAGAAATTAGGTGGCGTAGCTAGCGTGGCAATAACAAAGGTCAACGCCACTGACACTGTGAAGGTAGACAGCTTGATGGCAGGCAAAGCCTATACTTTGTACATAGAGTTGCCGGATTATAATCCAATGAATATAACCGATTTCACGCCCACGGAGGAACAATTCAAGCAGTAGGTGAGAGAATGAATAAAATGTTTTTTGTATTGGCATTCATTTTGCTGGTTTTAGGTTCAGCTTATGCCCTCTACACCTATGAAGTAAGCATCGGTGGCTTGTCTCCTGATTGGAGCAAACTAACCCCGAAAACAATTTCCACTGCCGACAAGGATTGCGAACAGTGCGTCACTATCGCGCAGTGCCTTGCCTGCGTTGACAAAAAATTCGTTGACGGCATTTTCAAGGGCAAGTGATTTCCAGGCAGCCTGTTTTACGGCTCACGCTTTTCACTTGTTTTCCCAATCTCTTCCAGCTTTTTGCCTGGCAGTTGCTGCACTTCTTTCGCCAGTTCAGCCAAGCCTGTTTCAAGCTTCTGCTTTGACCCAGAAGCGTAGCGCAGGACGGCTGCTGCAATGAGCAAAATCGCTGCCAACGCCAAGCCCCAAGCCAACGTATTGCCCAAATCTGCTGCAGCAAACAAGCCTGTGGGAATGCCCTGCACCTGCCCTTCCACATGCTCTGTGACAGCAACTATTATGTCAACATTCGCCTCCAGGAAAACCGCCTGGTTAAATGCAACCACTTTTGCACTGTAGCTCCCTCCACTGCCAAATGCAGTGCTGACAAGCAGCTCAATGCCCCTTTCCTCACCGGGCAGCAGGCTGAGGTTTGAGCGGTAAGTTGAATCAATGCCTGCTGGAAGCGCTGACAGCTTTACAACAACGTCCTCTATTTCTTGCTGGCTGCTGTTCTTCAGCGTAACGGTTATGGCAGTTGAACTGTTCTCGTCAATCTTTATGCTGCTTGGATAGGATAAGATTTCAAGCGTATTGGATGAGGGCTCAGGTGCGGCGGTTTCCTCCACAACTTCAAAGCGCAGAGTTTTCCCTTGCTTTGAGTTGTTCACATCAACTTCCAGCCCAAGTTGGTAATCGCCGATGTTTGCGTCGTGTGCAACGCTTACGCTGATGTACAACTCCCTTGAGTTTCCCGCAATCAATCTGAATTCTGGGTAAGAAACATTCGCATCTATTTTGCTGTAGGGATTCTCCACTTCCACTTCAAAGTTTTCGTTGTAGTCGCCGAGGTTCCTGATTAAAGCGATGAATTCAGCGCTTTCGCCCTGCTCTATTCTCAGGTCGTTGTTCAGGATTTCAAGCCTGCTGTAGTGGGTTTTCTTCGGCGTAACGCAGGTGCGTTTCTCAACAGAGTAGCCATTGCCCCCGACCTTGAGCGAAATGTTGTAGTCTTTGCTCACTGCCTCAGCAGGCACAGTCACTGTGATGTAGAAGGTTCTCTGCTCGTCTTCGTCCAGAAGCGCACTCCTTTTCTCAAGCCTAGGGCTCAAGCCGCCTGCAACAGAAAAATAAACCTCTAAGTCTGAGTCAAGCCTGTTCCTCACCCTGAAGGGGATTTCCTCAGTCCTGCCCTTTCTTACTATATAGCATCCTTTGTCAAGCGAAACAGTGAATGCAGGCTCTTCCCCAGGCTCTTCGCAGTCAACTACATCAAGCCTGACAGTTTCCTTTGCTATCTCGTCCTCTGTTATTGCATACATGCTTATGTCCCTGCTGCCGATTGTACTGTACGGCGAGGCGTAAATGTACAGCCAGGCATACTTTTCCTGGTAGGGCGAAAGGCTGAGTTCGCTTGGCTTGAAATACGGCAGCAGCATCTCATTCTCTGCCTGCAGCCTGACTTCCTTGAACTCGTCGCTGTTGTTCCTTACAAGGACACTTATTCGTTCCTCCTTTCCGCTGCAAACATCACTCCTATATGCAACCAGTTCTATTTCAGGCTCTTCTGCAACATAAAGGGAAACCGTTGCTGTTGCATTGCCGTCATCTGCCCAGGCCAGCAGCAGCACAGTGTGCAGCCCCCTTGGGGCGTTCTCTGTCCTGATTGTAAGCGTAACTGTTCTTGCGTTATTTTCAGCCAGGCAAAAGTGCTCTTTGCTTAAGCTTGTTTCAATGTATGCATTGTCCTGCTCTGTTTCCAGGTCAATGCACGTTTCACCTGGACCGAGGTTCTTTACCTGGAACTGCAAGCCGATTACGTCGTTCCTGCTTACATTAACCTGCCTGCTGCTTGGGATTAACGCTATATCCGCACAAGCTGCACTGAAAAGCAAAAGGAAAAGAAGCGCTGAAGCCGACACTGAAACTGCTTTCCTCATCTTTTCACCGCCAACCTCTTTACAAGCCTTGCGATAAACGCAATCAGAAGGATTGCCGCAACAACCGCCAGAAGCGCGTTGAGAATGTTTTCAAACGAAAGCAGGCTGCCCATGCTGTTGGGATTGAACAGGGGAAAAAAGCCTGATGAAAGCCATTGCAAATCAAAGCCTGGCTGCCCCTGCTGCACTTCCTGACCTTGTGCTGCCTGTCCCCTGAAAAAAAGCCTGATTTTCCTCACTTCCCTTTCGCTGCCAAGTTCAACAACAAGCGTGCTTTCATATGTCTGCCCTGCAAGCCGCTCCTCCGCAGCAAGCGAGAGCGTAACCTTCTTTGTTTTGAATGCCGCAATTTCACCGCTGCTCTGGCTTATTCCTGCTTCTACAGGCCCGAGAAATTCAACTCTGTACTGCCCTGCTTCTGCGCTGTCGTTTGATATGCTGATTTGCACCTGCTTCTGCCCTTCCTTTATTATGATGTTTTCCGGAACATCCACAATAAGGGCGCTGGTGCCTGAGCTGAGCAGCAGCGCGAACAATGCGAAAGCCAGAAGGCACCTAAGCAATTGAAACCCCACCGCAAAAAGCAAAGTTATGTAGCAACGTTATGTATTAACTAATTCACTTTGCTTTGTTATACTCCCTTATATACTTGCCTCAGAGATTGTATAAAAAGGTTTCGTTGCGGTTGGCTTTGTTTAAAAAGTGCAAGAATGCGGCTTGTGTTTAAGAAGTCATCTTAATTTTGGAGAAGCCTATTTTATCATCTGCTTCAGCAGGTCGGATTTTGTTATTATGCCTGCAATCCTGCCCTTTTTCACAACCAGGACTGCAGCATTGAAGTTGAGCAGCTGCCTTACAACTGATTCAGGCGTGTTTGGCTGTATTGTCGGCAGGGCTTCCTCCATTGCGTCATCTGCCTTCGCTTTTCCAATGTCAATGCCAGGGCTTGAGTTTATCTTCGCCAGAACGCTTTTCTCAGTCATGCTGCCCATAGGCTTTCCTTTTGCAAGGACAGGCAGCTGCGAGAAGCCGCGCTTTTCCAAAACCCTTATTGCCCTGCGCAGGCTTTCTTTTGCGTCAATGCCGACAACATCCCTTGTCATAATGTCTTTTGCCTGCTTTTCCTGCCTTGCATGCAGTTGCTGCAGGCAGTCAAACAGCCTTTTTGCCTTGGCATAGCTTGGCTCAATGTTGCCAGACTCAATCTTTGCAATCAGGCTCTGCGAAACACTGCTGAGGTTGGCAAGCCTGCTCTGCGTCAGCCCGGCAGCAATCCTCCTCTGCTTTATTTCCGCCAAATCAGGCAGCATAAGAACAGGCATTGCAGGAAAGCATTTTTAATCTTATTCCAGTTGGAATAATTGCGTCATTCCGCAATTAATTAAAAACATAACTGGCTTATAACTCTTCTAAAGAAAACAAGCAAATTTTTTGGAGTTGATGATTGAAATGAGAAGCGGCGATGGGAAATACCTCTTTACAAGCGAATCAGTCACTGAAGGCCACCCTGACAAGGTCTGCGACCAGATAAGTGACGCAATCCTTGACGACGTAATCAAGGACGACCCTACTGGAAGGGTTGCCTGTGAGACTATGGCAGGTCTTGGCTTCATTGTTGTTTCAGGCGAGATAACAACCAAGGCATATGTTGACGTGCAGAAAATTGTCAGGAATGTTTTGAGGGATGTTGGCTATGACAAGCCTGAATACGGTTTTGATTACCAAAGTGTCGGCATCCTGAACTCAATCCACGAGCAGAGTGCTGACATCGCGCTCGGCGTTGATGAAAAGCAGGGGCAGTTGGGCGCGGGCGACCAGGGAATGATGTTTGGCTACGCAACAAACGAAACAGCTGAACTAATGCCTGCACCAATAATGTACGCCCACTGGCTTACAATGAAGCTTGCGGAGGCAAGGAGGAAGGGAACGCTGAAATACCTGAGGCCTGACGGCAAATCGCAGGTTACGGTTGAATACGAGGCCAACAAGCCGAAGAGGATTGAGGCAGTCGTAATCGCAGCACAGCATAATCCTGACATAGAACTGGACGAGCTCAGGGAGGGCATAAAGGAGCATGTGGTAAAGCCTGTCTGCGGCGACCTGCTGGATGAAAACACAAAGTACTTCATCAACAATACCGGCAGGTTTGTTTTAGGCGGCCCTGTAGCGGACACAGGTTTCACCGGCAGAAAGCTTATATGTGATACCTATGGCGGCATAGGGAACCACGGCGGGGGTGCATTCAGCGGGAAAGACCCAAGCAAAGTGGACAGGACTGCAACCTATATGATAAGATACATAGCAAAAAACATTGTCAAGGCAGGCATTGCCGACAGGGCAGAAGTGCAGGTTTCCTATGCAATCGGAAGCAGGGAGCCGATAAACCTCTTCATCGACATGTATGGAACGTGCAAGTGCGAGCCAAAAAAGGTCTACGAGGCAGTAAAAAAGCACTTCACCCTCAAGCCGAGCGAAATGATAGAGCAGCTCGGCTTGCGGAAGCCAATCTTCAGGAAAATCTGCAACTACGGCCATTTCGGGCACGAGGACGAGTTACATCCCTGGGAGAAAACAGACAAGGCAGAACTGCTTAAAAAAGAGTGCGGCGTGTAAAACAGCTGCCTCTTTTTCCTGTTTCTTTTTTATTTGTTTTTCTCTTTTATATAGTCTGTCAAGTGAAGTTTTGCAATGCTTGAAGACTTCATTGAAGCGAATAAGCTGCAGGCAAGGATTCTGCCTTATGCTGCAAAGGGTTCGCTGATTAAGTGCGAGCTGTTCTCATCAGACAGGGGCTTTGCGCTCCTAATTCACTTTGCAAAAGACGTGCTTGATTTGGGGAAAGCGAAGGCAGTACTTGGAGGGGGCAACCTGGAAAAGGCTGCAAAAGGGGAAGCAGAGGAGGTCACAGGCTACAGTTGTGAATTCATGCCGCCGATTTCAATCTACGGGGTGAAGGTTTTGATTGACGGGAAGGTGTTTGCTGCAGAAGAGGTCAGGTGCCTTGTAGGCGAGGAGAAAACCCTTGCGATAAGCCCCAGGGAGATAAAGGAAGCGAATGAGGACAGTGAAGTTTCAGATATAACCCGTTGATTTTAAAAACAAACGCAGCCCATTTTTTCTAGCAAGGAGGCAGCAGAGATGGTTTCATTCCAGGAATGGCGGAAATTGGAGCTGCGGATTGCAAAAGTCCTTTCAGTTGAGGACATAGTTGGAAAGGACAAGCTGTACAAAGTGCAGATTGACCTGGGCAGCGAAAAAAGGCAGATAGTTGCAGGGCTGAAAGGGCATTACAGCAAGGAGGAACTGCGTGGAAAAAACATTGTTGTGGTGTCAAACCCTGAGCCTGTAACAATTGCCGGCGTTGAAAGCCAGGCAATGCTGCTGGCAGCAAAGGACAGTGAAGGCAAATACAGGGTTGTGACAATTGATGCCGCTGTGCAGCCAGGCATCAAAGTTGAATGAGGTTTTCACGCAAGCAGCGCAGCAATGTAAGGCAGCGCAAGCACGGTGCCTATTGTAGAGCCGATGTTTGCAAACGCTGTAACCATTAAAACCCTTGAAACCCTGTTTTGGCTGAATTGCCTCAGGCTGTTCAGCTCTGGCAGCTGCTCGAAGTCCTTTACCTTTGGGGAGCGAACGCGCAACTCAGCCAATCCAGCGAACCAGCCGGCAGCAAGTGCTGGATGCAGCGAAGTGAAGGGAGCGGCAAAGAATGCTGCAGCGATTGAAAGCGGGTGTGCCCTTGCAAGCGCTGCCCCCAGCGCTGAGAGGGCACCATTTACCAGAAACCAGATTAGGAAGATGTTCAACGCAATTGCAATGCCTTTTGTATAGAAGCCATAGCCGAGCAGCAAAACGAACAGCACTGGAACCAGAAACTTCAGGTACCGCAGCCTGCTTTTTCTCTCCTCAACCCTTAGGAGGCTGCTTACGTCCCTTGGCTTGTCCAGGAACCGTTTCACGCCCTGCACATGCCCCGCGCCAATAACGGCAACAACCTTCTTCGCTTCTGCCTGCAGTATCCTATTTGCAATGAATTTGTCTCTTTCATCTACAAGAACGCTTTTCACGTTCGGCATCTCTTTTGCCAGCTGCTGCAGCAGCGCGTTCAGGGTGTCCTTTTCCTTCAGCTGTTCAATTGTTTTTCCGTCCAGCTTCTTCCCTGTTTGGAAAAAGCCGCTCAGGATGCCGTAGCCGAGCTTTGCCTTCTCCAGCAAGCTCATCCTGTTCAATGCCCTTTTCAGCGTTATCCGCACATCCCTGTCAAGCAACATTACAGGGGTGCCTTTTTCACCAGCTGCCCTGACAGCCTGCAGCATTTCGCTGCCGGGCTTTATTCCCAAATCTTCGCCAATCCTCCTCTGGAAGTTTGCGAGCAGCAGGTTGATTAGGAAAAGCTGGGTCTTGCCCTCCTTTATGATTCTGTCAAGCTGCATCTCCTGCCATTTCCTGCCGCTGAGCAGCTGCCCGAGCCTCTGCCTGTCCAGTTCAACGCCAACCACATCAGGCTTCTCCCTTTCAATAGCCTCCCTTACGAGCTGCACTGACTGCCTGCTCACATGCGCTGTAGGAACAAGGATTATAGTCTTGCCAGCAGCCTTAACCCTCTCGACAGGCATTCATGCCACCCAAGTAATAGAAAAGGAAAACATTTAATTAGAAATTGGTTTTCAAAGGCATTTTTCTAACTGTTTTTGATGTGTGTGTGGGGGTAAAATGTGATTCTTGTCGCTGGCAGCTGAAGATTCTAAATGTGTAAGATTTATAATGTTTGGACGCAATTGTTTAATTATGCGCAGTAAATCAAAATCCAAAAAAGTTGGCGCTTTTGAAGTTGATTTGTCTGCCAGAACCCCCCTAAACCGGCTATTGGACAAAAGAAGAAAAAGAACAAGGAAAGCAGTTTCAAATACAGTGGCTGCTGGCATAGCAGCTGTTGGTGCCGGCATAGTCGGGAGCGCTGTTGAATATAAGCAGGCTATTAATGACCCCATCTTCAGAAAAGGGGTTGCATTGATAGCGGGTTTTGGATTTCTTGCGGCAGTACCAATGCTTGTTCGTGTAACCTACCTACAGCATGCCCCAATAATTAAGGAAGCAAATCACTTGGTTGCAAAAGGATTGGCAAAGGAAGCACAAAAAAATGAAAAATTAATGGGTCTCCTTAAGACACATCGGTATGTGATAGTTGATCGGAAGGGGGATATTTACGGAACAAAAAGGAAAAGGTTTTTGGGAATAGGCAGAATCAGGCTGGAGTCGCAGAAAATCCTTGATGGCAGTTACTAATAAATTATTTTATTGCTTTTTTACTAAAGGTGTGTACCATGGAAAAAGAACTTGACAAGAGGCTGCTTGCAGTGCTAGCCTGCCCGCAGTGCAGGGGCAGCTTGGAGTACAAAAAGGAAAAACAGAAGCTAATCTGCAAAAAGTGCGCGCTGGCTTACAGGATTGAAGACGGCATTCCGATAATGCTGGTTGAAGAAGCAGAGAAAATAAAGTAAGGCTATCCCGCGCACTTTTTCACAAATTCCAGAAACAGCTCGTCAGGATGCAGTGGCCTGCTTGTGAATTCAGGGTGATATTGCGTAGCAATAAAATATTTGCGCTTTGGCATCTCCAGAATCTGCATTATAGGCATGCCCGGCGCCTTGCCTGAAAAAACAACGCCTGCTTTCTCAAACTGCTCAATGTATTCCGGATTGCACTCAAACCTGTGCCTGAATCTTCTCCTGATTTTCTTCGCGTTAGCGTGCAGTTTCGCTGCAATCGTGCCAGGCTTCAGTTCAACCTCATGCCCGCCCAAGCGCATGTTTCCGCCCAAGCCCTCAATCTTTTTTTGCTCAGGCAGGATGTCAATCACTGGGTGTTTTGCCTTGGGGTTGAACTCAGTGCTGTCTGCCCCCTTCAGCTTGCAGACGTTCCTTGCGATTTCAATCAGGGCAACCTGGAAGCCAAGGCACAAGCCAAGGTAGGGGATGTTGCGTAGCCTGCAGTGCTTTGCAACCCTGATCTTGCCCCCAATTCCCCTGATTCCAAAGCCGCCTGGCACTATCACTCCATCAACGCCCTTGAGGGCAGCCTTAACCTTCTCATCACTGTTCAAATCAGTTGTGTCAATCCACTTGACCTTCACCCTCCTGTTCAGTTTGAAGCTACAGTGCTCCAGCGCTTTCAGGATGCTGATATAGGTGTCCATGCTGCCGGTGTATTTCCCCGCGATTCCAACAATAGCAGGTTTTGCCCTGCCATGTGCGCTAGTTTTCCTGCTCCACTCCCTCAGAGCCTTGTTGCCGTTTCCCTTAAAGCGCTTCTCCAGCCCTATGCACCTTAATACTGCCTCATCAAAAGAAAGCTTCCTGAGCGACAAGGGCAGGCTATAGATGTTGCTCACATCACTCACGCCGAAAACCATTTCAAACGGGACGTTCACGTTAAGGCTGATTTTTTTCTTAATGCTCTCCTGCAGCTTTGAGCCGCTTCTGCACACTATTATGTCAGGCTGGATGCCCAGCTCAATCAGCCTCTTTATCCCAAGCTGCGCTGCCTTGCTCTTCTGCTCGCCAAGGGTCCTAGGCTGCAGGATGTAAGTTATGTTAATGAAGCAGACGTTTTCATGCCCCTCCTCGTAATGCAGTTCCCTCAAGGCTTCCAAAGCAAACATGTTCTCATAGTCGCCTACTGTGCCGCCAATCTCAATCACAATCACGTCAGCCCTTGTTTTCACAGCCAAGTCTCTTAGAACCTTCTTTATCTCCCCCGTCACGTGCGGGATGAACTGCACGTCTCTCCCAAGGTACCTGCCTGCCCTCTCTTTCTCAATTATCCTTGCGTAGATTTTTCCGCTGGTGACAAAGTTGTCGGACCCTAGGTTCTTGTCCAATGCCCTCTCATAGGTTCCAAGGTCCAAATCGGTTTCATATCCATCGTCAAGCACAAAGACTTCACCGTGCCTGAAAGGGTTCAGGGTGCCTGCATCAACATTCAGGTATGCCTCAAGCTTTATGGGCTCAACATTCAAGCCCCTGTCCTGCAGCAGCCTGCACAGGCTGCTTGAAATCGTCCCCTTCCCGACGCCGCTTATAACGCTGCCTGTAACAACGACATACTTGGTTTTCCCAGGCTTGTAGCCCTTCGGCAGCGGGGTGTAGAACTCATCGCCAGAAGTAGCAATAACCTTCTTCAGGATTTCCTCGCCCTGCACCGGTCCCACCAGAAAACCAAACTAAATGATTAGATGCTGACTAATTTAAAAAGTTTTTGGGGACAGCCTTTTTTCCTACGGGAAAAAAGCCTGGGGAAAAAGCCAAATCCTTTGGGGCCGGGAGGATTTGAACCCCCGTCGCTGACTTTTCCGAACCCTTTTCTTTTCCTTTTCTTTTAATAAACTTTTTCTTTTTCTAAAAGAAAAAGTTTCCCGAAGCCAGAATACTAAACCAAGCTATACTACGGCCCCAAAGTTTTTCCTTTCAAATAAAATTAATTGAACACCCTATAAAAGCCTTTTCCCTTTTTCAAAAACGGTTTGGAGGCAATTCCACGACTCGCACGGCGGCTTCGCTGCCAAAATCTTCACTCAAGTTCCCGCAATTCGCCAAAGCTGTAGACTTTGTCTGCCACTGCGTACACCTTGAATTTTTCCATGCCCTCTTTCAGGAAAGGGCTCAATGTCCCTTCTTCCAAAACATCTGTGCCGAGGCTGACAGCGCTCATGCTCGGCTGCACAATCAGGCGCTTTAACTTGAACCTACCAACCAAAAAGCACTTGAACTGCTCGTGCTTGTACTGCTCCTTGATTGTTACAGCAGGGTGCTCGTGTCCGATTACGACAGTGTGGGCCTGCCTGAACAGCCCGCTTTTCGGAATCAGTTCACCGTGCGTTACGAAAACACCAGACTTCGGCAGCAAAACCCCCCCATCCTTTATTTCAATGCCCTCCCATTTCGCAATCGGCCCGAGAATCTTATCATGGTTGCCCCTCACTAAAACAATCTTTTTGCATTTGCGCTGCAGAAGCCTGAGCATGCCGGTGACCTCCTGCCATTCCTGCTCAGAAATAGAGCCAAACTCGTGCTTCAGGTCGCCGTTTATTACAATAACAGCCGGCTTTGCTTTTGGGAAGATTTTCCTTTCAAGCCGCTTTTTGATGTCAGCAAAATTGTGCCTCGGCAATAGAATGCCCTGCCTGTTGTACATCTCCTCAATGCCCAGGTGCAGGTCTGCTATGACGAGTGCTTTGTCCTCAGCAGCCCACAGTCCGAGATCCAATGCAAAAATTCCCGGCAATAGCTCGTTTTCCCTCATAAGTAATGGTTGTTGGGAATAATAATTTTAAATAGGGGTTTAACCTAATTATTCCTCAACCATGGGGCTTGCTGACAAGGCTGTTGCAAAGGCAAAGGCTGTAATGCGCAAGTGCAGCACAAAGCACGGCGTTTTTGCAAGCGGCGGTCCACATGGCTATAACAGCGTCTGGGCAAGGGACAGCATGATTGGTTTAATCGGCACAAGCTGCATGGATGAAAGAAAGGAATTCAAGAAAGCATTTGCCGCAACGCTGCGGACCCTTTCAAGGCACCAAAGCAAGCTCGGCCAGATAGCAAACTGCGTTGACCTGTACGACAAGAGCAGGCCGAAGCAGGTGACTTTTGCAACGCTTGACTCAACCCTGTGGTACCTGATTGGGCACCAGTTTTATGCAAGAAACTACGGCGACAAAGCCCTGGTTGAGAAATACGGAAAGGAAATTGAGAAGGCTTTTCTGTGGCTGCGCTACCAGGACCTTGGCGAGGACGGCTTGCCAGACCAGCTGCCTACAACAGACTGGCAGGACTGCTTTCCACACAAGTACGGTCATGTTTTGAACACGCAGGCATTGTATTACAGTGCACTGAGGCTGTGGCACAGGAGGAAAAGCGCAGCGCATGTCAGAAGAATCGTTACAGGGACTACAAGGGCAAAAATTGCCATGTTCAATAACCGCGAAGGATTTTACTATCCCTGGGTTTGGAAGAACCATAACGGCATTGTTGAGAGAGAGCAATGGTTTGACAGTCTGGGCAACGTGCTTGCAATCTGCTTCGGCTTAGCCAACAAGAGGAACGCAAGGAAGATTCTGAACTACGTTGAGGCAAACAAGGTAAACGAGCCCTTTCCCCTGAAGGCAATTCACCCCCCAATCAGGAAGGGCAGCGGGGAATGGCACGACTACTTCAGCAAGAGCCTTGCAGCGAGACCGCACTGGTATCTGAACGGCGGAATATGGCCCTACATCGGCGGCTTTTACGTTGCGTCCCTTGTAGCAGACAAACAGTTCTCAAAGGCAGACGAGGAGCTGCTTAAGCTTGCAAAGGCAAATAGCCTTGGAAGGCGCTTTCAATGGGAATTCAACGAATGGATTCACCCAATAAAAGGAAAAGCGATGGGAAGCGCTTACCACGCTTGGAGCGCAGGGGCATATTTGTTTGCATACAAAAGCGTTCAGGACAAAAGCGTTCCCCTGCTTGGCGTTCTTGAGGCAAAGAAATAGCTTTACAAGCCAAGCTTTTTTTCAACCAGGTTTTTAACCCTGCCTGCAATGAGGGTGTATTCAAAGTTATTTACGGCGTGTTCTCTTGCATTATGCCCCATTTTCTCCCTCAGGGAATCGTCTGCCAGCAGTTTTAGCAGGTATTCAGCCAAATCGTCAACATTGGCTCTAACGCCGAATGTTTTCGGTTCATCAAATTTTATCTTCTGCTTCTTCTTAAAGCCCTGCCACTTGTAGACCCACTCTTCTGTGAGCTTGACTTCCTCAGCAACCCTTGCAAGAAACCCTGTTTGGTTGTGCAGCACGGTGTCTTTTGTGCCAGTGCTTTCGATGCCCAGAACTGGCTTCCCGCACGCCTGGGCTTCAACCTGAATCATTCCAAAGCCGTCAATCCTGCTTGGTGCAGCGTAAACATCGCATGCGTTCAACAAACAGCACATTGCTTCCCTTGAGAGGGGGTCGCCTAAAAACCTGACTTTTTTCCTGATTCCAAGCTCTTTCATTATCTGCAGCTCCTCTTTGTAGTGGTAGTAGGGTGCCCTGTACTCCCAGCTTTTTCCAACGTAAACCCAGTCGCCAAATTCTTTGTCAATTTTTCCAAGCGCTTTAAGCACCTCCTGGAAGCCCTTGCTTGTCGTGTCGCCGCCGGCTGTTAAAACCATTTTCTGCCCTGGCTTTATTCGCAACATTTCCCTGATTTTCAGAACCCTCTTATCATTTTTTGGCAATGGTCTCATTTCCTGCATGTCAATGCCGATTGGCATGACTTCGATGTTCTTGTTTGTTACGCCATCCCTGTTATAAGTCTGCTTCACCCAGCTGCTTGTTGCCATTATCAAAGGCAGGCTGTTTAACACATCATGGTAATTTGAAACCCAGCCGTCTGCGTTCAGCCAGGGAACAGGAGTTACGCCGTGGTGCATCGGGTGCTGTATTATCGCAGGCGTGTCGCCCCAATAGCCTGCCCCAATTGCAACATCCGGCTTGAAGCTTTTGTAAATCAGTTCCTTTTCCGTGTCAGCTTCCCTGTCGCAGGCAGTGCATCGCACGCCGTTTTTCCGCAGCCCCCTGTACAGCATTTCCCCCTGGATGCTGACACCGTCAAGCTCCATGGGATAAGGGTAGAGAATTAAACACTTCATGCCTCTTTTACCTTGAAAGATTCAATAGAAAAACAGCTTCGCTTTTCAAAGCTGTCTACATTAAACTTATAGGTTGAAGAGATTAATAAATTTTTCTTTCGGGTGATTCGCCCGCTCAGTCGAGTAAGCGAGTCGGCTGTGGCAGTGTCCGGCTCGCAGTGCGTCGCATCTTCCGCAAGCTTATAGTTAAAGAAAAAAATTTTTCTGCACTGCAGCTCGCTGCTTTCAATCATCTCCCTCACTGCGTTGTGCACTTCCTTGTGCCTGTTGTGATTGTACTCGCCGTTCTCGCCGTGCGTGAAGATGAAATCGAATCGGTTGCCGGCTCTTGTTTCAGCAAGCATCTTAACAATGCGCGACTTGACTTCCCCAAGCGAGCTCAGGCTTTGCTCTGGCTTTTCATCTTCCAAGTCACTAATAGTGCACTTGGCATTCAACTGCCTGCAGGCTTCCCTGAATTTTGGCGCCCTGTCCTTATCATGCTTCCTGCACAGGCTGAGAACAGTCCAATCCCAATCCGGATGCGATAGAATCGTGCCGCCGCACCAGATTGTCTCATCGTCAGGATGTGCAATAACAACAAGGGCTTTAACCATACAGGATTAATCCATAGGAAAAAAATAAATACCAATTCAGCCCTTTCTAATTCAGTTATCGCTTATGCTGGAAAGGAAATTGTTTGCTGTCGGTGACCTGGACGTTGATGTGCTGCAGGGAATATCCTGTCCAGCCAAATTCGGCGAAGAGCATGCTTTAAGGGCTCTTGAGTTCAGCATAGGCGGAAACGCCGCGAATTTTGCCGTAATCGCCGCTAAGCTGGGGCTGCAGCCGGTGCTTGTCAGCGTCATCGGCAGTGATTTCGCAACGCCGTTCCTGCTTAGTGAGCTGGCAAAGGCAAAGGTAACAACATCCCTTGTAAAGAGCAGGCAGAAGAATGCATTCAGCAGCATAGCAGTGGACATGCGCGGCGAGAGGGCAATCCAGTCAATAAAGAACTGCCTGCTTGAGCTTACTTCGGCGAAGGCTGTACAGCTGCTTTTGCCCAAGCTGCGTGCTGGTGACATTGTATTATTCGGCGGATTCTTCCACGTGGCGAACATGCGCAAAGGATTCCCGCAGCTGCTGAAGAAAATAAGGAACCGCGGCGCAATCACCTGCTTTGACACCTGCTTTGACAGGACAGGCAGGCGGGGTATCAGTGCATTCCTTCCGTTCTTTGACATCCTATTCACGAATGAAACAGAACTGAAGCACGTTGCAAAAGGAAAAACAACAGGTGCAAGGGCAAGCTTCCTTCTCAGGAAAGGCTGCAGGTGTGTTGTGCTGAAGCAGGGCGCAAAGGGCGCAACGCTTTTCACACAGGGAGCAAAGCCAATTGCTGCAAAGGGGTTGAAGGTGAAGGCTGTTGATAGCACAGGTGCGGGCGACGCGTTCAACGCAGGCTTCGCTTTCGGGCTGCTACGCAACTGGAGCATGCGCAATTGCCTGCTTGCAGCGAACTTTGTTGCAGCAAGGAAAGTTCAGCAGCACGGCCTGGCTGCCCCCACAGCAAAAGCGGTTGAGCGCTTTGTTGCAGTGCACAACAAGCCAATGCTGCTGGTTGAGAAAAACTATGCTGTAATGAGCAAAACAGCTGCCTTGATTTTAATTGATTTGCTCAGGCAAAAGCCTGACGCTTCCCTTGCGCTTGCCACCGGCGAAACACCGAAATTGCTGTACAAGATTCTGGTTTCAAAATATAAAAAAGGGGAGATTGATTTCGGCAAGGCGAAGTTTTTCGCAATTGATGAGTATGCCGGACTAGAGCAAAGCGACGGCAACAGCTTTAGCTATTACCTCAGGCACAGGCTGCTTGACAAAATCAACGCAAAAAAACAAAATATTTTCCTGCTGAACGGTGCGGCGCGCAATTTGAAAATGGAATGCGCGAAGCACGAAGCTGCAATCAGGAGGCAGGGCATTGATTTGTGCATCCTGGGCATCGGGCGAAACGGGCACGTTGCTTTCAACGAGCCGGGCAGCTGTCCTTATGGAAGCACAAGGGTTGTCAGGCTGAAGCAGCAGACAAGGAAAGTCAACGGAAAGAATTTTACAAGTGGACTAGCACCGGCAAAGGCGATTACCATCGGCCTGCGGACAATAAGGGAGAACAGCAAGGCAGTGCTGCTGCTCGCAGGCGGAAAGCACAAGTCAAAGGCAATCGCTGCGACGCTGCACAGCAAAGACTTTCTGCGCTGGCCAGCTGTTGCATTAAAGCCGCACAAGAATTTTGTGTTTGTTGCGGATAAAGAGGCAGCGGCAATGGCTTGATTGGGCAAACTGTCTTTCGTTTTTTGCCGATGCAACCAAAGTCTTTTATAGATGGAATCGGTTCTTATAATTATACCGCTTGGTGAAAAGAATGAAAGGCAGTTTTTTAATCAAGGCTGAGGAGAAGGAAGTCATTACAGAGAAGGGCGTTAGAGCCTTTATCCTGGAAAGGTTACTTAATTCACCTTTCCAGAAAGCCAGTGTTTTTAATGTCGATGAAACAACCATGCAGGTTCAGCTGGAAGGCGATGAAAAGCAAATAAAAGAATTCAAGCAAAAATTGGAAGATGCGGTTATTGCTCAATTTGGCAATCCCACAATCAGTTTTACTGCCTTTGAAGAAAATCCTGCGCTTGAAATTCCTGATTTGATGAGGTCAAGCCAAGCCTTAATGGTCGGTCAATTGCAGAAAGGCATCGGCGTTCAGTTGGATATCTTAGATGCTTTGAAAAAAATACCCCGGCAGTTGGCCAAAATTATAGCAAGAAATGTGTGAAGCCGCTGCCCCTAGGTTCTTATCTCCCTTACCTTTCTCCCTTTCTCCAACTCAATTACCCTGTTTCTTCCCCTGCCTTATTGTGTGAATTTTCTTTTTCTCCCCACAATCTTTGGATTTATTGCTTCATAGCATTTGGGCTCGTTTTTTATGGCTTTAACATGCAAGTCTGCAGTGTGGGTAAAGGCGTTTTCTCCTGTAATGGGCCTCAGCCTGTCTGCCTTTATCCCTGAAAATTTTTCCACTATCCTTGAAATCGCTGGCAGTTTCTCTAACTTCCAGCTGTTTTTCTCTTTGTATATCAATTTCAAGGCAACACACAGTTCCTGCAGCGGAGTCAGACCAGCCCTTTCCCCAAGACCGTTGACACAGGCATCTACTATTTTCGCGCCTGCTCTGTAGGCTGCCAGTGAATTTGCCAAAGCCAGACCAAAATCGTTGTGGCAGTGCACTTCCAAATCAATGGCAACTTCTTTCTTTAGTTTGCTGACTACATTGTAAAATTTTTCCGGGCTTATTGTACCGGTTGTATCAGCAAGGCTTAATACGTCCGCCCCGGCTTTTTTGGCTAATCTGGCGATCCCTATCAAATCTTTTAAATCAGTTCTGGTGGCATCTTCAACAGTATACCTTACCTTTAGGCCGTTGTCCTTGGCGTAGATAATAGACTCAACAATCATGTTGATAACTTCAGCTTTTGTTTTGTGGTATTTGTGCTCCAGGCTTAATTCGTTTATCCCCATGAAGATGCCTGCCCAATCACAGTTACAGTCGATTACTGCATCGATGTCCTCCCTCCGCGCCCTTGCATGCCCCATTATCTCTGCACCCAGTTTCTGTCCGGCAATTTTCTTTACAGCCTCTTTTATTTGCTTTGACTGGGCAGGCATTCCTGCTTCAATGAAGTCTACGCCGAATTCGTCTAACATTTTAGCGATTTTGATTTTTTGTTGAAGGGAAAAGGAAACATTCGGCGTCTGCTCCCCCTCCCGCAGGGTTGAACCAAGGATTTCGACCAATGCGAAACGCCCTCACTTTGTGATTTTGTTGTAGTTTTTGTCCAAGACTATGTTGAGGAATTTTCCGCTGCCGCGCACCAGCCGGTAATAGTGGCTTACATCCTTCGGGATGAAGACCATTGCCGGCGAACTTACCGTGAAAACCTTGCTTTCCATTGTAACCTCTGCCTCCAGCCCTTTTAAACCTTCTTCATCCCCGATAAGCACAAAGAAGCTGTCAACATCATGCTTGTGCGGCTCAACGTATTGCTCCGGCTTTGCTGACAGCCCCTTCACGTTCCTCGCTATCAGGTAAATGTTTGCTTCCGGCAGTACCCTATCGTCTGCAAAAACCCACCTATTGCCGGGAGCATTGCCGAGATGCTTTTTTATTTCAGTTGTTTTTCTTATCTCCGGCTTTGCAATGAATCTTCTGAAGTCGCCCTGCATTTGAATCGCCTAAAACTCCCTGAAGTCCCACGATTTCCCATTCGGCGGCTCTTGCACTGAAACAAGGTGCGGCGGATTTGCCAGGTCAGCAACAATTGCCTTCGGTGCAACAGCAAGCGGGGGTTTTCCAAGGACGACCCTGATTGCTTCATGTACCTGCAACATCCCTGTCAGGTATGCACGTTCAGGGGTTATACCCCAGCCAGCCTTCTTTTCCAAAAACTCAGTATACCATTCTTTGCTCACGCCTTTGTTCAGCGCCTCTTTGACACGTTCAATTTTAAGTTTCTGAATTTTTTTAATAAGCGCCTTGTTCTGCCCAATTTTCCTCCCCTTCACAAAATCCAACCCGAACAGTTCCTCGTAAAGCGGGCCATCAGGCATCATAGTTGAAACAAAGGATCTGAACTTCGGCTGCCCTGTCATTGTGATTGTGGGAATTCCAAGATTTTTTGCCGCCCTGTGCAGGATTATTCTGCTCGGCATGTTGTCCATGCACTGTAGCACTGCATTGTTGCCTGCAATCAGCGATTCTGCATTGTTTTCGTCCACTCTTGCGTCAATTGCATTTACTGCGACCGTCGGATTCAGCTCCGCAATTATTTTTTTTGCTGCCTCAACCTTTTTCATGCCGATTGTTGAATATGTTGCCATGGGCTGCCTGTTCAGGTTTGATGTTTCATTGACATCAGAATCAATGAGGTTTAGCGTGCCAATGCCCATTCTTGCCATCGCATATGCGGCAATGCCGCCGTTACAGCCAATTCCAACAATGGCTATCTTTGCTGAACGGATCTTTTTCTGTTCCTCTCTTGAGTATACCCCAAAATTCCGCTGCACTATTTCCCAGTACAGCTTTTCTTTGTCCATATATCCCACCAGAAAAGAGAATGGCTTATACATAAACTGCTCAGCCGGGGTATTTAATTATTTGTTGTTTTTATTTTACAACAAAACATAGGTTTAAAACCATTTTTGAAGTTTGGTTGTATCGTGGACGAAACCAGTGTTTTGAAGGAGCTGAACCTGACCGAGAGAGAGGCAAAAATTTACCTAACCTTGCTTGAGCTTGGGTCATCACTTGCGAGCAGGATTGCAGAAAGGGCAGCAGTCAACCGCTCCCTTGCATACGAAACCCTCAACAGCCTGATAACAAAGGGGTTTGTGGGTTACATCATAAAAGAGAACAGGAAATATTTCAGTGCTGCCGAGCCAGGCAAATTGCTGGACCTGCTGCAAGAAAAGGAAAGAAGGTTAAGGGAAATCTTGCCGAAACTTGAGTCAATCAAAAGACCGCTGGAGGAGGAAACAAAAGTGCAAATATTCAAGGGCAGGGAGGGATTCAAGACAGTTATGAACGACATGATAAAAGAGCCAACTGTTTTGTATGGGATAGGCTACACCGCAAAGGGACCGGAAATAGACCCTGTATTTTTTGCCCACTGGCAGCGTAGGAGAATCAGGAGAAAAATAAAAAGAAAATACGTCATAACACCGGAAATAGCGGGGAAGGAGGCAATAAGGGCGGCTCTAACAGAAGTAAGAATACTTCCCTACGAGTTCAGGCTGCCCTCGTCAACGATAATTTACGGGAACAAATCACTAATCTTCTTCCCTGAAGAAAAAGGCTTCACTGGGATAGTGATTGAAAGCAAGGGAATAACCGAAACAAACAAAAAATTCTTCAGGGTCCTGTGGGAAAAAAGTAAGAAACTGGCATAGGGCATATTGCGGAAGGCAGTTAATCTGGAATCGGATTCGAAATAATTTCTTTTTAATTATTAACCCTGCACAGTTTATCCTATGTTCTATCTCATCGGAGTCGGCCTGAAGCCATTGCACCTGACGCTTGAGGCAAAGGAAGCGGTTGCAAGGTGCAGCAGGGTTTTCCTGGACACTTATACAAGCGCGTACAGCGAGGGTTCGATTGAAGAGCTGCAAAAGCTGCTTGGAAAAGATTTAATCAAATTGGACAGGCATGGCGTGGAAGAGGGCTTCAGCCTTGTCCTGAAGGAAGCGAAGAAAAGCAGCGAAAGCATTGCATTGCTTGTTTTCGGGAATGCCCTGAGCGCGACAACGCACGTGCAGCTGCTGCTTGACGCAAGGCGCCTCGGCATTGAGTCGAAAGTGATTGCAGGCGTCTCAATCTACGATTTCCTGGGCGCAGCAGGCATGGACCAGTACAGGTTCGGCAGGACTTGCACAATCGTTGCTCCCAGGGAAAACTATGCCCCTGGGTCTTTTTACGAGGTCATTGAAAGGAATTTCAGCAATGGCTTGCATACTCTTTGCCTGCTTGACATTGACAAGGAGAATAACAGGATGATGGATGTAAGTCAGGCACTGAAAATCCTGCAGAGGATAGAGAAAAAGCAGGGAAAGGGGATACTGCAGAAGGCAACCCTTGTCGGCTTGTATGCTCTGGGCAGCGAAAAGCAGGTTGTCAAGGTTGCTGAGCTGCAGCAGCTGCTCAGAAGCGGCTATGCCCTGTTCCCGCAGTCGCTTGTGATTGCAGCGCAGCTCACTGAGAAGGAAAGGGAAGCATTGGGATTATTGCAGCATTAGGCTTTTAATACTATAGTGCCTTATATAGTTGTTATGGAAACTACTATCCAAATCAGCAAGGAACTGCGCAAGACCCTGCAGCGCAGGAAGCTCTACGACAAGGAGAGCTATGAGGATGTAATCTGGGATTTGCTGGAGGATTCTATGGAGCTTTCAGAGGAAACAAAAAGTGACATTGAACAGGCCAGAAAAGACATCGCAAAAGGCAGAGTTTATGCCCTGCAGCAGGTTGAGAAGGAAGCAGGGCTTTGAATGTACCAAATTATCTTCAGCCCGAAGGCAAAGCGGCAGTACCTCAAGCTTGAGAAAGAGATTCAGAGGAGGATTTCTCTTGCATTGCGGAGGCTTGTTTTCAATCCAGAGAGGCATGTGCAAAAGCTTGTGGGGTTTGACGTTTACAGGTTGCGGGTTGGCAAGTACAGGGTCTTGCTTGACCTAAGAAAGGACAAATTAATTGTTTTCGTAATTAAAGTAGGGCACAGAAGAAACATCTATAAGGTGCTTTAAATGCCGGATTCTCTGCTGAGAAGAGTTGCCAGATACAAAAGCCTCACAGACAAGGCCCTTGAAAAGGTTTCAATCAAGCAAGGCATAACAGAGAAAGAGCGGAAAATTGCAGCCGATTTCCTTTCAATGGCACGCAATTATTTGCAGGACGGGAAGCATTTTGAAGAGCAGGGCAAACTGGATTTGGCTCTCGCTGCCTACAGCTATGCACATGCCTGGCTGGATGCCGGCGTCAGGGCGGGCTTCCTGGACGGAAAGCAGGATAACAGGCTGTTCACCCTGCCTTAACTGTTTTTTCCCGCAACTTTTATTAACTGGAAAACCATAGTATTAAGTGGTATTGATGGGAATCTACGACCAGGGCAAGGTCAAGCTGAACTTCGGCTTCCGCTTCTCTTTCAGGCAGTTCAAGTATCCTATACTTGGGCTAGGAGTGGTAATCGTTGCCCTTGTCTGCCTGCTTGCATTGGCAGTAATCCTGCAGCCGAAGCCAATTGTTGCTGAACTTGAGCCAAATCCCTTGGAATTGGCAAAAGGCCAAACAAACACCTTCCTAACTGTTACGATAAACAACGTCAGTGACGCGACTGCGAAAGATGTTGTTGTAAGCGTGCATGCTGTTGCAGCCGAATCCCTTGTTGTTTTCCCCCAGAGCAGGGTTATTGACACGCTGGGCAAGGGCGAGTACAGGACCCTGAACCCCTTTTCAATCAGGCCGAATCCGAACAGCACTGTTTACTCTGGTTCATATGATTTGGTTATCACAACAGCAATCAACGGCAAGCAGTTTTCAGAAACTGTTACGCTTGAACTCAAAGCGGTTTAATATTCGATTGAGAAGCCCGTGAATTTTTTCCCAGGCTTCTGCCATTCAACCGCAACCTCTTCCACTGCTGCAGATGCAGGGCCTCTGTGCAGCCATTCAATCATTCTCTCCAGCTGCGCTTTGTTGCCCTGGGCAACAACCTCAACCCTGCCGTCAACAAGGTTGCGAACAAAGCCCCTTGCCCCAAGAATTCTGGCATGCTGCACAGTATAGTAGCGGAAATTAACCCCCTGCACGTATCCTTCAACCATCGCGTGAATCTGCAGCATTTATAAGAGGATAACTATGTAAAAAGTTGTTTTTTAACTTTTTCCTTCTCTCACTCTATTACAAAAAGCAGCCTGGCATTGCGCTGCTTAAGCCCGGAAGGCATTGCAATGGCTCTTAAGGAACTGAGAATCCACGGCAGAGGGGGCCAAGGCGCTGTCACTTGCGCACAGGTGCTTGCAATCGCGGCTTTCAAGGACGGGAAATACAGCCAGGCTTTCCCGAACTTCGGGGTTGAGAGGACAGGAGCGCCTGTTGAGAGCTATGTCAGAATCGATGAAAAGCCGATTAACGTAAGACAGCACGTCTACGAGCCCAGCTATGTTATTGTTCTGGACCCTACGCTGCTTGAAGCAGTGGATGTTGCAGCAGGATTGCACCAGGGCGGAACGCTTATAATCAACACGGATAAGAAAGAGGAGGAATTGAGAAAGCACGTGAACGGCAGCTTTTCAATTGAGCCCATCAACATCACGGAGATTGCCTTGCAGATAATCGGAAAGCCATTTGTGAACATTGCCTCTCTCGGCGCTTTCTGCGCTTTGACAAAAGAGGTCTCGCTTCCGGCGCTTGACAGGGCAATTGATGAGCACTTTGGCGCAACAGGCAAGAAGGCAGTTGCTGAGTTGAACAAAAAGGCTGCAAAAGCTGCTGCGGATGCATGCAAGGGGTAAAGTGAATTTGCGGCGGGAAGAAAAAACAAGGGGTGCAGCAAGGTGAGTACAATGGCTGAAAAGGGGAAAAAGAAGGGAGAAAAAAAGCTGAAAATAAATACCGGCGCAGTGATAACAGAGCCTGGCAGCAGCGCTGCATATAAGACAGGGGGCTGGCGCACTTTCAGGCCAAAACTTATAGCGGAAAAATGCATAAAGTGCTACAAGTGCTGGTACAGCTGCCCGGACAGCGCAATAAAAATTGACGCTAATGGGAATGTCAGCATTGACTACGATTACTGCAAGGGCTGCCTTATCTGCGTGCACGAGTGCCCTGCCAAGGCGATTGAGAAAGAGGTTGAGAAGAAATGAGCAAAATGGCTGCTGCAAATCCAATCAGGAAGGGGGCTTAGAAAAAATGGCAA
Organism: uncultured archaeon; assembly: GCA_964640195.1. Lineage (GTDB taxonomy): Archaea > Iainarchaeota > Iainarchaeia > Iainarchaeales > CAZXIC01. Next base: position 43,311 of record CAZXIC010000001.1, on the reverse strand, counting down.
AAATGGTTGTTGAGTCATCGGTTGCAGTAGCAAAAGCAGTAAAGCTGTGCAGGGTGCAGGTATGCCCAATGTACCCGATTACACCATCAACGCACATTCCTGAGAAAATAGCCGAGTATGTTGCAAACGGTGAACTCAAGGCAGAGATGGTTGATGTTGAGTCAGAGCATAGTGCTGCGTCCGCAATTGTCGGCGCTGCCGCCACTGGAGCAAGGACATTCACCGCTACAAGCAGCCAGGGCCTTGCTTTAATGTATGAAATCCTCCCGATTATAAGCGGAATGAGGCTGCCGACAGTAATGGCTGTTGCAAACAGGGCTTTGTCCGCGCCAATTAACATCTGGAATGACCACAGCGACAGCGTTAGTGCAAGGGACCAGGGTTGGATTCAGTTGTACGTGGAAAGCAGCCAGGAGTCATTGGACAGCATCATCCAGGCATATAGAATAAGTGAAAGCAGGGATGTCTTGCTTCCAGCCATGGTGTGCTTCGACGGCTACTCATTAACGCACGTGTTTGAGCCGATTGATGAACCAGAGCAGAGCAAAGTGGATGAATTCCTGCCCAAATTCAAGCCCCTCTACGTGCTTAACCCCGAAAAGCCGCTTACAATGGGCCCAATAGGCTTCCCTGATTCGTTCATGTTGTTCAAGCAGCAGCAGCAGCGCGCAATGCTTGCCTCGGTTGATTTCATTAAAAAAGCAAATAAACAATTTGGCAAGCAGTTTGGAAGGGCTTATGGCGACGGCTTGCTTGAACCATATGAAATGGATGGCGCGGAATTCGCTTTGATTGCAATGGGCACTGCCTGCGGAACAGCAAGGGTTGCGGTTGACAATCTGAGGAAGCAGGGAAAAAAAGTTGGGTTGATTAAGCTGAGGTGCCTGAGGCCTTTCCCGAAGCAGGAATTGCAGCAAGCCATGCGCAACCTCAAGGCAGCGGCTGTAATCGACAGGCATGTTTCGCTTGGCTACGAAGGGCCTTTGTTCACTGATGTAAGGAGCGCGATTTACTGCAACGACATCCAGATACTCAACTACATCGCTGGACTGGGCGGAAGGGACATTACAGTAAAACACTTTGAAGGGGCATTGAATGACCTGATTGACGGAAAGCCAAAGGGGGAGTGGCTGCTGTGAAGGAAAGGAAGATTTTGGGAATGCCTTACGAGGAATACTTCGCCTCAGGGCACAGGGCCTGCGCCGGCTGCGGCGAAGCCCTTGTTGTAAGGCACGTTACAAAGGCAGCTGGACCAAACACAATTGCGGTTATGTCAACCGGCTGCATGGAGGTTGTTTCAACCCCGTATCCGCAGACCGCCTGGAAAATCCCCTGGATTCACGCAGCGTTTGAGAACAACGCATCCGTTGCATCCGGCATTGACAGTGCATTGAAAGCAATGGGCAAAAGGCAGGGCGTGAATTTGCTTGTTTTCGGCGGCGATGGCGCCTCATTTGACATCGGCTTTGGCGCTTTGAGCGGCGCACTTGAACGGGGACATAAATTCACTTACGTAGCGACAGATAACGAAGCCTATATGAATACCGGTGTGCAGAGAAGCGGTGCAACGCCTTTCCTTGCAGCAACAACAACATCGCCGGCAGGCAGCGTTGTCCACGGGAAGCAGCAGCCGAAGAAGCCCTTGCCTTTGATTGTTGCATCGCACGGCATCAGGTATGTTGCAACAGTCAGCCCGGCGAACATCGTTGATTTGCACAGGAAGGTCAAAAAAGCCCTTGCAACCAAGGGCCCAAGCTTCATCCATGCTTTCAGCGTTTGCCCTGTCGGCTGGTACAGCAGGCAGGAGCAGACGCTTGAGATTGCAAGGCTCGCTGTCCAAACAAGGGTTTTCCCGCTGTACGAGATTGATAACGGTATTTTGACCTTCAGCCAGAAGGTTGAAAAGCAGAGCGCAAAGCCTGTTAAGGAATACCTCCAATTGCAAGGCAGGTTCAAGCATCTAACCGAAGAGGAAGTGCAGCAGATACAGCAGTACGTTGACGCGCGCTATGGTTTCCTGCTCGGCATTGAAGGAAAGAAATGTTTTGACGTGCTTTACTGAACAGCTTTGCGGCAAATCTTTTACTGCTTTTTAGGTCTTTGTTGTCTTCGCACGTAATTCAGGAAGCCAGCGATTGCCAAAGCCAGTGCAAGGCTTGTCGCTGCCATTAGCTCTTGCCTTGCCTGCAGCCAAGGCGGAGCAACGACTGTCTCAATGGCTGGCACAATTTTTTCTTTTTCTATTTTGACGCATTTTCCCTGCATGCAGTGCATTTCTTTTCCGCATTTTGCTCCTTCGCTCATTTCAGCATAAACGCATTCTCCCTCTATGCAATAGTCCCTTGTGCATGGGTTGAAGTCGTCGCACAGCATGCCCATGCATGTGTCTTCCTCTTCCAGCCTGATTAACGCAACCGGTGCGCTCATTTCGTTGAACTGCTGTTCTGTTATTTGCCCCCTTTCCAGGCTTGCGTTGAAGTCGTAGCTTACGCTTGCCTTTTCACCCGCTCCCAAGTCCCCAATCAAGAACTTTATTACCGGGTCTTCTTCTATTACAATGAAATCGCGGTCGCTTGCTATAACTGCTGCGCTTTCCGCCAATTCTTTTGGAATTCCTTCAATCAACTCAATAGCGCGCAGTGTTTTTTCACTAACGTTTTCAACTGTAAGCGTTACGATGTTGCTGTATTTGACGATTGCAGTGGTCCCCCAAAGCCCTCTGGCTCTCAGGTTCCTGGTGAATAGCAGGTCTTTTTCTGTTGCCAGCCTTTTAACATTTAACCCCAATTCTTTCTCTGTGGGGTCCAGAACAGGGATGCTTGCTTCCTCCAAGGGAATGAATTCCCTCTGCAATGCCAAAACCTGCTTTGTTTCAACTATTGCAGGCGGCTTTCCTGGCGGTGCAGGTGCTATTATTGGTGCAATTCTGCGGCTGCTTGCTGCCTGGAATGTTATGTTTACGCATTCTTCGTTTGAATTGTTGTCTGAGTTGTCTGTTGCTTTTACGCAGTACGTGTGCGTTGTTGGCAGGCTTTCCCCGCTGCTAATGCTGAATTCATAAGATGTGTTTGCCCCATTGTCTACCCATGCCTGGCCTTGTTCTCTTGCCCAGTATTTTTTTATACCGCTTGTTGCGTCTGTTGTTGTGTACGTTATCGTTGCGCTTGCTGCTGTTGTCGTGCTTGGCGCTGTCACTGTTGGCGTGCTTGGGTTTGTTTTGTCCACTCCAACGTACAGCAGGCGTGCGTTTTCGTTGTTGTCTCCAACCCCCGAAGCATTGTCGTCTGACCAGTAGAATATTTCATGGTTTGCGTCCGTTGTCAGGCTAATCCCGATATTCTCATCAAGCCCCCAGCCCACTTGGTAGTTCACATCATCCACCGAGTAATAGAAGTTCCTGCACCCGCCTGCACTATCCGAACAGGAAAACTGTATGTTCGCATCCGTCTTCTGCCATGTGTTGTTCAAGTCAACTGTTGCATTTTCAACCGTGCCAGGCGCTGTTTTGTCAATCGCTGAATAAATTAGTTTTGCTGTTGAGTTGTTGTCTGTTCTGTCGCCGCTCCAGCACCATATGCTGTGGTTTCCGTCTGTGCCCAGTTCTATTCCGATGTTTGTGTCCCCTCCCCAGCTTTTTTGGTAGTTTGTGTCGTCAACTGAGTAGTAGAAGTTTTTGCAGCCAGCATTGTTGTCGCTGCAGCTGAATTGTATGTTCGCATCCGTGTTCTGCCACGTGTTGTTGCCATCGTTGTCCAGGGTCGTTGGAATCGTGCTGTCAAACAGAACATTGAAATCAGCAATCTTTGTGTAATACGTTCCGTTGCTGTTGAAATCCAGAATAAGGCAGGCGTTGAAATCCCAGTTAGCAGAGTGGTAGCCTTCTGTCCATAAACGAATATCAGCCGAGGAAGGCTGGTTGTTCTTATAGCTAGAAGCAAGCAACCAGGGAACAGTCGAGGAAGCATTTGCCGTTATTGTCAGATAGTTGTGGTTGAAACTACTATTGGACGTTATATCTTCTGCCTTAAGCCAGTTATCCCCGCCATCACCAGTATGCCACCGCTCCAGCTCCCTGGCACTGCCTACTTTATGAATGGCAAATACGTCAATAGTATTATCATCATAAGCGAATATCCTTTGCACCGCGTTGTCCCCGGTATCATCTGCCGAGGGGACGGAAATGCCTGAAAAAGGGGTGATTGTCTTTTCCAGCCACCCGCCATCCCAATACCGAATATAATGGTTCCTCGTCTGCGGATAACTGCCGGTGGCCTGTTCCGTTATTAAAAAATAAATCCTGCCAGATGGAGTGATGCTGCCACTAGTAACTTCATTCCAAATGCTATCACTGCCAGAATCTTTTAATAAGTAATAATCAATAAGGTTATCTCTTGATAAAGACGTATCGCTAACATCTTGAGAATGGCTGTCGTCTATATTCGACCAGTTAACCCCATCTGAGCTTTCAAGGTAGTAAATTTTTCTGATACGAACGTTATCATATTCGTTGACAGTAATACGAAGTTTATCATCAAGAGACGATGGAACGGCAACAGAATAGGCCCAATAATATCCATCGCCCGCAAGGTTAACTATTCTTATTACACTTGACCAAGTTACCCCCTCATCATCAGTATAATATAAATCAACATAGGGATTCTGCATAGCATCTGCGTTTGTCCGTGACAGCACGTAAATTCTACTCCCCACTCTGAAAAGATGAGGATAAGCGTGATAATCTCCAAGCTCAGTGGTAAAACTGCCTCCGTTACAGGTTGGCGTTCCAGATAAAGTTCCCGAGTAACCTTGGGCAGCCTGGCCTTGTATATAAAAGGAAGTCTCGTCATTTTCAACAATGGAGTATAAGCCGTATATTGAGGGACTAATCCCAGCAACAGGCGAAATATAAATCGTGTCATCCGTAGAAAAACCATGTGCTGTTTCTGTAGTAACTTTAATATTAGTTACAACTGCACTCCCTTGAGTGTCATAATCACAGTAATAGTGCCCAAAAGTTCCAATAGGATACCAAGTCTCTAAATCCCAACATACCCCCATTTCCTCCAAAGCTGCGCTTATACGCCAACGATGATAGCCATCATCCCAAAGATAAAATTCCCCATCTTCTCTAACATAATAATCAATTCCGCTTCCTTCCGGATATTCCCCGCCGACTACGTACATGCCACTGCAATCCGGATCCAAATCTGTTCCTGTGACAGTGATAGTATCCTCCAAATTGACATCTGTGATGTCTTTGCTTGCCCCAAAAGGCACGGCGGTTCCATAAGAATCAAATTTCCTTAGCATCATTGGAGAATTATGCGTATGGCCATCATTATCTAATTGCTCATACGCAACCATGACAGTCCCGCTATCAGTAGTAATTATTGCCCCATGCCCGTGAAGGTCAATAGCATCTGTATAATAGGGTGTAACTAATACAGAATCTGAAACTGTCCCCTTTGCGTGGTCATAATAAAAGAAATAATTTTCAATTCCGTATTGACCGCCAGAATATGGCCTCTGCATCCATAAGACATAAGTTCTATTGTTTATAGAGTCATACCAGACTTGCGGGGAATAGTAACAACTGGTAATTGCAAGATTAACGTCGCCCCTTGAGCTAGTGGAATAAAGAGTGGATGCACGGTTTACCCACGTAAAATTAACGTCAAAGCCAAGGTTAAGGTTGTTTGTGTCGTGGACAAAGTCAGTCGAAAGGTTCAAGTCATCAAAAAGTGGAGTGCCAGTGCCCTTCACACAGGCAAGAGAGATGTTTGCATCAACCAAATACGACCCAGCGCTGGCATCAGCATCACTTATTGAAAACTCAACGTTGTAGTCAGTGCCGCCTTTGAGAAAGCCAAAGGGGGAAACAGAAGGAATGCCGTTAAAATCACCAACTATCGTTATCGTGGGCGTAGCAGCCGCGAAAGCTGGCACTAAACAAAATGATAGGAGCAGGAGCACAAATTTGGTTATATTTTTTTTGCTAGTCATATTATATGCAACCCAGCCAGCATGTGTTTCAATCTGTGCCTGAATCGCGTTTTGCTGTTAAATCCCCCTGTTGTGGTAATTATTAACAGCAGCCGTTACATATTAAACTTTCGTTGGATGTGCAGCCTGCCGCCCTTCCCAGCTGTTATCCCTTTATGAAGTACTGCTACCTTTGCCAAGCCAACCCCTTTTCAGAACCTGTCCCTGTGCAGCACTTCACCAAGGGAGCGCTTTGGGATGTGCAGCGCGCCTTTTTCATCAACCCAGTAAGAAGTATCCCGCTTTTTCGCCTTTTCAAGCCTGGGCTTTTCTTTCGGAAATCCCAGCGCAATTGCAAGGGGCAAATTGTAGTTGTTTGGAATAGCGAGAATGCCTTTGATTCTCTCCCTTTCAATCGCCCCCATAATGCAGCTGCCAATCCCCTGTTCAAGGGCTGTGAGGGCGATTGCCTCTGCTGCAATGCCGGCGTTCATTGGCGTGTAAGCGCTGTCAGAGCGTTCCTTTGCCGCAATTATTGCAATGAATGCCTTTGGCTCCTCTCCTTTTACCCTGCCTTTTTGCCGCACAGCGCCGCCAAACCTCACTGCCTCGTTCACTCCTGCAACCTGGTTTTTCTCGTGCACTGCAACGAATTCCAGCTCCTGCATGTTTCTTGCGCTTGGGCTAAGCAGGGCTGCTTTAACGCATTTTTTCAACACAGTGAACGGCACTGCCCTGTCCTGGAAGCGCCTGATTGTCCTCCTATGCAGAATAAGCCTGTAGGTCTCCATATGATAATCTTTTATTCAGAAAAAATTAATAATTTTAGTTAATTGCTGTAATAGCTGGAGGTATTGTTTCATGGCGGATGAGCGGGAAAACAAGAGAAAGGATGGGGAAAGCCCTGACGAAAACATCTATGATGAAGGTGATAGGCAAGACCAGCTGGATGACGACGAAATCAGCCCTGCAGAGGCAGGCTTCGTAGAGGGCTACCAAGATGTCAAGGAGGGGGTCTGCAACAGCTGCGGGAAGGAGATTGACCCTGAAACTGTTGTGGAAAAAGAGGTAGGTGGAAAGGTTCTCACATTCTGTTGCCAGCGCTGCGCTGACCACTTTGAGAAAAGAAAAGCCGGCTTGAGGTAGGCTTTTTGATGAGAATAAATTTCGTTGCCTTTGACAGCATGGGCGTCAAGAGCAGCTGCACGCAGGTGAGGACGAAAGATGCGACGATTACAATAGACCCAGGCATTGCCGACGAGGTTGACTCTTTTCCTCTTCCGAGAAGGGAGCGCTGTGATTTGGTTGCTAAATACGATGAGAAAATCAGGAAAGCCTGCGGCAAAAGCGATGTTGTAGCAATAACACACTACCACTACGACCACCACATCGTTGACAGAGACAAAAGGCTTTATGGAAACAAAATTTTGCTAATAAAGCACCCAACGAAAAAAATCAACAGAAGCCAGCTTGGCAGGGCCCTGGAATTTCTTGAAACCATTGAGGGCTTGCCGAAGCAAATAGAGTATGCTGACAACAAGGAATTCAAATTTGGGAAAACCAAAATAAGATTCAGCAAGCCATTGTGGCACGGTCCAAGGGGAACAAGTCTTGGCTATGTGGTAATGGTCTCAATCCGCGAAGGAAAAGAAAAACTGTTGTACAGCAGTGATTTGGACGGGCCCTATCTCAAAAGCCAGGTTGAGCTCATAGTCAAGGAAAAGCCAACCTACCTGATTTTAGATGGCGCCCCCACCTATCTGCTGGGTTTTATCATGTCCTTCAAAAACCTGAAAAAAATTGTGCAAAACACCATCGGGATAATCGAGCGCACGCGCTGTCGCTGGTATGTTTTAGACCACCACCTGCTCCGCGATTACCGGTACAGGGAATTGTATTGCGAGGTTTTTGAGAGGGCAAAAAAGCTCGGCAAAAAGGTTTTAACCGCTGCAGAGATGCAGGGAAAACAACCAATGGTTTTGCGGGCATACAGGAAAAACGGCCCAACAAGATGGAAGAAATGGGGGCCGTTCACTTTAAAGCGCTTGGACGGCTTAATCAGGCACGCGGGAAAAGCAGCAGAACGTGCTGAATAATGTCCTAATTTTTTTGCGGTTCAGCTTTTATCAACTTTGCACAAAAAAGGAGCAGAATTTTGCTTTTCAAACCCCCCAGTCTTTTAATTATCTTAGTCTTTTAACAATCAGCATCCAATTTGGCAGATTATATCTCGCACCTATTTTTTCATCGAATTTCAAAAATTTGGCAGCGTAGCCCCTTTTCACGAATGCTTTTTCAATCCCTTCCATTTCTTTTTCAATTGGCATTCTCCTGTTTTCTTTTGGTTTTGGAGAAAGGCCATCTGTAATATCCATCCTCAGAAAAGCTCCTGGCTCTTTTGCATTGCCTATTTGGAATCCAACCATCATAATGCCGCCTTTCCTCAGAGCAGAGGCGAATTTTAGAAGCTGGTCCTTTCTAAAGGCATTAATTGTATAATGAACTGAGCCCATCATGGAGAAAATTGCGTGATATCTTTTTTCAGGGGTGAAAAACTCGGCTATGCCGTGGACAACTTTATCAATTTTCCCATATTTCTGCATTTGCTTAAGCGTATCTGCATAGTGAAAATCAACACCAGTGGTATGGGTGTCAATCCCTTTTTCTTTAAGGTATTCTTTGAATTCACCCAAAAAAATCCCCGACCCTGGACCGTCCTCAAGAACATCCAGCGGCTTCTTCCTTCCTCTCGGAATTCTTGAGACTGCATCCGCTATGTCGTTGCCTAAGCCCATTTTTCTCAGGCCGGCTGAAAAAAAAGTATCATAATGCCAGAGGTCCCTGTAGTGTACAAAATGGCGGACAAAAGGTTCCATGTGTGCAAGATTTGCAATAGCTGATTTTCTTAAGCCGAACTCAATCCTGGCATTGTAATCTCCCTTATACCTGTTTACAATTCTTTTTGTATGGAATGCAGTCCCCCTTGCTGCAGTGGTTTTTTTCATAATATAATTAAGTTATTTTGAATTATATTAACGTTTCATCGCTATTCCCGTTTGTGCGTTTTCGGGTTTTGAGCCTTCCCAGCTAGCCCAACTTTTAATAAATGAATAGTTTATTATTTTTCGATATGCCGATGCAGCAAACCCCGATGGCGAAGAGTATTCTTGAGAGCGGTCGCCAAAAAAAATGCAGAAAAAGAAAACAACAAAATCATGCTGACACTCTTCTATGATACGATAGATAGGTATTGACCCTTAATTGCCTCCCTGCCTGCTGCGGGCATTGGCGTTACCTTGTCCGCTCTAGGGCTTTTTGGGTTCTATTACAATGGTTGCAAAGCCCTTGCCCCCAGGAAGAGAGCAGATAAATGCATTGTTCTGGCGAGCCAACTTGGACAACCTCCGGCTTTTTTTCATAATTTCACCCAAAGGACAACTTTTGCATAATTGCTGCTGAGCTCATTTAAATATGTATTGCCCGAAACAAGTCACAGGATTGCAGAAAAACAACATAACTGCATTGACTGGCGAAAAATAAAACAAATACATTCCAGTGAAGCGCTTACGGCAGGGGATTTGCCCAAAATTTTAACAAACAGCCAGAAATTTATAAAAATATTGCAAATTTTTATAAAAATGATATATTTATATTAGTTTTCCCCAAAAAATATCATTTGGTTGGGAACAATGGAAAATTCTTTGAGCAAGACAGTTGCACAGGCAATCGAGAACCACCCATACATCAAATACGCCGTGGGCGAAGGCATAGTGAACTACTCTGCCCTTGCAAGAAAGTTTGCCCCTTTCTTGGAAAAAAAGCTTAATAAAAAAATCAATGAGGAATCGCTGATTGTTGCGATAAAAAGATACTCCGACAAGCACTCTTCTTCAAGCCTTGGCGAAATCAGGGACCTGATTGGGCAGAGCAGCCTTTCAATGCAGGACGGCGTCAGCTACGCCGTTATCAAGAGAACACCTGAGACATTTGAGGCAGTTGACACGCTGTTTGAAGAGGTAGACTGGGGCTTTAACGAAATCAGGACAGTGGTCGGCTCTGCCTCCCATTTGGTTGTTTTATTGGGGAGCAGCAGAATGGACGACCTGCTTGAAAAAGTTGAGGACAGCTTTGTTGAGGTGGCAGACAGGGACAAAGCGATTGTTACAGTAAAGCTGCCGAGGGAAGCCTTTGAAGCGCACGGCGTGCTGCACGAAATGACCTCAGTGCTTGCAAAAAACGGCGTGAGCATCAACCTGTTCTGCTTTCCGCCTGAGATTCATTTTATCGTAGATGAGAAAGACAGCGAAAAAACCTACAAGATACTGCGCGACCTGGTTAAGGAAAGCAAAAACAACGCTGAAAGCGAATACGCGGTGCGTAAAACCGCTTCTACTTAATGTTGCCAGGCTTACAGAAAAATTATTATTAAGAAAAGCCCTCTTACAAGCATGCGCAACCAACAAATTGCGAAAATCTTTTTTGAGATTGCAGATATCCTTGAGATGCAGAACGTGCAGTGGAAACCCAGGGCATACAGGGCAGCAGGCAGTGCAATTGAGTCCATGCCAAAGCCCGTTGCCCAGGTATACAAAGAGGGCGGCTTGAAAGCCCTGCAGGAAATTCCCGGCATTGGCGAAGCGCTTGCAAAGAAAATTGAGGAAATGGTCAAGACCGGCAAGCTGAGGTACTATGAAAAGCTGCGCAACTCATTGCCGCTTAACCCCGCTGAGTTTGAAACAGTCCCTGGGCTTGGGCCGAAAAGGCTGATGACGCTGCACAAAAAGCTCGGCATTAGGAACCTGCGTGATTTGAGGAAGGCAGCGGAACAGCACAAGGTTGCTGCGCTGCCAGGCTTTGCACGGAAGAGCGAGCAGGAAATTCTTAGGGCAATCGCAGCCAAGGGCAGAAAGGGTGGAAGGATTCCACTTGCAGCTGCATTGCCTGTCGCAAAGGAAATAGTCGGGATCCTAAGAAAACTCAAGGCAGTTGAAAAGGCAGAAGCTGCAGGCAGCCTGAGGAGAAAAAGGCCCACAATCGGCGACATTGACGTTCTTGCAGCCTCCAACCAGCCAGAGCCGGTGACAAAAGCCTTTGTTTCCATGCCAGCCGTAAAAAAGGTTCTCGCTCGCGGTTCTACAAAGAGCAGTGTCATCCTGAAAAGCGGCATGCAGGTTGATTTAAGGGTTGTAAAGCCGCTGCAGTGGGGCAGTGCCCTGCAGTATTTCACCGGCAGCAAGCAGCACAGCATTGCATTGAGGAAGATTGCACAAAAGAAGGGGATGAAGCTGAGCGAGTACGGCGTTTTCAAAGGCAGCAGGGTTATTGCAAGCAGAACTGAAAAGGATGTTTACAACGCCCTTGGGCTGGACTACATAAAGCCACAACTGAGGGAGAACGAGGGCGAAATCGAGGCGGCAATGCAATCTTTTCGCAGGAGGAAAAAGTAGTTTTCATCAGCCGTACTTTTTCTCCAAAATTCCCACAACGTTTTCCTTAAACCTGCTCGCATACTGCTTTGGGACGCTGCCTGCTGCAGCAGGGGCATGCCCTCCAGCAGTGCTGTCCGGGATTCCTTCCACTGCAGCAACAAGCAAGTCATTCACTCTCACCTTGAAGTCCTGCCTTCTTGCGCTGACCCTGACCCTGCCGCTGCCCAAATACTGCATCAATATTATTGTCTTGTCCGGATGCATTTCACTTATCTCGTTTATCACATGGCTTTTGATGTTCTCATGCCTTGCCTTTATCGCATAAAAGTACAATTCAAGCTCAGGTATTTTCTCGGCTTTTTCCTTGAATCCTTCAACCAACTGGTCTTTTTCCCTTTTGAATTCTTGTAGGTAGCGCTTGAAACCCGAGTCAAGAACCCTTTCTGGAGTTTCCGCATTGTAGAAAAGCCAGAACAGCTCAGTGAGCTTTTCAGTTGCAAGAACTTCAACCGATGCAATCAAATCCACCAAGTTATACAAGAGTGTAAGCGAAAGCCCCCGCTTTTCAATCGTTTTCTGCACAAACAGCCGCCAGTTCCTCAAATTCATGTCTCCAATGATGCCGATGCATGCAGCCCAGTCCAAGCCACTTACATCGCTAACCTGGTTGAATAAATCGAAAGCGAATTTTGCTGTCACGTAACTGCTCGGGTCTTTTTCGGTGAAGAACTGGGCTTTCAGGAAAACCATTTTTTCGCTGTTCAAATCCTTGTACATCTTGTGGTGGTCTATCACAAGGCATTTCTCGAACCTGTACTTGTCCTGCAGGCTGTGGGGCGCGCTGTCAATGCCAATGTCGAGCACGATTAGCGTGTTTACTGCCGCTTTCTCCAGACTCTCAACAGCTTTCCTGCCATGCACCATGTTGCCATATTCGTAATGCCTTATAACAGATGGTCTTTTCCCTGTTAGCGATTCAATTGCCTTTGCCGTTACCAGGGCAGATGCAAAGCCGTCTGCATCGCAGTGGTAGATTACCCCTATGCTATCTTTTGCTGAAAGAGACGCGCAAAACTGCTTAAATCGCTCTGTTAGCCCGCCTTTGTCCATACCAGATATGTGAGCAAAAAATTTAATAAGGAGAAATCAGTTAATACTACCACAACCTTAGAAGGGGGGGATCCAAAAAATGGGCTACGAGCATACGAACAGCAAGGGGCAGCGCTATTACCTGCACCAGAGGGGCAGGCTGTTTTACTTCAGCAAGGACAGCGCCAGCAGCATTGACCTGCCGGAAGGATTTGCGGTTGTTGAGAACCAGAGAACAGGGCTGCCTATGCTGAAGAGAAAGTAGGCGTTTTTTTTGTTTATTTTATTTACGGCATAAGCCCGGAAAAACGATTTTAATAGCTTTTCCTGATTCATTTAAGGTGTGGAAACCATGGCACGCTACAACCTGATGCGCTTCAACAAAGCAGTTGCATACTACAAAAGAATGCTCGGGAAAAAACTGCACAAAGGCAGCACCTGCCTGGTGTGCCTGCAGCTGGGCAATGAAAAAGCCTTTTTCTCCCTCGCGCCTTTGAGCAGGGCAGTGCATCAACTTGGCGCTGACATGAGTGTTTTTGTGCTGGACAGGGAAAACAGGGTTCTGCCTGTTTTGAGAAAAACCTGGGAAATTTATTCCGAACTGCAGCAGGGCAAACGCAGCAGGAAAACAAAAGCCCTGCAGGGCTTTGTCAAAGCTGTTGAGAGGAAAACCAAGAGCAAATACATTGAAAAGCTCATGAGGCAGCCGGAACTTGAGCTGCTTGCGGGAAAAAAAGGCTTCAACTGCAACGGGGAATTGATTGAATTCAGGACAGACTGGTTCAGAAAGCGCAGGTGGAGGCAGTTGCTTGCAACAAACAGGAGAATACTGCGGCAGGGCTACGGAATCAGTAAAAGGGAAAGGGTAAGCGTCGGCTTTGAGCTGGTTCCAAAGAAAAAGGACCTTGAACTGCCCCTGGATGACTACCTGGACAGCTTCGCAATTTCTTACACCTTTGCCCTTGCAGCGGCAAAGCTGTGCAGAAATGTCGGCATGGGTTCTGAAACATCCAGGATGTCGCAGCTGCAGCCCATGGAGCGCATCACAGACCTTGCAGCAACGCTTGCAGGCTGCGAATACGAGAAGAATATACCAGAACCTTGGTTCAGGGCATTCAGGAGGCTTTCTCCGTTCATCGGCGCAAAAAACCTGTCGCCTGCAGACGCCAGCTTCGGGATTTATGGAAAGGGCTATGGGGGCAAGCACTTTTTCGGAATAAGCATCGGCTATCCCACACCAAACAGGAAAAGCAGGTGGCAGTCGCCAGGGCAGATGTTCCTGAAGCCGTGGTGGCTTGAGCAGACAAAACACGATGCCAGAAAGCCCCTCACAAGGCATGCCATCACTGAAACCCTGCCCATTGAGAACTACATCAGAACGTGCTACGTTGACTACTTTGCTTTGAGAAAAAAGAATGAGAGGATAAGAGGTGTCCTGTTAAAGAGTAGAACCCTAATTGTAAAGGGCGTTAAGGTGAAAGGAGGCTCAACGGATTTAAAGCTTGATTTAAGGCACATTTCAAGCAGAAAGGGCCCTGTCCTGGGTGACGACATCGAGACAAACCCTGTTACGCCACATGAAGCAGCAGCCATTTTCAAAACAAAAAGTGGCAGATACGGAAACTTTCCAAGCGGAGAGGTGTTTTTCACGCCCCATAAAATGGGCGGAACCTTTGTTGGCGATGTCGTGATTGCAATAGACCAGAGCTATGTAATCAGCGAAAACAAGCCATTGGTCGTAAAGGTAAAAAACGGCAGGTATAAGGTGAGGAATGGAAGCAGGAAAATTCTCAAAGCGCTGAACAAGAGAAAGAGGGAAGCCTGGAGGCTGATTCAGTTGTTTGAAAAAAACAAGAGCATGCCTAAAAAAATGATTGAGTCGATGAAGCAAAACTTTGACAGGATTGGGGAGTTCGCAATAAATACGAATCCAAACGCGGGATTGTCCCGTTACCTTGTTGAGGCAGAGAAAATCGCTAGGATGATTCACATTGCTTTGGGCTCAGGGTATGAGCCGGGCAGGGAGGCAAGATACCACTGCGATGTAGTAATAAATAGCCCGAGGCAGAAGCTGGACATTTACGCCATTGACAAAAAGGGAAGGCAGTGTTGGATAATAAAAAAGGGGAAGATGGTGGTTTAAGCAGGGAAAAAGAAGCGGGCTTTTGAAAAAAAAGCAAAGAAAGCGGCTGGGCTGGCTGAAAAAAATGCAAGATGGTGGTTTGAGCTGAGGGATAAAATAAAACGGCTTTTTGCCATGGCAAAAGTGGATGCTGTCCTGCTCAGGACTTTTCCTTATGACTACGACCCGGCGTTTTTCTACTTCACGCAGCTGCCGGTTCATTTTCTTTCAAACAACTTCCTTTTCCTAAGCCCTGGGAAAAAGCCCTTGCTTGTGAGGACAGTTCTGGACCCAGAGGTGAAAAGCAAACTGCTTAGGGTAAAAACAGTCAAGCGCAGAAAGCAGATGATTTCTATGCTGAAAAGAGAGCTGCACGGGAAGAGAATAGGCTTGAACATGTCGCTTTACCCCGCTGCTTCACTTAAAGAACTGCGGCGCGAGCTGCCAAAAAAGCGGTTTGTGGACGTGTCAGAGCAGCTTTCTGCAATAAGGGCAGTTAAGTCCAGGGCAGAGATTGCAAAAATTGCGAAGGCAGTGAAAATAACCGAAAAAGCGCTGCACCACATGCCTGAAATCTTCCGGAAAGGCATGACTGAGAAACAGCTTGCACTGGAACTTGAGTTCCTGTTAAGGAAAAAAAGCAATGACGAGATTGCCTTCCCAAGCGTTGTTGCAAACGCAAGAAACAGCGCTTTCCCGCACCACGTCCCAGGCAGCAAAAAAATCAGGAAGGGAATTCTGCTAATTGACTGCGGCGCCCGCTACAAGGGATACTGCGCTGACCTGACAAGGGTTTTCTCAGTCGGAAAGCCCTCGCAGAGGCAAAACTTATTGTACAAAACTGTTTTTGAGGCAAAACAGCTTGCTGCCCTGCTCGCGGTTGAGAGGGCAAAAGCCCCTGCGGTTTTTGAACAGGTTTCGTCTTTCCTGAAAAAAAGGACGGGCAAAGCCATGATTCACGGGCTTGGGCACGGCATTGGGCTGAAAGCGCATGACGCACCTGCAGGCTTCCTTGCTGGAAGCAGTGACTCACTTAAAGCAGGAATGGTTCTGACAATAGAGCCGGCAGTCTACCTCAAGGGCTTTGGGATAAGGATAGAGGACAACATTGTTGTCCAGGGGTCAAGGTGCAGGCAGCTGAGCGCTGCACCAAAGCATTTAATTGAAATACGCTGAATATTTTTTAGTGGGGCAGGATTGCTTGTGATTGAACTGAAGCAGAGGGTATTGCTATGAGGGTTGGCATAATCGGCATTGGAACAATCGGCAGCTACCTCGTGCAGCGAATAGCGGAAGATAAAAGCCTAGCGCTTGGTTTTGTTTTTGATACAGACAAAGAGAAAGTTAAAGGTTTCCCAGCAAAGAACGTTGTCAATTCAATTGAGGAGGCGTGCAACAGAAACATTGACCTTGTTGTCGAATGCGCTTCCCATAGGGCAGTAATTGAATATGCCCCAAAGATTTTGCGCAAATGCGATTTGCTGGTTCTTTCAGTGAGTGCACTTGCGTTCAAGGAAACTGAAACAGCCATCAGGGAAGCATGCAAAAAAAGCGGCAGGCACCTGTTTGTTCCAAGCGGTGCAATAATCGGCATTGACGGAATCAGCGCAGTAAGGCATCTGCTCAAAAGCGTTGAACTGGTCTCAAGGAAACCACCAAAAGGCTTTGGGAGAAGCGATAAGGATGAGAAAGTGCTGTTTGAGGGCAGTGCAAGGGAAGCCTGCAGGCTTTTCCCAAAAAACGTCAACATCAGTGCAACCCTCGCACTTAACGGAATAGGCTTTGACAAAACAAAGGTGAAGATTATAAGCGACCCGAAAGCCAGGTCAAATGTTCACAAAGTAGAAGCAGAGGGCAGCTTCGGAAAGTTCCACATAGTTGTTGAGAGCAGGCCAAGCAAAAACCCGGCAACAAGCAGCACTGCTGCAATAAGCGCCTTTGACACCATCAAAAAAATCCAACTTGGGATAAGCATCTTTCGGGAAAATTAAATAGAACCGCATTCCATTTTCCCTGCAGGCTTGCTTGCCGGCTAATGCACTGCCCCGCCACCCTTTGCAGTAAAGTTGTTTTCCTCGACAAAAACAGCCGCTGCAACGACGCTTACCCAGTAGCCGATTTTTGGGGCAACAGCTGACTGGGTTATGTTGCTTGTCCTCACAATCTTTCCGCTGATTTTGAAGACCTCTTCCTTTTCCTTCCATTCAATGCCCTCCGGGGTTTCGATTCCAAGCGTTGAGGCAAGCATTTCGGCTGCGAGGTCTTCAGCGTAATCCCCTGCGCTCCTCTCGGTTTCGCCAAAGCTGTGGTGCTCCGACAAATAGCCGTACTGCCCCCTGTCTGCAGGCGCAGCCAAGCCAACTGACGCTGCGAGCAGCCTGTTCGGCTCGTTTGTTTCGTTTTTTGCCATGACACAGTAAACAATCTGCCCTGGCTTCAGGGCGCTTAAGACTTTCTCCCTTGAAACGATTTTGCAGTTCGGCGGCAGGATGCTGCTCACCTGCACCAAATTGAACTGTGCAATGCTGGCATTCCTCAGGGCTAACTCAAAAGAAGCCAGCCTTTCCTTGTGAATGCCAACGCCCTTTGTCAGAAAAACCGATTGTGGAATCATTGCCCAGGCCCCTTGTTTGAACTGAATTTCCAAGAAAGTATGTTATAGCAGAGCATTGCAGCAATCATTTCGCTGTTCAGGTCTTTCCTGCTTGGAATCAATTCAACCAAATTGAATCCAATAACGTTTTTGGCTGAAATAATCCTGAACAACAGCTCGTTTAATCCCTCAAGTTTGAGCCCGAATGGCACAGGCGTGCCTGTGCCGTGCAGCTCCCTTGAGTCAAGGCAGTCGATGTCAATGTTCAGCCAAACATCCCTTTCCCCTATGCCGTCCAATACTTTTTGCATTTGCAGCTCGCCCGGCATTCCGCCGGAAATGACGTTTTCCTTCTTTATCCATTCAGGATACGCGAATGTTTTATAAAAGCTTTTTGGCTGAGTTGCGCAGTAAAAAATTTTTTCCGCAAGCGTCTGGGCTGAAACGAACCCTATTTCCTCCTCGCTTATCTGGTCCCTTGCGCCAACCCACAGTTGCCCAAAGCCTGCATCAAAAATTCTCCTTGCAACGCAGGCATGGTTCAGCCTTGTCCCAAGCCAGCTCTCCCTCAAGTCAAGGTGCGCATCAAAGTTGACAAACGAAACATCTTTAGGCAGCACAGCAAGCAGGCCGTTTACAACCGAGTGGTCGCCGCCAAGCAGAATAAAAAACTTTCCAGCCCCGATTGCATTTTCCGCCTTTTCCCTTGTTTTCTCAACCATTTGCTCGCTTGTTTTCGGCTCAATTATCCCCATATTGTGGATTGCTGTGTCAAGAGTTTTCCCTGTAAGCGGCTGCTCCAATTCAAGCTGGTGCGATGCCCTGAAAACCGCGGCAGGCGCCTTCGCTGAACCCTTTTCATAGCTTCCGGTTTTGTCAAATGCGACGCCGAGCACTGCGGCATCCGCATCGGCAAGTGGCGGGTTTCCCTCATCAAGGAAAAGAGTATACTCTTGTTTTTTCATTTATTAATTTTATAAACCAACAACTGTTTTAAAGATTGTTGTTAAGTTTTTTTTGCGAGATGCATTTTTTTGATTTTTGCAAAAGGTTTTCTATTTTTTCACCACAATTTTTATTTTTTCCAAAAAGTCCCCGCCTCCATGTTTTTTCCAAAATTTTTTCCAAAATTTTTTTCAGAAACATTTAAATATGACTTTGTGTTTTTTATTATCAGTTAAAAATATTTCTTGGAGGTTCTGCAATGGCAAAGAAGAAAAAAAAGAAAAAAAAGAAAAAAAAGAAGAAAAAGAGAAGAAGGTAAGGCTCTCTAGCCGGTTTTTATTTTGCTCCCAACATTTTTTTATTGTACAGTTTTTTGTCCTTCTTTTTTCTATTTTCCAAGCTGCTCTTGCCAGGGGCATGCTTTCTGCATAATAGCCTTTTAACCCTTTCCAAATCCAATTTTGCGTAATGCGGTTGCAGAGGGAAATAAACACGCTGCGGAAAGAAAAGAACGCTGCTATTCTCGCGCACAACTACCAGCTGCCAGCTGTGCAGCAGTGCGCTGATTTTACCGGCGACAGCCTTGAGTTGGCGAGAAAAGCCCAGCAGACAGATGCCAATCTTATTGTTTTTGCCGGAGTTAGCTTCATGGCTGAAACAGCGAAGATTCTTAATCCGGAGAAAAAGGTTTTGCTTGCTGCGAAGGATGCCGCATGCCCGATGGCAGGCATGCTGCATCCGGAAAAGCTGCTGCAGGCCAAGAAGCGCTATCCAAAGGCTGAAACCGTGCTGTATGTGAACAGCAGCGCCGACTGCAAGGCGCTTGCGGACTGCTGCTGCACCAGCGCGAACGCGGTTGAGGTTGCCAATGCGATGCAAAGCAGCACAGTGCTGCTTGGTCCTGACAGGAACCTTGCATACTACGTGGACCAGCGGAGTGACAAAAGCATTGTGCCTGTGCCGGCAGACGGCTTCTGCTATGTGCACCGCTTTATCGGGCTGCGCGATTTGCAGCAGGCAAGAAAAGTGCATAAAAACGCCCTTGCGATTGTCCACCCAGAATGCAACCCTGAGGTGCAGGCAGCAGCAGACGCGATTGGCAGCACCTCGCAGATGATTAAAATTGCTGCCCAGTCAAACGCAGAAGAATTCCTTATTGGAACAGAGAGGGAAATGTGTTATCGCCTGTCCATGGAATTGCCCGGGAAAAAATTCTTCCCGATAAGGGATACAGCCGTCTGCAGTTCGATGAAGAAAACAGACCTGCAGACTGTGTTCAATGCGCTGAAAAAGGAGCAGTTTGAGGTAAAGCTTGGAAAAGAAATAATTGAAAAATCAAAGAAAGCGATTGACGCAATGCTTGGGATAAAGTAGGCTGTCAGCCGCTTTCGTAAAAGCAGAAAAAGCTCTGGTTCAGGTCAGTGTCAAAGCCCACAGTAGTGTAATACTCTTCCTGCCGCAGCTCAGCCGCTTTAACCAACCTGTGTCCTGCAACCTGCTTGCATTTCTCCGGGGAAACACGTATTGCCTGCCCTGCCTGCATTACACTCAAGGCATTCAGTGAAACCCTCACGCCCCTCTGCTCTATCGCAATCAGCATGGTCCAGCCAACCAACAGAATTATCAGCAAGCCGAGAATAACGTCACTTGTCTGCATAGCAGCAGAAATTAAGCCTGTTCAGGTATTTAAATGTTTTTTATTGGCTTTTGGCCTGAATCCTTGGGAAGCAAAAAATCCATGCTTTTTTCATCCAAAGGATTCACAGCTCGAATTCCCTTATAAAGTCTTTTATCAGCCTGTATTTCTCCAGGAACTTAAATCCCTTGTCTGTCAGGCAAACATATTTCCTGCCTTTTTTGTCCACCTCTTCCCTGACAAATTCTTTTTCTTTCAATTCCTGGTAGTATTCGGAAAAGCTTTGCGAGGAAATGTTGGTGTACCTGAGCAGGGGCGTGGGCTTGATTGAATTGTAGTGCTGCCGCACGATATTCAGTATGGTAAAAATTATTTCAAGCCTGTCTCTTTTTCTTGGCATTTGGAGGCAACCTCTTCTGAACCCTTAGGAAGATTGACAGAAATACGCCAATGGATAGGAGGTAAAGCAGTGTTTTCAACCAGAGCGGAAGAAATCGCACGCTGAAGGGAAGCAGGTTGGCGACCCAGAAAACAGCGAGGAGAATATAGGTCAGCCTGTTTTGGGAAAGGATTTTTTTCGGTTTCCTGCCCGGCTTCAGGAAAACGACCATGAGAGCAGCCAGAAGCAGTGCTGTTTGCAGGGCAATCAGGATTGAATTTGACCTTGGGACAGCCGCAAAAAGCGCCAGGACAAGCGCTATGCCGTGCAAGACCAGTGAAATGTGCCTGTCTGCGCTTGTTTTGATGTTTTTGGCAATTGCAGCCATGAAAAGCGACAGGATTGCCATTGTGCCGCAATATGAGACAAGGAACATTGTCAGCCTGAGGGCAAAAAAGGAAAGGTCAACAGAAAAAATTTCCTCAGAAACAAGGAGAAACATGTGCGCAAACCTGAAAAAGTAGGAAATTGCGAAGTAGAGGAAAATGTTCTTGAAGTGAAAGACGCCCCTGTGCTGTGAGAGCCTGTAAATTTCCCATGTCTTGAGGTAAACCGCAAGGCAAATGGCCGCAATTGCGAGAAAGTAAACAAGCTCAATCAAAAGCAGTTCAAAGGGGGGGCTGCGGAAGCCCATTGCAAAGCCCTGAAGGTTAAAGGCCTGAGGCCCTTGAAAAGGCGCTGGCATTAACATCCCTTTGCTGAAAGGAATATAAAAAATGAATGGACGCAAAGTGAACATTTCCCCTCCTTCTTCCTTATAAACCAGGAAAAAGGGTTGTATTACAGCGCGCGTTTTGCGCAAAAACAGGAGGTGCAAATTGTGAACAAGAAATACATTGCAGGGTTCCTTGCTCTAATGGCTTGTGCTGCGGCAGCATCAGGCGCCTATGCTTTTGGAGGCTTTTTTGGCAATGGCCCTCAGAACAATGACGCAGCAAGGCAGGCTTTGGACAGCAGTGATTACGAGGCATTCGTGGAGGCAATCTCGCCTAAGATAACCGAGGAACAATTCCAGCAAATGGCTGAGCGCAATCAAGCAGGGCAGGCTATCGAGCAGGCATTGGAAGAAGGGGATTATGCTGCCTGGGTTCAGGCAATCGAAAGCATGCCCAAGATAACTGACATAATAACTGAAGAGAATTTTGCCAGGTTTGCCGAAATGCATGAAGCAATGCAAAACGGCGATTATGAAACGGCAAAAGAAATAGCTGAAGAGCTTGGCATTGGCTGCATTCACGCCCAAAAAGGTTTTCGTGCGGTATCCAAATTCGGCATGCGCGGAAATCTACCCCACGGTCAATGGCAGGAAGGCAACTGAGTGGACTCCTTTTTGGAGTCCCTCTTTTTATTCTGGCGTGCATCGGGCTACAAGAGAATGGATTTTAAATCCATCTTTTTTATAAATAGAGTAAACCCCTTATTCAAGTGAGAAAGAATGTCAAATAGCGTTTTGGAGTTGCGTGACGTCTGGAAAATATACAAAATGGACGACGTTGAGGTGCCTGCACTGAGGGGCATCAGCCTGAATGTCAGGGAAGGCGAGTTCGTTGCTGTTGTCGGCGCTTCCGGCTCAGGCAAGTCAACCGCATTGAACATGATTGGCGCCTTGGACATTCCGACAAGAGGCCTGGTTTTCTTGGATGGCACTGAGATTACGCAGCTTCCCGAATCAAGGCTTGCGAGAATCAGGGGAAAAAAGATTGGCTTCGTTTTCCAGGTCTTCAACCTCTATCCCACGCTGAATGTGTTTGACAACATTGCTTTGCCCATGCGGATACACGAGTTCGGTGAAGCTGAAATAGCCGGCAAAGTCAGGGAGCTGGCTGCCTTGGTTGGGCTGCAGCACAGGATTAACCACAAGCCAGCGCAGCTTTCAGGCGGTGAAAGGCAGAGGGTTGCGATTGCAAGAGCCTTGTCAGCCGAGCCCTCAATGGTTCTGGCGGACGAGCCGACCGGAAACCTTGACACGAAAATCAGCAAAGAGATTCTGGAGCTGTTTGTTGAGCTGCATAAAAGCGAAGGAAAAACAATTGTTATGGTGACCCACGAGCCTGGCATCGCAGAACACGCTGAAAGGATAATTGAACTGGAGGACGGAAAAATAATTTACGACGGTAAAAACGACAAGAGGAGAAGCAAATGAACAAGAAGATTGCGATTGCATTGATTGTTGCCATTGTGCTGGTCGGGGCTGTTTTGTTTTTTGCCCTGGGCGGCTTTAGGCAAATCCAAAGAATGCTGATGGGCCCAAGGGGCAATTTTGGGGAATTTGGCGACAGCAATGCATTTGGCCCAAGAGGTGATTTTGGTGAATTCGGCGACAGCAACGCATTTTTTGTGAGAATAGGCGAATCACTGGGATTGCCAGAGGGCGCCACAAAAGAGCAAGTATTGGAAGCCCTCGGCTTGCCTGAAGAGGCTTCACAGCAGCAAATAATGGAAGCATTGCACCAAAAAGGAATAATGCCAATGAGGAGGAACTAAAAATGAACAAAGCAATTATTTCAGTCCTTGTGGTTTTTTTTGTCGGATTGGCTGCATCTCAACCAGCCAATGCTGCAATAAACCCAGAATACGGTTACCAAATCGAGGTATCCGACACAAGTTTTCTGCCTTCAACTATCTACGCCGGCGACATAATAAACATGGAAGTTGGCATAAAAAACAGGGCCAGCAACATCCAACTGGTTGACCTGGAGGCAGAAATAACCTTAGGGGGCCAATTCGAGGGAATAAAGACCGTTGACTCAATTGATTCTATCAACGCCGGTGAGACTAAAACACTTGTGTTCCAATTCCAGGCAAAAGTAGGCACATCATCCGGTCAATACTCCGTGCCATTAACAATGCTCTATCTGAGCAACAAAGACCTGCTCAAGCAAACCCACATTGTCTTTGTGCCTATTACAAAAGCTGAGAAAAACCTTGACATAACGATTGACCCAAACGTGGTAAACCCAGGCAAGCCAACAGAAGTCATTTTCACAATCAAGAACGTTGGCAACACGCCTGTATCAAACATTTCTCTTTCCTGGGCAGAGGAAAACAACCTGGTGCTGCCCATCGGTTCGGACAACAAAAGATACGTTAACGTCCTTTCAGCAAACCAAAAGGCAGAAGTCTCATACCTTGTCACAGCCGACCCAAACATCACGCCAGGCGTCTACCCCCTGGACATCAGCATAACCTTTAACGACATCAATGCCACAAGAACGCAGGTATCCCACATCGGCCTGATAATCGGCGGCAAAACAGACTTTGAAATAAGCGCGGAACTGATGACCAACAACCAGCTGTCAATAAGCATTGCAAACATCGGCTCAAACAACGCAGATGCGGTAGTAGTCAAAATCCCAAGCCAGCAAAACATAGCGGTAAACGGTAGCAACATAGCCATCTTGGGAAACCTGAACAAAGGCGACTACACCCTGGCAAACTTTGAAGTCATTCAGAGAGCCATGCAAATGAGGCCTGGTGTTGGAGACCTGCCTTCAGGCCGGACGGGTGCAGGTGGAGATGCGGCATCCACAGACCAGACAGAAACAACGCAGGAATCAGACAGGGGCATAGTAATTATACAGGTGGACTACACTGACACAACAGGCCAGAGGCAAAGCATTGAGAAAAAACTTGAAATGACCCTGACGTTTTCAGAAACAACTGACACGACAACAACAGGATTTGCTGACAGGATGAGAAGCAGGCAGTCAACAGACCTTTCCACTGTTGCGTGGGCCTTGCTTGTAGTAATTATTGTAGGAGCAGCAGCGTTCAACAGGTTCAAGGCAGGAAACAGCAACTGGAAAAGGCTTGGCAAAGCGCTTGCAATAGTTGCAGTTCTTTTCATTACAGCAATTTTCCTGTTCGGCTCCAGCGCAATTGCAATAGCATTGGCTGCAGTGGTGTCACTCCTACTGCTGGGAAGGCTGTTCAGGCAAAAGCACGTGCTGAAACTCTTTGAAAAAGCAGCAAAATTCATTGAAAAGCACAAGGAGTGAATGCAATTTGAACATAGCAAACTCCTTCAAGCTATCTATAAACAGCATAATGCACAGGCAGCTCAGGTCATGGCTCACACTGCTTGGAATAATCATAGGCGTAGCAGCAGTGGTCTCAATAATCTCAATAGGCGAGGGAGCCCAGGCAAGCGTTACAGAAAACCTGTCAGGGCTTGGGGCAGACATCATTACAGTCAGCCCCGGCTTCAGCAGAGCCGGATTTTTCGGAGGCGAGTTTAGGGGCGGAAGGGAGCCGGGGGCAATGCGCAGACCTGGATTTGAGTCGGAAGATGAGGAGGAGCCCACGCTGACGAAAAGGGACTCAAGCGTGATAGGCGGCAACCCAAATGTGCAATACGTAACAGAAATGGTTTCGGGGAGGGGTGAACTTGTTTTCCTGTCGGAATCGGCGAATGTAACCATAAACGGCGTAAATCCCACAACTTGGAAGGAAATAACAACCCTTGAAATTGAAAGCGGAAGGCCCCTAAGCTCAAGCGACTTAACATCAGTAGTCATAGGATACAGGCTTGCCTATGAGACATTCAAGCAGCCGATTACTATAGGGCGAAGGATAACAATAGAAGACAGGCCGTTCACAGTCGTTGGAATCCTGGAAGAGTCCGGAATTGGGATGGGCATGGGAGGCGGGTCTGACTCGGCGGTCTACATGTCCTACACAAGCGCCTGGGAGGTAACAGACGTTGAAAAAGACACCTTTTCCTCAATTCAGGCAAAAGTGAAGGACGCAGAACTCGTTGAAGACACAATGGATGAACTCACCACTTCATTGCTGCTTTCAAGAAGGGTAATAGAAGACAATCAGGACTTCAGCATCAGCTCTTCACAAGCAATGCAGGAGCAGATAGCTGAAACAACCCAGTCGCTGACACTCTTCCTGGGGGCAATAGCGGCAATCTCCCTTCTGGTGGGGGCAATCGGAGTGGCAAACAGCATGTTTACATCAGTGCTTGAAAAAACAAGGGAGATAGGCATCCTAAAAGCACTCGGGGCAACAAAAAGGGAGATTTTAAGGCTGTTTATCATTGAATCAGGCCTGTTCGGGCTTGTCGGCGGAATAATTGGCGTGCTGCTTGGCACAATGGTTTCGGTTATACTGGGTGCGCTTAACATAATCTCCCTGCCAATGATGAGGGGCGGTGCAACAACACTGGTGACACCACAGCTGGTCATAATCGCAATAGTCCTGTCAACGGCAGTCGGAATAGTCTCTGGGATAATGCCTGCAAGGGCAGCTGCAAAACTTAAGCCGGTTGAAGCATTAAGGTATGAGTAAAAAAGGGAACAGGCGCATTAAAACGATTTTCCTGCGGATACTTCCATGATAGGGCTAGCCATCGCAGACAAATTCCTGGAATCTTCCCCCTAGCTTTTTTTCGCCTGTTTCTTCTCAATCCTTACCCTTAAAATCTTCGGCTCCTTTACCTTCACTGCCCTTATGATATAATTCTCTGTTTCTATTTCCTCGTTTTCAGCAGGCAGGCACTCAAGCTTTTCTATCATAAAGCCGCTGATTGTCTGGAAGCTCACGCTTTTCCACTTGGTCTTCAGTACCCTGTTGATTTCCTGCAGGGATGTTTTCCCCTCAACCTCAATGGTGTTTTTTCCGATTCTCTTGATTGCGGGCATCTCGCTTTCGTCAACTATCTCTCCTACAATTTCCTCAAGCAGGTCCTCCAGGGTTACTACTCCTATCACCCCGCCATAGTCATCGACAACAACAGCCATGTTGTTGTGCGTTTGCTGGAATTCCGCAAGCAGCTTGTCAATTTTCTTGTTTTTCGGCGCAAACATTGGCTGCCTCATCACCTTTTTGACTTTGGTCTCGGTTTTTCCATCTGCAAGGAAATCCCAGGCGTCTTTCACGTAGAATACCCCCGACATGTTGTCAAGTTTTTTCCTGTAAACAGGCAGCCTGCTGTAAGGCGTTTCCGCAAGCAGTGTCTTTATCTCTCCGAGGGTGCTGTTTTCCTCAACCGCCTTCATCTCCGCCCTTGGCGTCATCACATCCTCTGCCTCAATGTCGTTGAACTTGAAAATCCTGTGAATCATCAGCTTTTCCCTCTCGTGTATCGCGCCCGCCTCTGCACCCATTGTGACCATTGTCTTGATGTCCTGCTCTGTCAGCCCCTCGATTTCCTTTGTCCCAACCACCCTTATAATCAGCCTTGTTATCCCGCCAAGAAGCCAGATTACAGGACTAAGGATAATGCTCAGCCATTTAACTGGCCTTGCAGCCAGCAGTGCAATTGCCTGGGCGTTCTGCACAGCAATGCTTTTCGGCGTAATCTCCCCGAAAACAAGCACAAGGAACGTCATTATCCCGACTGCGATGCTTATTGCATGGCTTTCAAAAACCTGCAGGGCAAGCGCTGTTGCAACCGCAGCCCCTGCAATGTTCACCAAATTGTTTCCAATCAGAATCGCGCTCAGCATTTTTTGGGGGCTTGCCTGGAATTCCTCAATTATTTTCGCGCTCCTGCTTCCCTTTTTCGCCAGCCGCCTTACCGTTACCCTGTCCAAGGAAACAAGCGCTGTCTCAATCCCTGAGAAAAACGCAGAGAGCAAAAGCAGGAAAAAAAGCAGAATCAGGTTTGATTCAATTGACATAACGCACAGCCTTTTTTAGAATAATAAAAGAAGGTTGTATTTAATGCTTATCTTTCAACCTATTTTTTCAGAAAGCTTTTTGCCGCCGTACACCGCTTTCCCGCCCAGAGCTTCCTCAATTCTCAGCAGCTGGTTGTACTTGCAGTTTCTTTCGCCCCTTGCAGGCGCCCCGAACTTGCTCTGCCCGGCGTCAATGCCGACGCAGAAGTCAGCTATGAACGCATCTTCTGTTTCGCCGCTCCTGTGCGACACCACGACCTTCCAGCCGGCTTTCTTGCTTATTTCCGCAGCCTCAATCGATTCAGTGATTGAGCCAATCTGGTTTATTTTGTGGAGCAATGCGTTGCAGTTCTTTCCCTCAATTGCCCTCCTGATAATCTCAGGGTTTGTTACAAGCAGGTCATCGCCAACAATCTGTACCTTGCTGCCTATTTTCGCTGTCAGTTGTTTCCAGCCCTGCCAGTCCTCCTCAGCCATTCCGTCTTCCAGGGAAATGATGTTGCTGTACTGCCCGACCAACTCAGCGTAGAAGTCAACCAATTCTCCTTGCGAGTATTCCTTTCCATATAACTTGTACTTTCCATCTGCAAAGAATTCCGATGAGGCGCTGTCAATCGCCAGCTTTATCACTCCATTGTAGCCTGCTTCCCCAATTGCCTCGCTCATCAGGTCAAGCCTTTCCTGAACGCTTGCAACCTTTGGAACAAAGCCGCCTTCATCTCCAAGCAGCGTTCCCTGGGCTCCAAACCTTTTTTTCAGTATTCCTTTCAGCACCTGGTAGGTTTCAACGCTTGCCTGCACTGCCTTGCTGTAACTTTCTGCCCCGACTGCGACAATCATCTGCTCCTGGATGTCTTCCTCCAGCCCAGCGTGCTTTCCGCCGTTCATCACATTCATCTGCGGTGCTGGCAGCGTTACTCCCCTGTTTCCGCTGAGCTCTGCAACATAACTGTAAAGCGGCATGCCCCTTGCTGCAGCGCCTGCCCTGCACACCGCCATGCTCACTGCAAGAATTGCGTTTGCCCCCAGCTTGCCCTTGTTTTCCGTGCCGTCAAGCTCAATCATTGCCTTGTCAATCTCACCCTGGGCTGTACATTGCATTCCAACAACCTTTTTGGCAATAATCTCATTAACATTGGAAACAGCCTTTGTAACCCCTTTTCCCTTGAATGCACTGCCGCCGTCCCTCAGTTCAAGCGCTTCCTTTGCGCCGGTGCTCGCACCACTTGGCACAATCCCGAGGAAGGCGCCTTTTTCAGTGAGGACCTCTGCTTCAACCGTGGGGTTTCCCCTGCTGTCAAAAACCTGCCTTGCCCTGATTTTCCTTATCTCCAGCGACATTTTCAAAACCCAAAGCGAAATAGAAGCCAATTCAAGCCAAATTGATTAATTTCAACTGGCAAATTTTTAAAAAGCTATTTCGGCTTTCACCATGTCCTGAGCCATGCTCTAATAATAACTGCCCCAGCAATAGCTTTTTAAAAACAAATTCCCCTACATCTCTTGGTGCCCTTTTTTGCGCAACCACGAAATTAAGGTTTTCGGCGGCAGCAGCCATCAGGAACTTGCGGCAAAGATTGCCTCGTATCTCAAAATGCCGCTTGGGAAGGTTGAGCTGAAAAAATTCAACAACGGGGAAACCTATGCGAGGTTCCTTGAAAACATCAGGGGCAGGGACGTATTCATTGTCCAGAGCTTGCATGGAAAAATAAATGATTATTTGGTTGAACTGCTGATAATGCTGGACGCTGCCAAAAGGGCTTCAGCCGCCAGGGTAACGCCGGTCATACCGCATTACGCCTACGCGAGGCAGGACTGGAAAGCTGCCTCCAGAGAACCGATTACCGCAAAGCTGGTTGCAGATTTGCTGTCAACTGCCGGTGCAGACAGGGTCATCACGCTTGACCTGCACAGTGAGCAGATTCAGGGCTTCTTTGACATTCCGGTTGACGTGCTCACATCGCAGATGAAATTCATCCGCCTTGTTAAAAAGCTGCGCCTGCCCAAGCCGGTTGTTCTTGCGCCTGATGCTGGTTCAGCGAAAAAAGCCACAAAGGCTGCAAGGCTGCTCGGCGTTGAAGCTGCAATTGTGAACAAGCGGAGGCCAAAGCCTGGCGTTGCGGAAGTGCTCAACCTAATCGGAGATGTCAAGGGAAAAGACTGCGTCATGTTTGAAGACATGATTGACACAGGCGGCACGATTTGCGCTGCTGCAGAAGCGGTTAAAAAAGCCGGCGCCAGCAGCGTACTGGTTTGTGCAGGTCACGGCATTTTTTCAGATGCTGCGCTGCAGAAAATAGATGAGAGCGCAATTGACAGGGTTATTGTTACCAATTCAATCCCGCAGGAAGGAAAAAAGAGCAAGAAGCTGCAGGTGATGGACGTAAGCGACCTGCTTGGGGAGAGCATTAAGAGAATCCACGGCAATGAGAGCATCAGCTCGCTGTTTGAATAACGCGCTTGAATGCACCGAAGCACTGTAACGAATTTCGCGCCAGAAAATTATTTTTTTAATACTTTTCGTTTTCTTCTTTTTTATGCTTGATTTAACCGACAGGCAGATCCTCGGCTTCCTGCGGGAGAACAGCAGGATGCCTTTTCTCGCGATTGCGAAAAGGCTGCACGTAAGCGAAAGCACTGTGAGGAAAAGGGTCAAAAAGCTTGTAAAACAAGGGGTAATCAGGAACTTCAGCGTTACCCTTGACAGCAGGCTTGCCTTCCAGAGCCTTGTCGCAATAAAGTGCAAGCCGAAAACAACAAAGACAATCGCAAGGAAACTGCACCAGCTTGAACCACTAATGCCCTTGTTTGAGGTAACCGGGCACTTTGACATATTCTGCCTTATCAGTGCGCCGACCAGCAGGGAGCTGAACAAAAAAATCGACAAAGTGAGGGACACATACGGCGTGCTTGAAACAGAGAGCTTCCTGATTGTTGAAAAATGGTAAATGCTCTTCTGAAAAAGGTTTTAATATAAGTTTGCCCTTATTCTATCCGGTTTAAATGGGCAACAACCAGCTGGTTGGAATGCTTCTGCTCGGCATGGCTATCGGAACATACCTGCCTGACTTCCCTGAGCCGCTTGCAAAAATAAATCCCTTCCTTGGGATAATTTTGTTGGTAATTGCCGTCATACTGTTCGTCAAAAGCTGATTTTTTCCCTTCACCCGTTCACTTGCCAGAGTGCCCAAAAGCTTTTTAAATGCCAATTCCCTTATGCACTTGGAGATGGTTTAACAATTATCAAGGCATCAATTTTACAAAAGCAACCGGAATAAGCTCACCGGGCTAAAACGGTTATGAAAAGATTTCGGTTGCTTCGACCATCTCCCTTTTTCTGCAAATCGTTTTTCCGGCAAGGCTGTCTATCGCTTCAGGACTTTGAGGGTGTATAAAGCCAACCCCAAGATGAATGAAATGGTGCACAAGCCGTATATTTCAAAGCCGGCAAGCATTGAACTGTTGTAAAAGGGGTTTGCGGTTAACGGAAACAGCGGCCTGATGTCTGTGTAAAGCACTGAATCGAGGATGATGTGCAGGTAAATCCCCAGAAATGATGAGGCGAAAATCTGGGCTTTGGACATTTTCTGCCCAAGCTTTAAGGAAGACATGGCTTTCTGCACTTTTCCGTTCAGTGCAATCATTGCAGCGGAGAGGGCGATTGCTGCTATGGAAGCGCCCAAAAAAGAATGAAAAAAGCCGTGCAGGGGATAGGGCAAGCCCAAAAATAAAACCAGGGCTGGCTCCAAATCAACGATAACGCTGGCGACTAAAAAGGAGGGCAGGTGAATTAACCGAAAGAACAACAGCCCGAAAAACAGCCCAGGGCCCAAATGGAATGGCGTCAATGGCATTTTCTGTTACCTTTGTCCCACTAACCTGCCTAAACCTGTTTTACACAGCAAGTTGGAAAGGTTTAATCAATGAATCCGCTGCTTCTGCTGCTTCTCCCAACAGCCAGGTCCATGTAGCAGTTGTCCCTCTCGTCCAGGCTAACGATTCTGCCGCACAGCAGGTCATCGCCTTTTGCCAGCGCCACGTTGTAATAGCAGATGTCCTTGTTCTGCTGTTGGGATATTTTTTCACACAGTTCAGGTTTCGGGCTCCTAATGCCCTGCAGGCAGCCGCTGGAAAGAACCAAAGCCAGAACGAGCAAGACCAAAACAATTTTCTTTAGTGCCATAACCTATGATTTGTTTTTCAGCTTATAAATGGGTTTTGGTGCAAAAAGCAAAACAATGGTACAATGGTTGCACTGGCTGGAAAACAAGAGCGGCTTTTTTAATCCCTCACCACTTTACTTATATGCTTTGGTGGGAGAGGATGGCAGACAAGAGCAAAGCGCTTAACTACCACTCGGGAAAGGGCTATGACGGAAAGCCGGGAAAAATCTCTGTTGTTCCTACCAAACCCTGTGAAACCGCAGAGCAGCTTTCCCTGGCTTACACTCCTGGTGTTGCGGTTCCGTGCCTTGAGATAAAGGAAACTCCTTCAAAAGTTTACGAGCTGACGAACAAGGGGAATCTTGTAGCGGTTGTAAGCAACGGCACAGCTGTCCTTGGCTTGGGAAACATAGGTGCGCTTGCAGGCAAGCCAGTGATGGAAGGGAAAGCAGTCTTATTCAAGAAATTTGCAGGCGTTGACGCAATAGACGTGCTTATAGAAACGCAGGATTCGGACAGGATTGTTGAGACAGTTAAGCTGATTGCGCAGACTTACGGCGGCATCAACCTGGAGGACATCAAGGCGCCCGAGTGCTTTTACATAGAGGAACAGCTGAAAAAAGCCCTTGACATCCCTGTATTCCATGACGACCAGCACGGCACTGCAATCATCTCAGGCGCTGGCATGTTAAACGCGCTTGAGCTGGTTGGCAAAAAAGCTGCTGATATAAAGGTTGTCTTCAGCGGTGCCGGCGCTGCAGGCATTGCATGTGCCCGCTTCTACTTAAACCTGGGCGTAAAGAAAAAGAATATTCTGATGGCTGACAGCAGGGGCGTAATCTACAAGGGCAGGGAAGAAGGCATGAACCCTTTCAAGGAAGAATTTGCTGCGGAAACAGACGCAAGGACTTTGGAGGACGCGATGCGGGGCGCTGACGCATTTGTCGGAGTTTCTGTCAAAGGCTTGGTTTCGCCGAAAATGCTGTTGTCAATGGCAGATAATCCTATAGTGTTTGCGATGGCAAACCCAGACCCTGAAATAGATTACAACCTTGCCAAGAAGACGAGGAAAGACCTGATAATGGCTACTGGCAGGAGCGATTTTCCCAACCAGGTGAACAACGTCCTGGGCTTTCCCTTCATCTTCCGCGGCGCACTGGACAGCAGGGCAAGCGCGATAAACGAGGAGATGAAGGTTGCCGCAGCCCACGCCCTTTCATCTGTTGCAAAAATGCAGGTAACAGAGCAGGTGAAAAAGGCATACGCAGGCAAGGATTTTTCATTTGGGCCTGACTATATTGTGCCAAAGCCCTTTGACAAGAGGGTTTCGGTAGAGGAATCGCTTGCTGTGGCAAAGGCAGCAGTCCAGAGCGGGGTAGCGGGAAAAAAGCTTGACCTGGCTGAGTACAGGGCAGAGCTTGAAAAAAGGTTCCTGGGCAAGTAATCTTTTTAACTGCTCCCTTCTTTACTTATTGTATTCAGCGCCTAACAGCCCTCTGTTATGTATAAGTTAAGGTGGTAAGTTTGGGAATTGAATGGCAGAAAGAGAAGCACAGTGATGCAGAAATCTTCAAATCCTTGAATCCCTTGCTTGCAGCATGGTTCAGGTGGCGTTTCGGCTCCTTCACAGAGCCGCAGCGCTACGCAATCCTCAACATCCACAGGCTGCAGAACACCCTTGTCACCGCTCCAACTGGAACAGGCAAAACCCTATCAGCGTTCACGGCAGTCCTGAACGAGCTCATCACTCTTTCCGAAGCGGGAAAGCTTGAGGACAGGATTTACTGCCTCTACATTTCCCCGCTCAGGGCGCTGAGCAATGACATTGAGAGAAACCTCAGCCAGCCCCTGCAGGAAATAAAAAAGGCTGCTGCAAAAATCAAGAAGGAAATTGATTTCAGGATTGCGGTAAGGACAGGCGATACGCCAACAAGCGAGAGGAGCAAGCAGCTGAGGCTGCCGCCACACATCCTTATCACCACGCCAGAGAGCTTTGCAATCCTGCTTAATTCACCGAGGTTCATAGAGCGCATGAGGGAAATCAAGTGGGTTATTGTAGATGAAATCCACTCGCTTGCGGAAAACAAGAGGGGCGTGCACCTGAGCCTTTCGCTTGAAAGGCTTCAGGCGCAAAACCCAAACATATGCAGAATCGGATTGAGTGCAACAATCGCTCCCTTGGAAGAGGAGGCAAAATTCCTTGCCGGCATGCTCTCCCCCAACAAACCAAGGGACTGCAGGATTGTTGACGTGCAGTTCCTCAAAAAGCTTGATTTGAAGGTTGTTTCACCCCTGCCAGACCTGATAAACGTGACAGCAGACCAAATTCAGGAGCGGTTGTATACAGTGCTGCACAACCTCATCCAGCAGCACAAGACAACCCTTGTTTTCACAAACACCCGCTCTGCAACAGAGAGGGTTGTCCACAACCTCAAGGGCCGCTTTCCAGCATCCTACCACAGCGGCAACCTTGACGCGCACCACAGCAGCGTGAGCAGGGAGAAGAGGCTGAACGTTGAAAACAGGCTGAAGCAGGGCAGGCTGCGCTGCGTTGTTTCTTCAACATCGCTTGAACTTGGCATTGACATAGGCTTCATTGACCTTGTTGTTTTGCTGGGCAGCCCAAAAAGCATTGCCCGCGCATTGCAGAGAATCGGGAGATCGGGCCACAAGCTGCACGACACGATAAAGGGCAGGATTATCGTCCTTGACAGGGATGACCTGGTTGAGTGCGCTGTCTTATTGAAGAACGCAATAGAGCACCGCATCGACAAGGTGAAAATCCCCCATAACTGCCTGGACGTCCTTGCCCAGCAGGTTTACGGAATCGCGATTGCAGGAAAGATAAAAGAGCCTGACTTGTTCAACCTTGTCAGGGGCAGCTACTGCTATTCCTCCCTTTCAAAGGCAGATTTTGATGAAGTGATAAAGTACCTTGCAGGGCATTACACCTCGCTTGAGACAAGGCACGTTTACGCAAAAATATGGTTTGATGAGCAGACAGGAATGATTGGAAGGAGAGGCAGGCTTGCTCGCGTTCTCTATATGACAAACGTCGGCACAATCCCCGATGAGGCGCGGATAAAAGTGAAAATGGGGGCGCACAGCATCGGAACGATTGACGAAATTTTTCTTGAACGCTTAAGGCCGGGCGACGTGTTTGTTCTGGGAGGCGAGAGCTACATCTTCAGGTACAGCAGGGGAAACACTGCCCAGGTTGCCCCTGGCCTGAAGAGGCCCCCTACTGTACCGAGCTGGTTCAGCGAGATGCTGCCCCTCTCGTTTGACCTGGCTCTTGAAATCCAGCGCTTCCGTTCCCTCATGGATGAGAAATTTGCTGCTGGAAAAGGCAAAGCCGAAATAATGGAATTCCTCAACTCATATCTTTACCTTGACAGGAACGCTGCAAACGCAATTTACAAATATTTCAAGCAGCAGCACCTCTTTGCAGCGATTCCCCATGAGAAAAAGCTTCTCATAGAGCATTACACCGATGAGCAGGGAAAGCGCTTTGCAATATTCCACTCGCTTTACGGCAGGCGCTGCAACGACGCCCTCTCCCGCGTCCTTGCCTACCTTATCGGCAGGCTAACACACAAAGACGTTGAAATAACCCTGAGCGACAACGGCTTCATCCTCAGTAGTGAAAAGCTTCCTGTCCAGCAGGCATTCAGCCTTTTCAGGCGCAATCCACTGCGGCAGGTTGCAGAGCTTGCTTTGGAAAAAACAGAGGTGCTGGGCAGGCGCTTCAGGCACTGCGCAACCAGGGCCTTAATGATTTTGCGGACTTATCACGGCAAGAAGAAGAGCGTCGGCAGGCAGCAGATGAGCTCAAGGCTGCTTCTTTCAGCAGTGAAGCGCATTAGCAACAACTTCCCAATCCTGAAGGAAACAAGGAGGGAAATTTTGGAGGACCTTATGGACATTTCCGCTGCCGAGCAGGTTGTTTCCTTGATTCAGGATGGGAAAGTCAAGCCGCAGGAAATCAATTCAGAAACGCCAAGCCCTTTCGCTTTCAACCTTTACGCCCAGGGCTATGCAGACATCATGCGGATGGAGGGCAAGCTTCAGTTCATCAGGAGAATGCATGAAAAGGTGCAGCGGAAAATCAGGAAAAAAGCATGAGAAAGCCGTTTTTTGTTTGAAACCCGAAGTTTTATACATAAAACTGGTTTGTTTTTTTAAAAATTAATTCTTTTATGCAACCTTGTGCTTTCTTTTACTGCCTTTTGAATCTGGGCGTGATAGAATGAGCCTCATTTCCCTGACATTCGGGAAGGGCAAGCAGGAGCCCTCCTTTAACCAGATTGAAATAGCAAGCCCGTGCGATAGCATCAGCATCAGCCCAGATGTCGAGAACCTTGTTGAGGTCAAGAAGGCCTGCACCTTTTTCAAGCACACCGGCATTTACATTGTAGGAGAAGTCCTGAGCGGCGCAGTGAAGGGCGAAATGCAGGGCGAGTGCAACGGAAAGCGCTTCTGCATTGAAGAAATTGACAGCAGGCTGGGCAACGCCGCAAAGGAGGGAATGAGCGTCGGCCTGAGCACCAGCGGCATCTCCCTGGAAGACCTGAAAGCAGGGGATGTAATCAGCCTCTCGCCAAGCGAATAACCCTGATTTTGCCTAATGTGCAAGCTGCCTGCCTTTTGGACAGGCACATGCCGTAATTTTCGTTAGATTTATTAAGTTATTTTTCCCTGCTTCTCTCAGCAAAGAAAAGCTTATATACAGTTGTATACATCTGTATACTTGGTGATTGTTTTTGGCTTCCACGACTATCCGGCTCAACTCCTCTACCAAGACGGAGTTGGAGGCTCTGAAGGAGCACAGGAGGGAGAGCTTTGACGACGTGATTGGAAAGCTTATTGCCCTGGTTCCTGAGGGGGATGATGAGGGGAAGTATTCCGATGATTTCAGGGCTGGGCTTTTGGAGGCGCTTTTTGAGTCAAAGCAGGGCAAGCACATCCCCCTTGAAAGGGTCAAGAAAGAGCTCGGGCTTTGAAGATGTGGCAGCTGCTTTTTACAAAGAGAGCCAGAAAGGACCTTCTTGCCCTGGAACAGGATGTTGCGAAAAGAATTGTGGCAAGGCTTGAGAAGGTAGCGGAAAACCCATTGCATTACTTTTCCAAGCTTGTCGGCAGCCCCTACAGCAAGCTGCGCGCTGGCGATTACCGCATCATTGCCTGAAATAACGTAGGCGACGACACCAATTAAAGAATATTGGTCTGAATAGAGAACAGAAGTCAGAAAATACGAACTAATTTTTGAATGAGGGGATTGCTTATTGGTTTTGGTTGTTTAACTGGGTTCTGAATTAGGTTTGTCCTAGATTTAGGACAGAAAGCAAAATTTGGGTCACATAATAGAATAAATAAACAGCACCAATAACAACAATCGAATTGCAATTTAACTGTGTTTTCTTTTTCTTCTTTCAGAAATACTTTTTAATAATAAAGGTGCAACTTCTTCATAAGTTTTTCCTGACTTTATGCTATTGCACATCAGACAAGACGTTTTGAGATTATCCTTTGTATTTTTTCCTCCTTTAGATTGTGGAATTAGGTGGTCAAGTGTCGCATTGTCTCTAGTAACAGTTTCTCCACAATAATGGCATTGATATTTGTCTCTCTTAAAAAGTTCTTCTCGTTTTTCCGGATTATTAAAATAATCGGTATCTTCTGTCTGAATTTTCGTTGCAATTTTTTCTTTTACAAGTGCAACCTCGCTTGGTAAATTAACATGATACAAAGTACCTTCTCGAGTGGTATCACCTATTTTAATGCATCCTTTTCCTTCCAAAGATTTCAAAACTTTTGTTACGTGCTGGAAATTTGCCTTATCTGATCTTGTGCCTTTCCCACACGCATATGAAATAGTTCTTTTCCCAACACGCAAAGTAGGCGCATTATTTTTAAGGCGAGAATTCCGCAATAAATATAAGTAAAAAGAAACTTCGTAAGGAGTGAGTTCTGTTAGAAGATAATCTACAAACTTCTCTATTATCAAATTGTTCGTTTTTTGTGGCACCTATGAACCTCCTTTGGGATTGTAAATTTTTTTTGTTTGATTAATTAGGAAGTATTTGAAAGCTGGCATTACTTCTATTTTGCCTTTTTCTTTTTCTTCTTTGTTTTTAGTTAGAATATAGCCTTTTTTGGCTTTGAATTTTTGCATAAATAGTCGGAGGCTTTTTGATTTTGTTTCAGAAAATTTCACTTCAATTGGAATCAAGGCAGGTTCTGTTAGTATTATGTCAACTTCGTTTTTGTATTGGTCTCTCCAGAAGAATTCAGCGTTAAGGTTGTTGGTTATTAGGCATTCTAAAACTTTTGATTGTGAGATATTGTCTTCTTTAAAGGCAAGTATCGGCGCTATTATTGCAGGGTAGTATTTTTTGAGTTTTCTTTCAACTTTTCTTTTGTTTGGAGAATAATTATAGAGTTTTCTGATAAGGAATGCCTGTTCAAGAAATGAGAGATAATTGGAGATTGTTTGCCTCGTAGTTTTGAATTGGGATGCCAATGTTTGCATATCAATGATTTGGCCCGGGTCTTCCATCAAAACCTTGAGCAATGATTCCAAAACTGCCGTTTCTTTTACTGAGTAAACAGTCGGGATGTCTTTATAGACTATTTTTTCTACAATACTTTCTTGCAGGTATTTTTGTATTACTTCTGTATCAGTTACACCAACAAGTTCGGGGAAACCTTGGGATTGGGTAAATTCTTTGAATTCTTTTAGCAACTCCTTTTGGTAAAGTGAAGTTGGTTCAAGCTTTTTTTGCTTGAAATCCAAGTATTCTTTGAAGGATAGTGTTTCTACTTTGAAGTAGAATATTCTTCCTGCAAGCGTTTCTTTTGATTTTGTTTTTACAAACAATGACTCAGAGCCCGATAAATAAATTTTTGCCTTTTCCTTATAAAGGTCGTAAATTGTTTTTGTTTTGTTTTCCCAATCGCTTAGTTTTTGCACTTCGTCAAACAATAAAATGGTTTTTTCCTTTGAAACGTCTTTTCCCGTAAGTTCAGCATATGCT
Organism: uncultured archaeon; assembly: GCA_964640195.1. Classification (GTDB taxonomy): domain Archaea; phylum Iainarchaeota; class Iainarchaeia; order Iainarchaeales; genus CAZXIC01. The sequence goes on along the minus strand of CAZXIC010000001.1, from coordinate 5,247 downwards.
TTTAGTATTTCTCTTGGTTCGGTGTCTTTGAATTCGTCAAAAGAAAAATACAATATACTCTTTGGATCCGTTCCGCCTGCAATTTCATCCTGTACAATCTTTTTTAGCAAAGTAGACTTACCAACACGTCTTAAACCAGTTAGTGCCACTATTTGCGGCAAGCCATGAAACTTGCGAATTTCATTGTAAATTTTTCTCGGCTTGAAATCTAGTATAAAAGCCTCTTTCCACCAAGGGTTAAATTCAACAAGTCTTTCCTCCATAGTTGCCATGATAATTTCACCAAACACAAAGTAATATTTTATGTTAATTATAGAAAACACATAATATAAATGTTTTGGTTCTCTTTATAAAGAAGAAAAATGCTTTATAAATAGCAAATCTGGGATTATTTTCGACTTTGACCGTTTCCGGTTTTGGTCTTGAACGATTGACAATGGTTAAAAAACGAACTATTTATTATCTCTTTACAAAAAACGGGCAAAATGAATTAGAAAATTGGTGCTAACACCTACGTTTTTTGGAGCAGTTACCTCATCATTGCTGTCCTTGACAAAAGAGAAAAGCTGGTTGACATAAGGAGAATCGGCCACAGGAAAAACATCTACAAGAAGATTCAATAGCGGCAAATAGCATCCGGCTGCAACGCCTTACAGGCAGGCGCCGCACCGAATCCAGCGCAAAACCCAGCAGCACGCCCAGCAAGGCGGTGGCAACAAGTTAGCGGGGCAGGGGCATTTCGGCGTAAGCCGTAAAAAAAGAAAGATTTATTAAGCACAAGTTGTTTCTTAAATATTTGGAATTATTGGTTATTTGGGTTAGTGAAATGGCTTCTGCCGCTATTGAGAAGAGCTTTGAATTTTTCTTGAAGGCTGATTTTAAGGGATATAAGGAAGACGAGTGGGTAGCCATCTGCGGCGAGAAGGTTGTTGCCCATGGCGAGAATTTGAAGGAAGTAATTGCAAAAGCAAAGGGGATTTGCGGCGTGGGCAAGCCGCTATTCACCAGGGTAAGCAGGACAGCCCATTACTTGCACGCATAATTTTATGTCTTTTAGGTATAACTGCAGGCACAGGCAATTGGCAAAAGGCGTTTGGGTTAAGGAGCCCATCATACACGTAACCTTGATTGGAAAAGACAGGGAAAGGGTTAACTTCACCGCTATTTTGGATTCTGGCTCTGATTTCGTCCTTCTCCCAAAAGAGATTGCTGATGCCTTGGGCATTGATTATTCCAAGGGCGTTGAAATAAAATCCAAAACATTTGATGGCAAAGACTTCATAACGAAATTGGCAACTGTAAGCATGGAGATAAAGAAAGGAAGGGAAAGAATTCCAATCCAGTGCAAGGCAGCTGTTAGCATCACAGGCCCGGATTACCACCATATAATCCTGGGTTCGAGCTTTTTTGAGCACTTTGAAATAACTTTTGATTACCCAAGAAACAAATTTGTTGTCAAGAGAAGATAATTTTCCCCCCGCTTCCCCGTTAACGTGTTGCGACCTTCCGCGGGCTGGCTGTGCCAGGCTTCTTTTATCTCTCTTTCCGGAGCGCTTCTCTTTGCGCGTTTAAGTCGGTTACTCTCTGTACCAGTCCCTTCATTTTGCTGCTTGTTGGCTCGAATCCATCTAGCTTGGCTTTTATTATGTCAACCTGCGCCCGCCTTATCTGCAGCCAATAAAATTCAACCAGCTCGCTTTTCCGCAATTGTGCCGCTGCCCTGCCCTTTAACAAATTATCCGTCTCCCCCCTGATTTGGCCCCTTTCTCGGGGTATCAATTTAGAGAGCGTTTCTCTTGCACGCTTCACCAAACTAGCTTTTTTTGGGTCAGTGATCCTCATGGTCTCCAGCAGCTTGCGAGCCCTTTCTTGAAAAGGCTCTTTTTTGAATTCAAACCTGTTCCGCCAAAGGTGCCCGGTAAACACTGGCTTCATTTTTCTGATGCTGCTTTTTGACGCAGAGCCTTTTGGGTGTACCATGCAGAAAGATTATTGGCTTTCAGGGAATTTAATTGTTTTGCTGCGCTGTGGGGAAAAAATTAATAACCTAACAGGCTTATTTTATTGGCATGCGTGATAGGGAGAAGCTGATTGAGGCAGCGCTGTTCATGTCCCCAGGGGCTTTAAACGTCAATCAATTGATGGAGCTGCTTGGGGAAGTGCATTACTCAATGGCGAAGAAGGCTGCGATGGACTTCATGCAGGAATTCAACAAAAGGGACAGCGCATTGCAGGTTGTGCAGATTGAGGACAGCTTCCAGATGCGCCTCAGGCCTGAGTATGAGGCAAGGGTGCAGCAGCTTGCGGCAAAGCCGATGTTCCATCCTGGAATGATGAAAACGCTTGCGCTTGTTGCGTTCAAGCAGCCGATTGCACAAAGTTTGGTGATAAAGTACAGGAACAACAAGGCATACGACCACATCCACAGGCTTGTTGATGAAGGGTTTGTGAGCAGGCAGCCCAAGGGAAGGAGCTTCACCCTGAGGACAACGAAAAAATTCCTGGAATATTTCGGCGAACCCAAGGAAATGATGAAAAAGCAGCAGGGCTAGCTGCCCTATTTTTTACCCCTTTTTTCCCGGCGGGCTTTTCAGCACCCTATCGAGCCTTGGCTTAAAATTTTTTATGAACTCAGCCGGCGTGGCTTTTTCAGCCTGTGAAATGAGCGTGTTCATTGTCGACCTCTTCTCGCCCTCCATGAACACGGCATAACGCTTATATTTGATAAGCATTTTCGCCAGCTTGGGGTTGACCTTTGGTTTTGCGGCTGCTGGCTTTTTCGGCCTCTTTGCAGCCCCTGTTTCTTTCCGCACTGCAGCCCTGTCTGCCTTTTCTTCCGCGGTCACTCTGGCCTGCCTTTGCGCAAGCCCAGAGCCTGGCTTTTTTGCTGCGGGTTTCACTGCCCCTTGCCTCGGCTGCACAGCCTGCGCTGCCCCTGCTTTTTCCCGCGTTGCCTTCCTAGCTTCTTGCGCTCGACGCCGCTTTTCAAACAACCCCCTTTTCCTTTGATCCCTTCTTTCCTGCGCTTGCTTATACCTTTCCGCTATTTTTTCTGCATTCCGCCTCTCCCTTTCAACCTTTTCCTTTCTCTGCTGCTCCCTTTTAGCTTTTTCCTGTTCCTTCCGTGCCGCTTCTTTCTTTCTTGCTTTTTCCCGCCTCTTCTGTTTTTCAGCCTTTGCCTCCTCCTTCTTCCTATCTATTCTTTGCTTCACTGCCTCCATTTCTAGGTGTTTTTTTTCCGCAACCTCCTTCTTGTATGTAGTGGAAAAGCGCTTCGCCTCCCACTTTGTGATGTACTTTCTTTGCCCCACCATGAATTTCCCTATGTCCTTCCTGTGCGACAATCCACCCACCGGCATACCAAGCTGTGCTTCAAAATCCCGCAAAGGAATAAGGTATCCTTTGTTCAGCATCTGGGGCAATCTTCTTCTCCACCACGCCTCCCTGACCAGCTGCTTCGCAACATCTGCCGGTACTTGCTCCCCGCTTACTCCAGCCTGCGCAAGCTTCCTCTCAACAGTGCCGCGCTGTATTTCCATGCCGTGGTCTCTGCCCTGCCTCATCAGGTCAATTATTGTGAGGTTTCCCGGAACTTTAAACCTCCGCAAAGGCTTTAGCATAATGCAAATATCTGGCAGTCCGTGGAATTTAATTGTTTCTGTTGCCAAAAAAAGCAGCTACTCTATTTTCACGCCTTTTTCCCCGGCTGCAGCTTCCCTTTCCTTCCGGAATGCTACTTCCAGGATGCCGTTCTTGAATTTCGCTTTTGCGCTCTTCGGCTTTACTGCTGCGTCAAGCAAAACTCTCTTGTAAAAGGGCTTTTCTCCAGAAACGCTTATTTCAACTGTCTTGCTGTCAGGGTTTCTCACACTAATGTCCCTTTTCTCAACCCCTGGAAGCTCTGCAGTAATCGTTATTTCTCCCTTGCTCTTTGTCACGTCAACCAATGGCTCCCTTGCGTCAGCAACAACAGGCTTTCCCTCAGATGCCCTGACGTTGCCAAACCTTTCAATGATTGGCTGCCCGTCTGGTCCGACTTTTACATTAAAGCCCATTACCAAGGGCTTTCGGGGAATTTCCTCCATTGAGTCAAAGCCTTTGAGCAGGTCGCTGAACAGCCTGTCCATGTCGGAAAGGTCAAGGAAGAAGTCAAACCTGTTTTTCCTCTTTTTCCAGGGCTCGTTCACCATAAAAAAATCACTTCCATGCGCCCAGCTTTTTCTGGAAAACGCTGTCTGTAATCGCCTTGTTGGTTTCCCAGCTTTTTCTCGCAATTGCAGGCAGCCTCCTGTTTTTCTTGACCCAGTTGCAGATGAATTCAATCGTTTTGGGGTCATGGGGATAGCCGCTGCCTATCTCGCCGTACTGGCTGCACAGGCGCTTTATCGCAGCATCCCTCTCAACCTTTGCGATTATGGACGCAGCGCTCACAATAGGATAGTTTGCGTCTGCCTTGTGCTCTGCCCTTATCTCCGGGCTGAAGGAGATGTATTTCCTTATCCTCCTGGCAAAGTTTGATTCAATCAAATCAGGGGCATCAACATAGACGACATCAGGCCGTTTCCTCAGGGAATTCAGCAGCAAGCCGATTCTCATTGCCTCTATCTCGTTCAGGCTCTTCCAGTCCATCAGGGAATCAAGCTCTTCTGGCTCAATGCTCACAAAGCTGAATTCATGCAGCATTTTCTTGAGCTGCGCATGCTGCCTCTCTCTCTCCAATGCAGTGAGCTGCTTGCTGTCCCTCACTCCAAGCTCAATAAGCCTCTCCTCCCCACGCTTTTCAATTGTTGCAACAGCAAGAACCATCGGGCCAAGGGCAGGGCCCCTGCCCGCTTCATCAATTCCGGCAATAATCATTTTTTTCACAGCCCGGCTTTGCCCATTTCCCTTTTAATCAGGTCAACCTCTTTGTCGCACTTGTCGCACTGCTGCAGAACAGTCATGCACAGCCTCTTGCTTTCAATCGCCTTTTTTATTTCCCCTGCTGCAGCGTCTTTCCTGCGCAGCAGGTTGAATTTTTCGTTGAACAGCTGGATTAAACCGCTTACAGCCTTCCTTGCGCTGCTTCTCTCGATATCAACGTTTCGCAGGTGCGCCCTGCCCATGCAGAGGTTGCAGTTCCTTTTCGCTTCTGCAGCGCTTGCAGCAATCTGTTCGTCCAAATCCATGGAAGGCATGAATCAGTAATAATTAGGCGTAACTAATAAAAAAGGATTTCCCTTCTGGAAAAAAGAATGAGTAAAAGGG